>CACWXP010000025.1 GCA_902764875.1 uncultured Eubacteriales bacterium
AAATACTTGAAACCATGTTTCGATGTAGCGCCGTATACCAGACCGGTACGTACGGTGCAATGGGAGGGGCGAGGGTTAACGCCCTCCCTCTACCCTATCTGTTATTCTTCTGGTTGATCTTGTCAATGGTTTTCCTGCGAGGCTGCGGGGCGCAGTAGGGACAGGGTTTCAGCTTGCTGTAAGGTTCCTCGTCCAGCTCCCCGTAGGTGAACGGCGTCAGCGGCCAGAACTTTTCCTTGACGCCGTAGCAGGTCGGGCTGGAATGATACTGGGTTCCCTTGTTGGTATTGTAATACAGGGTCAGCCGATCGTCCGGATAGGTCAGTTCACGGTTGGCGTCGTCCCAGATGATCACTTTTGTGTATTTCTGGCCTGCTTTGGTTCCGTCGCTGAGGTTCTTCCACAGCCACTCATGATTGATGCCTTCCGGCGTGAATTTTCGCTGTACCCGGATGCATCCGTGGCTGGCTTTTTCTCCCAGATATCCTTCGCAGTTGTCGTAGGTCCATTCGCCGGTGCTTTTGCTCAGCACCGAAGGCACCTCGTGAATCAGGATCCCGTCGTTGATCCGGATGGCTTTTTTGCAGATCATGTAGACTTCCCCGGTGGTATCGTCCTTCAGAGTAAAATCTCCCGTCCAGCTGATGGCCAGGAACTCTCCCGCCGGCGTTTCGTTCCAGGGGTTTTTCTTCTGAGGGTTGTAAAACCCCGTGGAGCACAGCAGGGTGGAATACAATTTCCCTTCCTTATAGAGGTATAGCCGCTGCCACTGTTTGTCAATCACAATCGCATAGGTCTGATCGACCTCCACCTCTTTCAGCAGACTTGTTTCCACATAGCCCTGGAACTTTTCCGCCCAGACCTTCACCTTTGAGCCTTCCGGCGAGGAGGAGTAGGCCTCGATCAGCGACCACTCGTCGCCTCTTTCCAGCACATGGACGCCTTGGCTCGCGCCGGTCACTTCACCGGTATAAACTGTGCAGTTCTTGTCCGGCTCTTTCCGGATTTTCACCTGATGCCGCTGATTCGCATCCAACACCGTGATGGGCTGCATCAGCGTCTTCCAGACCGCCGCCTCATCCGTATAGCCCATGGGTGTCGTCCAATAACACACCTCATGGTCACATTTCACCAGGCTCCCTTCCGCTGGCGTATGCCATTGCCGGTCATGGGCCAGAAGCGTCGCGTCCGGCGGAAGAATCTCCACTTCTTCCATGTCCTCTTCAAGTTCCGAAAGATCCAGCAGATCGTTCAGATCCACCACCTCCTCCGGAAGTTCCGTCAGAAGCTTTTCCGCCGGCACCTCTTCCGCGAAGGCAGTGCCAAAAAGCAGCACAAAGCCCGCCAGCAGAGAAAGAACTCTGCCGGCGGGTCTGTATTTCCGTATCGTCGTATCTCTCTTCATCATCCGTCTGTCTGTCAGCTGCCTGATCTTCTGGTTGCCGCCCATCCCTGATCAATGGTTTCCTGATGGCTGGTGGCATAGGGTCCGATCGCCTCCACCTGGGCCTGGGTCCGCGGGAAGTGGATGCAGGTGTGACCGTCAAAGTTATTGCTGATATGGGAGGTTCCGTGAGGCGTATCATGGGTTGAACCCATGTAGACACTGCCGTCTGCAAAGATCACCCAGACCGGCTTCGGCGTCCAGGTGGTTTCCCCGCCGAAAGCCCGGATCATCTTCGCCGTATCGGATGCGGAAACAGGTTCGCAGTCCGCATGCGCACCGACCGAGAAGATATGCACCTGCCAGGAGATACCCGTGCTGTAGTCATAAACGGTGGCATAAGGATACTTCTTGCAGACGTCCTTCACCGTGGTATACCAGTTGGCATAGATCACGCGGGAAGCACTGGGACGCCCCGCAAGCGCTTCCGTACCGCCGGGAACCGCCGTCGGCGCAGGCGTTGCCGTTGCCGTGGGTTTTGCCGTGGAAGAAGCGGCCGTGCCGCCCTTTTCCAGCTGCTGCAGCGTCTTTGCACCTGCAACACCGTCCGCCTTCAGCTGGTTTGCTTTCTGGAAAGCCTTCACCGCAGCCGTGGTCTTGCTGCCGAAAATCCCGTCTGCCTTACCTGTCAGATAGCCCATTTCAATCAGTTTGGACTGCAGGTTTTTGACGTCTGCTCCGGTACTGCCCCGCTTCAGGGTTGTTGTTGTCTTGGCAGCGGACGAATCCGTTGAACCCGAGGCTGCCTTGGCCGTTCCGCTGTATATTGCCTTCAGGGTTTCAGGACCCGCGGTTCCGTCATCCTTCAGGTTGTTGGCTTTCTGGAAAGCTTTCACCGCAGCTGTGGTCGTATCTCCGTATTTTCCGTCCGGCTTTCCGCTCATATAGCCTAACTGGATCAGGTTTTCCTGAAGCTGTTTGACGTCAGTTCCGCTGTCACCGCTGCGCAGCGTCGTCCAGAAGGAGCTTTCAGACGAAGAATCGGTCTCTGTTGTATCTTCCACGGGAGCCGGCGACTCCGTTTCCGGCGAATTGTAAGCAACCGCCTGTGCGCTGAACAGCTTCGCATAGGTGCTCTTGCCGGCAACGCCGTCCGCCTTCAGACCGTTGTTGGTCTGGAAGTTTTTCAGGGCGTTCACGCTGGCTCTGCCGAATTTCCCGTCCACTTTGCCCTGGTAATAGCCCAGATCCTTCAGCCGGGTCTGTACGCTGCGGGCGTCCGCCCCATTGGATCCGTTTTTCACCGTGCTCTTCGGGGTTGTGTAGACAGGTTCCTTCGTCGGTTTGGGCGTCGGTGTTGCGGTCGGAGCCGGTGTCGCGTCGGAAGGGAGGCCCGCGCCGCTCTCAAGAAGGCTCCGTGTCTCCGCGCCGGCGACCCCGTCCGCTTTCAGGCCGTTCTTTTTCTGGAAAGCCGTCACAGCCGCCCGCGTTGCCATGTCATACCGCTTTGTGATCGTTCCGGTATAGTAGCCCAGATTCTGCAGCATCGTCTGCAGCTGGCCGACCGGTTCACCCGTATTGTTCAGGCGCATGGTGGCGCCCGCCGCCGGGCTCACGGTATTGATCTTTGTCGCCGTTCCCTTTGCATTGAGGGGACTCCCGGAATACAGAAACGCCTGGATATTGGCATCCATCAGTCCCGTATCCGGATACTTGTTTCTCTGCTGGAAGGCAATGACCGCCTTCTCTGTTGCGTCGCCGAAGTTTCCGTCAGCCTTACCCGTCAGGAACCCGAGTTCAATCAGCGCTTCCTGCAGTGCCTGCACTTCCGCGCCTTTGGAACCTTTTTTCAGAACAACATATCCGCCGGCATCCTTTTCCGGTGCCGGGGTAGGCGCCGGGGTGGGCGTCGGCGTGACCGTCACTTTCTTCACTGTCTTCAGAACAATATATTCTGTCCGCACCCAACCCTTGCTTCCATTGTACTCCACTCGGGCCCAGTTCCCGTTCTTTTCATATACGGTGATTTCAGCTTCGGCGGGAATCCGCTTCACCAGTCCGGACTTCACACTCCGGGCTTCCCGCAGGTTCACCTTGACCTTTGTGACCGTGGTGTAAGGATAACTGCTCACGATTTCCGACGTTTCCTCCGCCGAGGCGCGCCGGATTTCCCCGATCACGCCTGTCATGCACAGCATGAACGCAAGCGTCAGCAATATTCCCCGAAACAAACGGTTCTTCGCCATGGGATTCCCTCCTGTGCAATAAAAAGGGCATAAAAGCCCGTTGACAATCTGCCACATACCGATTTTACTCGTTCTGTTTCAGATTGTCAACGGAATTTTTACATTGTTGTAATATTTTCGTTATCTTTTGTCGGAATTTGTTTCCGTTTCATCCTTTTTTTCAAGCCCATTCAAAGCCGCCATGGCAGCGGCCTGTTCGGCCTGTTTCTTGGTTTTCCCGGTACCCCGCCCGATCTCCCGATCACCGCGGAATACCGCCGCCTCGAAGACCGGCGCATGAGGCGGACCGCTTGTACCCGTGATCCGATAGCTCGGTGTTTCCCCGCCGTTTTGCTGCAGGATTTCCTGCAGCCGGCCCTTACTGTCCTGCATTGGACGGCTGACCTCGCTCTCCGACGGCCAGCACCGTTCCATCACGGCCCGCGCTGCATCCATACCGCCGTCCAGGCAGACCGCTGCCAGCACTGCTTCCATCGCATCGCACAGGACGCTGGGTTTCGTTCGCCCTCCGGTCATTTCCTCGCCGCGGTCCATCACCAGGGCTTCGCCGATCCCGAGTCTTTGGGCAATGGGGCTCAGTGCCGCTTCGCAGACAAGCAGCGCCCGCATATGGGTCAGCGATCCTTCCCGGTCCGACGGATGGTTCCTGTACAGCCGGTCACTCATCAGATACTGCAAAACCGCGTCTCCGAGAAACTCAAGCCGCTGGTTGTCTTCCTTTCCCGCGGAAGGGTGCGTCAAAGCACGGCGGAGCAGCGCTTCGTCGTGAAAAGTATAACCCAGCGCGTCCATGACGCGCTTTGTCTGATCCGTCATGTCCGCGGCCCGTTTCAGACTTTCGCCTTCGCCACATAGGCGGCCACGTCGCCTACGGTCTTCAGTTTCATGATCTGGTCGTCTTCCACCGTGATTCCGAACTGATCTTCCAGATCCATAATCATCACCATGATGTTGGCAGAATCTGCTTTCAGATCTTCAATCAGCCGGCTTTCGGGCTTGATTTCATCCGGGTTCACTTTCAGCTGCTCCGCGATCATTCCTTTGATGGTTTCAAAATCCATGATTGTCATCCTCCTGTTTTTTTCTGTATGTGGTCCGGCTTTCCGGCCGGGATCACTCCTGTGTTTTTTCTTCCGGAGCCAGCTTGGCGACCCCTTCCTTAATTATATCCACTACATGGCCGTCAATCATTTTGACACACTGGCCGATAGCACTGCAGAAAGCGTATGCATTGCTGGAGCCGTGCGCCTTCACCACTGCGCCCTGCACCCCCAGCAGCGGGGCGCCGCCGATTTCGTCGGAGTCCATCGCCTTTTTTACGCGCCGAAAGGCCGGTTTCGCGATCAGGCCCGCAATCTTCCCGCGGGTATCCGCCATCAGTTCCTTCTTGATCAGGCCCAGTAGTGCGGTCGCAAGGCCTTCCGTATACTTCAGAATCAGGTTGCCGCCGAATCCGTCCGTGACGACGACGTCTGCCTGATTCAGCGGAATGTCGCGTGCTTCCACGTTACCGACAAAGTTGAAAGGTCCTTTTTCCATCAGAGGATAGGTTTCCTTGACCAGCGCGTTTCCCTTTTCAGCTTCCGCACCGATATTCACCAGGCCGACCCGCGGATTCTTCATGCCGAGCACGCCCTTCATATAGGCGTCACCCATGATGCCGAACTGCACAAGGTACTCCGGTTTGCAATCCACGTTCGCGCCGCAGTCGATCAGCAGGAAATGACCGTTTCCGTTCGGCATCAGCGGTGCCAGGGCAGGACGTTCAACGCCGGGAATCCGCCCCAGCCGGAACATACCCCCCGCGAGGGTCGCGCCCGTTGAACCGGCGGAAACAAAGCCGTCCGCTTCGCCGCTGCGCACCTTCAGCATTCCCTGAACCGTTGCGCTGTTAACCTTTTTGCGCACACCCATCACCGGGCTTTCGTGATTGGTGATCACCTCCGGCTCCTCCTCGAGCGTCAGGCGGTCCTTCACATCTTCGTAATCTCCCAGGAGGGACGTAACTTCATCCAGCTTTCCTGCCAGAATAATTTCAAGGCCCGGATACTGGCGCAGCGCTTTCAGCGCGCCTTTCACCGGCGCTTCCGGTGCCAGGTCGCCTCCCATGGCATCCACGTAGATTTTCATCTGGGCACCTCCAAATCTTAATACGCCTTCGCAAAGTACATTACCCTGTCTGCCTTTTTACCGCAGCAGACGCAGGTATCGCCGAAACGGAATGCTTCCTGATCAAAGGGCATGTTGCGGGAAGATGCGTTAAACTTCTCCTTGATTTCATCCTCACAGGCCCGGTCCCCGCACCACATGGCTCTGGCAAATCCGTTTTCCACAGCCTTTCCAAGCTCGTCCATGTTATGCACTTCGCAGGTCCTCTCATCCCGGAAGGCTTTCGCCTGTTCATACAGAGTCTTCTGCACCTCGTCCAGCAGTTCCCGGACTTTCTCCTCAATACCGTCCAACGGAACGGTGAACTTCTCCAGCGTATCCCGGCGGAAGACGGTCACCACGCCGTTCTCCAGGTCTCTCGGGCCCACTTCCAGCCGCAGCGGAACGCCCTTCAGTTCCCAGTCGTTGAATTTAAAGCCGGCGCTGACGGTATCCCGTGTGTCCAGTTTCACGCGGATTCCGGCCTTTTTCAGCCCGTCGCGCAGCGCTTCGCACTTCTCCATCACACCGCCCTTATGCGCCGCAATAGGCAGGATCACGGCCTGAATCGGCGCCACCTTCGGAGGCAGCCGCAGTCCGCGTTCATCCCCGTGGGTCATGATGATCGCGCCGATCAGCCGGGTGCTCACACCCCAGCTGGTTTCATGGACATATTCCAGTTTTCCTTCCTTGCTCTGATACTGTATGTCGTAAGCTTCGGCAAAGTTCGTGCCGAAATTGTGGCTGGTACCCGCCTGCAGCGCTTTGCCGTCCTGCATCATGGCTTCCATGGAATAGGTAGCCCGGGCGCCGGCAAATTTTTCCTTGTCGCTCTTGCGGCCCACATAGACGGGCAGTGCCAGCACATCCTCCGCCACTTCACGGTAAACTTCCAGCATCTTCAGGGTTTCTTCCTCGGCTTCTTCCGCTGTGGCATGAATGGTATGGCCCTCCTGCCACAGGAATTCACTGGTGCGCAGGAAGGGACGCGTGGCCTTTTCCCACCGCATAACAGAACACCACTGGTTATACATCATGGGCAGATCCCGCCAGGTCTGCACCCATTTTGAATACATGGAACAGAAAATCGTTTCGCTCGTCGGCCGGACCGCCAGCCGCTCCTGCAGCTGTTCCCCGCCTCCCTGGGTCACCCAGGCGACTTCCGGTGCAAAGCCTTCCACATGCTCTGCTTCCTTCAGCAGCAGGCTCTCCGGAATCAGCATCGGGAAATAGACATTCTCCGCGCCCGTCTCCTTAAAGCGTACATCCATTTCCGCCTGAATCCGCTCCCAGATGGCGTAGCCGTAGGGGCGAATGATCATGCAGCCGCGCACCGGAGCGTAGTCGCACAGTTCCGTCTGCTTGATCACATCCGTATACCACTGTGAAAAGTCTTCGCTCCGGGGAGTGATGTGAGTAACGAATTCCTGTTTCTGTTCCTTGGCCATAACCTGTTTTCCTCCTTCACTATTCTCCAAACGCTGTACCCAAAGTCCGGTGCGTCTTACCGCTTCCGATCCCTTACAGCTATAAGACGGTATCTGCTCATCAGTTCGGCAGCGTCAGGGCGTACATGCTTTCGCCGGATGCGAGGAGCATTTTCCCGTCGCTGGTAATTCCGTAGGACGCGGTAATCTCTCCGCCGGTTCCTCCCGGAATCTTATAGCCGAAAAAGCGCTGACTGTTCGTATCCGCCCGGTAAACGTAGTCTCCTGAAACGGCGTAGATGTTACCGTTGTGCATATGGGCGCCGACGCAGGTTGCCGGCAGTGTATATCGCTTGTCCCTGTCACCTTCAAGCACCCGCAGCTCGCTGATCAGCTGTTCGCTGCTGGTCTGGGTGGTCGGCGCCAGCAGGAGCTTGGCCCGCCCGCGATCCGGAATCTCGTAGTCGATCAGCTTCCAGCCATACACCAGCATCGTCGCGTTCGTATCCTGAACGCATTTGTAATCGTACGTATACACCTGCTGCGTGGAGAACACGCGCAGCCGGGCGTTTTCGTACAGCACCTTGTAGGTCATGGCTTCACCCAGGGAAATAACGCCCGTGTTCATCTTGCCGACCTGAAAGGTATTCATGATGGTATTCGGTGCCGTACCGAATACGTCAAGCGCCAGGGTCCACATATATTCACCCTGATCCCCGAAAAAACCCGCATCCAGAATCAGCAGTCCGCTGTAGGCTTCCGCCTCCACATCCACCTGTGCACCGTTCAGATCCTTGACAATGAGCTTCGGTTCCGTATCCGGCCCCACCACCACCGCGGCATACCGTTCACCCACCCGGGCAAACTGCACTTCACCTTCCAGGCTCTCGTTGTAGGTAGCGTTTCCGTTCCGATCCACCAGAAACAGCTGCCGTCCACTCCAGACAGCCATATGAGAAGGCCCTACGCTGAAGCGGATATCGCTTCCGGCCGGGAAGCTCCATCGGATGGTGCCCGTGCTGGCAAGATGGTGAATGCTGACGCCGTCATAATAGACCAGACCGTCCCGGAAAGGCGTCACACTCTGGTTTGAATAGCAGGGCAGGCTTGTCAAACCGATTTCCTTGCCCTTGCCGTACCCCCGAAGAAAGTGAACCCCGAGCACAGCCGCCAGAACCACCGCCACCAGGATAATCCAGCTGCGGATCTGTCGCTTCCGGACCGTCTCCTGATTGATCTGCCGCTCGGCTGCCGCGTTCCGGCTCTGACGCCGCTGCAGCTGATCATTCGAATTCTGTCTCGCCATGTACCGGCTCCTTACCCTTCAATGATCCTTTTCGGACAGGCAGCAACGGCGTCCATCACCGGGGTCATCCAGTCCTCATTGAACAGTTCAATGACGCCTGTGTCGCATTCCCTTGCAAGCGTCGGATCCAGCGGTAGCTGAGCAAGCAGCGGAATTCCTTGTTCCAGCGCCACCGATGCGGTTTTGCTCTCGCCGAAGGGATAGATCTTTTTCCCGCAGTCCGGGCAGGCAACCCAGCTCATGTTTTCCACAATGCCCAATACGGGAATATTCATCATCTTCGCCATGTTCACGGCTTTTTCCACAATCATCCCGACCAGTTCCTGGGGGCTTGTGACCACGATAATTCCATCCACCGGCAGGCTCTGGAAAACGGTCAGTGGGACGTCCCCTGTTCCCGGAGGCATATCCACGAACATATAATCCACATCACCCCAGATGACATCTGTCCAGAACTGCTTCACCGTACCGCTGATCAGCGATCCGCGCCAGACGACCGGGTCCGTATCATTCTCCAGCAGTAGGTTCACGCTCATCATTTTCACGCCCGTACGGCTTTCCGCCGGCAGAATTCCGTCTTCGCAGCCCATGGCTTTGTCATGGATGCCGAACATTCTCGGAATAGAAGGGCCGGTAATATCCGCATCAAGAATCGCAGCTTTTTCGCCGCCCCGCTGTGCCAGAACAGCCATCAGTCCGGTGACAAGGCTTTTGCCGACGCCGCCCTTGCCGCTCATCACGGCAATCACTTTTTTCACATTGCTCAAAGCGTTTTGCGGTGCCAGAAGGCTCTCCGGTTTCCGGCTCGCACAATCCGCTCCGCAGGTTGAACAGTCATGTGTACATTCGCTCATTTCAGTTACTCCTTATAATATATGTTGCTTCAGGCACAGGAATCTGACCGTAAAGGCCACGCCACGAGACGATCTGCAAAAGTGCCTTTCCATCCTCGCCCAAACGTTCCCGGCTGACACGGATCGACCGGTCTTTCTCACCCGGACTCACCACACCGCGCTTTTGGCCGCTGCGCTCCCGGTCCGGAATCTTCGCCACCCGGGAAAAGTCCCAGCCGTTCTCCCCCATGGGGACAAGCCGGTATTCAAGCTTTACCTGCGTCTCCGTCCGGAAATGGAACTGCAGCGTTCCTTCTTCTGTCTCCGGATCAAATCGCAGATCCAGAAGCCGCTCCTGCGTCTGCGCCTCCGGAAGCAGAAACAGCGTTTCCTCATCCTCCTCCGGCAGCATAACCGCCGTACTCACACCGTAGATTTCCCGAATCCGTCCGGCCAGTTCCTTCAGGCTGACTTCGCCGTTTCCGTCCGGGTCAATCTGTTCCCGGGCGGATGCGCGCAGAGCGTTTTCCAGTGCTGCGGTGAAGTATCCTGTTCCGGTCACTTCCCCCGCCGCCCAGAAATAGCAGTCCTCCTCTGCCTCACACCCGGCAAGCAGCCGCCAGTCCGGGCCCGCAAACATCTCCGCGGAGGCTCCGGCATGACAGCAGTCCAGAATCAGAACTTTCTTTCCCTGAATCCGATCCATCATCATTCGCAGGGTTTCCGGTTCAAGTGCTTCTTCGTGTTCCCCGTCGCTCAGAATCCAGGCCGTCTTCTCCGTGCCTGCTTCTTCCCAGATCACCCCGTGGGTGCTCAGGTAGAGAATACTTGTATCTTCCTGCCCGGCATCACCGAAGGCCTCCAGGATCAGGCTTTCCATTTCCGCCCGCCCGGCAGGCCCGTTCACCCGGCGAATGATCTTTGTTCCTTCCGGCAGACAGTCTCCGAACAGTCCTGCCATGGTTTCCGCATTGTTGGCGGAACAAGGTGCCGTATTCTCCTCGTTCACAAACCGGTCCATCCCCACCGCAAGGCATCTGAATTCCGCTGCAGGCGGTTCCGGTTCGGCGTGTAATATCCGGTGAGGAAGAAGGAAGGCGGCCGCCGCAGTTAGCAGCGCGACCAACCTCTTCATCGTACGAATCTCCAAATCAATAGCCAAACAACACGCTCAGTGTCTGACTTCCGCAGATGCCGTCCACTTTCAGGCCATGGGCACTCTGATAAACCTCCACGGCATCGCTTGTTGTTTTGTCGTATGCGCCCGAAATATTTTCAGGAGCCAAATATCCCTGCTGCACCAGGCAGTCCTGGATCTGAACAACGACTTCACCCGTGGCGCCGGGCCGTACCGTATCATACAGGTCGCCCGCTGCAGCAGCCGGAATCGCAGCAGAGGAATACAATCTGCTCAGCGTCTGGTTACCTGCGACGCCGTCCACCGGCTTCAGGCCGTTCTCAATCTGGAAGGCACGAACCGCGTCGGACGTGGTCTGGCCGTATTTGCCGTCGATCGCGCCGTCATAATATCCGAGTTCATACAGCGTATACTGCAGGTTCCGTACGGGTTCGCCCGAATCGCCGGACTGTATAGTAGAATAGTTCACAGCGTTTTTCTGCGACGTCCCGTACAAAGCACGCTGCGTTGCGGGTCCGGCTTTGCCGTCCACCGTCAGGCTGTTGTTAGCCTGGAAGGCCATGACCGCGGCTTCCGTCGACGGGCCGAACTTTCCGTCCGTATACCCGGGGTTGTATCCCAGCGCATCCAGCCGGTTCTGCAGCTTCCGTACCGCTTCGCCTTCGCTGCCGTATTCAAGGGTTTCATAGCCCGTACTGGCAATGCCGGATGCATCCCGTCCCCCGGAGTTTTCGCTGGTAACCTTCACCGCGTTCCCGTTTGCCTTGTTTGCCGTACCGGAATACAGTTTATTTTGTGTGGCTGTTCCGGCCTTGCCGTCCGCCGTCAGGTTATTGCTCCGCTGGAACGCAATCACAGCCGCTTCGGTACCGACGCCGAATTTGCCGTCCACACTTCCGGCAAGATAGCCCATATCCTGCAGTTTCTGCTGCAATTTCTTAACCTCTTCGCCTTCGCTGCCGAACTCCAGGGTATTCGCGCCGCTGACGCCCGCCGCTTTTTTAGAGCGGGCAGCGTTCTTGGAATACAGAGCACGCAGCGTGTCCGGTCCGGCAATGCCATCCGTCCAAATGCCGGAAGTTGCCTCCTGGAAAGCGATCACCGCCGCCTCTGTCGCGGTATCATAATTCCCCGTGACCTTTCCGCCCAGCCAGCCCAACTCGATCAGCCGGCGCTGCAGGGTCTCCACCTTGCTGCCGGAAACACCCAGGCGCAGATAATAATCCTTTTGCAGGTTCGCCGTTGCGGTGGGCTTCGGCGTCTTGGTGGCGGTGGGCTTTGAGCCGGAACCGGAACCGGAGCCGGAACCAGAGCCGGATGCCTGCTTGGCCGTCTTGGCGTTTTTGTCGTTCAGCTTTTTCAGCGTCTGCTCGCCAACTTTGCCGTCCGCGCTTAGTCCGTTGGCCTTCTGGAAGGCTTTCACGGCCTTTTCCGTTTCCTTGCCGAAGTCTCCGTCAATGCTGCCGGTATAGTAGCCGAGTTCCCTCAGCCTCCGCTGCACCGTACGTACCGCTTCGCCCTGGAATCCCAGCCGCATGCTCTTGGGCGTGGGCGTGGGCGTAATCGGGGCAGGCGTGGTCGGCGCCGCCGGGCTCGGGCTTCCGGTCACGGTCTGTATAGTGTTTTCCGCGCCCGGGGACGGTGATTCCTGATTGAAGACAATCGTCCCGCCGGTAGGTACGGTCGTAGGTGTCCCCGTTTCGGTAGCATTGCCCGAATTGCCCCAGTCGTTCCAGTCTCCGCCGGAAGCCGTCGTCGGGGTCGGCGTGGAATTGTCCGGGAAGATATTCTGTCCCTGCTGACTCTGCTGATTTGAATCAGGAGTCTCCACCGCCACCGTATCCGGTGTCATCGTCACAGTCGCCGTCGGCTGCAGCGTCTGGAATGGCAGATTGTTCCCGGCGTTGGTCTCCCCGCCGTTGTTCACATCGTCCGGTGCCTGATAGCAGCCCGTCAGCAGCAGGCACAGTACAAGCGCCGCTGCAAGTGCGATGATCTTTCCGCTTCTCTTCATGGTTCTACGCCTCCTTGCCCAAACCTGACCCTGCCTTCATACAGGGCTCGTTGTTCAAATCGAAGATTCCGACACATCCTCATCTGTCAGACGGAAAAAGCTCCTCAAAAGTTTCATAGTGGTCTTTCGTGTACCAAACATGGCCGTCGTTTGAATAAATAATTCGTTCCTCTCCGCGCTTTTTACCTTTGTAGTTCACGTCACATTCGTAAAACTTCCTGCCTTTGGCTTTGGGCAGCTGACCCTGATAGTTTCCGAAACGGTCGCCCCCGATGCTCTTACCGGGAGCCACATCGCCCACATAGTTCCGCCCGCTGTCCCAGCCGAGAGCCTTTGCCTCCTCTTTCGTAATGAAGTTATCCGGCAGTTCTCCATGAGTGAAAATATAATCCGCGATGGCCTGCGGGTCGGTAATCGGCCCGGACTCCTTCTCCTGCGTTTCAGCCGAAACTTCTTTCTTCTTCCGTTCCGCCGTTACAGGCGAAAGATCATCTTCTGCTGCCTCCGGGGCCTCTGTCGTCTTCGAAAGAGTCTCCGCCGTTGTCAGTGCAAAAGCGTCCGTTGGTGCTGTCGCTGATTCCTTCAGCGTTCCGCAGCCGGTCACAACCGGCAGAACCGCCAACAGCAATGCAGCCAGCCAGGCTGCTTTTCTCTTTACTCTCAATGCCGGCTTTTCCCTCTTCCCTCTTTCGTTGCCCCTGAATCCTGTTCCCTATTTATGGTACCTTTCCCCCGCGATGATTTTTTCCGCGCGGTACAGCTGCTCCAGCAGCATCACCCGCGCCAGCTGATGCGGAAAGGTCATCGGACTCATGGACATCTCCTCGTCCGCCCGGGCAAGCAGGTTGTTTCCGAGCCCCAGGCTCCCGCCGATCACGAACACGATCCGTGAAACCCCGCTCACTCGCAGTTCCTGCAGGTGCCGGGCCAACCCGAGCGAGTCCGTTTTTTTTCCGGGAATCGTCAGGGCGATCACCCGATCGCCGGGACGAATCCAGGAACGCAGCGTTTCCCCCTCCTTGGCCTTCACTTGCTCCTCCAACGCCGAACTTCCGGTGTTCTCAGGCAGATCCGGTACTTCGATCTCCTCAAACTTTCCGAACCGGCTCAGGCGTTTTAGGTATTCGTCCGCCATTTCCCGGTAAGGCTTTTCCTTCATCTTTCCGACGCAGAGGATAACCGTACTCATCGGTTCTGCCTGTTTTTGTCCGGCAGGCTGTCCCGTTCAATCAGCGTCCATGGCATGCTCACGCTTTCTTCCTTTTCTCCGGCAATCATCCGCAGAATCTTCCGTGCCGCCAGTGAACCGAACGCTTCTTTCGGATGTCCGAGGGTTGTCAGCGACGGCTGCAGGATTCCGGAGAAGGTGGCATTGTCAAATCCGATCAGCCCCAGTTCCTCAGGCACCTTTACGCCCTGTTCCAGCAGCCTGGCCAGGAACTGGGCAGCGAAAATATCATTATAGCAAATCAGGCAGTCGGCTTCCTTGCGCTGAAGCACATCCAGCAATGCCTTTCCCTTATCGGAATCCACCAGATCGTTCCGCTCCTCTGTGCTGAAGCAGAGCAGGCGTTCATCCGGCACCGTAATTCCCCGGGTGCGCAGTTCGTCCCGGAATCCGGTCAGCCGTTCCGCGCCCTGGCGGTCATCCGTTTTGAACAGCCCTGCCGGCCGGGTATACCCTTTGTCCAGTGCCGTTTTTGCCGCCAGCCGTCCGCCGCCGTAGTCATCCATAACGACGTGAGGCAGGTGCTCCATTCCCGGATAGTATCCGTTCACAAACAGCACCGGTATGTTCCGCTGGGCAAAGCGCTCAAGAACGTCGCGGTTCGGCGTTTCCTTCGCCGTGCGGCATCCTTCCATAATCAGGCCGTCCACCGGCTCCTCCAGCATCCGCTCGAGAATGTTCCTCTCGGTCCCGACGTCGTTGTACATGGCGTTGAGCGAAAGCACGGCGCCGTTCTCATTCAGCACGGATTCCATTCCCTGTGTAATGGAAGGGAAAATGTAGTCCGTAATGAATGTCGTAATCACCCCGACGTGGATGATTCCCTGCCGCCGGCGCGGCCCGTGCCGCACATAGGTTCCGCTTCCCCGCCGGCGGTCCACCAGGCCGTCATCCTCCAACAGTGAAATCGCCTGACGGATCGTCTGCCGGGAGACGTCAAAGCGCAGGCGGAGCTCTTCCTCCGTCATCAGCGTCTGTCCATCCCGGAAAATGCCCTCCGCGATTTCACGCCTCAGCGTATCCGCCACCTGCAGATACTTCGGCTGTTCAGCCATGGCAAACACATCCCTTCTTCGCGAGGTTGTTCCCATTGTAACAGACAAATCCATGTTTTTCAATAGAAAGACCCAAAAAGTACGAACAATTAAAAATGAATGAAGAATTGACGGCCGGCCGACGAAGGAATATAATCTCTCCGATACCGAAGACTAAGAGTATGAAAGGAACGAAGCGAAATGGATATCACGAACAGCGGCAAGGGCCAGTTATTGTATAAAAAGGCAAAGAAAATCATTCCGGGAGGCACGCAGCTTCTGAGCAAGCGGCCGGAGATGTTCCTGCCCGAATACTGGCCGGCTTACTATTCAAAGGCCAAGGGCTGCAAAATCTGGGATCTGGACGGCAACGAATACATCGACGTCAGCTATATGGGCATCGGAGCCAACGTCCTGGGTTATGCCAACGACGAGGTCGATGCCGCCGCGAAGGAGGCCATTGACAACGGCGGCATGACCACCCTGAACGCGCCGGAAGAAGTGGCGCTGGCCGAAAAGCTGCTGGAGCTTCATCCCTGGGCCGGCGGTGTCCGTTTCGCAAAGGCCGGCGGCGAGGCCATGGCTCTGGCGTCCCGGATCGCCCGGGCATCCACAAAAAAGGATATCATCCTTTTCTGCGGCTATCACGGATGGCATGACTGGTATCTGGCCGCAAACCTGGCAAATAAAAACGCTCTGGACGATCTGCATATCCCCGGCCTGGAGCCTTTGGGCGTGCCCTCCGGACTTGCCGGAACAAACCTTCCGTTCCATTACAACAATATCGATGAGTTCAACGCCCTCATGGCAAAACACAGGGGAAAGATTGCAGCAGTCGTCATGGAGCCGATCCGGAACGACTGGCCGAAGGACAATTTTCTGCAGAAAATCCGGGAAGCAACTGAAAAAGAAGGCATCGTCCTCGTGTTTGACGAAGTGTCCGCCGGATTCCGGCTGTGTGCCGGCGGAAGTCATCGGGTTCTCGGCGTCAATCCTGACATCGCGGTTTTCGCCAAGGGTATGACGAACGGATACCCGCTGACAGCCATCGTTGGCCGGCATGATGTCATGGATGCCGCCCAGGGAACTTTCATCAGCAGCACCTTCTATACCGAGCGCGTTGCTTTCGCCGCAACGCTGAAGAGCATTGAGGTCTACGAGCGCGAGCGCGTGTGGGAAAAGCAGAGCGAATACGGCCGTCTGATCCAGGAAGGCTGGAAAGCAAAGGCCGACGAAGCCGGACTGGATCTTGAGATCGGCGGCATCCTGCCCATGAGCCACTTTGCAGTCAAAGGCAGCGAAAGCCCGCTGGTCTACAAAACCTTTGTTACTCAGGAAATGCTGAAGCGCGGTTATCTTGCTTCCAATTCCTTCTATACCTCAAACGCCCACAGCCCCGAAATCATCGAAAAATACCTCTCCGACATCGGCGAGGTATTCATGCAGATCAAATCGCTTATGGATGCCGGGATCAGCGTGGAGAGCCGGCTGCCCGGCGGCGTCTGTCAGTCCGGATTCGGAAGACTGAACTGAGAATGAAAGCGGCAATGGCCGCAAGTGAAATATACAGGCCAATCTCATAGCCGGGCGTCACATAGGTGAATTCGATTTCATGGTGACCTTCCGGCACAATCAGGAGCATCATCCCCCCGGAGGAGATGATCTCCTGTTTTTTTCCGTCAATTTTTGCAGTCCATCCCTCTTCCCCCGGAACACTGAACCAGACTGCCCGGGGTCGGTCATAGTCGGAGGTGCAGCAGAACCCCCGGCTGTCCCGGTCGAAATTCGTAACCCGGTTTTCCGTGTTCTTCGCAACAACGGCAGAAAGATCATCCTCCAGCGGAATTTCTTCCGGAAGCAGCGGATTGCACACACCGGCAAGAGCCGCCTCGTCCACCGGATCAATCACTGCCGCATACAGCAAGGCAATACCCCGGTGATCCCTGTCAATCGCCATCAATTGGTCCCGCAGGATATAATGATCCATTGCAAAACCGATCGGGCAGACATCCTGCGTCAGCACATGCAAAACTTCACCGTTCTCTACCATCGATTGCAACGGCGTCTGATCTCCCGGATCGGAAGAAAAGCGATATTTTCCGGCGAACAGTTCCCTCAATCCCGGAACCAGCGCTTTGCTCATAGTCTGATTCTTGGAAACATAATCAAACAACAGATCAAACTCTTTTTCCCCCAACGGCTGAGTGGAACTGAAAATACCCAGGCCTGACCCACCGCCCGGCAGCATGATCTGATTTTCCGCAACACCGTACCTGTACTGCGGATCATGCGTCTCTAACCGTGCCCCGCGCTCGATGTAAGCCTTATCCTGGCTGAAATCCCAGAAACTTCTGTAAGCCCCGAGCGTCAGTGCCGTAGTCCCGGCACAAAACAGGCAAAGAAGTATCACGGACAGCCGTGAATTCAGCTTTCCGAAACGATACAGTCCCAAGGCACAGAGAATCCCGCCCAGCGCGATCCCTCCGTATGCCAGAAAGCGGCCCGGAAACCGTACAATATCCGGATCCTCCGGGGAAAAAGCATGCGCAATAAACACCCCGGTGCAAAGCGCAGCCACCGCCCCGGCAGAAAACAGCAGGCTCTTTTTCACAGGGTATTCCGCCGCATCTTCCATCACCTTTGCGGAAGCAAGCGCCAGCAGTAGCGTCCACATATACCACCAACGCCAGGTGACCTCCCGGAACAGGTCAAAAACGGACGCCAGCAGCGGTGAAAAGGAAAGAAGCAAAAGTACCGGAATCATCCGGGAAAGCCAGGTACTTTTCTTCCGTCTGTTTTTCAGGCAGTATGCCAGCGCGAAGCCCATGCCGGCCATCGGAATCCAGGCGGCTACGGAGTCGTAAACGTCCTCATAGAAAGCGCTCTGCCAGGCCATCGTGTCCCCGGGCAGCAGTATTCCCCGCAGCGTGAAGAACAGCCACCGGAAACTCCAGAAGAGATCGGAACGGGAAACGGAAACACCCGCTCTGGACGACCGCATCACATACATCAGGCTCGGCACCAGCAGCACCGCGGCCATCGCCATTCCCCAAAGGCCGCACAGGATGCAGTTCAGCACGTCCTTTCCAAGCCTGCGGAATTCCGGCTTCCCTCCGTCGAAGCAGCGGAACAGGAAATATAATGCGGCAAACACTGCTTCCATTACAAAGAAATAATAATTATTCAGCGCATTGATGAAAACCGCAAAAACGAGACATCCCCGGTCCTTCGGATCCTCCAGTACCTTCTCAATTCCGGTCAGAATCAGGGGAAACAGCGCGACGACGTCGTGAAAATGGTAGTACATCAGGTTTGTGGTCTGATAAGCTGAAAACGCATACATCAGGGCGCCCAGAATCGCGGCTGTATCACTCTTCGTGTAGCGACGAATGAAGCAATACGCCGCCATGCCGGCCACGGTGTATTTCAGAATAAAAATCCATCCGACCAGATAGGGATACCAGGTGACGGGAAACAACAGACTCAGCCAGTAGAACGGGCTTCCCATCGCGTAGAAGGAAAATGCCTGAATAGTGGACATGCCCAGCGCGTAGCTCCAGGTCCAGCCACCCGGATTCAGGCTGGCAAGCGAATTGTGAAGTGCCATGCCGAAGGGAATCTGCTGCAGGTTAAAATCAGACCAGATCAGCAGGAAGCCTCCGTATCTGAACAGAAACGGAACGATGGACACGAAAGCACTCAGCGCGCAAAGCGCAGCGCACTGCCACATGCCTTTTTTTCCTCGTTCCGGCCGATAGATCATACCAAAGCTCCTTTGGATGCGAAATGATAAATCCCGATGCCCGCCGCAATTGCAAGGTTCAGGGAGTCCACCTTGTCATTGCTCTCAATCCGAACAGCCTGTCCCATGGCGGCAAATTCCGCCGGCAGGCCGCTTCCTTCGTTCCCGAAGATCAGAGAATAAACGTGCGGAACCTCCTTGATCTCCCCCATCGGAACAGAAGCGTCCAGCATAAAGGGATACAAAGGCCGTCCCGAAAAAGTATTGCGGTATTCCGCAAAGGAATCATACACGTGCACCCGAAGGCGGAAGAGGCTTCCCATACTGGCGCGAACCGTGCGGGGATCAAAAACATCCACGCAGGGACGGATCAGCGCCACATCTTCAATCCCGAGGCCGAGAGCCGTGCGCAGAATTGTGCCGACGTTGCCGCTGTCCCCCGGACAATGGAGTACCACATGGGGACAGTCGTTCTGAAGTATGTCGCTGAATTTTGTGAATACAGCGGCTGCCCAACAGTTTTCCTTCCCACTGATGCGGGCAAGGACACGGTCAGCTTCCTCGATTCGAATCCTGTGCGTTTCTGCCAATGCGATCAGCTTTTCGATGCCATCCCGGCCGACTGCCGCGGAATGCACCAAGAGGCGGCGGACACTCTCAGGGCGGTGCAGCAAACACTCCATGGCCGGAAAGATTCCCGGGGCATAGGAATAGTCCAGTTCATTGCGATAGGGTTCAAGAGACGGCAATTTCTGATCACCTCTGCTCTGGTTTAATAGGCGTAATGCCGTCGACGGCGATCCATGCGTGGCAGTCGTTGCCTTCAAACTTGAAGTCCACGCGGGCGCGCTCCTTCCGGTAGTCGATCTTGGTAACAACGCCCTCGCTGCCGTCGAACAGGGAATCCTCCAGCCGGACCGTTTCGCCGACTTTAACCATCTTCAGTGCGCCGACTTTTCCATCCTTGTTTAGCAACCCGAAGGCAAAGTCCCGATCTGCCCCTTCCAGTTCATAACCCGTTTCCGTCCTTCCGACCCGGCGGATCACGCCATCGATGCCTGCAAAGGTTTCATAGTCAATCAGGCGCTCTTCATTAAAGATGAACACATATCCCGGCAGCAGATCCCGCTCCCGGTCATAATTCTTCCCCTGCTTGCGCTGTTTGGAAAGAATCTTCGGGGAAAATGCGCGATCAACTCCCTTGATCTCCAGCAGCTGCGCAATCCTGGTGCAGCGCTGTGTGCGGCAGAACAGACAGTATGCGTACAAAGTTCGTTTTCCTCCTTACGTGATCCGCGGTAACCGCTTTCAAAGTCCGGTTTACTTCATGCCGAGTTTCCGCCGGATAATCAAAAGATCTTCCGGGTTGTCAATTTCGCCGCAAAGGCGTTCACCCGTGTCCATCGCGTACATATTTATGGCACCCTCCAGCGCATTCAGGGCGTTTTCGGCATACACCTTCGTGTTTCCGGCCTCGCAGAACTCCCCGATTTTTCCGAGCCACTGCAGCCAGTCTTCCTTCCGGAGAGAATACAGCGGCTGCGCTGCCGCAGCGTTGTCGAAGAATTCAATCCCGACCTTCAGAATCCGGTCTCCGTCCAGAACAGCCTTGAAATCCTTTTTCGGCAGCGGCACCGCAGAAGACACCGTCATGCAGGAAACCGGAGACACAAGCATATCGTCCAGAACGCTCTTTTCAAACACGAGATCCCCGTGCAGGAGGAGAATATCATCCTCCAGATATTCCCGGGCGCAGTAAATCGAGTAAATATAATTCGTCTCGCGGCAGCGGGGATTCAATACATACGTGATCTGCAACGGCAGCGCCAGGCTGTCACAGTATTCACGTAAAACGTCCGCAAACACTCCGGTTGTCATGACAATCTCCCGAATGCCGGCTTCTTTCAGCATCTTCAGCTGCCGTGAAACGATCGTTTCGCCGTTCCCGATCTCCGTCATGCATTTCGGGTGTTCCTTCGTCAAATCTCCCATCCGGGATCCCAATCCTGAGTTCAGAATCAACGCTTTCATGCAAGCCTCCTTTATGCTTTGCCCCATTTTTCCATCAACCGGTCTTCAAATCTCTGCCACCGTGAAATCACGCCCGGCAGTTTACGGTCCAGCATGGCAAAAAAAGGTTTTTCGATCAGCCGGGCACACAAAGAATCGATCAGTGCGCAGACCGTGAAGACCCCGACAACCGCCACGATAATATGCAGGTACCCGATCGGTTTATAAAAATATTCCACATTTTTCAGCGTATCCTGCCAAAGCCAGCGGCGCATAACGTCACTGCTCGTATGAATGCAGAAAACGCCGAAGACAGTCGCCGCAATTGCGTTGATCACCCGATTCGGTTTCATCCGCAGGTTCCGGAAGAATAGGAACACGGCAATACCTGTACATACCGCCAGAAGTGTATTGACATCGGTCACCAGCACATAGTAGTACGTCTTTTCAATTCGTTTGCTGACAAAGGCACAGGCAACCACGGAAAGAGCGGACATCAGAACAAATGAGCCCGCAATCAGGCCCCAACGCTTCGTTCCTTCGAAAAACCGTTTCGGATAGCGGCGGATGTATGATGCAATCAGGAAAAGAACCATAAACCAGGAGATGTAATTCATCGTCACCGAAAAAAGCGGCCGGAAAGTACCAAAGAAAACGTAGACAAAGCAAAGCAGCGCCAGCAGGCGAAGGTGTTGCCGTTCGGTCAGATGGTGTATGAGAATATTCAGGAACGGAATAAAAAGGAAGAAAACCAGATAGGTTTCAGCAAAACTGTCCGCCAGTTCCCGGATCGGAATCAGCGCATTCAGGACGCCGTTCAGGGTAATCTTTTCGTAGCCTGTCAGCCAGAAAACCAGCGCGATCACAATCCGGTAGAACATAAACTCCAGCAGAAGTTTCAGGAATTTGCGAAGTGAAATGGTTTTCTCGCACATAAACCAGCTGCTGAGAAGGACAAAGCAGTTAATTCCGATCTTGCCCCAGGCGCCCCAAAGCAGAAGATAAAGCGCATGAGGAGCGGTCGGATTGGCAAAAATCGGGCCGTCCACAGCCGCAATACCAGAATTCACCACATAGTGATGGGCAATAATGAGCAACATCAGCAAAATGCGGAGAAGTTCGAAATTGGAACTTCGCTGTTTCTTTTCTGTCATCGTTCCTCCTCCAAACTGTTCCTCATTTTATGTCCCCAATCTCCCATTGATCAATGCGTCATAAAACATTACTTTCAAACTTCTATCTCAGCAATCAACGGTTCGCTTCATCAGCCTGCAGAGCCTCGATGATCCTGTCGGCAATCGCCTGCATCCCGATGTCTCCGGGGTGAGCGGCGACATCAGCGTTTTCCACCGTATGCGGATTCCCGGCCGCATCATACACAACAGCGCCTGTTCCGGCCTCCATACCAACGCTTCCCTGAATATCTTTCAGGGAGATAAATTCGGCGCCGGTCTTTTCGGCAGCGCTCTGCTTCATCCGGCTTCTTTCCCCATTGGGCCAAAAATCGTCAATCACCAGCATCCTTGCCCCGGGAGACTTCGCCTGCACATAGCGGATCAGTTCCTCAAAATCCTGTTCGAAGGTTGAAAGATCCTCCGCATTCTCCCCCAGCTGGATTGTCACCAGATCCAGTCCCGGATCCAGAAACGGATCCAGGAGGGAAAGTTTCGATGAACGGTCCTCCGCAGTTTCCCAGGCGTAAAAGTAATATGGATGGCAGGCAGTCTTTCCGCGAGATGCGAAAAGATAAGCAGCAACCAGATGAACATAGTCGTGATCCGCATCGGACGCAGCCATGCCGACCTCGTTCCACCAAACTTCGTTCGGAGCGTGAACCGTGATGCTATTGCCAAGAGGGAAGTATATATAGGAAGCTTCTGCATAATCCGATTTGATCTCAAGCCGCGTCAGTCTGGCGGACAGCTCTTCCGCAGCGGCCAGGGCAGCAGATTGGCGGGACTGCAATTCGCGCAGATCCTCATTCTGGGCCTTTTCATGCCGGTAAAGCCAGAATCCGAGAAAGGCCGCGGCTGCAAACACCAGAATGGCTGCGATGCAAAGAATCGTTTTCGGTTTCTTCAATCGTCTGCCCTCCCGGTTTCTTATTTATGTTATTATACCGCGCAGCAAAATGTCAGGGAAGGTCAAAGTTCGAAACGGGCAAAAAAAAGACCGATTTTTGAAAACCGGCCATATTGCAAACATTCGGAAGTCCATTTTTCCCCGTTTCCATGTACTTACCGCCTTAAGCAGAAGCATCGCCTTCCTCAAGGATTATACCAATCTCATCATCTACAGCTGCAATGGATTTGATTCTGTAAGAGCGGTCAAAAACGACTGTAGCAAGCTCTGTTCCGTTCTTATAGCTCACCTTGCTGTGATCCGGAAAAATCAGGTTAATCGGGGAAACAATCCTGTCCAGTCCTTCCTCCAGTCTGAAGGTTCCGTTCTTCTTTTCCACAGCCATTGTCTGAAAGCTCCTTTTTCTTTATCGTTTCGGGTGTTTTCCCCGGAAGGACCGTTTGACATTCGGTGCTTCCTGTGGTACTATGTGTCATGATTTTACCATAGATATGGTAGAAAATTACAGAAGGAGTGATCAATTTTGAAGAAACTGCTGAGTTTGGTCCTGGTTCTCGCTCTTGTGCTTTCTTCTGCCGTCGCGCTGGCTGACATCAGCAGCGCCAAGGTAGTGGACACCAAAGAGCGCAAAGTCAATGTCAAGCCCGCCGGCGACAATGAAGTCGAAGACGGTATCAGCCCCACCACAGGCCGCAGCCTGGACGAACTGGCTGATCTGGCGGAGCCCGGTACGCTGGGTATGGCCATCACCGGCGAATATTACCCCGTCATGGTGCAGCACTGCGGCTACAACAGCGCTCTCGGTGTTGCCGCTCCCTGGTACGGCAGCTATGCCGACATCATCTATGAGCTGCCGAAAGCTAAAGGCGGTGTGACCCGTATGTGCTTCGTCTTCAACGACTATCTGCCACCCTTCGCCGGCGCCTCCCGTTCCACCCGTGTGGGTTACATCTCCATTCGTCAGGAGTGGGGTGCTCCCTACTTCTATGCCGGACAGCAGGATGACGCCTACGACTGGCAGAAGGGAAAGTGCGACACCAACGTGAGCAGACTGGTTCGAGAACTGGGCCTCATCACTGACGTTTCTGCCAACGATCAGAAGCTCCCGCAGTCTTCCATCCAGGTTTTCAACGGCTTGGACAATAAAAAGTTCAGAACGTATACATACCGCTGGACCGGTGACAAGAGCGGATACAACAACTATCTGTGGGGTCTGTCGGATCTGTATACCAACATCCTGACCGTAGACGCCGAAACCCCGCGTGAATTTAAGAATCATACCTTCAAGTTCGCAGATGACGTGCCGGATGCCGGTGACAGTGCGGAAACCGTTTATGTGTTCTTCGATAAGGATAATGCGACAAACGGCGACGGCGACTGGTATTTCAACTGCATGTATGAATACGATGAAGATGAAAATGCCTACTACCGTTACGCGATCACCGATCTGAGCAATCCGGAAAACAATCCGATTCTCTTCGAGGAGCAGGTGGTTGCACCCGGTACCGAAACCAAGGTCACGCCCGTCAACGGCGGCGGCAATACCATCGATATCCAGTCCGTCCCCGGTGACCCCATTACCTTCGCAAATATCATTATTCAGGGTATCGAAGACAAGTGGCCCGGCAACGAAATGCCTTATCCGGTTCTGACCGGCACCGGCAACGCGGACTACTTCATGGGCGGTAAACATATTGCCGGCGTCTGGAAGCGCGACACCATCGAAGACCGCACTGTGTTCTATGATGAGAACGGTGAAGAGATTGAACTCCAGCCCGGCAGAACCATCATCATCGGTATGGATTACGATTCTCTCTATCAGAGAAACAAAGACGACAAGGGCCGTAATCCCCGCGAAGTCCGGTACGAGTAAGATTCCGGTCAACCCGCGAAAGGGTATAAAAGACCCGGAGTGCGTTGCACTCCGGGTCTTTTTGATCCGGCAAAAAGTAAAACAGTAAATCCTTCTTCCCGGCACTGGCACCGGGGGCTTACTTGATTAACACCTGCAACAGTCTGTACTTCTCGAGTGTGTCCAGAATGCTCTGCACACTGTGAATCGGAATCGCGTAAACAAAGTCCGGAACTTTATCCATCACCGCGGGAAAAACCGTTTCAACAAGTTCTGCCAGTGTGTCGTCCGTCAGATCAAACAAACTGTAATCCGTAATGATATCACCGATCATATATTCGAGCGGTCCGCCATAGGAAACCGGTGTGAACTGTCCCGTAACAGTGAATACCGGCTCTGCATCCGGCTTATCCGGATTGCTCAGTGTCAGTTTCACCGAACCGTTTGCTCCGGCAACAACTCCGTGAATCAGATAATCAAAGTTCGGAAGAAAAATCCCTTCCACTTTGGCCCGTCCGGAAAAATCGGAATCGACCGGGAATTCTGCAGGAAGGTGGTCGATATTGGCTTTGATGCGAAGCAGCGTCTCCGGCATGTTTTCATTCTCAGATGTCTCCTCCGCAACCTTGTCCCAGGAAACATCCAGGCTGAAGGAAGATTCTTTTTCTGTCTTCTCACTGCTGAAGGAATAGGCCGGCATATAGTTTGAACTGCTGCCCGGCAGCGTCAGCTCTTCTTCAAAAGTGTTCGGAGTCTTATGCGACCGGTAGAGGGTTTCCCCACGATGATTCAGCCATCGGACGTCTTTCAGTTCGTCTGTTTTCTCCATTTCCATCGTCAGGTTCTGTCCGTCCGCCGCAACAGCCAGCAGATCCGGTAAACGATGAATTTCATCCAGTGCAAGCCCGGAATCTGCCATAGCCTTTGTTGCGGCATCCACCAGTTTCGTCACCCGGATATCGTCAGTAAACTGCAATCTCAGTTCTTCCATAATCCGATCCATGGCTTCAACCGTGAGGGTATTATCCTCCATCACTTTGGTTTCATTCCACCAACACTCAGCCAGTTCCACCCAGGCATCCGGAAGGATTTCCGGCGACAGAATCGCAAAATGGAACAGCGGAATCTGGAAGAAATCCCAAGCCCGCATGGAAAAGCTGAGCATATCATCCGGTTTAAAACAGACTGCCTTGTCTCCCATCAACGGAGAAGAAACGTTGAGCCAGTTGGCAATCCAGCCAAACACTCTGAACTCCAGAGCTGCCTCCGGATCGGCGTCGGGAATCACCTGTACATGCAGATCCATACAGTCGGTTTCCGGACAGTAGGCAAAATTCCCTTTGAACTGTATTGCATCCAATAGTTCTTCGTACCCTTGAATATACTTCCGATCCCTGAAAGGGAAGGTGTCCGCTTCCAGATGAAAACGAAGATCAAAGTCATAACAGTTAATCACGGGCGTTTTTGTCTCTTCCGCCACTGTTCCTGGAAGTAGCCCCAGGATCAGGATACTCGCTAGCACCACAGCGAGTATCTTTTTTATGAAGTTTTGCATCAGTATCTGACCTTTCCTTCCGCAACCGCCTTCAGGTGCTCCCCATAGGGGCTCTTCCCGTACATTTGAGCGGATTCCAGCAGTTTTTCCTTCCCGATAAACCCGTTGACGTAAGCGATTTCTTCCGGCGCGGAAATCGTAATTCCCTGCCGGCTCTGGATCATTTCGACAAAGTTGGCCGCGTCGAGCAGACTCTTCATCGTTCCGGTGTCCAGCCACGCAAACCCCCGGCCCAGCAGCTGCACATCCAGCAGCCCGTCGTTCAGATACATATCGTTCAAAGTTGTAATCTCCAGTTCTCCCCGGGCGCTGGGTTTCACCAGATTCGCCCGGTCTGCCACTCCCGCCGGGTAGAAATAGAGGCCAGTCACCGCATAGTTGCTCTTGGGTTTCTTCGGCTTTTCCTCGATGCTCAGCGCCTTTCCGTTTCCATCAAATTCAACCACTCCGAAGCGTTCCGGATCCGGCACATAGTATCCGAAGACGGTGGCCCGTCCGTTTTTTTCCGCGTTGGCAACCGCAGACTTCAGCATGCTCCGGAATCCGTTCCCATAGAAAAGATTATCGCCCAGCACCATGGCTCCGGCGCCGCCCGCAAGGAATTCCTCGCCCAGGATGAATGCCTGCGCCAGACCGTCCGGAGAAGGCTGCACCTTGTATTTCAGGCTGATCCCGAATTGACTTCCGTCACCGAGAAGCGTCTCAAACCGCGGAGTATCCTCCGGCGTGGAAATGATCAGGATATCCCGGATTCCGGCAAGCATCAGCGTGGAAAGAGGATAGTAGATCATGGGTTTGTCGTAAATCGGAAGCAGCTGTTTGGAAGTAACCTTGGTCAGAGGATAAAGCCTTGTCCCTGAACCGCCTGCCAAAATAATGCCTTTCATAAAACCTCCTGTTATACTGAATAAGCCACATAATACAAGGCTTTCCGGCACGATTTATTTGCTGATGCGCCGGAAAAGCCCGTGCCGTGAAACTTACACTGTTACAGTTTCGCTTCTTTCAGGTAACGGGCCACCGCGTCCTGCCATGGCGGAAGCGGTCTGAATCCGGCAGCTTCCAGCTTGCTTTTGTCCAGCCGGCTGTTTTCCGGCCGGGCGGCTTTGGAAAGGCCGTACTCCGCCGTGGTCACGGGGATCACCTGTGTGGAAAGGCCTGCCTGCCGGTAAAACTCACAGCAAAAATCATACCAGCTGATATATCCGCCGGGTTCGGATTCACTGTTCGTCGCGTGATAATAACCGTATTTGTCCGTTTCAATCATGTCCGCCAACAGACGAGCCAGATCCAGCGTATAGGTCGGCGTACCGATCTGATCGTTCACAACACGGACGACGTCGTGGGTTCTGCCCACATTGATCATGGTCCGGATAAAGTTCTTTCCGTTCAGTCCGAAAACCCAGGCAATCCGAACAATAAAATATTTCTCCAGAATTGAGGAAACCGCCAACTCCCCATCCAGTTTGCTCTGCCCGTATACATTCAGCGGGGCATAACACTTGTCATCCGGCTCCCAGGGGCGCTCCCCTTTTCCGTCAAACACATAATCCGTGGAAGTGTAGACCATCTTCGCGTCCGCAGCTTTGGCCGCTTCGGCAATGTACCGTGTCCCCAGATGGTTGATCGCGTCCACTTTCACCCGGTTTTCTTCTTCTTCCGCCGCATCCACCGCCGTCCAGGCAGCGCAGTGAACAATTACATCCGGACGGATTTCAGTGATCGTCTCTTTCACCGCTTCCGGATTCGTGATATCCAACCGGACATAAGGGGCAAAAACCACGGCTGTTCCGTCCAAAGCACCGGAATAGGATGGCTGTATGTCCGAACCGACAGCCTCATGGCCCCTGGAAATCAGCTCATTCACACAGTCATGGCCCAGCTGGCCGCAGACGCCTGTCACAAATACTTTCATTTATCTGTTCCCATACATCTTTTCATAGTAATGCTGATATTCGCCGCTGATGATTTCCTCCCACCATTCACGGTGATCCAGGTACCATTGAATGGTTTTTTTGATCCCGTCGGCAAACTTCGTTTCCGGCAGCCATCCCAGCTCCTGATGAATCTTCGTCGGATCAATGGCATATCGCAGGTCGTGCCCCTTGCGGTCGGTCACATAGGTGATCAGATCCTCGCTCTTACCAAGCTCTTTGATGATCAGCTTCACAATGTCGATGTTCGCCATCTCGTTGTGGCCGCCCACATTATAGACTTCCCCGATACGGCCCTTCCGGACAATCAGGTCGATCGCCTTGCAGTGATCCTCCACATACAGCCAGTCCCGGACATTCTTCCCCTCGCCGTAAACCGGCAGGGGCTTGTCGTTCAGACAGTTGGCGATCATCAGAGGAATCAGTTTCTCCGGGAAATGATAGGGCCCATAGTTGTTTGAGCAACGGGAAATCGTCACCGGAAGCCCGTAGGTCCGGTGATAGGCCTGCACCAGGAGATCCGCGCCGGCCTTGCTGGAGGAATAGGGTGAAGAAGTATGAATCGGCGTTTCTTCGGTAAAGAAGAGATCCGGCCGGTCCAGGGGCAGGTCGCCGTACACTTCATCCGTGGACACCTGGTGATAGCGGATGTTCCCGAAAGCGCGGCAGGAGTCCATCATGGTCGCCGTACCGATAATGTTGGTCTGCAGGAAGATACCCGGGTTGTCAATGCTCCGGTCCACATGGCTCTCCGCTGCGAAATTGATGACCGTGTCCGGTTTTTCTTCTTCAAAAACCTTGAATACACCTTCCCGGTCGCAGATGTCCAGTTTGCAGAAGCGGAAATTCGGGTTGTCCATCACCGGGACCAATGTGGAAAGATTTCCGGCATAGGTCAGCTTGTCGATGCAGACCACACGGTCCTCCGGATGCTTCTTCAGATGATAGTGAATGAAGTTGCCGCCTATGAATCCGGCGCCGCCGGTAACGATAATGGTCATGAACAGGTCTCCTTTCTGTTTTTCACAATGAAACATGGTCCGCATCGGACAAAGCTCTCAACCCGCCTGCATTGGGGTTCCGGCGCATGAATGTGCTGAAGCATCGGAAAACCTCAATGCAGACCGCAAAGCGCCTGTTCTGCGATGCAGTATATATCTGTCACCGAATACTAAACCAGTTCCCGGAACGTGTCCGGCCGGTCCGGATCAAAAGGTTCATTGGCCCACATGAGGGTCACCAGGTTTTCGGTTTCGGAGAGGTTGATGATACTATGCGCATATCCCGGCAGCATATGCACTGCCTGTATCTTATCCCCGCTTACCTCAAACTCCCGAATCTCATTTTTCCCGATTTTGCGTTCCCGGATCAGGCCGTGACCGGACACCACGATGAAGAATTCCCATTTGGTATTATGCCAGTGCTGGCCTTTGGTCACACCGGGTTTGGAAATATTCACGCTGAACTGGCCGCAATCCGCGGTTTTCAGAAGTTCCGTAAAGGAACCCCGGTCGTCAACATTCATTTTCAGATCAAAGATCGTTTTCTCCTTCGGCAGATAACTCAGGAACATGGAATAGAGCTTCTTCTCAAAGCTGCCGGCGGGCATGGAGGGCATTCGCAGCGTTTTCGGCTGATCCCGGAAGGTTTCGAGCAGCTCCACAATCCGCCCCAGCGTGGCCTTATGCGTCACCGGGCAGAAACAGTAGCGGCCGTTCTCCGCAGGAACCGGGTTCACCCCGTCATATTCGCAGCGATGCGGCCGGCCTTCCATGCAGTCAAAAAGCTCTTCTATCAGATCGTCGATGAACAGCAGTTCCAGCTCCACCTTCGGATCGTTCACCGTGATCGGAAGATCGTTGGCAATATTGTTGCAGAAGGTGCCGATGGCACTGTTGTAATTCGGGCGGATCCATTTTCCCGCCAGGTTCGGAAAACGGTAGACATACACCGGTGCGCCGGTTTCTTCCCCGTAGGCGAACATCAGTTCCTCTCCGTCCCGTTTGCTTCGACCGTATTCGCTGTCGCCGAAGCGGCCGCTGAGCGTGGCCTGCACTGAGGAGGAAATCATCACCGGCGCTTTATTGCTATGTTTCTTCAATGTATCCAGAAGCTGTGACGTAAAGCCAAAATTCCCGTTACGGAATTCCGCCGGATCCTTCGGACGGTTCACGCCGGCCAGATGGCAGACCCAACCCGCCTTCGCGCAGTAAGCATCCAGGTCTTCCGGCGTGGAATCGAGATCATACTCGTAAATCTCCCCGACGGAAAGACCCGGCCGCGTCCGGTTCTTCCCGTCCCGGATGCATTTCAGGTTCTCAACGATGTTCCGTCCGGCAAACCCCTTCGCGCCTGTCACCAGAATATTCATCAGATATCCTTTCTCCACACCATCTTATTCACAACCCCGACATAGCTCTGAATAATCTTCACAACCTTATCGGAGACATTGATGTCCTTATAATCCGGCACGGGAACGGCACCGCCGTCTTTTTCCTGCCGAACCATTTCCACCGCCGTATCAACCGCCTGCAGCAGGCCCTTTGTGTCGATGCCGGAAAGGATGAAGCAACCCTTGTCCAGGGCTTCCGGACGTTCGGTGCTTGTGCGGATGCAAACCGCCGGCACAGGCTTTCCAATGGAAACAAAGAAAGAGCTTTCCTCCGGCAGTGTGCCGGAATCAGACACTACACAGAAGGCGTTCATCTGCAGACAGTTATAATCGTGAAAACCGAGAGGTTCGTGCCGAATCACCCGGGGATCCAGCGCAAATCCGCTCTCTTCCAGTCGTTTCCGGCTTCTTGGATGGCAGGAATACAGGATCGGAAGATCATATTTCTCCGCCATTTGGTTGATCGCCGTGAAAAGCGAGGTGAAATTCTTTTCGGTGTCAATATTCTCCTCCCGATGGGCTGAAAGCAGAATGTATTTTCCCTTTTCCAGGCCGAGCCGTTCAAGAATATCCGAGGCTTCTATTGCAGCCAGATTCTCCGTCAGAACCTCCGCCATAGGGCTGCCGGTCACATAGGTCCGCTCCTTCGGCAGGCCGCAGTCCGCCAGATACCGGCGGGCATGCTCGGAATAGGCAAGGTTCACGTCGGAGATGATATCGACAATCCTGCGGTTCGTTTCTTCCGGCAGGCACTCGTCCTTGCAGCGGTTTCCGGCCTCCATGTGGAAAATCGGAATATGCAGGCGCTTCGCCCCGATCACCGACAGGCAGGAGTTCGTATCTCCGAGGACCAGCACCGCCTCCGGCTGCAGGGAAACCATCAGCTCATAGCTTTTCGCGATGATGTTTCCCATCGTTTCACCCAGATCTTTTCCGACCGCCTCCAGATATACGTCCGGATCGTCCAGGCCGAGGTCTTTGAAAAACACGCCGTTCAGGTTATAGTCATAGTTCTGTCCGGTATGGGCCAGCAGCGTATCGAAATACTTCCGGCATTTTTTGATGACCGCCGCCAGGCGGATGATTTCCGGCCGCGTGCCGACAATAATCAGCAGCTTCAGCCGGCCGTTGTTATTCCAGTCTGCCATTCCTTATGCCTCCACCAAATGGGGTCTGCCTTCCAGTTCTTCCTTCACATAGTCCGTGGTACTGATTTTTCTGACGACACCGTCCACATCCAGTCGGTTGGTGTTGTGGCTGGTGTAGGCTACCTCACCTTCCGTGCGAACCGTGCCCTGGACATAGAATTTATCATAGTTCAATCCCCGGGAATCCGGTGCGATCCGGAAGTATTTGCCCATGTCCGTAGCCCGCAGGCGTTCTTCCCGGGTCATCAGGGTCTCATACAGTTTTTCTCCGTGGCGGCTGCCGATAATCTTGCATTCGGTCTCACCGAACAGCTTCATCACGCCCTTGGCCAGGTCCCCGATGGTACTGGCATCGGCTTTCTGGATAAACAGATCCCCCGGCTCCGCGTGCTCAAAGGCAAAGGCCACCAGGTCTACCGCCTCGTCCAGGTTCATCAGGAACCGCGTCATATTCGGATCGGTGATGGTAATCGGCGCCTTGCGCTTAATCTGGTCAATGAACAGCGGAATCACACTGCCCCGGGAACACATGACGTTGCCATAACGGGTGCAGCACAGCACGGATCCGCTGCGTTCAAAAGCCACCTGAGCCCTTGCCTGGACGATCTTCTCGGCCACAGCCTTGGTCATGCCCATGGTGTTGATCGGATAGGCAGCCTTGTCCGTAGAAAGGAAAGCCACCCGTTCCACCCTGTTCTCCACCGCGGCGGTGATCACGTTGTCCGTGCCCTGAATGTTGGTCTTCACCGCTTCCATCGGAAAAAACTCACAGGAGGGAACCTCCTTCAGCGCCGCCGCGTGGAAAACATAGTTCACACCGTACATTGCCTCCCGGACGGAGTCCGGATTGCGAACATCGCCGATGTAGAATTTCACTTTTCCGGCGTGTTCCGGGTAATTGGCCTGCAGGCTGTGGCGCATCCAGTCCTGTTTCTTTTCATCACGGCTGAAAATACGGATCTCTCCGATGTCCGAGGAAAGAAAGTGTTTGAGAACCGTGCTGCCGAAGGATCCGGTACCTCCGGTAATGAGAAGGGTTGAACCGTTCCAGCTGTTCATGATTGTTTTTCTCCTTTTTGCATTTCGCGTGCAAACGCGATCGTCAATCCTGCAAACAGATACAGGAGGGTCATCGGCGGTTTGCCAAAATTACAGTAACCAGCAACGTCGACCATATCGGCAAGCCAGCAGAGAAATGCCGGTAGCGGAATCAGACGCTGCCAGAAAGGCAGCTTCCTGTTTCGGAAAAGAAGGAAAGCGTTCCAAAGGAAGATCCCGAAGAAAGCCGTGAATAGCAGAAATCCCGGAATGCCGCTTTCCCAAAGCGTCTGGATGAAAGTGCTGTGAAAATGGTAGATGTACGGCAACGCCAGGCCGTAACGGATATAGTAATTTATGTGGTGCATCGGATCATGGACGCCGGCGCCGATCAACGCATAAATCGGATAGTGGCTGATGCCAGAGCAGCAGTGAATCCAGATCTGCCATCTGCCGGTCAGGAAGCCGTCGATCCCTTCATCGCTGACAAAAGACCTGGTCCCCAGGCGGTTGTCGTCTGCTTCACCACTCTCTTCGGCAGGATCCCGCATTTCGGATGGGTCAGTTTCTGCAGGCTTCTCTGCTTTTTCTTCCGCCGCAGCTGTTGAAATCAGGCTTTGGGATTTCAGGGAGTTAAAGACAGGAATCGCCTGCATCTGGACAAAGAGTAAAAGGAAGGTCAGCGCAGCAAAAACCGTGAAGGAAGCCCCAAGCCGAAGGAACGCAGACCTTTTCCCCTGTTTTTTCCGTTTCTGAAGCGTTTCATAAAGCAGCATGGCCGGCACAATAGCCACGGCCATGGCTGAAAGGATATAGCTGGTACGGGAAGCGCAGAAAACATTCAGCAGGAAAATCGCGAGGATCGCGGGGATATACAGCCATCGGAGCAGCTTCCGTTTTGTCATGAAGAAACCAACGAACGCCACCGCGATGCTGAGCGCCGCCAGGGTGCCGGCCTCCACCGGATGATAAACAGGCCAGAGACGCTTTTCGTTAGCAGGAAGCGTAAAAGGCCTGTTCCCGAAATTCGGAACCTCAACCCCCGTAAATGCCGTATACAGTCCAATACAGGAGTAAACTACCATCGCCAGCGTCCACAGAGCGCAGAACAGGGAAATGAATCTTTCTCTGTCTTTTCCGCCGAGGACGCGGCCGGCGCCGTAACAGATGTAGAAAGCATAAATGCAAAGTTCGTATACCGTCTGGGTTTCGCTGAGAAGCTCCGGCGTCGGGATCGCAATCCGCAGGATTTTTATCAGCAGCAGAACCGTCAGGATCCAGAAGCACTTGTCCTCCCACATCCGGCCGAGTATGATTGTAACTCCCGCCCAAAGTACCCAAACGAACCGCAACGGTATCGCACCGTTTTCCGGAAAAGGGAAAAAAACCGTCACATAAACATGATGCAAAAGCATCACCAGCGTGAAAGCCGTGTAGATCCAGGTGATCCATCGGGGCCTGGCTACCGGACCCATGATCCGTGTATTCGCGGTTTTACGAAAGGATTCTTTATTCAAACAGCTTCCTCCGACATTTTTGATTGTGATTTCCCGCTCTGGAACAGGAATGCGGCAATCATCGGGTGGCACAGGAAGATCCCTGCAAAATACCGCAGCAGCACCAAGGGGACAAAAGCGTTGCCGATCATATACAGCAACATCGCCCCGACAGGCAGCAGGAGCTTTGTCTTTCTCCGGTACCACAGATAAAAAAACAACAGCACCACCAGCCAGAGCTGCGCACCAATGGAAAAGAACATGCGCACCACCGGGATTTTCTCAAAGGAGATCCGCAGGCCGATCGTCGTATAGAAATTCAGCAGCCATGGCAGCATGGTCCCGTGGCCCACCGGCTCCTCGTTCTCCGGCATAATGGCAAAGTAGCATTTATCGTATCCCCAATAGGGATCTCCCGGCTTCGTGAAATACTGATTATAGCCATCAATCACGGCGTACGGATCCCACATTTTCTGCGTCTGGGCCAGAATAGCGTCAAGACAGATCCCGGGATATTTCATCCCGATCTTTCCGCAGAAGACCGCGTATTTGAACGCGTTCACCCGGATCCGGGCCTTGGTATCGTCCGCATAGGACGGAATATACCGCAGCCCTTCCAGATCCATGTATTCCGCGATGGTCTCCCGGTCTTCCTCCGGCCAGTTCTCTCCTTCCAGCACATACGCCCGACTCAGGGGCTGACTCAGAAGAGACATGGAGGAGGCCGGCGTCGGGCCATAGAGCACCGGCCGGCAGATCAGGCTCAGGATCCCGCCGATCAGCAGGAAGGATCCGATGCCGGAAACGGCCCAGACGGCCGCCCCGAGGAAATACTCCCTCCGGTTTTTCAGGAAAACACAAAGACTGACCAGGATCACCAGGATCAGAAACAGAATGCCCGCGTTGTTGTTTCTGGACTGGAACATCAGGCTCATCACGACGGCGCATCCGGCTGCTTTCAGAGGATTTCCTAGAATTCGCTCCTTCTCCGTGCGCAGCAGGTACAGGCAGAACACCGTATATGTAAACAACGCCGCAAACGTCACGTCCCGCAGTTCCTGAACCGCCAGCATCTGGACCACCGGGAACAGCGTACAGTAAAGCAGTCCATACCGGATCACATACCGGTGTACACCCTTTCGGATCAGCGTTCGCAGGATGTGGGTATACATCCCCGCCATCAGCAGCATCTGGAGAACCACATAGACCGTGACGCCGGTATCCCAGCTGCCCGTGAGGGAATGCATCGCCGGCAGCAGAAAGGTCACGATCGCCGAATGCAGCATCGGATAGTCGCCCCGGAAACCGAGCTGCTCTGTCACCTGGGCCAGTTCTCCCGAAGCATCATACCGGAACCCGCCCGGGTACTCAGCCAGAAACGCCGGCAGCCAGCAGAGCAGCAGAATCAGCGGAATCAGCCATTTCTTCCGGGCCAGGATTCCCGTTTCAGGCCCTTCTGCACGGTCTGTTTTTTCGAGCACCAGCCAGACAAGCGAGATCCCCAGGGCAAGCACGGGCGTCAACAGCAGAATTCCCGGCAGCTGTCCAAAGAAATCCACGCTGCCCTTCGCATCCAGTGCCCGGCCCCAGGAAGTCAGCGCCGAAAAGATCAGCCCAACAACCCCCGTGAAAACCCACCGCCGCCTGTCCGTCAGTGTTTTTTTCAGAATGTCCGTCATCATTTCCGGCAGACCACCACAATTTCGCAGATCCGGTCGATGTCTTCCGTCTCCAGATCCGCGTACATCGGCAGCGTCAGCACATTCTCGCTGACCTTCAGGGCCACGGGCGTCTCCCTCGGGTCATATTTCCCTGCAAAGGCGGCGAAGGCGCTGGTCAGGGGCCAGAAATATTTCCTGGCGCCGATGTTGTGTTTGGCCAGCGCCTCAAAAACCTCATTCCGATCCGCTCCGAATATTTCTTTATCAAACACCGCCGGAAAATAGCCGTAGTTGTGCCGCACTCCGGGCTGTACGCAGTTCAGTTGCAGGCCGGGAATTCCTTCCAGATATGTCCGGTAGCGAAGATCCGCCTGCCGCCGTTTTTCGATCTCCTTTTCCACGTGACGCAGATTGCAGAGGCCCATGGCCGCGCAGAATTCGTTCATCTTGGCATTGGCGCCGACCGCCCGTACCTCCTCCGGCCCGTGAATGCCGAAGTTCTTGAGGTTATACAGCTTTTCGCCGAGTTTCCCGTCCCGGAAACAGGCCGCGCCGCCCTCAATGGTATTGTATACTTTCGTGGCGTGGAAAGAGAAGCAACTCGCGTCCCCGAAAGTTCCGACACCTTTCCCGTTCACGGTTTCCCCGAAGGTGTGGCAGGCATCGTAGATCACTTTCAATCCATGTTTCCGGGCGATTCTTTCAATCGCCTCCGTATCGCAGATGTTCCCATAAACATGCACCGGCAAAACCGCGCAGGTTTTCTCCGTAATTTTTTCTTCCAGCCTGTCCGGATCCATGGTAAAGGTTTCCGGATCAACGTCGCAGAACACCGGTTCCAGCCCGTTACGCACGATCGCGTGGGTCGTGGAGGCGAAGGTGAAAGGTGTCGTGATTACCTCGTTCCGTCCGTCCTGCCCCAGCCCCATCGCCTGAAGCGTCAGCTCAATAGCCATGTGACCGTTGGTGAACAGGTCGATTCGTTCCACCCCCAGATATTCCCGCAACTTTTCCGCCAGCTCCGCGTGCTTTGGGCCCATGTTGGTCAGCCAGTGGCTGTCCCAGATGGGTCGGATTTCTTCCATGTATTCCTCAAAGGAAGGCATGGAAGAGCGGGTCACCAGGATTTCTTTCATGTTCTGAGTCAAACTCTTTTCCTCTTTACTATTTTTTATATCGGAAGTTTTTCAGCACATCCAGCAGATAGCGGTAGCTTTCGTTTTTTGTTGCCGCGGAAAGTCCGGCGTAAAGGGCCGCGCCGAGGACAACCTGAATCAGCAGCGTTGCCCAGTCCGGAAGGCCGATCAACCCGACAACAAACACGCATCCTCCCATCACAGCGGCCAGCAGGATGTTCGGCAGAATATCCCTGATCTGATCCCCGTAGCTGTAGTCCAGCAGCTTCCGGTTCGGCCAGGTGTTGATCAGTTGACAAAGCAGGCTGTTGACCAGCGTGCTCAGCGCCATCGCCAGCACGCTGATGTGCATCGTGATCAGGATCAGTGCAATGCCGATCACCTTTTTCAGAATCTCCAGTTTCAGAAAAAGGTCGCTGCGGCCCAGAGCCTTGATAGCGTTCAGGTTCGCGGTATGAATCGGGAAGAAAAGCATCGACGCGCAGAAGATCTGCAGATACGGCACGCAGGGCATCCACTTCTCCGTCAGAATCAAACGGACCATCGGCGTTCCGACGCAGGCGATGCCGATCATCAGCGGCGCCATGATATAGGTGCTCGTCATGATGGCCCGGCGGGTCATCGCGCGGACCTTATACCGCTCATCCTGTTCCCGGCTCATGGTCGGCAGCAGCACGCTGTCGATAGAGGTATTCACATTGGCGGCGATGACCTGGGGAAAAAGCTCGCCCCGGTTGTAGAAAGCCAGGTCTTCCGACGTGTATTTCCGGCCGATAATCAGCGACCGCGCCTCGTTGTACAGCGTGTCCAGCAGGGCTGAAAGCAGCAGCTTCCATCCGTAGGAAAGCAGGCCTTTCAGCCGTTCGAAAGAAAACATCCTTCTTGGATGCCATTTCACCGTAATCGTCAGGATCACCGTGTCCGTCAGCACGTTGAACAGCTGCTGGGCCACCAGCGCCCACACCCCGTATCCCCGGTAGGCCATCGTGATACCGATCACCGCGGCGCCGACGGTACCGCCCAGGGTCGAGAAAAAGAACTTCCGGAACTGCATCGTCCGAGAGACATAAGCTTGGTAGACGTTCTTGACCCCTGAGATCACGATCTGGAGTCCCAGCACCCGCAGGATCAGCGTCAGTTCCTCCCGGTGATAGAAGGAGGCCACCAGCGGGGAAATCAGGAACAGAATCCCGTAGAGCACAATGCACCAGACCACGTTGAACCAGAAGACGCTGGAAAAATCCAGGTCGTCCGCGTCCTTCTTCTGGATCAGGGCGTTGCCCAGGCCGCTGTCCACAAACACGTTGAATACCGTGATGAAAACCGCCACCATGGCGATCACGCCGTACTGCTCCGGCAGCAAAATCCGGGCCAGCACCAGCTCCACCAGCAGCTTCACGCCCTGGGCCCCGACGCGCTCTGCCAAGCGCCACAGGAAATTTTTGATCACGTTCACTTCCGGATTCCCCGAATCATATCTTTCACCCTGTTCATGGGCCCCGGAATCACCGTGCGGATCTTCTCCAGTGTCCGCCACACCGGCGACGCGTCGTCATAGGCGTGCAGGTATTTTTTCATGTTTTCCCGGTCCCCAAGGTTTGCATACATGTCAAACAGCTGGCGATCCCGTACTTTCCGGATCAATTCCGTGTATTTTCCTTCCGTATAAGCGTCCATTCGGTCCATCATGTTCGCGAATTCGACCACGCGCGCCCTGTAAACCTCCGGCCGCTTATGCGTGTCGTCAGAAAAGGAACCGGAATTCCCGATCCGGTAGGCGCCGGTCAGCCGGTCGATGTAATGCACCTTTCCCTTCAGCGCCATATACACCATCCGCGCATAATCCTCGTTCACGCAGGTGCCGAGGAACGGAATAATCACGTCCTCTTCCAGGCAGGCCTTCCGGTAGACCACGGTGTTGGTGGCCGCCTTCCAGCCTTCGAGAATTTCTTCGACGGTCAGATCCCGTGAAGCAGTGTACGTCCGGAAAACCTTATCTGTCCGCAGGGTGCCATCCGGGTTTGCGTAGTGGGAGGCCGTGACGCACATGCTGCAGTCCGGATGGCTTTCCAGCCAGTCTGTCTGGATCTGCAGTTTTTCCGGATCCGTCCAGAAATCGTCGCCTTCGCAGATCGCGATATATTTCCCCCGGGCCATGGCAAACATCTTCGCGAAGGAATCGTTGGTCAGACCCCGGCTGAAATGGTTGAACTCCAGAATGAAGGGGATCACCAGGCCCGGGTATTTCTGCGCGTATGCCCGGATGATGTCCCCCGTGCCGTCGGTAGAGCAGTCGTCCCGGACGATGATTTCAAAAGGGAAATCCGTCTTCTGCGAAACCATACCGTCCAGGCATTGGGCAATATACTTTTCGTGGTTATATGTCGTTACAAGCACGCTGACCAGGCATTCGTATTCCTGATCCAAGTCCAATCACTCCTTCTGAATGCCCGGCAGGGGCTTGAAACTCTCCGGCACATCGGGAACCGGATCACCGCTGTCATACCCGCCCCAGACCAATCCCGCTGCCAGCAGGATAAACACCACAGTCAGATCGCTGTGGATCAGGAACATTCCTTTGAAATTGACGATGCCGAAGACAAACAGCCACAGTACCGCCCAAAAGATCCCGGTCTCCCGACGGACGGCCTTACTGCGCATCATCCGCCACAGGGTCAGCAAATACGTCCCGTACATCGCTACACAATACACCAGACCGCCGCGCCAAAGGTCGTTCATAAAGCCAATGTCCGACGCCGTGCCGTATTTTTCCTCCACTACGCCGCCGATAATTTCCGTGCCGGCGCCGAAGATCAGCTTCAGCCCCTTCGGAAAATGATCCGGCGAAAGCATCCAGGCAATTTCCCCGAAGTACCCGTCCGAATATCCCGTTTCCTCGCCCGCCACAAAGGTGGAAACCTGCTCAAGCCCCCGGGTCAGCCATTCGTGGGTCATCGGATTAACAAAGCGCACAAGCCCGAGGCCGAAATACGCAGCCGCCGCGAAACCAAGCGCGATTCCGATATATGCCAGAATCCGTTTCCAATCCTTCGTGAACAGCAGGGCAATACCGACTGCCGCCATACCGGCCGCCAGCAGGTATACCGATACCCTGGCATTGATGTTTGCCGAGAAAGCCAGCACAGGAAACGCGATCAGCCACAAATGTTTTCCCCGCACACCGCGCCAGAAGGCGACACAGGCAAGAATCGCCTGCACATAGGCCGCCGTGGAGGTCAGATTCGCCGCCAGGCCGAAGTTCCGGTAAGCGGACAGCTTGACAGCGATCATTTTGGATGACCCGTAGGCAATGGTTTTCTCCGTAAAGAACTCTTTAACAGCAGGGATAAGGAAAGCCGCTATGACGGTCGCCGCCATCAGCAAACCCGTCCAAAGAATATGATCCAGCAGTTCGGAAACCCCAAGGCCCCGTTTTCGAAGCGCAACCCAGCAGACCAGCGCGAAAGGGATATCTGCCGCCATCCAGTAGGCAAAAAAGCCGTGCTGCGAGAAGGGATTGCCATTCAGCTTTGACAGCACCATGAGATAAGCAAAAACAACGCCGAGGAAAACCTCTGTCCAAATAACCGTCCGAAGCTTCACAAATGCCTTCAGTTCCTTCCAGTTCAGCAGAAGGTAAACGACGGAAGGAATCATCACCAGCCAGGCGCTGTTGGATGTGAACAGCGGCGAGAGGATCGGCGGATTGTAAATCAGCAGGTACATGAACAGGATCATGGGAATGCTGATCATTTTCTTTCCGATTTTGATCATTCGGTTATATCCTTATTGTTTCATGCTTTGCTCGCAGCATCGACAAGAGCTTTGCGAACAGTTTCCCGGGTTCCCTCCGGAGAATGGTTCTTTCGGGCCAGTGCTTTCGCGTTTTCCATCATTCTCCTGTATTCCGCCTCGTCTGTAAACATGCGTTCCAAAATCCCCGGCAGTTCTTCCGGAGCAGTTGCAATAAACGCTGCATCGTTGCGGATCAGATAATCCATGGAAGCAACCTCCGCCGGACCGAAGGCCAGCAGCCCTGTCCCGCTGGCCAGGCAATCCGGAATCTTCGTCGAAAAAGAGTATCGCACCTGCGCCCGGATCATGGGGTCAAAGGATTCCGTGTGAATCACAGCCTTGGCTTTCCGGATGATGCCAGCCACCTGATTCCCCGGAACCGCTCCATGAAAGTGGATTCCCGGATGGTTCTTCAAGGGAACCAAATAAGCCGGGTCTGTTTCCGCAGAGTAGACATCCACTGCCTCCGGAATCCCGTTTCCGCCGCATTTCTTCAGTGCATCCGCAATGGCGCACAGCTGTTCATTTCGCCCCAGGCTCACATCGCCGAGATAGACAATCCCCGCCTTTTCCGTCGTTTCCATTTCTTCTCCGGTCCCGGATGCCGCATAAACCACGCCGCACTTGCGGCCGAACAACTCACTGTATGCCTCCGACATCATCTCGTTCAGCGTCAGAATCCCGGCCGCGCCGTCCATGGTCTCCCGAACGACCTTCATGAAACATCTCTGGCGGAACTCCCCCAGGAACATCTCCCGGTTGGGGTTAAAAAGATAGAAATCGTCAAAACAGCAGACTACATACGGAACGCCCAGCCGTCTTGCGAGAAACTGTGTGATCCGATAGGAAAAGGCATAATCCCCGGAGGCATAGAAAATCACGTCCGGTTTGAAATTCTCCGCCCATTCCACCATGCCGGAATGCTTCCATCCGGAGACATGCCACATTGCGTCACGCCCGAGGAAAATCAGCGGTGTCCGCCGCCGACCGTAGTTGTAAACGCCGGTGAGGTTCCCTTTGTCCAAAGTACTTCCGCGATCCGTCCGAACATCCGATTCCGAATAGATTTTCCCCCGACGACGGCGCCGGAAGACGGATTTCAGCGCATCGGGATCCGTGAACCGGAAATAGTTTCCGCAAAGAGGATCTGTCGGCACTTCCGATTGAATGTACAACTGCGCAATGGCATCAGAAGGCCAGCCGGAAAAATAGGTATCCATGGTTCTTCCCATACCGGTGGTCCTGGACAGCACCTCATGGCTGATGATCAATACCCTTGGATAGTGACGTTCGGTGTCGTGCAACGTTTATACCTCTGAACAGCCCGGGATACAAGGCTTTCCGGTGTAGTATTACTGATACACCGGAAAGCCTGTATCCCCGGGCTCACCGGTTCGTCTCCATCTGCAACGGAGGGGACATCCCTTCACTCCAGATAGCTTTGATGCAGATCGCAGGAAAGAAAGTCGTGGTTGGTAACGCGCTTTTCTTCCGGCGGCAACTGATGCCAGTCACCAAAAAGAGCGGTCAGAAATTCATCAGCATGCTCGGCTCCGAGAATCTGATGCCCTTCAAAGGGATAATCAGTTGGGGTTCCAAAAAGTTCCCGCAAAACAACGGAACGATCCGACAAATCTTCCAGCAAACTTCCGACCCATTTCGAACGGTCGAAATCGTACTTCGTGCACATCCGGCTGATTTCCTTGCGCAGAACAGTATTGTCCACAATGCGGTCCGGGATGATCTTGGCCAGCACCGCAGCCAAGTTTTTCAGCGCGCTGCGCCCTTCCCGCACAACAGTAACCCGGGCCAGATAGAGCCAGGCCTTGCGCTTGATTTTTCCGTAATACTTCAGGTCCGGACCCTCACCGTTCCCGATACCGTCCAGCGGGAAAACATCCAGAAACAGGCCCCTTTTCAGCCCGGTAGCGACGTCTTCCTGCAAAGTCGTTGATGTGTCATATAGTTTTGAGAAGAAATAGCAGAATTTCGGATCCGGGGAGTTTTCGGTTTCAAGAACATAGCCGTCGCGGATTTCACTGCCCATCAGTTCGGCAAGGCGCTCGTAGTCCGGCCGGGGCATGCCCACGTCCACATCGTCGTCCCAGGGGATGAAGCCCTGATGGCGGCAGGCCCCGAGAAGCGTACCACCCAGAGCGTAATAACGCAGGTTGTTCGCCCGGCAGAAGCCGTCGAACCACACCAGCATATCGAGGAGTTTTTTCTGAATTTCGGTCATAACAGATCCTTTAAAGCCACAGGACACAAGGCTTTCCGGTGTCGAATGATGCTGAAACACCGGAAAGCCTGTGCCTGCGGTCTCCGACGTAGTTTTATGCTGAAGCCTGTGTCTGCGACCTCCGGCTTGGGTTCAGCGGTGAATGAAAGGTTTTTATCGAAGAATTACTCTCGCGCGAGTTTCCGGAAGATCAACCCTCGCAGTCTGTTGGGCATCAGCACCTGCAAAACAAATCGCTCCGCCACGTTAACACAGTACCTGGGGAATGAAATCATTTTGTTCCGGAGCATCAGTTTCTGAAGTCCGGCTTCGCTTCTGAAATATTTGCGGCCGCCGCGACGCTGATACATTTCTTCGCCCACCCGGACGTTCACAAGGTTTTCGGGAATGTTTCCAAATTTCCTGCCGGCCAGGCCCAGACGAATCCAGAGGTAGTAGTCCTCGTTCTGATAGTAACCGTCCATGTATCCGCCGCAGGCGGCAACGTCGTCCTTTTTCACCATCACCGAAACATGGTTCATCGGGCAGCGTTTTTTCATGTATTCCCGGATTTCCGCGTCGGTTTCCGGAACCGTCCGGGTGCCGGCCTTCCGGGAAAGATCCGCAGGATCTTCCGCAGAAACAAATTCCGTAATATATCCGCCAAAGACGGAGATATCCGGATGATCGGCAAAATATCGTATCTGCTTTTCAAAGCGATCCGGTACGGACACGTCATCCGCGTCCATCATGGCAATCAGCGGGTACCGGCATTCTCCGAAGCCGAGACGCTTGGCCCCGCCGCAACCGAGATTCGTTTCGGAGCGGATCACCCGGAAATCGGTTCCGCCGGAAGCAAGCTCTTCCGAGTACTTCCGGATCACTTCCTCCGTTCCGTCCGAAACCGGCCCGTCCACCACCAGCACGATCTCCGCGGGCGGCAGCGTCTGGCCGGCGATGCTGCGCAGGGCCAGATCAAAATGCTCCGGCCGGTCGCCGGCATAAACCAGCATCAGGACCGAAAAGTCATTTCCCATTCAGTCATAAAACTCCTGTCTGTTTACGGCATCGCGTATGGTGCCCGGACACAGAATTTACGGCGTTTCAGCATCATCATACGCTGTAAAGCCCTGTGTCCGAAGTCTCGTGCAGCAATTCACGGGCTTCTTTCTGCTTCGCGTCGTATTCTTCCCGGGTGATTCTGCCAGCCTTGAGCAGCGCGTCGCCGTAGTCGTCGGTCACGTCCAGCTCGCTGCTGCTTTCCTTTTTCCCAAATATCTTCAGGATCGTTTTCATCACGATCGCAAAATCCCCGGCGAAGGTGATCTTTTCGATGTATTGCAGGTCGTATGCAAACTTCTGTTCCCAGCCGATCGCGTTCCGGCCGCTGATCTGGGCCAGGCCGGTCAGGCCGGGCTTCGCCGTGTGGCGCCTGCGGACCCGCTCGTCCATGAACACCATGTCGCGCACCAGCTGGGGCCGCGGGCCCACCAGCGACATATCGCCCCGGAGAATGTTGAACATCTCCGGCAGCTCGTCGAGACTAGTGCCGCGCAGGAATCTTCCGAAAGCCGTCAGCCGCTCTTCATCCGGAAGCAGATTGCCGGCCGCGTCCTTTCCGTCCGTCATCGTGCGGAACTTGTACATGCTGAAGATCTTTTCGCTTCCGGTCTTCGGATCGATGAGGCCGGGGCGGGGCTGCCGGAAAATCACCGGCGAACCCATCTTCACCCGGACCAGCACCGCCAGGATCAGATACAGCCAGCTCAGCAGCACCACCGTCAGCAGCGCCAGCAGGAGATCCAGCAGGCGCTTTATCACCTTTTCATAGAAGCCACGCTTCCGTACCGTCATCTGAAACACCTGTGAATGATTTCAATGATGATGTCCTGCTCTTCGCGGGTCATCTTGTTGTCGCTGGGAAGGCACAGCCCCCGGCGGAAGAGATCCTCTCCAACGTCCACGCCGCTTACAAACGCGTGATTGCGGTAGATCGGCTGCATATGCATAGGTTTCCAGAGCGGCCGACCTTCCGCGCGGAAGGCAGTCAGCGCCGCCAGGATTTCACCCGGGCAGGTTTTGCCTTTCGTCCGTGTCCATTTTTCGTCCAGTTCACCCCGGCTGTGCCGTGCCATGGCGCTTTCGTCAATCAGCATGCAGGAAAGCCAGTAGTTCGGAATGGATTTTTGCGCATCGAAGGGATTCATCGTCACCGGCAGATCCTTCAGCCCTGCCTTATACCGTTCGTAAATGGCCTTCTTCTGCTCAATGTGGGCGTTCAGGAAGGGAATCTGGCCCCGGACCACCCCGGCGATCAGGTTCGACATGCGGTAATTGTAGCCGATTTCCTCGTGCTGATACCAGGGCGCGGGTTCCCGGCTCTGGGTGGACCATTTCCGAACTTTGTCGGCGTCCTCCTTGCTGTCGGTCAGGAACATTCCGCCAGAGGAACCGGTGATGATCTTGTTGCCATTGAAGGAAATGCAGTTATAGTCGCCGATGGCGCCGGTTTCAACCCAGCGGCCCTTCAGCCTGTACTTCGCGCCCAGGGATTCCGCCGCGTCCTCTATGATCAGGGCGCCGTGGGCGTCCGCGATCTTCCGGATCTCGTCCATTTTCCCGGGCGTACCGTAGAGGTGTGCCAGCACGATCAGTTTCACTTCCGGATACCGCCGGAAAGCTTCCTCCAGCGCGTCCGGGTCCATGTTCCAGGTGTCCCGCTCCGTGTCGATGAACACGGCTTCTCCGTCCTCATAGGCCACGGGGTTCACCGAGGCGTCAAACGTCATGTCCGAGCAGAAAACCCGGTGCCCGGCCAGAGTGCCCTCATTCGGCTTCGCCCGGCCGTACAGGCGTTCCCCGGCGAGCTTTGTCGCCAGGTGCAGCGCGGCAGTGCCGGCAGACAGGCCCACCGCGTACTGCACGCCGATGATCTCCGCGATGGCTTTTTCTGCCTCGTCAATGTTCCGGCCCACGGTGCTGACCCAGTTGGTGGCAATGGCGTCATCCACAAAACGCTGTTCGTCCCCGTGCATGGTCGGCGAGGAAAGCCACACCCGGTTTGCAAAGGGTTCGAGGCCCCGGAACCGGGGATCTGTTTTCATATCCATCAAAAGAAGCTCACCTCTTCTCCGGTGTCTTCCTTGTGCTGCTGTGCCCATTCTTCATAGCCCGCATAAGCCGCAGGAGAAGCTTTTCTCAGGTAAATCCGGGCATCCCGGATTTCATCCACTTCCACCTGCTCCTGCAGGGCCTTCAATGCTTCTTCCCCGTCCGTAAAGGATTTTTCCGTACCGTCCTCCGCCACCAGGGTCACCGGACCCCGGGCCAGTTCCAGCAAGGAAGCCACCGGCACCCGGCCTCCCAGGTTGGCCAGTGCGCCCGTATAGTCCTGCACCTCGATGCCCTCAGCCTCGCACCGTTCGCGGATCTCCTTGCGTTTTTCGGGATCCAGTTTGCGGTCGGCGATGAAAACCGCCTTCACCGAGGACAGGCCTTTTTCATAGTCAGCCACCACCGGTACGCCATTCAGGGTTTTCCCGGCGCTCTTTTCGTCCGCGGCCATCACCGCCCGGTAGGGCGTATCCTCCATGTGCGCAATGGCCTTGCGGGCGGTTTCGCCGGCCCCGATGATCATCGCGGGGATCACGGAGACCTTCCGCCCGGAGACTTTTCGCTTCTCCACCATCAGGATCCGGTAGCCGAAGCGGATCATCGCAATGAAAATGAACTGCAGCAGGGCGCCGATGATGTAATAGGTCAGCGGCATCCGGGGATAGTTTTCCGGCGGCATGATCAGCCAGGTGCCAATCACCTGGATCGCAGTGGTAACCGCGTTGGCGGCAAGAATACGGTTCATGTCGTTGATGCCGGCAAACTGCCACATGCCGCCGTAGAGGCGGAACAGCGCGAACACCAGGATCGCCAGCACCGTATAATAGGGCGCGAAGCGCTCAAACGCGGGCAAATAGAAATCCTTGGCCACGTCGCGCATGGAATTGTTGACATAGAAACGCAGTAACAGCGCCAGATACCACGACGCGTTGACCGCAACGATATCGAGAATCACCGTCCAGAGGTTCTGGGCGACTGTTTTGCCTATTTTCTTCATAGAAAACCTCCCCATTTTGTCAAGTAACAAATTCAGTAGAATCAACACTTTTTTCATCCGAGTCATCACCCGAATGAGCCTTCTACGGATAGTTTCCGTGCTTC
>CACWXP010000026.1 GCA_902764875.1 uncultured Eubacteriales bacterium
TTCCTCCCCTCCTGACATTGCTGACAGCAGCTTGCGGTTCGCTACACTTGGCGGTAAATACCCGTGGCAGGACTTACACCTGCTAGAATTGTGCCATGCCCGGCACACATAGCAAAAAACCGGCTTGCGCCGGTTTTTTGACTGTCAAATTGTTTTGAAATACAAATATGCTGTGTCATGCTTGTTCGCGTATGATTCTGCCAACTGTAGCGAACGCCTGAAAATCTCTCGCTACGTTCCGGCAGACATGATTGGCATCGCAAATCGTTCATAAGTACAACAGCATCCGAACATATGGCAATAACCTCATAACAACGGGATATTTCCGTTGTGGCAGGCTTTCTGGACTTCTTCGGGCCAGAGGGAAGCCTGGACTTCTCCGACGTGGGCCTTGCGCAGAAAATAAACGCACATACGGCTCTGGCCGATGCCGCCGCCGATGGTCTGGGGCAGTTCGCCGTTCAGCAGCGCCTTCTGGAAAGGCAGCTCGGCCCTCTTTTCGCATCCGCGGATTTTCAGCTGTTTCATCAGGGTTTCCGGATCCACGCGGATGCCCATGGAGGAAACTTCCAGCGAGATGTCGAGCAGCGGATCGTACAGCAGGATATCGCCGTTCAGAGACCAGTCATCATAGTCCGGCGCGCGGCCGTCATGGATTTTTCCGCTGCGAAGCGCACCGCCCACCTGCATCAGAAAGACAGCGCCGTATTCCTTCGCGGCTTTGTATTCCCGCTCTTTGGAGGACAGATTCGGATACCGGTCTTCCAGCTCCTGGGTTGTGACAAAGGTGATATGATCCGGCAGCTCCGGCTTGATGTGCGGATAGTGGGCACAGACGAAGCCTTCGGTTTTCCGCAGGGTCAGATAGATTCGGCCCACGATTTCCCGCAGAAAGCCTTCGTTCCGTTCGGAGGGCGCCATGATGCGCTCCCAGTCCCACTGGTCCACAAAGATGGAATGAATATTGTCGGTTTCCTCGTCGCGGCGGATGGCGTTCATGTCGGTATACAGTCCTTCTCCCACGGAAAATCCGTAGGTTTTGAGGGCCTGACGCTTCCATTTGGCCAGGGAGTGAACGATTTCAGCGGTCTGGCCGGTTTCCTTGATGTCGAAGGAGACGGGACGCTCCACCCCGTTCAGATTATCGTTGAGACCGGACTCGGGGGTGACCATGATGGGGGCCGAAACACGGGTCAGGTTCAGCGCTTTGGCCAGTTCCGTTTCAAAAAAGTCCTTGACCAGTTTGATGGCGATTTCCGTGTCCCGCAGATCCAGCACGGGATTGTAATTCTTCGGTATGATCAGGTTCATGACGGTTCCCTCCTGAAAAAAACTACGGCTATGATACCACCAAACTTCGAAACAGGAAAGATTTTCTTATGTTCTGTCAGACAAAAGCGGACAGGAAAGGTTTCCTTCGGTTCTTGACACAATTCCGGAAACATGAGAAACTGTGCACAGCGTAGAGGCAGGAGCTTCTACGCCGCTACCTGTTTGAGCAACTGCCCCCATCTCTGATTTGGGTAACAGGTTGCCACTGCCTGGCACGCGCGGTGCGCAAGAGACGAGACTGTGTCTCCGCGGTGCGCGAGCGAATCAAATACAGCCGTCAAAGTTCCGAAAGGAACTTTGACAACGGCGACCGACATGCGGAGGATTCGAAAAAACCATGAACAAACCGACGTATCTGATTATCGGCCTGGGAAATCCCGGGGAGAAATATGCGCACACCCGGCACAACGCCGGCTTTGAGGTGACGGAGCTGCTGGAAAAGAAGTTCTCGGTGAAACTGCGGAAAAAGATGCTGCAGCCCTGGGCGGAAGCGGAATGGACGGACGGGGAAAAGAAAATCGTCCTGTGCCGGCCTCTGACCTTTATGAACAACAGCGGCATCGCCGTCAAAAAGCTCATGGAGCGATATCATGTGCCGGCGGAGCAGGCGCTGATCATTTATGACGATATTGATCTTCCGCCGGGAAAGATCCGCGTGCGTAAGAGCGGCGGCCCAGGCACGCACAACGGCATGCGCAGCATTATCGGCGAAACGGGCATGGATGCGTTTCCGCGGATCCGGGTGGGTACGGGCGACCGGCCCGAGGGAGAAGACCTGGTGAAATGGGTGCTGGGGCGTCCGGCGGGAGAAGAAAAACCAATGATGGAGAAAGCCTTCGCGCTGGCGGCGGAATGCGCGGAAGAGTGGATTGAGAACGGGATTGACGCTGCGATGCGGCTGACTGGCACCAAAAAGTAAAGCCTACGGAACAAAAAGAACCGGATATAACGGAGAGCAGACAGTGGAACCGTCTTTCCTGTCTGATTTGAGGAGAACAGATTGTGATTGAAACATTAATCATTTCCGGGGAGGAAGAACTGCTTTCGGCCAGACCGGGGCAGGTGATTGCGCTGACGGGCGTGAATGCGACGCTCTCGGCGGTACTGGCCTGCCGGGCGGCTCTTGCGGGACGGCGGACGCTGCTGGTGGCGGAGAACGATCTGAAGGCTTCCCGGATGGCAGATGATGTCCGGCAGCTGATGGGGGAAGCGGCTTTTCTGCCGGGCGGAGAGATTGACCTGACCCGGGCGGCGGGAAGCCTGGAAAACAGCTGGCGCCGCCTCGAAGCGCTGAGTGCGGTCTGCACGGGGGAGACAAAGGTCCTTTGCACCGGCGCGGAAGCGATGGCCCAGCGGATGGGACGGCCGGAACGTTTCCGGGCACTTTGTATGGCGCTGAAGGCCGGAGACCGTATTGCACCGGCGAATCTGACCCGCCGGCTGATTTGTATGGGATATGAGCGGGTCGGCATGGTTGAGGGCAAGGGGCAGTTCGCTCTGCGGGGTTCCATATTGGACGTTTATCCACCGTCTCTCAGCCAGGGGATCCGAATCGAATTCTTTGATGATGAAATCGACAGCCTGCGGGAGTTTGACTGCATCAGCCAGCGGAGCCTGACAGCGGCGGAGCAGGTGGTACTGACGCCGGCCTGCGAGACACTGCTGGGGGAAGAAGAATACGTGGCCGCGGCAAAACGCATGCGTGCGGCGTTGGAAGTTTCGGAAGAAACCGGCGGAAATACCGGCCCGGATGATATGGATTTTCTGGCGTCGCTGCCGCCGATGCCGGACGACGACGAGGACGACGCGCTACTGTTTGACAGCGTTGTGGCGCCCGCGGTTCGGCAGGCCAAATATGAAGCGGCGGAGGCTACGGAAAAGGAGCGGCGCGTTTCGCGCCTTCTGGAGGACGCGGACAGCCTGGAAGCCGGTGTGCCGTTCCGGCGGATGCGCTCCTGGATCACCGTGCTGACAGATGAAACGGGATCGGTCTGTGACTGGTTCCGGCCGGATCTGATCCTGCTGTGCGAGCCGGACCGGATTCGCAGCCGTATTGAAGAACGGAACGCGGGCTTTGCGGAGGACCTTGCGTCCGCCATGACCCGCGGAGAAGCCGTGCAGGGCCAACAGGACCTGCTGCAGGACTGGGAAAGCATCCGAAGAGAGATTTCCGGGTTCCCCGCCGGGGTGCTGACGGAAATGCTGCTTTCTCTTGGCGGTATCCGGCCGGATATCGTTGTGAATACGGAAGCTGCAGGCATTCCCGGATACGGCGGGCAGATCCGCCTTCTGAAAAACGACCTGGCTGCCTGGCGGGCGGCAGGGAACCGGATTTATCTGCTTTCCGGCGGCAGCTCCCGCGGAAAGCGGCTGCAGGAAAGCCTGCGTGAGCTTGGGGAGGAAACGTCTTTTTCCGAGGAAAGACGGGAAGCAAAAGCGGGGGAAGCCGTGATTCTGCCCATGACGCTGCGCAGCGGTTTTGTCCTGAAAAAAGGCGCTGTCGCGGTGGTGTCTGACGCGGATATCTGGGGCGAGGGCTACCGGAAGAGCAAGAGCCGAAAATACTCCGGGGAACGGATTTCGACCTTTACGGATCTGAAGGTCGGGGACTACGTGGTGCATGAGGATCACGGCGTGGGCCTGTACCGCGGAATCACCCGGATCCAGAGCGAGGGGACCTGGCGGGACTATCTGCTGATTCAGTATGACGGAAACGACAAGCTGTATGTACCGGTGGAGCAGCTGGAACGGGTGCAGCGGTATATCGGCAATCCTGGCCAGAAGCCGAAGCTGAACCGGCTGGGCGGCGGCGAATGGGCAAGACAGAAGGGCAAGGTCAAGGAAGGCCTGAAAACCCTTGCCTTTGACCTGAAGGCGCTGTATGCCGAGCGGAGCCGTGAAACCGGGTATGCCTTTGGGCCGGATACCCCCTGGCAGCGGGAATTTGAGGATGAGTTCCCCTGGGAACTGACGGCAGACCAGGCCCAGAGTGTTAGGGAGATTTCCGCCGACATGGAGAGCCACCGAAACATGGACCGGCTGCTGTGCGGCGACGTCGGATACGGAAAAACGGAGGTCAGCCTGCGGGCGGCCTTCAAGGCGATCACAGAGAACAAACAGGCGGCGCTGCTGGCGCCGACCACAATCCTGGTGCAGCAGCATTACAATACCATTGTCAAACGATTCCGGAACACGGGGGCCAGGATTGATTACCTGAGCCGTTTCCGCACGCCGAAGGAACAGAAGGAAGTGCTTGCCCGCCTGGCCGCGGGAGACATTGACTTTATTGTCGGGACGCACCGGCTGCTGGCGAAGGACGTAAAATTCAAGGATCTGGGCCTGCTCATTGTGGACGAGGAGCAGCGCTTCGGCGTGGCACACAAGGAAGCTATCAAGAATATGAAGCGCCAGGTGGACGTGCTGACGCTCAGCGCGACGCCGATTCCCAGGACGCTGCATATGAGCATGACCGGCATCCGGGACATGAGCGTGCTGGAAACGCCGCCGGAAGACCGGATTCCCGTTCAGACGGTGGTTACGGAGTATTCCGACGCCCTGATCCGGGACGCAATCCTGCGGGAGATCGGGCGGGGCGGACAGGTCTATTTCCTCTACAACCGGGTCCGGAGTATTGAGAAGTTCTATGAACGTTTGCGGACCCTGGTACCGGAGGCGCATGTCGGCGTGGCGCACGGACAGATGCGGGAGCATCAGCTGGAAGACGTCATGATGGACTTTTATGCCGGGAACTATGACGTGCTCCTGTGCACGACGATTATTGAAAACGGACTGGATGTGCCCGGAGCCAATACACTGATCGTTTTTGACGCGGACCGCTTCGGACTGAGTCAGCTGTATCAGCTGCGGGGACGGGTGGGCCGGAGCAACCGGCAGGCCTATGCCTATTTTACGGTGCGGACGGACAAGATTCTGACCGAAACGGCGCAGCAGCGCCTGGCCGCGATCCGGGAATTCACGGAGTTCGGCGCGGGATTCCGCATTGCTATGCGCGACCTGGAAATCCGGGGCGCCGGGAATATTCTCGGCCCGGAACAGCACGGGCACCTGGCGGCCGTCGGCTATGACATGTACTGCAGACTGATGGAAGAGACGCTGGCGGAGGTCCAGGGCCGGCGGGAGACCCGGGACCTGGAAACCCGGGTGGATCTGCGGGTGGACGCCTTCCTCGGCACGGATTATATTCCGGAAGAAAAACAGCGGATGGAGATGTACAAACGCATCGCATCCATTGTGACGGACGAGGAGCGGGCGGACGTGACGGATGAACTGATCGACCGCTATGGAACCCTGCCTCCGGCGGCAGAAACGCTGCTGGATGTGAGCCAGCTCCGGGCCCTGTGCAACCGGATCGGCGTCAGCAACGTGAGCCGGGGGAAGGAAGGCCTGGTGATGAAACTGGACGAGCGGTATGTGCCGGACGCGGCGGTTTTTCTGCAGGCGATCGCGGAGACGGACGGCCGCCTTTCGCTGACGGCGCGGCCGCCTTTCCGGCTGGTGTTGAAGGTTTCCGCCGGAAAGGATACGGAGCTGATGGCCGAAGGGCTGAAAGTGATGCGTAAACTGGTCAAACGCATGGATGAGCTGCTGGAAACGAAGAAAGAGGAAGAAGAACACACAGCGAAGGAAGAAGAGACGGTATGAGAAAAGTCTGGCCGTGGGCTGTTGCCGCGGCGGTGTTCATAGCGGACCGGGTGACGAAGATCCTTGCTCCCGGGATCCCGGAGAACGGGGTGGTGCTGATTCCCGGGGTGATCGGGCTGCGGTATGCGGAAAACAGGGGGATTGCCTTTTCCCTGCTGAGCGGCGCGCCCTGGGCTTTGGGTGTGGTCAGCCTGTTGATCATTGCGGCGGCTTTCTTCTGTCTGCGGGGAAAAAAACTTCAACCGTTGGCTCTGACCGGGCTGATGATGATGCTCGGTGGGGCAGCGGGAAATATGGTCGACCGTTTTGTACATGGGTTCGTACCGGATATGATTGAAGTGCTGTTTATGAATTTCGCGATTTTCAATGTTGCCGATATGTTTCTGTGCATCGGCTGCGGGCTGGTGATCATCTCCCTGCTTCGGAAAGATACCGGACTGGATTAGACACCGGGATTGGCGGGGTTTCGCAGCACCGGGACAGTTCCCCTCTGATGCCAATTTTATGCTGAAGGCATCAGAGGGGAACTGATTCCGATGCCGGTGGCGGGGTTTAATAGAAAGGAACTTCCATGGAAGAGAAAGTGTTTCAGCTGGAAAGCGACGGGCGGCGTCTTGACGTGCAGTTCAGCGAGGTAGCGGGGATCAGCCGGAGCCGGGCGGCGGCACTGATGGAGGAAGGATACTGCCTGTTGGCGGGAGAAGTATGCCGCAAAGCCGGCACGAAGCCGCCGGCGGGACGGCCGGTGACTCTGAAGATCCCTGCGCCGAAGGATGCTGCGCCGCAGGCGGAGAATATTCCGCTGGAGATCCTTTATGAAGACAGGGATCTGGCGGTGGTTGTGAAACCGCGCGGAATGGTGGTTCATCCAGCGGCGGGTCACAGCGAAGGGACCCTTGTCAACGCGCTGCTGGGGAACCTGGACGAACTCAGCGGCATCGGCGGTGAAAAACGCCCGGGAATCGTGCATCGACTGGATAAGGACACCAGCGGCGTGATGATGGTGGCCAAGAACGATGAAACGCAGGCGGAACTGAGCCGGATGCTGAAAGACCGGGAAATCGAGAAACATTATCTTGCCCTGACGGAAGGGATGATGAAAGAAAAGGAGGGGACCGTTGAGGCACCCATCGGCCGGAGCCGGAAAGACCGAAAAAAGATGGCGGTGGATCCGGAAGGAAGGCCGGCGGTCACGAAATGGCGCGTCCTTACCGAAGGGCGGAACTGTTCGCTGCTGGACGTTCATATCCTGACGGGACGGACGCACCAGATCCGCGTGCATATGCGAAGCATTCAGCACCCGGTTTGCGGCGATCCGCTGTACGGATTTGAAAAGGGCGTAAAGGTTCCCTGCCTGATGCTGCATGCCCGGAGCCTCAGTTTTCAGCATCCCCGGACAAAAGAAAAAATGACCTTTCAGGCACCCCTGCCCGGGGACTTCCTGAAAGGTCTGAAAACAAACGGGATCGATTTTACCGATTGATTTCCTGAAGATACCGATCCAGCGCGTCGCTGAGATCCGGCATTGGCGTAATCCCGTCCGGCAGCTTTGCGGCCAGGCGGCCATTCAGCGGTCTGCGAACATGAGACGGGAGTTCGGCGTCGCGTACGGGGATGATCTGACAGGAGACGCCCGATTTTTTGATGACCATTTCTGCGAACTCGGCCGGTGTGCAGGCGCCTCTGCTGTTGCGTGCGTGCCAGATGCCGAAGGATTCGGTCGCAATAACATCACAAATCACCCGGGCCAGGTCTTTTGACCAGGTCGGCTGTACGACACGGTCGCATGATAAAGTGAGGCTCCGCCTGTCCTGCGCCGCTCGCAGCACGGAACGGACGGGATCCTTTGAATTGCCGAAAAGGCTGCCGGTGCGCACAATATAGTAACGGGTCATCAGGGAACGGACGGCATCTTCCGCCTGAACCATGCTCATGGCGTAAACGTTCTTTGGCCCGTGGGGAGCTGAAACAGGGTTGGGCCTGTCTCCTTCGCCGGAAAAAACCTGCGCTGTAGAGAGCAGGAGCAGCCTGGCTCCGACACGCAGTGCCGCCCGCGACATGGTCAGCGCGCCTGAGCCGTTCACGGCCGCGCAAGTGGCAGGCTCGGATGCGGCTTTGTCCACATTGGTGTAGGCTGCGCAATGAACAATGACGTCCGGAGCGTATTCATCGACAAGCCGGTAGACGGCTTTGCTGTCGGTGACTTTTAATTCCGGCGCGTCCGCGCCGCGGCAGGGAATGCCCCGGCCGTCCAGCTGGCGCAGCACATCGCGTCCGGGCAGGCCGGATGATCCGGTCACCAGAACCTTCATAGGGGGAACCTCCCTTCGGTATCATCCGCAATCTCAATAGTCGCAACTCTGCCAGGGTTACCACCCGTTTCTTACTGAAAACAGTCCACTGGACTGTTTTCCGGGTGTGCGAAACCACTGTGGAGAATGCTCCTTTTCGATTGAATTCACCGCCGACGAAACTTCCGCCACCGGCGGTCGTCGGCGGTTCATCCCACAAATTCGTGGTAAATCGCGTGGATGGTCTGTTCGAAGTCGCTGTCGTTGACGCCGACAATGATGGAAAGCTCGCTGGAGCCCTGGTCAATCATACGGACGTTGATACGCGCGCGGCTCATGGCGTTGAAAAGCCGGGCAGCGGTGCCGCAGTTGTGCACCATACCTCTTCCGACCGTGGCGATGATGGACAGATTGTCGCTGACAGAGACACTGCCGCTGCCTTCCACCAGTTTTTCGATTTCGGACAGAACCTGTGAGCGGTGCGGCTCAAAAACGGAGCTTTGCACAACGACACACATACTGTCGATCCCGGTCGGCATATGTTCAAAGGAAATACCTCTGTCTTCGAGTACCTGCAGCACTTTGCGACCGAAGCCGACCTCGCTGTTCATCATGCTTTTTTCGATGCTGATGACGCTGTAACCCTTATGTCCGGCGATGCCGGTGATGGTAGGTACCATCACTTCATTGGGTGCGTTCTTGCTGATCATGGTGCCGGGATGAAAGGGCTTGTTGGTGTTGCGGATATTGGTGGGGATACCGGCCTTATGCACGGGGAACATTGCGTCCTCATGAAGCACGGAAGCCCCCATATGGCTCAGTTCCCGCAGCTCCTTATAGGTGATGGAGGAAATTTCCGCCGGGTTTTCGACAATCCGGGGATCCGCCATCAGGAAACCGGACACATCCGTCCAGTTTTCATACACGTCGGCATTCACGGCACGGGCAACCAGAGCACCGGTAATATCGCTGCCTCCGCGGGAGAACGTGCAGACTTCGCCGTTCTTCTTCGCCCCGTAGAAACCGGGGATAACAGCGGATTTCCCGTCCGCCAGCCGGGCGGAAAGTTTTTCCTGGGTTGCATCATCATCCAGACGGCCTTCGTCGTCGAAGACAATCCCGTCGGCCGCGTCCAGGAACTCCCATCCCAGGTAATCCGCCATCAGCAGACCGCACAGATATTCCCCGCGGCTGGCGCACCAGGCACGGCCTTTGCCGGAGGCGATGCCGTCCTCTACTTCCTGCAGTTTGGCGGAAATATCCACTTTCAGATGCAGGCCGCGGGCGATGGACTCGTACCGTTCCCTGATTTTGGCAAACTCATCGGTAAAAGGTTTCCCGTCGTTTCTCAGGGTGTGACAGAGATAGAGCAGGTCGGTGACCTTCTCATCATTGGAAAAGCGCTTTCCGGGAGCGCTGGGCACCAGATAGCGGCGCGTCGGTTCCAGCTCAAGAATACTGCGGACCTTTTTGAACTGCTCATCATTCGCCAGAGAACTGCCGCCGAATTTGGTTACAATACATTCAAGCACGGGATTCCCTCCAACCTGTTCCGTGTTTGGTACGCCGCAGCGCACCAAACTATATAATAAAGCCCCGGGATGGGTATTGTCAAATATTTCACAGGTAGGATGAAGCGCCGCCCATGGCCCGGGTGAAAGCCAGGAAAGTGATCTCGTCGGCGCCGCCTTTCCGCAGCGCTTCGGCACACCGCCGGGCAGTGGTGCCCGTGGTCAGCACATCATCCACCAACAGCACGGGGAAAGCGATCTTTTCAGAGGCTGCAAAAGCCCGGGACAGGTTTGCTTCCCGAGCCTGCCGGCCAAGGCTGGCCTGGGTTTTATCGTTGGCGTTCAGGCGGAAAAGAAGGGGGCGGCAGGTGAGATTCAGCCGGGTGGCCACCGCTTCCGCCAGAACTTTTCCGTGGTCAATGCAGCGCTCGCGGCGGCGGGTTTCCGGCATGGGAACCCAGGTCACGACCGTCTCCGGGGGAAAAATGATGTGGGGAGGCACCGGCAGAAGCAAATCCGCCAGCTCGTCTGCCAGGCATTTTTCCGCACCGTGTTTCAGGCCCAGCACCAGCTGACGGGCAACACCGGTATGCGGCCGGAGGACGTAAGCGTCCAGGCCAGGCTCCAGTTCCTCACGCTCCCAGGCCATGACTATTCCGTCGGAGCGCAGCCGGACTTTACAGTCCGGGCACAGGACACCGCCTTTTGAAACGCATCCGCAGACTGCGCATACCGCCCGCTCCGGGTAGACGATATCTTTCAGAAATGACCGCATCCGGGGCAGGAAGGAGAAAAAACCGCCGTAGAGAACCTCTTTCTTCATGGATTCTTCACAGCCTCCTGTAACATGAGCGACAGGGTCGTATAGCGCCTGGCAATATGATCGTTTTCCACCATACGACGGATGACATCCTCGCTGCCCACCAGAACCACCAGCTCCCGGGCTCTTGTCATGGCAGTGTAGAGCAGGTTCCGGGTCAGCAGCATAGGCGGACCGCCGATGACCGGCATGATAACCACCGGGAACTCGCTGCCTTGGGATTTGTGGACAGACAGACAGTAGGCGGGTTCCAGAGCGGAAAGTGCCCCCGCTTCGTAAACCACTTCCCGGTCTTCGTCAAAGAGAACCGTGAGATTGTTATTCTCCGGATCCACAGACGTAATGTATCCGACATCCCCATTGAAGACGCCGACACCGTCCTCGTAGCCGTAACGCGTTTTCCGGATCCATTCGAGGGAGTAATCATTCTTTGTCTGGATGACTTTATCGCCCAGACGGAAAATCGTTTCCTCGCGGGTCAGCTGGGGTTTGGCGGGGGAGGCGGGATTCAGCGCTTCCTGCAGGAGGATGTTCAGGGAATTGACACCGCATTCTCCCTTCCGGGCCGGGGCCAGCACCTGAATATTGCGAACGGAGAGATTTGCCGCTTTTTCGGGGGGATAGCCGAGATACTGCGGCAGACGACGGATGGCCAGGGATAGCACGGACTGGGCCGTGTCGGCGAAGGTGGCCTTGCGCTCAAAGAAAAAATCCGTGTTTTTTTCGTTCAGCAGGGGCATTTTGCCGCGATTGATCAGGTGGGCATTCATAACGATACGGCTGGTTTCGCTCTGGCGGTAGATGTCCGTCAGCCGGGCGCAGGGCACCGCGCCGCTGGAGAGAATATCGCCGAGCACGTTTCCCGCGCCGACGCTGGGCAGCTGATCCGCGTCGCCGACCAGGATCAGGCGCGTACCCGGTTCGATGGCCCGCAGGAGGGAGCGCATCAGCATCAGATCGATCATGGAGGCCTCATCGGCGATGATGCAGTCCGCATCCAGCGGATGATCCGGATTTTTGGCAAAAGTCCCCTCACTGCCGCCGAATTCCAGCAGGCGATGGATGGTTTTTGCCTCGGCTCCGGTGGCTTCCGTCATACGCTTGGCGGCGCGGCCCGTCGGCGCGCAGAGCAGGACGACGTTTTCTTCCGAAAGCAGCTCGAGGATACAGTTGATGATGGTGGTTTTCCCGGTGCCGGGGCCGCCGGTGATCACAAAAACACCGGTCTCCAGCGCACGGACGATGGCTTTCCGCTGGTTTTCGGAAAACCGGATTCCCCGGCGCTTTTCAAAAGAGGAAACGGCCCGGACGGCGCCTGCAAACTTATCCGGACGGATGGCTTCCATCAGTTCCCGGATCCGCAGGGCCACTTCCCGTTCCGCACGCCAGAAATACGGCAGATAGACCCGCCGGCGGCTTTCCTCTTCTTCTTCCGCCACGAGTGCGGAAGAAAGCAGCAGAGAGGTTAGTGCCCGGGTGCACAGATCGCGGGGCACCTGCAGCAGGGATGCGGCGGTGCCGCACAGTTCGTCCTCCGGCAGGTAGACATGCCCGGCGGAAGCTGCGGCCTCCCGCAGTACATACTTCATGGCACAGCGGATGCGGCTGTCGCTGGTCGGCGCGATGCCCAGAGCGATGCCGATCCGGTCGGCCGTGCGGAATCCGACGCCCTCCAGATCGTCGCACAGGCGGTAAGGGTCCTCCCGGACTACTTCCTGCGTGCGGTCTCCGTAGAACAGGGCGATCTGCATCGCAAGGGTGGGCGGGATTCCGTAGGATTGCAGGAAGATCATGCCCTTCCGGGCGGCCTCGTGTTCGCGGTAACTCTCGGCAATCAGGGCCATTTTTTTCGGGCCGATGCCCGGGATTTCCGTCAGCCGCTCCGGATGCTCGGAAAGAACCGTGAGCGTTTCTTCACCGAACTGGCGGACAATCTGGGTTGCGGTGGCGGGCCCGATGCCCTTGATGACACCGCTGCCCAGGTACCGTTCGATGCCCAGCAGCGTGGTCGGCGTCTGAATCTCACAGGAAACGCATTTAAACTGCCGCCCGTAGGATTTATGCTCGGTCCATTCCCCGAAAAACACAGCCTGTTCCCCGGGCCCCAGCGCCGGCAGCGTTCCCACAACGGTAACCTCGCTGCGTCCGGAGCGGACGGTCAGCACGGTCCAGCCGTTTTCATCATTGCGGAAAACGGTTCCAAGGATTCCCCCCTCCAGCTTTTCCATCCGGCGCCTCCTTTACAGCGTGGGTTGATACGGATATTATGCCATAGCGTTCCACGGAATGACAACGGGAACAAAATGATTTTCCGGAAGAAAAAACGGAAATGAACCGTTCAATAAACAGTTGACATCCGGAAGGGATGCGCATACCCTTGCAGGAGACACGAAGACGGAGGTGAGCGGAAATGAGCATTGCGGCATCCATTCTCAGCGGCATGCTGTTTGTTTCCGCTCTGGTACTGTTTCTGCGCGGCGCGTGGAAGGGCGGCCTGAAGGCGGAACTGAACTGCATACTTCGTGATGATTTTCAGACAAGGGAATATATCGCCGTGCTGCTCCTCTGCCTGGGGAGCCTGGTGCTGCATGCCGCCGTGGCTTCCGGGATCCGGCTGATCAGCGGGAGAAACGATCGGCTGATCGACGCTTTCCGGCTGTACAGCGGACTGGACTCCAAACATTATTTTGACATTGCACGGTCCGGCTATTCCGTGACGAATGAAGCGGGAGAGATTCTGGATCTCGTGTTTTTTCCCGGATATCCGCTGCTGACGGGCATGCTGATGATGGTTTTTGATGAAATGCTGAGCGGCTATCTGGCCGCGTGGATTCCTTTCCTGATTGCCGGAGCGGTGCTGTACCGGCTGTTCCGCCTGGACTATGACCGGAGGAAATCGCTGAGGATCCTGCTGTGGCTGTGCCTGATGCCCGGGGCGGTGTTTTACAGTTATCCCATGTCGGAATCCCTTTTCCTGGCGGCGGTGGCCGGAGCGGTGTACATGGCAAGGACCCGCCGGTGGTTTGCCGCGGGGGTCTGCGGCTTTCTGGCGGCTTTTACGCGCTCGGTGGGGATCCTGCTGCTTCTGCCGCTGGGAGTGGAACTGCTGGAGCAGTACACCGGGAGGTTCCGGGAAGAACGGAAGGGGCTGATCCGGGACGCGGTGTGTCTGCTCCTGATCCCGCTGGCGCTGGGGATTTATCTGTATATCAATTTTGTGGCGGAGGGCGATCCGCTGAAGTTTTTGCAGTATCAGAAGAGCAACTGGCACCAGGAAGCAAGCTGGTTTTTCCGGACCGCGGGAACCCAGACGGATTACGCGGTACGCACGTGGACGGAGAATCCGATTAAATTCTGGGGCCTCTGGATGCCGAATCTGGCAGTGAGTTTCGGTTCTCTGCTGCTGATGCTGTTTGCCGGGAGAAAGCTTCGCCTGGCGGACGGCGTCTGGTTTTTCGCCTATTTTGCCGTTTGCTACGGAACCAGTTGGCTGCTGAGCGGACCGCGCTATATGGCGGTGTTTTATCCTGCGGCTATTCTTGCGGAGGAGCTTCGGATTCCGAAGACTGTGAAGATCATCGTGTTTGCCGTTGTGGCGGTGTTTTATGCGATCTGCTTCGGCATGCGGTGGAGCGTCTGGTAGGCAAAGGGGAAGGCCGGAGATCCCGTCTGAGTGAATCGAGTGAGTGAATCAGCGGTTTGGGGATTGTGTTTCAGGGTGCGGTTTGATATAATTAATGGAACTGAAGGGAACAGGGAGTGGCGCGTATGAACTATATGAAGATTCTGCTGATCTATATGGCGGCGGTGATGTCGCTGGCTGTGCAGAGTACAACTGCGCCCGTGGAGACACCGGTTCCCACGCCCGAAGCCATCGTGGAGCAGCAGACGGGGGAAACGAAAACACCCGTTCCCGCGATCCCGGCGTTGGCACCGGAAACAGTTACGGAAACGCCTGTTCCGACACAGACGCCTCCCCCCGTACCGCAGATTACGCCGAACAAAAAGTATCACAACCTGAAAAAGGGAGACAAAGGCGCCGAAGTGAAAGCGCTGCAGGAGCGGCTGATCGAGCTGGGATACCTGCCGAAGGGCGCCGCGGACGGAAGCTACGGAAACCAGACCTATAAGGCGGTGCGCGCTTTCCAGGCCAATAACGGCCTGACAAAGGACGGCATTGCAGGAAGGAAGACGCAGACATACCTGTTTGAGAATCCGGATATCAATCCTTCGCCGGATCTGACGCCCGCGCCGACGGACACGCCGGAAGTGACAGAAGCTCCGACACCAACCGCGACGCCGACGCCCACGGCGACGCCTACCGCAACGCCGACGGCTACACCGGCCCCGACCGAGAAGGCGACGAAAAAACCGACGGAAGAACCCACAGAGAAACCAACGGAAAAACCGACAGCGGCACCGACGAAAAAGCCGGCCGCAAAAGCGACGGCGAAGCCCACGGAAAAACCAACAGAAACCCCCACGAAAAGTCCCGCAAAAGGAACTGCAGCGCCGGATCGAACGGTCGGAGCTCCGGTGACCAGTGCCCCCGCAACGAAAGCGCCTGTATCCCGGCCGACCATGGCAGTGGAGGAGATCGATCCGGAGGAACTGCATTTTACGGAAACCGTTGGCAGCGTTGCGTATAATGAAAGCGGTGCGCCGTTGTCCTGGATGGCCATGGAGGACGGTGTTCAGGTGCATAAAAAACCGCGGCTGCAGCGCCGGGAAGGAAAGATCCGCGTCAGCCTGGACGACCTGACGGACTGTCTGGAAAAATGGACGCTGAACGCCGAGGGAAACAGCGTTGTACTCGAAACGGAAGGGCATACCCTGGCGCTTCTGAACGAGGACGCCGGGATCGTCATGACCGTGGACGGTATTGAAATGCCGGTGGAAGCTGCGGACTTTGATTTTGAAGACGGACATTTCATCAGTGCGGATATTCTAGCAAAAGCACTGGGCGGTGAAGCGGAATGGGTGGAGGAAGAGAACACCCTGATGCTGAAAATACCAGAGAAGGCGAAAAAATGAGAAAAACCGCGGATCATGTCGGATCAGGCCGAAGAACTACCGGATCGTCAATTGAAATCGATACCATCTTCCTGTATGATATGTCAGACCCCGCGGGAGCGGAGATCAATGCGTAAGGAGGTGCTTTGCCGTGAAATCCGTCATGATTCGTCTGAGCCTGGTGGAAAATGTCAACAAGTTCGTCAATGTTGTGTCGCGCTATCCGTTTGAAATGGATTTGCGTGCCGGGCGCCATGTCGTGGACGCAAAATCAATCCTCGGGATTTTCTCCCTGGATCTGAGCCGTCCGATTACGCTGGATATCTACAGCGATGACTGTGACAAACTGCTCGAAGAAATCAAGCCGTTTGTCGAAGAATGACCGGGTACCACATGCCGCCGCAGCGATGCGGCTTTTTTTCGGCTTTTTTGCGACAAAAAAGCCGAACATTTCCGTTCAAAATGCTTTGCAATATTCGGATATTCATGGTATACTGATTTGGAAACGAGGAAAAGGAGCAAGGAGACGAGAACCATGGAAAAGGTCCGCAGAAACGAGCGTATGAGCGCTATCATGAAGATGCTGAGCAGCGCGCCGAACCGTATTTTTACGCTCAGCAGCTTCTGTGAGATGTTCGGAAGCGCCAAATCCACGATGAGCGAAGATGTGGATTTGCTGCGCGAGATGTGCAGTCATTTTGATCTGGGCGTGGTGGAAACCGTGACCGGAGCGGCCGGAGGTGTGCGCTATCGCCCGGCCGTGAGCAGGAACAAGGCCAGGGAAACGATTCAGGATCTGTGCAGGAAACTGAGCGGCAGTGAGCGGGTGCTGCCCGGCGGTTTTCTGTACTACAGCGATATTCTGAGCACGCCGGACATTGTGAACCGGATGGGCGAGATCATTGCCTCCGAATATACGGAGGTTGAGCCGGACTTTGTGCTGACGATGGAAACGAAAGGAATTCCCGTCGCCTTTGCCACGGCAAACGCACTGGGGATTCCGCTGGTGATTGCCCGGCATTCCTCCAAGGTGTATGAGGGATCCGCGGTGAACATCAGCTATGTTTCGGGCAGCGGATCGATTGAAACCATGAGCCTGAGCCGCCGGGCGGTGAAGGAGAATCAGCGGGCCCTGATCGTGGATGATTTCCTGAAGGGCGGCGGCACGGCCAAAGGCATGGTGGAACTGATGCGTGAGTTCAACGTGACGGTGGCGGGGATGGCTTTTGTAATGGCCACGGTGACACCGGAAAAGAAGCGGGTTTCCGGGGAAAAGAGTCTGATGACGCTTGCTGTTAGGGATGGCGAGCCCGCGGAGGCCGTCGTTCGTCCGGCGGAATGGCTGATGGCTGATAACTGACGGCCGATAGGTGATTGTCGATGGTGGATTTGCAAAAGGGAGTCTGATTATGGTATCATAATTTATTGGATATTTTCGGAAAGGAGGGCTTCGGGTGTATCAGATGAACCCGCCGCAGCCGCCGGCTGCCATGCCGCCGCAGCAGACGCCGCGCGATAGAAAACGGCTGAGCGTACCGCAGATCATGCTGATCGTGCTGACGCTGGCATTTGCCGCGTGGTATGTGATTACGTCACTGACACCGGAGCCTGCCCGATTTGCAAAGATTACTACCGATACGATCGGATCCCGGTACACGGGGGACTGCCTGATTGTGCGGGATGAAGTTCCTTACGACGCGGAAGGTCTGAGCAGTGTTGACTACGTTGCGGAAGAGGGAACCACTGTATACCGCGGGGCGACGATTTGCAACGTATATTCTTCCGGCTTTTCCACCCGTGAGATGACGACCCTTCAGGAATACCGGGATCAGATCAAGGAATACCAGATGAAGCTCCTGCAGTCGGAAATCACCACGGACACATGGATGGAAAAACTGGAGAGCGAAGTGATGACCCGAGCCCGGGAGGAACGGGAGATAATCGCTGGCGCCCGGGGAAATATGACCAACCAGGAAAAGCTGCTGACAGCGGCCATTCAGGCGCGGCAGAGCTATCTGCGCGAGAAATATGCCGACGATCAGCGGATGACCCGCCTGTACGACGACGAACAAAGCCAGCTGCAACGGATCAGCAGCTGGACGAAACAATACGTTGCGACGGGCGATAAGGCAGTGGTCAGTTTCTATTCCGACGGATTTGAGTACGGACTGACAACTTCGAACTACGATCAGTTTACGCCGGCCGAGGTGCGGTCGATGATCAACGGTCAGAAGCCGAAGGGAGAAGAACTGGCCAAGGGAAAGACCACGATCTACCGGATGATCAAAGACGGCCGATGGTATGTGCTGATGCTGATCCGTGACAGCAACTGGAACCCGACGGAAGGCGCCGTTTACGACCTGAAACTGGAGAACTTTACGGACACGACGGTGCAGGCTGAGGTTCTCAGTTTCACCCGGACGGGCGGCGAACTTGAAGTTGTTCTGAGCGTGGAGAGCAGCGTGGAGCCTGTACTGTACGTGCGGGCCTGCACCGGCATCCTTGGAGACAGCGTTGCAAGTCTCTGCGTGCCTGCCCGGGCTATTTATACCCAGGACAATATGCCGGGGGTCGTTGTTGTGGACGGTGACTATGAATGGTTTATTCCGGTGAACGTCCTTGACAAGCGGGATAACATGGTCTATATCGCGGCGATTCAGCAGGGAGTGCTGGCTGAGGGACAGACGGTAAGGCTGTTCTGACGGAGGTGCGGTTGATGATGAATGAAGTTCGGGAAAATGTGGATCGGATTCGTCGGGAACTGGCAGAGGCTTCAGAGGGAAGATATCCCACGCCGCGATTGATGGCAGTGACAAAGACCCGGGGAGCGGAGGAGATTCTGCCGCTTGCCGAGATGGGGATTACCGAGATCGGAGAAAACCGGGTTCAGGAACTGAAGGCTAAACTGCCGGAGCTAGGGGACGCCTTCCGGATTCACCTGATCGGACGGCTGCAGCGCAACAAGGTTCGGCAGATTATTCGGGATGTTTGCATGATTCATTCGGTGGATCGGGTCGAACTGGCGGAGGAAATCAGCCGGCAGGCGCTGGGCGCGGGACTGCGAATGGATGTGCTGACGGAGATCAGCCCGGCGGGAGAGGAACAGAAGGGCGGCGTTGCCATGGAGGAAGCGGAAAGCTTTCTCCGGAAGATTGCACCGCTGGAAGGCATCCGGGTGAAAGGACTGATGGCCGTGATGCCGCTGACGGATGATACGGCTTATCTGGAAGGCCTTTTCAGCGGAATGCGGAAACTGTTTGAGCAGATTCGCGAGACCGCCATCCCCGGCGTTGAGATGGAAGAGCTGAGCATGGGAATGAGCGGTGATTACCGGCTGGCTGCCCGTCACGGAGCCACGGTTGTCCGGGTCGGAAGCGCGATCTTCGGCCCGAGGGAGGAGAGGATAAAGGAATGAGTCTGACGGACCTGAAAAATAAAATGATGCAACGGTTCTTCCACGGTGAAAAGGACGGCAACCGCCGCCCGGACGGGGGAACCAGCTGCTACCGGCCGATTCGCCGGAAAGACCAGGCGGAAGCACCGGCGCCGGAAGAAGCGCCGGCTATGACCTATATTCACACGGGATTTACCGGTATGAATCCGCCGGCCAACGGATTTGACACCGGGTTCGGAATGGAGAGTTTCGGTCAGCAGGCATACGGACAGCAGACGGCATACGGGCAGCCGGGGCCTTTTTCGGCGCCGGCTTATGAACCGCCGGCCACCGCGACCCGGCCGGAACGCGGATGGTTCGCGTCGCGGGAGGAAACGCCGGACAGAAACAACATCTCCTACATGCCGGGATACGCGCCGGAAAACAGCGCGGCATCGTTCAACCACGTAGAGCACATCCTGACGCTGACGGGACTCAAGAGCTGCTATGAAGCGATTGAATGTATGAAAAACGGGGAAACCCTGATCGTCGAGCTTGGGGCGATTGCGAATGAAAACGAAAGCATGCGGTGTCAGGACATGTTGGCGGGCGCCGCGTTCACGCTGGGCTGCAGCGTGCGGATGCTGCAGGGCGCGCGGCTGGTGCTGATTGCGCCGGAGGGCGTAAAGATTCTGCCGGAAGAAGCTGGGAACCGGCCTGCAATGATGCCCCCGGTTTATGCTCCTCAGCCCATTCAGGAACCTATTCCGAGACAGCGGGAACGCCGCAGCGGCCGGAACGCGGCGGACTGGAACGCTGCACGCAGCGGACAGATGGACGGCTATAACCCCTATACCGGCACCATGCCGGTGGCTGCCGGCAGTTACGGCAGCTTCGGGGGTTACGGATATTAATTCGGATTTGAAAGGAGAGCGGAACCATGGCAAGAATTACGGTTGAAGAGATTTCACGCAAGGAGTTTTCCTTTGCAAACAAGGGCTATAACCAGAAAGAAGTGGACGATTTCCTGGACGATATCTGCGATGAAATCGAACGAATGGAAAATGAAATCATGGATCTGCGCCAGAAGACAACGGTGGTGCGGAACGAAACGCCGAACAGCACTGTGAGCGCCGAGAATGAACAGAGCTTCCGGGAAGTGCTGGCCATGGCCGTTCAGGTGAAGGAAGAGACGATACGCAAAGCCAAGGAAGACGCGGAAGCCATTCGGGCGAAAGCAGAAACGGAAGCCACTGAAAAGCTGGACGGCCTGAGCGACGAGCGCAAAGCGCTGGAGGCTGAGGTGGAGACGCTGAAGAAAGCGGCCGCGGATTATCGAGCGAAGTTTGAAGCGCTGTTACAGGCACAGCAGGAAGCACTGGAAAAAGCTTCGGATTTATTCTGATCAGCCAGGCGGCGACGGCAGAGGAGTGTGTGAAGCATGTTTGGATACCGGCCGGACGGAAGAAGACTGAAGGACGTTGATCCGATTGTTCAGATTACCCCCTATCTGATGCCGATGCGCTGTGATGCGCAGGTGTTTCTGCAGCACAATCTGGACTATGAAAAAATGTCCCGGTACATTGCGGCAAAGAGCAGGGAAGGCGAAAAGATCACCTTCATGAACATCATTGTCGCGTCTTACGTGCGGGCGGTGGCACATCATCCGGAAGTGAACCGCTTTATCTTCAACAAGCAGTATTACAGCCGCAATAACTGCTCTGTTTCTTACGTGGCGCTCAAGGATCCGCAGAATCCGGAAAGCGTGGAGACCACCGTGCGGATTCTGTTCGATCTGACGGACACGATTTTCGACGTTCGGGACCGGATGGATCATGCGGTGGAAAATGCCCGGGCAACGGAGGACGGGGACTTCGTGATCCGGCTGGCCAGGGCCGTGCTGAAGGTTCCGGGGGCCGCAACCTTTCTTGTGAACGGCGTGAAACTTTTGGACCGCTACGGGCTGATGCCCGGGATCCTGACGCGGGAGCTTCCGTTTTACAGCGGCCTGTTTATGACCAACAACGGATCCATCGGTCTGCCGAGCCCACTGCACCATATCTATAATTTCGGCGATGTGAGCCTGTTCATGGGGATGGGCGGCGTGCAGAAGGAAGCCTTTGTTGAGGCGGACGGCAGAACCAGAATGCGACGGTGGCTGCCGCTGGGGATCACCGCGGATGAACGGGTTTGCTCCGGAGCGCACTATGCGGCTTTTTTTGCCGAGGTGATGCACAGCATTGCAAACCCGGAGGAGCTGGAGACTCCGCCGGAAGAAGTGAAGTTTGACAAAGACGTGGAATACCATGTGCCGAAAGTGGAAAAACAGCCGGGCTGACGCCCGGTTTTTTTACAGAATTAGGGATTTTGGGACGGGGAACGATGGGACGTGGGGAATTTAAATAAAACTTTCCGGTTGATTGAAGACAGGGATATATTCTTCTTCGGCGGAATCCTTTTCCTGGAAGAAACCGGGGAGATCCAGGGCCAGCATGTGATCCCGAACCCGGCGGTATTCCTTTTCCGTTACCTTTCGCATGAGACCCGGGACGGAGACACCGGCAGCGGGAATATACTGGCGCATGAGGCTGACGGGGGTGCCGAACGGAAGGTTATCTTTGACCCAGGTAAGAAGTTTCATGCTTTCCCCGGTGAGACCGGGAAGAATCAGATGGCGGATGAGAACACCGCGGAGCAGGATGCCGTCTTCCGAAAACCGGTTCGGCCCGGTGATACGGCACATTTCCCGGATGGCGGCGGAGGCAGCCTCGAAATAATCCGGGGCTTTTGCGCACAGCTGTGCGGTGCGGGAGGAATAATGCTTCAGGTCCGGCAGAAAGACATCTACCACGCCTTCCAGCATATGCAGGGTTTCCACGGTTTCATAGCAGGAGGTGTTCCAGATGATCGGGAGAGGAGGACGCCAGAGCTCCAGCGCGTCCAGGATCCGCGGAACAAAGGGCGTGCCGGTGATCAGGGACAGCGACTGAACACCAAGATCCGTGAGGCGTTTCAGCGCGTCGGAAAGCTCGCGGGGGGTGAAGGCTCTCCCCGCGCCGGTATGAGAGATTTCGCTGTTCTGGCAGTAAATACAATGGAGAGTGCAGCCGGAAAAAAAGACGGCCCCGGTGCCCCGGGTTCCGGAGATCGGCGGTTCCTCCCACAGATGGGGTGCGATCCGGGCAATGTGCATTTCTTCGCCAAGGCCGCAGAAACCGGGGGATATCGCGCGGTCGGCGCGGCATTGCCGGGGACACAGGGTACAGATCATGGCGGGCCTCCTTTTTGTTGGGGTTATTATATACCCAAAAGGGGGTTGTGTATACCTGTGGTATCGTCACTTTACGGTCGCGGAGTTTTTCGGTATAATATATTTGTGAGAATTTTGATTTTTCAGCGCAAAGGAGACGAAGCGTTTTGAACGAAGAGATCAACCGGAATGAAGAGAGGCAGGAATCGCCTAGGCGCCGCAGAAGAAGCGAACTGCATTCTGCGCCGGCGGAGGATACGATGGGCCGGACGATGGAAGTCCGGATCCCCGGAAAAGATGCTTTGCGGAAGAGCGCGGACAGCCGGATATCTTCGGATGAGCCTGCGGTGCAGGGTGCGGACAGCCGAATCCCGCCGGAAGCGCGCCGCATGACAGCTTCGCCATATGGTGCATCCGGCGACAAGACTCCGAAGAGACCCGGAACCCGCCCGGCAAAGGCGGCACGCCGGCCTGCAGAAGACCGTTCCTACGGATCGCAGAACGAAGCCACGAGTCGGGAGAACCGTTCTTTCGGAGCGCAGAGCGGAAACGCGAATCGGGGGACAAAAATCTACGGGCTGCCGGAGGATAAAACCGACGGGACCCGGGCTTTTGACCGGAAACGGATTTCTGTCGGATATGCCCCGGGACAGATGAAGATTGATCCCCGCAGATTGCGGGAAGCCGGACGGGAAGTTTACGGACGGGATATTTACAGCCGGGAAGCGCATGAGCGCGGCCCCCTGCAGGAGGGACGGACCGGAATCCGCCTGCCGGAGGATCGGGAGCTTCTGACGGACGACCGTCATCCGGGGCTGTGGATTCTGACGGCACTGCTGCTTGTGATCGGGCTTGCTGTGATCGTGCTTCTGTCTCTGCCGAAAAACAATTCCGTACGGATCAAGGCGGCGGATGCGGTTCGGGTGGTCACCGCGCCGATTGAAAACCTTGTGGAACGGAAGAAACAGGAACCCGCCCGGATTGACGGTTTTACCGTTACGGGAAACGAGAAAGCCACGGCGCCGGCGGACGTCCTTTTCTCCGTTACCACCGGAACTGCCGTGAACGACCTTCGCCTGATTGACGAGGACGGCCTGGAAGTGGATACGGATCAGACCCGGGTGGAGAATACCGACAATAACTTCTGGACGCTGACATTCCACGTGAAGGACGGGTATGAAGGTCTGGTGCGGCTGCAGACACAGCGGAAAGGAGAGACCTGGGAAGATACAGAATACACCGCAGACCTGAAGATTGCGCCGCCGCTGGCCGGCGGTGAAACACCCGTGCCGGAGAAAACGACCGCGGCGGAAGAAACCGCTGTGCCGGATAGGGGAGCCGAGAAACAGAACGGCGGCGAAAAAGAGGCGGTCGGAGAAAACAAAGGCAAGGAACAGAGCGGCGAAACAGCGGGACAAACCGAAAACAGCGACGGAACCGGAGCGGATGCTGAGGATTTCGGAGACGAAATGTGGGGCGTTCCCTGGGGAGGAACGCCTACGCCGGATCCGGATACCAAACCGACGGCGACGCCTGCGCCGACAGATACGCCGGAGCCTACGCCCGAACCTACGGCGACCCCGGCGCTGGAAGCGGAAGCGGATCCGGACGCCGACCCGTCATTGATCACAAACACAACGGTTTACGACGGATCGAAAAAAGTAAAGGATTATATGCGGGCGGCCAAATCGCTGATTCATATGCCGACCGGCGATGACTACACGACGAAAAAAATCGGCGTGCTGACCTTCCGCGGCAATGCTTTCCGGCAGAACGCGGCGGTGGGCGAGGTTGACAATCCGGCTGGACTGGCGCAAATCTGGCAGGTGGAGGCGGGCAGCTCCCGGGGCGCCAGCCAGACCTTCTACGGATATGAATGGACCGGACAGCCGGCCATCGTGAAATGGAGCACACAGGTGCGGGCGGCTTCCAACATTGACGAGGACAAGAAAGTCAAAAGCGCCTTGCGGGAAGTGATTATTGCCGGCGTGGACGGCGTTATCCGCTTTATCGACCTGGAGGACGGCGTGCTGACCCGCGGTGCAATCAACATGGGTTATCCCATGCGGGGAACGCCCAGCCTGCATCCGGCGGGATATCCCTACATGAACGTGGGCCAGTACACCCGGAAGATGAAAAACAAGACCGGGAAAATCGGCCTTCGGCAATACAACCTTTACGACCAGAAGGAGATTACCCTGATCGACGGGCTGGACGGGAAAATGCACCGGGGGATCAACAAATACGGCAGTTTTGAGACCTCTTCGCTGATTGACCGCACCAGCGACAATATGGTGACCCTCGGCACCAACGGACTTTTGTATCTGACCAGTCTGAACACAGAGTTTGACTATCAGGCAGGTATCCTGAAAGTGAGTCCGGGTTCCATTGTGATGTCGTCCCGGGCCAAGGGAGAAAAAAAGGACGAACTGGTGGCGGTGGAATCGAGCCACGCCATGTATGACAAGTATGTGTTCTACGCGGACATGGGCGGCGTTCTGCGCTGTGTGGATACGAACTATCTGAAACCGATTTGGGCCGTGAACACGGGTGATTCGGTGATGGCGGCGGTTGCGCTGGATCTGAACGGAGACAGGGAACTGAATCTTTACACAGCGAACATGCTGAACAACCGGAAGAAGGGCCCTGCCCAGATCCGCCGGTATGATGCGCTGAGCGGGAAGGAAATCTGGACTGTTGAGATCGGCGTTGCGAAAAACACAAAAACCAAGGAAGACGTGGGCGTGAAAGCTTCGCCGGTGATCGGCCAGAAAAGCCTGAGTGAGCTGGTGTATTTCACGGTGACCGGACTGGACGCAGAGGGCCGGACAATGTTGGGCGTCGGAGAGGAAACAAAGGCCGCGATTGTAGCGATCGAAAAGGAAAACGGAAAAATCCGCTGGTCGAAGGGCCTGGGAGACCGGAGCGAATCTTCACCCGTGGCGGTTTACGACAAGGAAGGAAACGGCTGGATCATCCAGTGCGTTGAAGACGGAACCATTCTGCTGATGGACGGCCTGACCGGCGAAACAAAGGATGAACTGCAGGTTGAAGGAAAAATCAAAGCCTCTCCGGCGGTGTACAACGACATCATGGTGATCGGTACCACGGGGAAGGGAACGGAGTTTGTTTACGGGATCCGGATTCAGTAGGGGTTAGAGAGCGAGGGCTTGTTTATGGCGAAATATTTGGCGGCTTTGGATCAGGGGACCACCAGTTCGCGGGCGGTGCTCTTCACGGAAGACGGGCAGGTTGTTTCCTCCTATAACCGGGAGTTTCCGCAGCATTATCCGAAACCCGGATGGGTTGAGCACGACCCGAAGGATATCCTGGACAGCCAGATTGTTTCCCTTCGGGAGGCGGTGCGGCTGGCGGATATCAACCCGGCAGACATCGCGGCCATCGGCATCACCAATCAGCGGGAGACCACGTTCCTGTGGGACCGGAAAACCGGCGAATGCTGCGGGAACGCGATTGTATGGCAATGCAGGAGAACCGCCGGCATTGTGGACGACCTGGTACGGGCCGGCCACGGGGATATGATCCGCCGGAAGACAGGGCTGGTTCCGGACGCCTATTTTTCCGGAACGAAGCTGAAATGGATGCTGGATTACTACAATCTCCGCGAAAAAGCGGAGAAGGGCGACCTGTGCTTCGGAACGGCAGACAGTTTCCTTTGCTGGAACCTGCTGGAAGACCGGCCCCACGTGACGGACGCCACGAATGCGGGACGGACCATGCTGTTTAATCTTCGGGAACAGGACTGGGATGAGGATCTTCTGGAACTGCTGGATATTCCGAGGGCATGCCTGCCCCGGGTGGTGGACACGGCGGGGATGATCGGCATGCTGGATCCGGCCATTCTGGGCTGCAGAATCCCGGTGACCGCCATGGCCGGAGACCAGCATGCCAGCCTTTTCGGCCAGGCCTGTCTGAAGACGGGGGATGTGAAGAATACCTACGGCACCGGCTGCTTTATGCTGATGAACACCGGGGAGATCCCCGTCGAAAGTCAAAACGGACTGCTGACGACCATGGCCTGGCGGATCGGCGGGAAACCGACCTATGCGCTGGAGGGAAGCGTTTTCATGGGCGGCGCCACGATTCAGTGGCTGCGGGACGAGCTGAAAATCATTTCCACGGCGGCGGAAAGCGAAGCGCTGGCATTGAGCGTGAACGGCACGGGCGGGGTTTACCTGGTGCCGGCTTTCACGGGGCTGGGCGCGCCGTGGTGGGACATGTACAGCCGGGGCACGCTGATCGGCATGACCCGCGGCACCGGACGGCCGCACATTGTGCGGGCGGCGCTGGAAGCGATCGCCTATCAGAGTGCGGACCTGATGGAGGCTATGGTAAAGGACGCAGGCCACCGGCCCGGGCGGCTGCAGGTGGACGGCGGGGCCAGCGCCAATGCCTTCCTGATGCAGTTCCAGGCGGATATCTGCGGGATTCCGGTGGTACGGCCGAAGGTGCTGGAAACCACGGCACTGGGCGCCGCGCTGCTGGCCGGACTGGGCGCCGGAGTGTTCGCGACGCCGGGGGAAACAACCAGGGCCTGGAAACAGGATCTGGAATTTACGCCCCGGATGGACGAGGCTACGCGGCTGCTGGAGATGAACGGCTGGCACAGGGCGGTGGAGCGGAGCCTCGGATTTGCGAAAGCGTAAACAAACGAGATCCTTGTGAACGTATGATTTTGCAAACCGCAGCAAGGACGATAAAAGACAGAATGAAAGAAGCTGAGAACCTTGCAGGAAAAGATTCGTAAACTGTTTACCAATGTCTGGAACATTCCGAATGTGCTGACGATGCTGCGGCTGATTCTGATCCCGGTGTTCGTGGTGCTGTTTTTCAACGGGCAGAAGATGGCGGCACTGGCGGTGTTCTGCATTGCCAGCTTCACCGATTTCCTGGATGGCTTCCTGGCACGGAAACTGAACCAGGTGACCGATTTCGGCAAATTGTTTGACCCCCTGGCGGACAAGCTGATGGTGCTGACGGCGATGATCTGCCAGACGTTCTGGGGGCCGCTGCCCCTGGTGGCCGTGCTGATCGTTGCGCTGAAGGAGCTGGTGATGGTCTTCGGCGGCATGTTCATGCTGAGCAAAAACGTGGTGGTCTATGCCAACTACTACGGAAAGGCGGCGCAGGTGGGCTTCATCGCCTCGCTGATCCTGAGCTTTTTCCACGACAAGTTTGAGGAAGGCAATGTTAAAGTGCTGGGGATGACGCCGGACATTCTGCTGCTGTGGATTACGGTAGGCTTAGCCATCATCGCCATGATCGTATACGCCGTGCAGGCTGTGAGAACTATCCGGAAGAACGAAAAAGCAGGCAGTTAAAAAACGTACGCGTGAAGAAACGGAGAAAAGAAAACCGGCACGACGTAAACAGACTATAAGGAAACAGACGCGGGGAAAACGCGAACAAAGAAAACAAGTACTCAGAAAGCAAAAATGGGAAAGACAGTCACAGAGAAATCAAACAGAAGAACGCGGAGGCAGAAATGAGAACAGACGGAAGAGCGCCGGAACAGAAACGGCCGGTGAGTATTGAAACGGATTTTGTGCGCACGGCATACGGCAGCTGCCTGATTGCCACGGGGAATACGAGGGTGATCTGTACGGCCAGCGTGGAGGAAACGGTTCCTCCTTTCCTGAAAGGCAAGGGACAGGGCTGGGTGACGGCGGAATACGCGATGCTGCCGGCCTCCACCATGGAGCGCAAAAAGCGGGACGGCATCAAAAAGGACGGCCGGAGCGTTGAGATTCAGCGACTGATCGGCCGGAGTCTGCGGCAGGCTGTGGATCTGAAAGCCCTGGGAGAGCGGACGATTACGCTGGACTGTGATGTGCTGGAAGCGGACGGGGGCACCCGCACCGCGTCGATTACCGGCGCCATGGTGGCGCTGACCTGCGCCGTAGATCGGATGATCCGGGAGAAAAAACTGCTGATCAGCCCCATTATTCATCAGGTGGCGGCGATCAGCGCCGGCATCGTCGGGGATACGCCGTGCCTGGACCTTTGCTATACGGAAGACAGCGGGGCCCAGGTGGACATGAACTTTGTGATGAACGAAAATCGGGAGTTTATCGAGCTTCAGGGCACCGGGGAAGGCAGGGCCTTCAGCGGGGAAGAACTGAACGTACTGATGGGCTATGGCATCAAGGGGATTTCCGAGCTGATGCAGGCCCAGCGGGAGGCCCTGGGAGACCGGGCCCGGCATATCGCTCCGAAGCCGCTGCTGCTGGTTGCCACGGGGAACGAGCACAAGCTGAAGGAACTGCAGGAAATGTTCCGGGACTACTATACGCTGGCCCCGATGTCCGCGGCGGGCTTCTTCGGCCCGATTGACGAGAATGCTTCCACCTTTGCCGGAAACGCGGCGATTAAGGCGGAGGCCGTGTGCGCCGCCACCGGATTTCCGGCGATTGCGGACGACAGCGGACTTTGCGTGGACGCGCTGGACGGGGAGCCCGGTGTGCTGAGCGCCCGATATGCTGGGGAGCACGGGGATGACAACGCCAACAACGACCTGCTGCTGAGCCGGATGCAGGGGAAAGAGGACCGGCGGGCCTACTTTATGTGCGCGCTGGCGCTGAAATTCCCGGGGAAGGAACCCTATATCGCGGAGGGGCGCTGCCCCGGCGTGATTCTGCATGAGCGCAGGGGTACCGGCGGTTTCGGCTATGATCCGCTGTTCCTTTATGAGCCGATGGGCAAGACCTATGCCGAGATGAACGAAACGGAAAAGAACGAGATCAGCCACCGCGCCCGCGCGGCTCGGGAAATGGCAAAAATCATGAAAAAAATCAGCAACGGAGGCAAGTGATCCCGGAAGATGCGAAAAAAACCAGAAACAATACACGAAAATCGCCGGAAGCCTTGACGTTCAAAGGATAATCAGTGTAAAATAGCAAAAGATTCCAGGCGATAACGGAAAAGAGGTGCAGAAAATGCTGCAGGACAACAGGATATGGGTTGGCACAAGCGCCGGCGGTCCTGTACATCTTCTGCCTGCCATGGCTAACCGGCACGGCCTGATCGCCGGGGCCACCGGCACGGGAAAGACCGTCAGCCTGAAGGTGCTGGCGGAAAGTTTTTCCGACCTTGGTGTTCCCGTTTTTCTGAGCGATATCAAGAGCGATCTCAGCGGCATGGTGAAGCCGGGAGTGCGCAGCGACAGCCTTGACAAGCGGCTGCGGGGCTGCGGCGCTGATCCGGAGGCCTTTGCATACAAGGCATACCCGACGGTGTTCTGGGACGTATACGCGGAGCAGGGCCATCCGATCCGTGCGACGGTGGAACAGATGGGGCCTCTGCTGCTCAGCCGGATGCTGAGCCTGAACGAGACCCAGAGCGGGGTGATGAATATCCTCTTCCGGGTGGCACGGGCAGAGGGATACGCCCTCCGGGATCTTCAGGATTTGAAGGCCATGCTGGTTCACATCGGGGAGAACGCGAAGGAATACACCCTGACATACGGCAATGTTTCTTCCGCCAGTGTCGGTGCGATTCAGCGGGCGGTGGCCATCCTGGAGGACCAGGGAGGAGATACCTTCTTCGGAGAGCCCGCGCTGGACATCGGAGACTGGCTGCGAGTGGCACAGAACGAAGACGGGACGGAACAGGGCGTGATCAACATTCTTTCCGCCGACCGGCTGTTCAACAACCCAACAATGTATTCGACTTTCCTGCTGTGGATGCTGACATCGCTGTATGACCGGCTTCCGGAGCGGGGAGACGCGAAAAAACCCCTGATCGTCTTCTTCTTTGACGAGGCGCACCTGCTCTTCAACAACTGCAGCCGGGCGCTGATGGAAAAGATTGAACAGGTGGTGCGGCTGATCCGCAGCAAGGGCGTCGGCGTCTACTTTATCACTCAGAACCCGGCGGATATCCCGATGACGATTCTCGGCCAGCTTGGGAACCGGATTCAGCATGCGCTGCGGGCTTATACGCCGCTGGACCAGAAGGCCGTGAAAGTTGCGGCGCAGACCTTCCGGACCAATCCTGCATTTGACACGGAAGAAGCGATTACAACCCTGAAGACGGGCGAAGCGCTGGTTTCCTTCCTTGACGAACACGGCGCCCCCGGCATCGTCGAGCGGGCGACGATCCTGCCGCCGCAAAGCTTTATGGGTGCGATTGCCGCGGAAGAGCGGGAGCAGTGCATTGCGGAGAGTCCCCTGTACGGCGTTTACGAAGAAGCCGTCGACAGCGAGGGCGCCTTTGAGAAGCTGAGCGCGCAGAAAAAGGCGCAGGAGGCCGCACAGGCGCAGACGACGCAAGCCCCCCGATTCCTGTTGGTGAACGGCGTTCTGCGGCAGGTTGTTCCGGTTGAACAGGCAAGAGAGTTTGTTCAGTACAATGGCAATTTGTGGCCGATCCTGTAATCCGGGAGCCACTGCATGCATAAAAATGTCCCTGTTTCCTCAACGACCCCTCTCGCGGCGCAGGTGAGCACCGCGCAGACGAACATGGTACAGACATTCAAGGTATTCGATCCCGCAACCGGAGAGTATGTGGAAAAAGAAATCCCAGGCATGACCCAGCCCGCGGAAGCGGTGCAGCAGGTTGCCGAGGCCGCGGTGCCGATGATTGAGACCGTTGCGGAAGCGGCGGCTCCTGTGGTACAGGCCGTCGCCGAGACAGCGGCGCCTGTGGTGCAGGCCGCGGCTTCCGTGGTTCAGGCGGCTCCTGTTGTTCAGGCGGCGCAGCCCGTGGTGCAGGCGGCTCAGCCTGTGGTGCAGGCCGCGCAGCAGGCGGTGCCCACCATTCAGGTGCAGCCCCAGCTGCAGCAGATGCCTGTCCTCGTGCAGGATCCTGCCACCGGCCAGATGGTACAGCAGATGATGACTGTTCAGTATGATCCCGCCACCGGAACCTATACTCCCGTGCAGCAGCAGCCGGTGGATCCCAAGGTGCTTGCGGAACAGCAGAAAGCCGCCGAAAAGGCAAAGAAGGAAGCGGAGCGCGTAGCCCGCGAACAGGAAGCTGCTGAGCGCCGTGCCCGGGCGGACGAGCTTCGGGAAGAAGCCGCCGAACGTGCCCGCCGGAACGACTCCGTGGCAGGCCGCGTTAAGAACACAGCGATTTCCACCGCCACCCGTCAGGTGGTTTCCAGCCTGACGAAGAACGTTACCAAAGTAATAGACGATCTGATTGGCGGAGGAAAGAAAAAATAACACTATTTTTTACAGGAGGTATGGGTTATGAAGAAGCTGATGAAAGAGTTCAAGGAATTCGCGTTTAAGGGCAACGTACTTGAACTGGCTGTGGCCGTGGTTCTGGGTGGCGCGTTCAACAAGGTCGTTACCGCCGTGGTCGACATTTTCCTGACGCCGATTCTGGAAGCACTGCCGAAGCTGGAGAACGGCGGAACAGGTTTCGTCGGAAGCCTGATTTCGTTCCTGGCCGTTGTGGTGGAATTCCTGCTGACCGCGCTGATCCTCTTCGCGATCATCAAGGCTTTCAACAAGGCCAAGGATCTTAAGAAGAAGGAAGAAGCTCCCGCGGCTCCCACCACCAAGAAGTGCCCCTTCTGCATGAGCGAGATCGACATCAAGGCGACCCGCTGCCCGCACTGCACGAGCGAGCTGAAGGAATAAGCACTGAACATTTTCAGGCAAAAGAAAGAAGCGATCCGGACCGGACCGCTTCTTCTTTCTTTTCTTCTTACGCGTTACGCGATGGCTGCCTTCAGGGCCTCAACCTTGTCCTCGTGCTCCCAGGGGAGATCGATATCCGTGCGGCCGAAGTGGCCGTAGGCCGCGGTCTGCCTGTAGATCGGTCGCCGGAGATCCAGATCCCGGATGATGGCGGCGGGACGGAAATCGAAGACCTTGCGGACTGCCTCGGAGATGGCTTCATCGCTGTATTTGCCGGTACCGAAGGTATCCACCAGAATGCTGACGGGTTCGGCCACGCCGATAGCGTAGGCCAGCTGGATCTGGCAGCGGTCTGCCAGGCCCGCGGCGACCACGTTTTTCGCGGCATAGCGGGCAGCATAGGCCGCGCTGCGGTCCACCTTGGTGGGATCCTTTCCGGAGAAGCAGCCGCCGCCGTGTGGCGCGTATCCGCCGTAGGTGTCCACGATGATCTTCCGGCCGGTGAGACCGGTATCCGCGGCGGGACCGCCGTTCACAAAGCGGCCGGTGGGATTGATGAGGAACCGGGTCTCCGGGGTCAGCAGGGCGGCGGGCACGATCGGGACGACCACGTGCTTCAGGATTTCTTCCGCGATGGTTTCCTGGGAAACATCGGCAGCATGCTGGGCGGAGATGACGACGGTGTCGACCGCCACGGGTTTGTCGTCTTCATAGGCAACGGTCACCTGGGTTTTTCCGTCGGGATAAAGCCAGGGAAGCGTTCCGTCCTTCCGGACTTCCGCCAGACGGCGGGCCAGACGGTGGCTGAGAGCGATGGGGAGCGGCATGCGTTCCGGGGTTTCCGTGCAGGCATAGCCGAACATCATGCCCTGATCGCCGGCGCCGGTGTCGGTGGTGTCGCCGGAACGGGTTTCCAGCGCGTCGTTTACGCCCATGGCGATATCCGGGCTCTGTTCGTGAATGGCGGTCATGACGGCGCAGGTGTCGCCGTTGAAGGACTTTTCAGGGGCGTCGTAGCCGATGTCGATGACGGTCTTGCGGACGATGTCGTTGATGTTCACATAGGTGGAGGTGGTGATTTCACCCATCACGGTGATCATGCCGGTGGTCGCAAAGGTTTCACAGGCCACGCGGGCGTTGGGGTCACCGGCCAGAATGGCGTCGAGCACGGCATCGGAAATCTGGTCGCATACTTTGTCCGGATGGCCTTCAGTGACGGATTCAGAAGTAAACAGTTTTCTCATTTGGGGCTTCCTTTCTGCATCTCTGCGGTCGTGGGGGATAAGAAAACCGCCTGGCTGCACACGAGCCAGACGGACGCAATCTTTTCGATTGGCCTTATCTGTCAGCGCTCCCCGGAGGGGTGTGCATGCGCTGCGGGATTTGGCACCAAGCTTTCTGCCGGTTGCCGTGACGTCATCGGGCCCGTCCCTCGGTCACTCGCGATAAGGTTTGCGGAAGTATGATACACATCCCGTAACGGTTTGTCAATAGTAGTACTTGCCTATTTCCGGCTTTATTTGCTATAATATTTCCACTACTTCAGAAAGAAGGTTCTGATCATGGATAAAAAGATTCTTGTGGAAACATCTGCCCGTCACGTACATGTTACGAAGGAAGACCTGGAAACCCTGTTTGGCGCCGGCCATGAGCTGACGGTCAAGAGCTGGCTGTCCCAGCCCGGACAGTTCGCCAGCGAAGAGCAGGTTGATATCGTCGGACCGAAGAATACCCTGAAACGCGTCCGCATCCTCGGACCCGTCCGCCCGGCAACCCAGGTGGAACTGTCCCTGACTGACGCCCGCTCCATCGGCGTGACCGCTCCCGTCCGGGAATCCGGCGATATCGCGGGATCCGGCGCCTGCAAGCTGGTCGGCCCCTGCGGTGAAGTGGAAGTGGCGGAAGGCGTGATTGCCGCGAAACGTCACATCCATATGACGCCTGCGGACGCCGCCGAATTCGGCGTAAAGGACAAGGACGTCGTTTCCGTGAAGGTTGAAACCGCCGGCCGTGCCCTGACCTTCGGGGACGTGGTGGTGCGTGTCAGCGAGAAGTTCTCCCTGGCCATGCATATCGACACGGACGAGAGCAACGCCGCCTGCGCCGTGAACGGCACCATGGGCGAAATGATCAAATAAGGGAATACGCGCATCCTTTCAGACCGGCCTTCGGGCCGGTTTTTCGGCATCAGAAACACAGACGAAACGGAGGAATCATCATGCTGACGATCGGAACCAGAGCCCCGGACTTTACACTGCAGGACCAGAACGGCCGGGAACGCTCGCTTTCGGAATTCAGAGGGCAGAAGGTCGTTCTGTACTTCTATTCGAAGGACATGACATCCGGATGCACAAAGCAGGCCTGCGGGTTTGCGGAACTGTATCCGCAGTTTATGGAAAAAGGCGCCGTCGTGATCGGCGTCAGCAAGGATACGGCGGCGTCGCACAAGAAGTTTGAGGAGAAGTATCACCTGCCGTTCATCCTGCTGGCCGATCCGGAAAAGGAAGCGATTCAGGCCTACGACGTGTGGAAAGAGAAGAACATGTACGGCAAGGCGACTATGGGCGTTGTCCGCACGACGTACCTCATTGACGAGAGCGGAGTGGTCGTCAAGGCGTTTACGAAGGTGAAGGCTGCGGAGAATCCGCAGCAGATGCTGGAAGAGATTTGAGGGACTGCAACGCAGACGCCAATGGCGTCTGTGCCGCCGTGGGGATGTCGGGGGTTGTGGTTCGGGATTGGAATTGATATAATCGAGGCAGAAACGGCGGGGGAACGTGATCAGAATGGAGAGAGTCATTGCCACCGGAGTTCAGGACTTTGAAAAACTACGGGTCAATCAGCGCTTCTATGTGGATAAGACAGATTTTATATCCAAATGGTGGAACGGCGGAGACGATGTAACGCTGATCACCCGTCCGCGCCGCTTCGGCAAAACCCTGAATATGTCCACGCTCAACTGCTTCTTCTCCAACAAATTTGAAAACCGGGGAGACCTTTTTGAAGGCCTGAAAGTCTGGGAGGACGCGGATCTGCGGGCGCAGCAGGGAAAATGGCCGGTCATCTTCCTGAGTTTTGCGGGGATAAAGGGAAGAACATATGATGACACAATGGTCCAGATGAAAAAACTCCTGACAAAACTTTATCTCGAATTTCCAGAACTGTATCGGTATGAGGGATTTGAGAACAATGAACGGCAGTCATTGATAAAAATCTGTGAGGATATGTCTGATACAGAGGCAGCACTTTCAGTGAATCTGCTGTCCGGCCTTCTGCGAAAAGTTTACGGTAAAAAGGTGCTGATCTTCCTGGACGAATATGACACTCCGCTGCAGGAAGCCTATATCAACGGCTACTGGGATGATCTGGTCGCTTTTACAAGGACGATGTTCAACAACGCGTTCAAGACCAACCCGTCCCTCGAACGGGGCATCATGACCGGGATTACACGGGTCAGCAAGGAATCCATCTTTTCCGACCTGAACAATCTGGTTGTTATTACCACGACATCCAACTTATATGCTGACTGCTTCGGCTTTACGGAGGAAGAAGTGTTCCAGGCGCTGGAAGAGCAGGGTTTTACAGAGAAGGACAGGCAGGACGTAAAACGATGGTATGACGGATTTACATTCGGCCCTGTAACAGACATTTATAATCCCTGGTCGATTACAAATTTCCTGAATGAGAAGAAGCTAAAGGTATACTGGGCAAACACCAGCAGCAACGGGCTGGTTGGAAAACTGCTGCGCACCGGGAAACCGGAAATCAAAAAGCTGTTTGAGGATTTGATGAAGGGAGAAGTGATCAGGGTTCCGGTGGATGAACAGATCATCTTTAACCAGTTGGATACGAACCCGGCGGCGGTCTGGAGTCTGCTGCTGGCCTCCGGATACCTGAAAGTGGTTCATACGACCACTTTCAAGGAGGGGAACGATTACCTCACCGAACAGATCTATACGCTTGAGCTCACAAACTATGAAGTCTGGCTGATGTTCAACAATCTGATTCAGCTTTGGTTCGCGCAGGCGGGCGGATTGTCTGAATTCACGACCGCCATGCTGCAGGGTGATCCGGAGACCATGGAAGAATACATGGACGACATCATGCTGGCAACCATGAGCTCCTTTGACGGCGGCATGACCCCGTCGGACAAGGTTCCAGAGAGCTTCTATCACGGGCTCGTGCTGGGGCTGCTGGTGGAGCAGAAGGGTCGATATGAAATCCGTTCCAACCGGGAAAGCGGATACGGGCGGTATGACGTGATGATGATCCCGAGAGAGGCTGACATGCCTGCTGTCATTCTGGAATTCAAGCTGTTCAGCAGCAAACGCGGCGAAAAGTCGCTGGAAGACACGGCGGCGAACGCCCTGAAGCAGATTGAGGAAAAGAAATACGACACGGAACTGCTGGATCAGGGAATTCCGGCTGAACGGATTCTGAAATACGGATTCGCGTTTGAGGGCAAGGAATGCCTGATCCGGAAAGGATGACGGAAAAGGACAGGTTGAATGTTTTTCCATCCATACAGACTGATCTTCACGAAGGAGGACAGCCATACCGTTTCGGTACGAATCGAGGAAATTGAAGACTATCATTGAAAGGAGAGGGCTGGCATGAGGAGCAGAACGATTATTGCAACACCGCCAGGTACAACGATTAAAGAGCAGCTGGATGACCGGGGAATGACTCAGAAGGAATTTGCTCTTCGGATCTGAAAACCTGTCGTACATTCGTGGCATGACAGTTGAAACACCGGATGTATTTTGCCCTCAACTCGATCAGATTCTGGCAGATTGTGGGATTGCTTTGATTTTGTTGCCGCACATGAGGGGAAGCTTTCTGCATGGCGCTAGTTTTAAAGATGGGAAAAAGGTTGTCATGGGCTTGACTGTGCGAGGACGAGATGTTGACCGTTTTTGGTTTAGCCTTTTTCATGAATTAGATCATATCCTTGAACAGCATATTGACAAACCGCACGGGCCTACAGAGGAGGATGAAAACCATGCTGATTGCTTTGCCCGTGACAAACTGATTCCTCCTGATGAGTATGTTGCATTTACAGATAGAAAAAATACAAGTTCTTCTGCAGTGATCCGTTTTGCATCTGCGGTTGGGATTGATCCGGGGATCGTTGTTGGAAGACTACAGAATGATGGAGTGATAAACCATAATGTTCTGAATGAACTTAAGACGCATTATCAGTTGTCTTGATGAATATAGTCGAACTGCCGAACAAGAGTTCTTCCGGCGCTACTGTCGCCTGGCCCAGTTTGCGGATCCTGCAACAGCGCCACGGCAACGGCTGTGAAAGGCCTGAAGGTCGGTGAAGGCGTTCCTTATCGCAGAACGCTGCGGGTGTGGAATATCGATGCGGGCGATAACAACAAATATCTGGCGGTATCCTTTGATCGGTTCGGCAAAGCGATGCAGCCGGTCTATGAAAGAAAGAGCTTACGGAAAAAGCAGACGCTGTATTTTACGCCCTACGCGATTGCCGTTCTTGATTCCAACGGCCGGTTGGACAGAAGCGCCGCAGCCGCCGTTTTCGGCTATTCCCCGCGCTCCCCGCAAAACAGCGTCCGCGATACTGTGATTTGGTTGAAAAAGACCGGAAGAAGTTTAAGGTTCAATCTGATTGGCAAGCAATGCCTCATGGGACCCACGAGGCGAAAAAATGAAAGCCCCTTTTCACGCACATACTGTGCGGCGGCGCATCCTTCGGATTGTTATTCAAAATGTTCTCTTTCCATCTGTTCTTATCCTTTGTTAACACTCCCAATTCAGAATAAATGTCTGTTTCGTTCAATCTTGTTATCCTCTGTTTCCGATATCCTTACTTAGCCAACAATTTCAAAACATAAACGTCTTTCGTTTCCTGATCACTTCAGTAAAGAATTCAAATATTGCATTTGATTCGGCTTTTCCAACCGACATTCGTTTTCACCGCCTGAAAGATGATCCTCCGGGTTTCATTGCCGACACATGGTGAAACTATTTTTTGAAATCGGCCACGGAAGCAATTCGTCCGTCCTGATGCAGCGCGGCGAAATGCACGGCATCTCCTGTTATTTTGCTTCGGACTGATATTTCTTCTCCTTCCCTGCACTGGGACAGAAAGCAGATCTCCATTTCTTTCGGAGAGAACTCCCGCCAGAAACTGCTGCCATATGCATCCTGGAACATAGCGATATAATGCAGATTGTTCATATGCCGGTTGACGTCCAGGTCGGATGTCCGGACCGTACGGATATACCGTTCTTCCGTTCCGTCCGCTGTTTTCTCAATGCCCAGGAAATCCGGAATATTATTCGGGATATCCTCGGTAAAATTCTCCGGAAAATCGATTGCGCTCAGGCGCAGGGGACGCTGCCTGGCCAGGCTGAATACGCAGCACTCCAGCTTTCCGCAGGCGGCTATTTTCCCGTGCTGCAGGATTTCAATATTCTCATTCACCAGCACCGGCTGCCGGTACGGTTCCATCCAGGCGCGCAGGGTCAGTTCTCCCCGATAATCCATTTTCTGTTTCAGAACCACATGATATCGGGTATAGATCCATCCTGCTTCATATTTTTGCGGCAGGACATCGTTCCCTTTATTAACGGAATGCAGATGCCAGGTATGAATGTTCTGAAAATAATACATTGCGCCGCGCAAGCCAATCAGGGCATCATCATCCGCGTAATGATACTGTGGCAGATCTTTCTGAATAAAAGGCATCGCTGGTCTCCTTACTGCTGATTCATTATAATGGACAGAAAACTGAAATGATTAGGCTGCGATCCTGTCATACTCAAAATTGTCAAAGCACTGTCTGAAAACCTGCCGCTTTTTCAGCATCAGATCCCAGCTGAGGCTGCATTGCAGATTTTCCAATGTCAGGTGTTCGAACATCTGCCGGTCATCATGCACCGGGACGCCCCATTCCGTATCATGATAGTGCCGTTCTCTGTCATTCACATAAGCCCAGCTGCAATGTCCCATTTTCTTTTTCCCCCGTATTACAGGCTTTCATAGCTTTCATCGACCATGCGCCGGATAAGTTTATCCGAGATTCTCGATTATTCTTTTGATGTAGCGGCGGCCTGTGATGACCCTTTGGGCCTGAATTGCACATCCAGAACCATGCCCATGCCTTCAGCCAGCCTTTGAAGCAGCTTGATGCTTGGATTTCGTGTGCCGTTTTCCAGACGGCTGATTTCCGTCTGTGCAATGCCAGTTTTCTCTGCCAGCTGTTTCTGTGTCAGGTTCTGGGATGTACGTGCTTCAATCATCGCGCGAATTACATTCATATCCGGCTGGATTTCCTCATACGCTTTCGCGAATACAGGATCCCTCATCTTTTCTTTCTTATAATCCTTCAGATTCATTACACTCACCTGCTTCCTTTCTTGCTCGTTACTGCAGCCTGTTGTCTTCTTAAGAAATCAGCCCTGTATTTCTTTGCCAGTTCGATCTGTGCTCTGGGTGTTTTCTGAGTCTTTTTGATGAAACCATGAGTAATGACGATTCGACCTTCGACGTAGAAGAAGAACAGAGCACGAGAAATGTTGGATCCTTGAGTAGCTCTCAGTTCAAATATTCCATCCTCAAGTGGAGCGGAGTATGGTTCGCGCAGCGAATGCCCTTTCTCTTCCAGAATCTCCATCAGGCCAACCATTTTCGCATTCATCTTGGGCTCAAGAGAATCAAGAAATTCCTGTGTTGGAGTTCTGCCATCTTCTGTATCGTAAAACTCTACCTGAAATTGTATCTGCTCTACCCTTGCCTCCTGAAAGAGTTCAATTACCATTTGTATTATATGAGATATATCTCAATTTTGCAAGTGCTGTTTTTATTTCCTTGGAAAGTTATTTCAAAGATTATGCCATGCGGATTCGATTGTATACATCAGTGATATCTTCTTTCGCACCTTCAAACACAGGCCATGCGTCAATCTGATCATTCTGGATGCGGGAAATAATATGGATGTGAAAGTGGGGTACGGATTGTCCGGCGCTTTTCCCGCTTGCATTCAGCAAGTTCACACCATCATACCCGCACTTTTCCGTGAGATGCCGGGAAACCTTCCGAAAAAAACTTGACAATGATGCAATATATGGTTATAATAATTACTGTATAAGACATGGCACGATACGTGCGAGATTTCGCAGACACGATACAGCAATGTGTCGTGTCTTTTCTTTATTCTGCTGCATGATTCACCGCAGAACCGGGAAAGGAGGAGATCATCATTGTTCCATGAGGGCGACTATGTCATGTATTCCGGTATGGGATTATGCACTGTTGAAAAAATCGGGACACCGGATTTCCAGCCAAAGGGATCACAGTATTATTTCTTACGGCAGGCAGATGATCGCAGCAGAATTTACGTGCCTGTAGATACAAGATTACCCATGCGTAAACCAATAACCGGGCCGGAAGCCGAAAGATTTCTGGAAGCACTTTCAGCAGAGGTCATCAATGTGCCTAAATCATATAATCACAAGACGATGCTTCCTATGATCAAGGAAATGGTCAGACCCCAGACAGCGGAAGCGATGGGACGGACCATCAAAACGATCCGGGCTTTGCATCCTGATGGAAAATATCCCGGTGAAGAGAAGGCAATCCTGGATAAAACTGTCAGGAAGCTGAATTGTGAGTTGGCTTATGCCATGCATATTTCAGAAACAGAGGCGGACAGTAAACTTCAAAAAGCAACTGCTTCGCCAAAGAAATTGGACTAATACGAAGGAGGTATTACCCATGAAACGAATCCAGTCATCCGCCATTTTTCAGACGCTGATCTTTTCCCAGAAACCGGAAAACGGCTATACCAGAGATGAAGCCTGCCGGATGAACAGAGCCGAAGTTGATCATTATATCGAAAAGCTTGAAAGAACACGCACCAGATACAAGATCACAGATCGCCAGGAACAGACAGACGGATCAATCCTTCTGCACATTCGTAAACAGTATAACGATCGGATTGATGCAAAAGAGTACTTCGAATTGTAACAGGAGGATATGTACAATGAAACGCATAAAGGCCGCCTGCATTTATCAGACAATCCTTTTTTCTCAAAAAGAAGAGCATCTTGAACACGATTACGCTGTAAAACTGGTTCAGGATGAGGTAAATCGATATAAAGCAACTTTGGACAGGAACCGGACAAAATACAAAATCGTCAGCGAAGAGACGCAGGAAGATGGCTCTGTTATGATCAAAATCATCAAGCAGTATAACATAACTCCTGTCGGCGATTATCTGAACTGATCATAGGCGTTGTCCATGCTCAGCTTTTCAAGCTTTTCATAAACCTCGGCATCCACATTGGGGATCAAATATACCACACCGGGATTTGAAACAGATTATCTCTGAGTATCCCAGGAGCGGGACATGTACATATGATGGCTCCGGTTCCGCGCTTTTTTTCACTTACTTTGTCGAGAACAGGAAAAGCAGACGCATCATCAGCGCTGACTTTTGTCCCTTGCTTGATTTCGATTGGGTAGAGCACTCCATTTTCTTCAATAATCAGATCAATCTCGCTCTCGACTTCGACGGTCTCTCCATTCTTTTTGACCTTTTTCTTGTCGCGGCCCCTGTAATAGGACACACAATAACGATAATCAATTCCTCTGTTGGAATAGGACTTTAGGATCTCTGAAATGACAAAGGTTTCGAAGAACGCGCCACTCATGGCTCCATTTGCCAATGTGTCCGGTGTAAGCCAGCGGGTAAGATATGCTGCAAGCCCGGTATCACGGAAATAAACCTTAGGACTCTTGATTGCTCGGTTCAGCACGCTTGGCGTATATGCCTCAAGCAGATAAACAATCCCGGAAGCTTCCAGAATGGACATCCACGCCTTTACCGTCGTTTGATCCTTGCCGATCTCATCTGCAATATTGCTGTAGTTTACAATCTGTCCGGTCCGCGCGGCAACGGCGACCATGAAGCGCCTGAAATCATTCAGATCCTGGACGGCTGTCAGTTTACGTACGTCTCTCTCAAGATAGGTTTTCACATAGCTGGAGAAAAACATACCCCATTCTACTTCTGGATCTTGCAGTTCGGGATAGCCGCCTCGATGAATTTTCTCCCAGATATTCGTTGGCATGGTGACGCTTTGACTGCGCTCTTTAATGTAATCCATCGTGGGAACGAAAGGAAGAGTGAAGGAGTCGCGATCAATCTCACGCTGTGACAAGGGAGAGAGTTCAACGATACCGACTCTTCCTGCCAGCGATTCAGAGGCTTTCTCCATCAACTCCAGAGGCTGAGAACCGGACAGACAAAATTGGGCTTTGGCATCTGAAGCGTCACAAGCAATTTTGATATAACGAAACAGATCCGGTGCTCTCTGAACTTCATCATAGATGACAGGCGGTGGGTTGAGCATCATGAACATATTTGGATTGCTGTTTGCCTGTTCCTCTATGAACGGATCGTCAATGAGTACATACTTTTTGTCGGGGAACAGCTCTTTTATCATTTTGGTCTTCCCGGTTTGCCGCGCTCCGGTAATCAGAATGCTTTTGAATGTTTTGTCAGGATGCAAGACAACATCTTCGATGGCCCTTTTGATGTAATCCATGTCAGCCCCTCGCTTTCGACAAATCTGGGATCAGATCCCGGATTTGCCATCATTATATCATCACACTAATATAAACGCAAGAGACAATATCGACAAATCTGGGATTGAATCCCGGATTTGCTGTGGATCATGTGGCTCCTATTACTCTCGGTGAGGTACTGTAAGCTGTCAAAGAAGGACGAGAGAGCATCAGGCAAAACGCGCCTGATTATGAAGAAACCCATCCTTTGCCTTGTGGCTCTGATGTCATCCAGCTCGACCTGCTGAAAATGACTGCCATCCACCGAACGCTAATATGCGCCAAGAGCAAGCTGCGCAATAGCAGCAGCTTCCTGAGCATGAATGATGTCCGTCAAACGCCCGTACTGAGAAATCAGCGCGTCATCGCACAGACGCATCAGCCCCTCGAAGTAATAGTCGTTGGCGGCGACGCTGGTGAAGCCTGTGATAATGGTCCCCACGCCGCCTCGGGCCAGCTCGTCATATATAGCATAGGCCCTCTTCCGGCATTTTTCTTCTTTATTGACAGGCTGGGTTTCTGCGCCATCTAACGATTCTGCTAATGACTGCCACATTTGTTTGCTTTGAACTATTTTCTGACTACCGCCTACACCAGAAGGCGTAGTCAATGTGCATATCTTCCATGCGGGACATCTGATTGGTTGTGGATGTATCGCCTGTCACATAGACAGAGCAGCCGTTGGAAAAGGTGAGCACATAACCCACGCATTCATTCACATCGTGGAAGCTGTTGAAGCCTGCCTCAACCGCTTCCACGCGCACATAAGGCAGATTGAATACCTGATGCACGCCGTCGATGAGCGCTTCTTTGTGCGTGACAATTTAGCAATTCTCATTTCGATTGGTTACTTTGTCAATGGCACAATGATCGAAGTGCCCGTGGGTCACCAGGATCAGATCGGCAGGCAGCCCGTACTGATCTCCGGCATAGGGATGATTGTATATTATGCCTGGCTGTGATAAAACATGGCCAGGTAAAAACTTTTTGGTCAGGTGAATAAAACCCGATGTTCTACTCGTCATTCATAGTGAAGGGAGGTGATCGGCGATGGAACGTGCTGCGGTACCCAGCATGATCCGCGAACAGAGACTGAATCAATGGATCGAAGACTACTCTGATTCGATTTTGCGGACCTGTTTTCTCTATCTGTCCGATCAGACCCAGGCTGAGGATGCGACACAGGACACGTGGATCAAAGCCTGGAAACACGCGCATAGCAATCAATACCTGCAAGGATTACCGGCGTACAGCCTGGTTCAGGCATGTGGATCGGAGCAAAGCGCTGGATGAACTGCCGCCGCAGCTGATTGCCGTGGAACCGGAGGATCGTACCCTCACGCTGATGGTGATGGATCTGCCGGACAGATACAAACAGGTCATTCTTCTCCATTTCTTTCAGGGGCTTACGATGCAGGAAACAGCCGATGCGCTGGGGGCATCACAGTCAACAGTGCATCGCAGGCTGAAAAAAGCGGAAGAGCTCCTGAAAGGATCGCTGACGGGAGGTGTGACTTATGAAGGATAACAGATTGGAACAGCGAATTCAGCATTCGCTGAACGCGGAGCTTTCCGGGCTGAACACGACTTCCTGGCAGCGTAATCAATTCTTTGAAAGCGCGACAGGAGGAAATAAAGTGAAAAGAAAGCTTACATACAGCCTTGTGCTGGCGATCGTGTTGCTGCTGATTGCGGCGACAGCGCTGGCAGCGGTCGCTGGGATCATCTTTGCAAAACGAGTGCCCGCCACAGAAATTGCGGATCAGGCGTTGCTCAGAACCTATGGGATTACCGCCCAGATGCAATCCCTGTTCATACGGGAAACCGCAGAGGGAGCAGGCGGAACAACTGTTGTAACATATGAAGGAAGAGAGCATCTTGCTTATGTGCTGGGCAAGTATACAGTGATCGTGGATGGCCAAACCGTGAAAAACATATGCTGGAGCCATGATGGGGAGGACACAAGTGGCGGGCTGGAAGCCTCCGCCTGGGGGAAGGATCAGCTGGATGAAATCCTGCGGATCGACCCGGAAACCGGGAAACAGGCCCAGCTGTATACGTTCAATCCTTACATCGAACGGATTAACCGAGAGCATGGTTTTGACTATGAAGCGTATTGGGATGAAGATGAGGATGAATATGTAGTTGTTTTGGAGGGGGAAGATGTTCAGCAAGCGAAGGAGCGGCAAGCTTTTTCTGCGCATGAGTTCGTCCAAATCGCAAAGAAAGCCGTTGGTGTAAGATATCACTTAACTTCCCAGCAGATTTCTTTGATGTCAATAGACGTGGATGAGAATTCTGCCTATGTCCTGCTGGATGGAACGCTCTGTTATCGCTGTTGGATCTTCGTGGGAGAACTGTCCTCTGAGGAAACGGAACAGGATGGATGTTACACTGTTTATCTGAACCTGGAAACTGGTGTTGTGGAGGATATCCAGTTCCTGTCTGAGCACGGCGGTGGAAATGGCTGATTATTCTGAAAGACTTGTTGCATTTTTCCGGCTGTGTTATACATAGCCGGAAATTTGTATGGAAAGAATTATGCCTATTCGATATTTTGCCGACAGGTTACGTCTATATATGTGAAAACCCTTTGAGAGGAGGTGTGTCCCATGGAAGCTGTCAAGGATCCGGACAGCCTGCGGGATCAAACCATTGAGAAACTGATTTTACAATATCAGACACCGCTGCTTCGCCTGTGCTATGTGCAGTTGCAGGATCAGGCACTGGCAGAAGACGCTGTGCAGGAAACATTTCTGAAGGCATACAAAGGATTTGCCTCGTTTCGCGGTGACAGCAGTGAAAAGACCTGGCTGACCCGAATCGCAGTAAATACCTGCCGGGATTTTCAGCGCGGCGGCTGGTTCAAACATACAGACCGGAGAATAACGCCGGAAATGCTGCCTGTGGGAGCCATACAGCCGGATACTGAAGACCTGGATTTGTCGATGGCTGTGATGAAACTGCCCCGGAAAATGCGGGAAGCGATCATTCTTTATTACTATCAGGACATGAGCACGGAGGAGATTGCTGAAACACTGGGTATTGCCCAGTCATCAGTATCCAACCGATTGCGACGAGGCCGGGAAAAGCTTCGGAAAATGCTGGAAGGGAGGGATCAGGATGCGTGAGGATCTGAACAGAGAAAAAATGCATAAAGCAATTGATTCAACGCTGTCCGGACTGAACGGTGATCCCTGGCTGTTTCAGCGCGTCTCCGCCCGTGCTGCGGAAGGAGAAACAAAAGTGAAGAAAAAACTGTCTGCCGGATTGGTTCTGGCAATTGTCATGATACTGATTGCAGCGGTTGCTTTGGCTGTGACGCTGCTGACCCATCAGGAGATCGTTGAACAGGTTGCTGTTCCGCTGGCGGTTGATAACGACGCCTGTGTGGGAGTCAACAAGACATACAATGCTGAGGAACTGGCGGAACTGGTACGCAGCCTGAATGAAAACGGGATTACACTGGAAGAAAACAACCGGATTATGCAGGCTCTGCAAAACGGCCAGGGATATTATGAAGAAGAAACAATTATGGAGATCTGCCGTCAGGCCTTTGGCGGAAACTATTACACCTGGACACTGGAACAGCAGGACTGGTATGAGGATCTGATGGTTCAAATCGGCTTCCATGAAACGCATCTGACCCGGTTGCCGGGAGAAGGAAACATGAAATATGAGGATGCGGAAACCTTCGCGTTCCGGAAAATCCGGGAAGCATATGGACAGGATTTGCCGCTGGAAGATCGGAGCATATGGCAACTGAGCCGCCAGTTCTATGTGGAAAACCCTGACGATCCCACCAGTGCCGGATGGAGTTTCTCACTGGAACCAATGGATATAGATCATGGGCAGTACTATATTGGTTTTGGCGACAATGATCCTGAAGAAACAGTCTTTGTCAGTGCCAATATCCATGATTGGTCCCAATCCTATACCGGCGATGAACTTCTGGGCCATTTTAATACGGTCTATTCATGGAACTATGGGCAGTGGCCGCAGGAAGCCTGGCAGAGACTGCATGAAATGCTGCAGGGCGCGGAAATTGATCCGACCAGCCGGGAGGCACAGGCGCTGAAAGCATTCCGAATGACAGAGTATCCTGTACCCGGCGAAAAGGATATTTCAAGGGAGACCGCGATTCAAAAAGCGAAAGAAGCCCTGCAGGATTCACGCGCAGCGCTGGACGGAGTGGTACTGACTGAATATGAAGGACAAAGAATTTGGATGGTTTCATTTGTAATCAAGCCTTCAAATGAAGGAATTGCCGATGATACAGCGGGCTTCTTTGCAGTGTCTGTGGACAGTGCAACGGGCACTATACTGGATTCAAGGAAACAAGACCTGGATGATTCAATTGCTTTTGCATACGTACCTGTGAATGCCTATGTAAAAGCATGGGAAGGAATCCTTCGCCGGAGCGAGATTATACAATCGGCTGTTGATGCAATCCAGAAGAAGTATCCTGACTTGGATTTGATGAATGAAGAAAAATACGAAATAAGAGCTGATGGTTATAAGAGATGGAATGTGACATTCCAGGCGAAAGATATTCGCTGGGGCAATGTGACCGCAAGTGTATCCATGGATGGAATCGTCGGCGAGATCAACGCAGATACTGAGCCGCTGAACGGGGATAATCTTTGGAAACGGTACAGGCAGGCACAAGGATATTTCGGTCAGTGGGATCAGTCGGTTTGGGGGCAACTGGAAAAGGACATGTCCGGGCTGGAGCCAGTGCAGATTGATGGAAAATTGCTTAAAGCAACCCATTATCCGGAAGAATCCTCTGTGAAGATCCAACATGAGCAGGCAAAAGACCTCGGCATACAAGCAACCGGAAAGCGCACGGCTGAAGTGAATACCTGTGTGTTGGTGGATGCGCAACCGCATCCGGTCTGGATTATGCGAATCCTGACTGATGAAGCGGATGAGCCGGTTGTAGGGATTGATGCTGAAACCGGAGTCGTCGTTTTTACGGAACAGTTCAAAACGGATTACACTCCCCAATATGTATTGTATTCCATGCCGGAAACTTGGCGAAAGATGGAACTGGAAATGCTTGGGGCTCCCTATATGGCGAAGGTGGCCATCACACATAAGTTCGGAGATATGTGGCTTGATGAACCGGAACTGGACGTGGATAACACTGAAAACTGGGAATTACAGCAAGATGGGCTTGTGATTCGCTATATCGGACGCTGGAAAGGCATGAAGAGCTACGAAGTGGAGCTGGATCAGAACGGGTTTGTGCTCCGCTGTGAGGAAAGCAATACCACCTCTATGGAAGAGAAATCGAATAATGCCGGAGAACTAAATGAAGAAGCGCTTGTTCTGCCGCCAACGCCGATTCCGCTTCCGGATGGAAAACCCTGGTTCTGGGGAATGGATTTCGCGCCGCAGGAATTCTGGGATCAGTTGGAAAAACTATTTTACACGCATGTAATGACGATGGACGATTATCCGGCAAGGGAAAAAGACTGGCTTGAAGCTTTCGGAGAGTCTGAGTTCTGGCCGCAGGGATACCAGATCGTTCGTTATCTTTATTATGCGACGGAAGAGCAGCTAAAGCAGCCCGGCCTTCAGTATCCGGTATTCCCAAATCCAGACAAGAAAACGCAGAAAGAAATCTGTGAAATTGCTCTCAATGCTTTCCACGAGATCGCAGACGCGGAAATGGGTAAAGAATGGGTTGCAAATATAAAAGTCGGCAGCACTTTATGTAGTGATAAGACAAATCCCGATACGGAGGAACAATATGGAATGCATATATGGTATGTCAATTTCAACGTCTGGGAAGACGAATTCAATATTTGGAATCCAAAGGGAGAAGCAATGTTGGATGAAGACGGCAATGTACTCGTAGTAAGGCTGGGGTTATCTGGAAACGGATGAATGACATAGCCAATTACAAACCCTGAGTTTTCCAACGTATAAGTGTTGAATGATTCAACTTTTTTCCGGCTATGATATCCATAGCCGGATTTTTCCAAGAAATGAAATATTTTCTTTCGCATATCAGTCAGTATTAGTGAAGGGGGTGAAAGCACATGAGCAATGTCAAGGGCCCTGACGAAGCTCAAAACCCGAATTTCGAAGAACTGGTGGCGCAGTATCAGGGATCTGTATTGCGGATGTGTTTCCTCTACTTGTGCGACAAGACACTGGCTGAGGACGCTGTACAGGAAACGTTTGTGAAGGTATACAGGGGATTGAATAGTTTTCATGGCCAGAGCAGTATCAAGACCTGGATCATGAAAATTGCCATTCATACCTGCTACGATATGAATCATTCCGGATGGTTCCGGCATTTTGATCGTCGGATCACACCGGAGATGCTGCCTGAAGCGGCAGTCCCGTTTGAGGAAAGAGATGAGGAACTGATCACAGCCGTCATGCGGCTCCCGATTAAACTGCGCGAAGTGATTCTACTGTTTTACTATCAGGGATTCAGCATACAGGAAATCATGGATTCGCTGGGCGTGTCCCAGTCAACCGTCACAGGGCGGCTGAAACGGGGAAGAGACAAACTTCGCGGATTACTGGAAAGGAGGGATTCCGATGCGTGAAGCTGAAGAAAGAGAGATCTTCCAGAATGCTGTGGATCGGCGTCTTTCCGGTCTGCAGGAGAATCCTTTCCTAGCTCAGCGGATCATGAACGCTGAGAAGGGAGAGATAAAACCGATGAAAAAGAAACTGACACTGAGCATGGTTTTGGTCATTGTGTTATTGCTTATCGCGGTAACGGCGCTGGCCGTTGCACTGCTGTCGCCTAAGGAAATCGTGGAGCAGGTTGCTGTGCCGGTTGCACAGAGCAATGAGCAAGAGAATTATACCTATGAAGAACTGGCGGAGCTGATCCGGGCGTTGAATGAAAACGGGATTACTCTGGACGAAGGTTCTAAGATTATGCGGGCTTTTCAGGCCGGGCACGGCTACTGGGAAAAAGATGCTATTCATGAAATATGCTTATCCGCGTTTGGTGCGAATAAGAGCACATGGAGCATTGAACAACGGTACTGGTATGGAGAAATGATGGTCGCGATCGGAGCGTGGGATAGCAATATATACATGCTGCCGGAGGGAGATGACCTGACTGAGCCGGAAGCCAGAAGACTTGCCGTGGACGCACTTAAGAAAGTGTATAACGTGGATCTTCCAACAGAAACGAATGAAGAATGGCTGATTGGAGCGGGATTTGGTTCCAATTATTATGATGAAGGCGATGATAGCTATTGGATTGTGGAATGGCATTTAGGCTTCAGCCGCCCGGAGAAGCCGGATGCATTGGTTTACGACGTTAGTTTTGATCGTCACGGAGAGAATATCCAGACTGAATATCATGAAGAGCAGGAGATGGACGAGCGGGCGCTCAAACTGTATACGGAATTGATGACCATCGCCTCAAAAGAAAAGGAGGCCATGGAAAAGTATGGTGAAATCATGTATTTTTGGCCGGATGAAGTAAAGGTTGAAATCTACGGTGCAACAGGTCTGCCCTATGCCATCCCGGAACAGGCGCAAACCGACCAGGCAATGAAGGACGCGAAAAGATTTATCACCGAAAAATATGGGCAGGATGCGCTAGCAAATCTGGGCGATTATCAGGTTGGATATCTCTTCCAGAAGCTTGATGATGAAGAAGATATTGAAACAAAAATGACGCAGCTGATGTGGGATATTATGTTCACAACAGATCCGGAATTCCTGTCAGACGGCTATAGGGTACAATTCCAGAGAGTCATCGACCATGAAACTGGCGAAGAGAACATTGTTGATGTGATTGTTGAACATGCCAATCTGGGGTCTGGCTGAGTTGGAATGATCTATAAACAAAGCTGGGCTTGACACACTTAGTCGACACGTGTATACTAACGAATGTAGACGCGCGTCGACTATTTTCGTTGGAGGGATGATTGATGTCTGTACAGGTAACAGAAGCGGAATGGAAAATCATGGAGTGCTTATGGGATCACGCACCGCAAACCATGGGTGAAATCACAGCGACACTTGAACCGGAAACCGGCTGGACACGCCAGACGGTGATTACCCTGCTGAAGCGGATGACTGAAAAAGGCGCTGTCAGCATGGACGATTCCGAACGGGCCAAGAAATATGTTCCGCTGATTACCCGGGAGGAAGCGTCCACGGAGGAAACACATAAATTTCTTAATCATGTTTTCAAGGGAAAGGCGTCCCTGCTTGTCAATCATCTGGTAGACAGCGGAGATCTTTCCGAGGATGATCTTCAGGAAATCCTGAATGTCATGCGCGAAGAAAAAAAGTAAACCTCGTAAATAATTGGTGTCTCCTGAATCGTCTGTATAGATGGGAGGTCTTTTTGCGATGCGTTCTGCAATGATTTTCAATTTTCTGATTGAAGCAAACATTATGGCTTCAATCGCGATTCTGCTGATGATTCCCCTGAGGATACTGCTCCGGAAACAGATGGGGAATACCGCGATTTGCTTTGGATGGCTGCTGATTGCACTTCGGCTGCTGATTCCCCTGACGTTGCCAAATCCATTGATTCATGAAATCCGTCCGGCTTATCTGGACGATACCGCAATCCGGCCGATCGCTGGTCAGGTCAAGGTCCGGTTGGTGGATGCCATCGGTGATCTGGGAAGGGTTTTCTGGCAGGCCGGTAACCGGCAGGCTTACTCTGATATGCAGAAAGTGGCTGCCGGGGTGGATTATAACGGCTATCCTGCTATTCTTGCCTGGATCTGGCTGGCAGGATGTGCATTAGTTTTGCTGTGGTTCATCTATAAAAACGTGAAATTCAGAAAAACCCTGAGTAATAATCGGATCGGAGAAATATCCGGCGAACTGAAGGATCTCTATTTGCAGCTATGCAGGGAACGGAAAGTAAAACCTGTACCTGTATATTTTACTGATCCGGTGCCCGGAGCCTGCCTTGTGGGTGTATTCAGGCCTTATATTGTGCTTCCCCTCATTACTGCTCCGCAGGATGTAAAGAATGTTCTGACCCATGAAGTCTGCCATCTGAAAAACAAGGATCATCTCTGGGGAGTGTTGCGGCTTTTCTGCTGTGCCATCCATTGGTTCAACCCGCTGGTTTGGATCGCAGCTTCCATGAGCAGAACGGACAGCGAACTTCGCTGTGATGACCGGGTGACTGAGCCGATGAATGAATCGGAGCGGAAAGAATATGCCAATGTACTGGTGCTTGCGGCGGCAAGAAAAAGTATGCCCGGGCTTGGCGTTATGGCCACAGGGATGACCATGACGGGAAAGCGACTGAAGAACCGCGTGCTTACGGTGCTGGCAGACAGGCAGACGAAACGAGGGTTAACGATTTCTTTTGCTGTTCTTGCTTCTCTTTGCCTCATCGCCGCTTTTTGCACCAGTGAGTGGGGGCAGAGCTTACGACAAACTGTTTCATTTGCAGAGCCTGAAGCTGTTCATCTGGTGCCTGAGCATCAGGAACGTCAGATGCCGGAAGATCTCCAGGAATGGGAAAAAGAGGTTTGGACACTGGCCGGATACGATTATGAAGAGATGGCACCATACAGGAGTACAGCGGCATTGCAGCAGTGGGAAGATGCCGGTACATTGACGCGGGTTT
>CACWXP010000027.1 GCA_902764875.1 uncultured Eubacteriales bacterium
AAATGTTCGGCTACACCACAGACCTTCGTTCCCGGACGCAGGGCCGCGGCATGTTCACCATGCAGTTTGACCACTACGAAGAGGTTCCGAAGAGCGTGGCGGAGAAGATCATCGGGAAGCGGAAAGAAGAAAAGTAATCCATCCCTGCATGAGATGAAGGAGTGAAAAAGAAATGGCTAAAGGAAAGTACGAGCGGACTAAACCGCATGTCAACATCGGCACCATCGGCCACGTGGACCACGGCAAGACCACGCTGACCGCCGCGATCACCATGACCCTGGCCACCAAGGGCGAAGCCCAGGCCATGCGGTATGATGAAATCGATAAGGCCCCCGAAGAAAAGGCCCGCGGAATCACGATCAACACCGCGCACGTCGAGTATGAGACCGCGAAGCGCCACTATGCGCACGTGGACTGCCCCGGCCACGCGGACTATGTCAAGAACATGATCACCGGCGCGGCGCAGATGGACGGCGCGATCCTGGTGGTTTCCGCTCCCGACGGCCCGATGCCCCAGACCCGCGAGCACATTCTGCTGGCCCGTCAGGTGGGCGTGCCCTACATCGTCGTGTTCCTGAACAAGACGGACATGATGGACGACGAAGAGCTGCTGGAGCTGGTGGAGATGGAAATCCGCGAGCTGCTGAGCAGCTATGACTTCCCGGGCGATGAGATCCCGATCATCCGCGGCTCCGCGCTGAAGGCGCTGGAGTATGTGCAGGGCGGCGGCACCGACGTGGACAACGCGCCTGAATGCAAGTGCATCTGGGAACTGATGGACGCGGTGGACAGCTACATTCCCGAACCCAAGCGCGCGACGGATCAGCCCTTCCTGATGCCCGTGGAAGACGTATTCAGCATTTCCGGCCGCGGCACCGTGGCGACGGGCCGTGTGGAGCGCGGCACCGTGAAGGTGTCCGACCAGGTTGAAATCGTCGGTCTGACCGATGAGAAGCGGACCACCGTGGTCACGGGCGTGGAAATGTTCCACAAGCTGCTGGACCAGGCGGAAGCGGGCGACAACATCGGCGCCCTGCTGCGCGGCGTACAGCGGAATGAGATCGAGCGCGGCCAGGTGCTGGCGAAGCCCGGCACCATTCATCCGCACACCCACTGCATCGGCCAGGTGTACGTGCTGACCAAGGAAGAAGGCGGCCGTCACACCCCGTTCTTCAACGGCTATCGTCCCCAGTTCTACTTCCGGACGACGGACGTGACCGGCAACATCAAGCTGCCGGAAGGCGTGGAAATGGTGATGCCCGGTGACAACATCGACATGGAAATCACCCTGATCACCCCCATCGCCATGGAGCAGGGACTGCGCTTCGCTATCCGTGAAGGCGGCCGTACCGTTGGTTCCGGCGTTGTGGCCAAGGTCATTGAGTAATCAAGTCAGGAGGGATCCTGAAGGCGGCCGTACCGTTGGTTCCGGCGTTGTGGCCAAGGTCATTGAGTAATCAAGTCAGGAGGGATCCCTAATGGCGAATGCCGCACGTAACAAGGTTTGCCTGGCTTGCACCGAATGCAAACAGCGCAACTACAACAACATGAAGAACAAGAAAAACACCCCGGATCGCATTGAGCTCATGAAGTACTGCCCCTTCTGCAAGAAGCACACGACTCATCGCGAGACCAAGTGATCCAACATCAACTGATGCTGTGAGGATGTGAAAAAAATGTCTGAAGTTAAGAAGGCGGCTGAGAATACCGAAAAGGCTGCAAAGAAGCCCGAAGAAGGAAAACTGAGCAAGATCCTTGCGTGGTTTAAAAACCTGCCCCAGAAGATCAGCAAGCCCTTCAAGAACATGTACTACGAGCTGAAGAAGGTTACGTGGCCCAGCAAGCATAAGCTGATCACGTATTCCATCCTGGTTCTGTCGTTCATGCTGTTCATGGGCGTTGTCATCGGTCTGCTGGATATGGGCGCGAGCGCATTGATCAAACTGCTCATGTAATCCAAGGAGAAAAAACATGGCTGAAAACAAGAAAGAGGCCTGCTGGTATGTGATTCATACCTACTCGGGCTACGAGAACAAGGTGAAGGACACGCTGGAAAAGTCCGTCGAAAACAACGGCATGCAGGATCTGATCCTTGAGGTTCGGGTTCCCATGGAAGAGGTTGTCGAGATCCGGAACGGAAAGCGCGTCAAGAGCACCCGGAAAGTCTACCCCGGCTATGTGCTGGTTCACATGATTGAAACCAGCGAGAGCTGGTACGTCGTGCGGAATACCCGCGGCGTGACGGGCTTTGTGGGCCCCGACTCCAAGCCGGTTCCGCTGACGCAGGAAGAAGTCGACATGATGCTGAACACAGAACAGAGCAGCGTGGACTTCGGATTCGCCATCGGCGAAAACGTCCGGATTCTGTCCGGCCCTCTGGAAAATTTCAGCGGTGTAGTCGAAGACGTCGACACAGTACGCGGCAAACTCACGGTCAAGGTTCAGATGTTCCTTGGCCGGGAGATGCCCGTCGAAGTCGACCTCGACCAGGTCGAAAAAGAGAAGTAACGTGGAGGTGCCACTCAAATGGCAAAGAAAGTATCGGCTTACATCAAGCTGCAGGTTCCTGCCGGCAAGGCAACACCCGCTCCGCCTATCGGTCCCGCTCTCAATGACCGGACGGCCAAGGAAGCCGGCATGATCATCCCTGTGGTGATTACCGTTTACACTGACCGTACCTTCACCTTCATCACCAAGACGCCTCCGGCGCCCGTGCTGATCAAGAAGGCACTGAACCTGCAGAAGGCCAGCGGCCGCCCCAACAAGGAAAAGGTTGGCAAGCTGACAAAAGAACAGGTCCGCAAGATCGCTGAAACCAAGATGCCCGACCTGAACGCCGGAAGCATCGAAGCCGCCATGAGCATGGTGGCCGGAACCGCCCGCAGCATGGGCGTGACCGTCGAAGAATAACAACGATCGCAGCAACTGTGGGGCATAGCCCCCTTATCATGTGGGAGGACATAGAGCCGCTAATACCACACGAGAGGAAGTATTACGATGAAACACGGAAAAAAATATTCCGACAGCTTAAAGCTGATCGACCACCTGAAGCAGTATGACCCCGAAGAGGCCGTTGATCTGGTTGTGAAGACCGGCAAGGCCAAGTTTGACGAGACCGTCGAGATCTCCGTCCGCCTGGGCGTTGATCCCCGGCACGCTGACCAGCAGGTCCGCGGCGCCGTGGTTCTGCCCCACGGAACAGGCCGGACCATCCGCGTTCTGGTTATCGCAAAGGGCGACAAGGCCAAGGAAGCGGAAGAGGCCGGTGCCGATTACGTCGGTGCTGAGGAAATGATCCAGAAGATCCAGCAGGAGAACTGGTTCGAATTCGACGTCTGCGTTGCCACCCCCGATATGATGGGTATGGTCGGCCGCATCGGTCGTGTGCTGGGCCCGAAGGGCCTCATGCCCAACCCGAAGAGCGGTACCGTAACGATGGATATCGCCAAGGCTGTCAAAGACATCAAAGCCGGTAAAGTGGAATACCGTCTGGACAAGACCGCTATCATCCACTGCCCGATCGGCAAGGTTTCCTTCGGCAAGGAAAAACTGCAGGAGAACCTGAGCGTTCTGATGGAAGCCATCAACAAGGCGAAGCCCGCCGCAGCCAAGGGCACCTACATGAAGAGTGTTTATCTCTCCAGCACAATGGGTCCCTCCGTGCGTGTGAATCCGCTGAAGTTCTGATTGGTTTTGACAAAGAGCCGGATCTGAAAGGATCCGGCTCTTTTTTGCAGATAGCTGAATGGGAGTGGAATAAAGGATACAGGGTGTAGGGGACGTGGAGACTGAACTGTGGACTGTGGTTCATGTTTCGGGGTGGTGGCGGAAAAGTTTGCTCCCGGCAAAGGAAAAAAGAAGGAAAAAAGAGAATAAATAAAAGTTAACGTTTTTTTGTTTGCGCAGAAACGGGGAGAAAAGCATGAAACTGAATCCTTTGCGGATGGAACAGGCAGCCGGGGCGGAAGAATACGCGGCAGGCCGCGAGCTTGAAGAAGCGGGCCGGGTCAAGGTGGCGGAACAGGACGGAACACGGGTGAAATACACCGTGGCAGGCCAGCCGCCTCAGACTGTAACCATTGACCGGGATCTGACGGTACGGTGTGACTGCATTCTGTTTGTCCGAAAAGGATGCTGCCGGCACGCGGTGGCAGCCTGGCTGGGAGCGGAACGCGCAAAGATTCCGGAAAGCATGCTGCAAAAATCCGCGCCGAAGCGGGCAGAGGAACTGACTACCCTGATTCTTCGGGAAATGCCGGCAGAAGCAAACGTCCGGATGGAAGTGACGCTGGCGCTGCCGAAACAGTCCGGTAACGGAAGACAGAATCATGTCGGTTTCCGGGTCGGTACGGAAAAGCTGTATGTTATGCGGGACCCGGCGGCGTTCCTTTTCGCCATGGACAACGGGCAGCCCCTGCAGTTCGGGAAAGACTTTATCTATGAGCCGTCCTGGATGCATTTTTCAGAGGACGACGAACGGGTGCTTGAACTGATCCGAAAGCTGCTTTCCGTTCGGGGACAGGAAGCGATAACGCCCGGCGGACGCATGATCGCCATCCCGGATCCCTTTGTGAAGGAACTGCTGGAGGGGATCGGGGAGACGCCTTTGCGGATCATGGACGACGAAGGGAAAATCATCCGATGCAGACAGATTCGGAAAACGCGGCTTCCGCTACAGTTCGGGCTGAATCTCGGTCCCCGGGGACTGGATGCATCGGCCCGGATGCCGGCGGATTTTACACCGCTGACGGAAGACTGTTCCTGGATTATGACCGGAGGACACCTGATTGAGACAGAGAATTCCCAGCGGGAACTGATCCGGATGCTCTGGAAAAACCAATATGAAGGCCGCTGCCTTTTCCATTATCCGCTGGAGGAGACGGGAAGAGTGATCGGCGAAGTGCTGCCGTATCTGAAGATCCGCGGTGCGGTTGAGATCGGAACGGATCTGCGGAACCGCCTGGTCCGGCTGCCGCTGCAGGCGCAGGTTTATCTGGACCGGGAGGGGAAGAGCGTCATCGCTTCTGTCGTTTTCCGGTACGGAGAGATAGAACTGAATCCTTTTGCGCCGGAAGAAAAGAAAATTGCACTGGGAAAAGATGAAAAACTGCTGCTTCGGGACGCGGAAGCAGAACATAACGTGCTGGATATTCTGGCCAACTCAGGCTTCAGGGTTCGAAAGGAAAACATTCGCCTGAGCGGAAGCGACGCGGTGTTTGACTTTGTCAGCGACGGTGTGAAGAAACTGCAGGAGGTCTGCGAAGTTTTCCTGAGCCGTGAATTCAAAAGGATTCTGCCCCGCCGATCCACACTCAGCGGCAGCATGCGCATGAACGGCGACAAACTGGAGCTGATGCTGGAGAAGGACGGAGAGCCTCTGGATGAAATTCTGGAGCTGATGGAGGCGCTGAGCCGCAGACGGCGCTATTTCAGGCTGAAAAACGGCGATTTCCTTGATCTGAGCGCACTGGCGGAATGGCAGGAACTGGCAGCCGGAATTTATGAGGCGGCGCAGCGGGACGGCAGCGAGACCGGCCGGGATGTGCTGGAACTGCGGGCATATCGGGCGTGGTATCTGAACAGTATGCTGGAAAACAGCGGGATTCCGATCACGGTGGACGAAAACGTAAAGAAAATGGCCGAAAGCGTTACGGAGGGCAGCAAGGACGTTATCGTTCCGCCGCTGGCGCCCGGCCTGAGCCTGCGCGGATACCAGAGGCGCGGGTATGAATGGATGTACGCACTGGACAGGATGAGAATGGGCGGGGTTCTGGCGGACGATATGGGCCTTGGCAAAACCGTACAGGTGATTGCACTGATGCAGACCGCACGGGAAGCCGGAAGGACGAGCCTGGTGGTTGCACCGACATCTCTGACCTATAACTGGCTGAGTGAGCTCCGGCGTTTTGCGCCGGATCTGAGCGCGGTGATCCTGAACGGAACGGCAGCACAGCGGGCAATGATGATCCGGCACATTGCGGAACACGGAGACGTTGACGTGGCGATCACCAGCTATCCGTTAATCCGGCGCGACGTGGAACTGCTGAAGGAAATACAGTTCCGCTTCCTGATTCTTGACGAGGCTCAGAATATCAAAAACGCGGGCAGCGTTGCAGCGCAGGCGGCAAAACAGCTGAAAGGGGATACACGGTTTGCGCTGACGGGCACCCCGATGGAGAACGGCGTCGGCGAGCTGTGGAGCATCTTCGATTTTGTTCTTCCGGGTTATCTGCCGGGATACAACAGTTTTTTGAGAAAATATCAGGACGGGGAAAACGCGGCGGATCTGCTGCGCAGGATCCGGCCGTTCCTGATCCGGCGGCTGAAGCAGGAAGTGCTTGAAGAACTGCCGGATAAGATGGAAATTACCATGAAGGCTCAGATGACACCGGAACAACAGCAGATCTATCGGGCAGCGCTGGAGAGGCTGCGGCCGAGGATCAATGAACTGCTGGAAGAGCAGGGTGTGGACCGGAGCCGCCTTGAAGTGCTGAGTGCCATTACGGAACTTCGGGAAATCTGCTGTCATCCGTCGCTGGTGATGAACGAATACCGGGGCGGAAGCGGGAAGGAAGACCTGCTTCTGGAAATCCTGCCGGAAATGATTGCCGGCGGACGGCGAATCCTGCTGTTCAGCCAGTTTACACGCATGCTGAAGCTGCTACGGACACGGCTGGAAGAAAGCGGCTTTTCCACCATGTATCTTGACGGCGACACGCCGGCAAACGAACGGCTGGAATTGGCGGACCGTTTTAACGAAGGCGAGGCGCAGGTGTTCCTGATCAGCCTGCGTGCCGGCGGATACGGACTGAACCTGACCGGCGCGGATCTGGTGATCCACTATGATCCGTGGTGGAATCCGGCTACGGAGGATCAGGCGACCGACCGGGCACACCGGATCGGTCAACAGAAAAAGGTGCAGGTGATCCGCATGGTAACGGGTGAAAGTATTGAAGAACAAGTGGTTGAGCTTGGCGGGCGGAAGAAAGCACTGTTTGAACGCCTGATTACTCCGGGAGAATCCGCCATTACCGCACTGAGCGAACAGGACATCCGGGCACTTTTCAACTGAACAGCTTCATGGTAAAAAGAAACCCTGTGAGCGGAAACTCACAGGGCAGTTTTATCTGGCGGAGAAGCCGGGATTTGAACCCGGGCTGCCATCACTGACACTACTCCCTTAGCAGGGGAGCCCCTTCGGCCACTTGGGTACTTCTCCATGTCAAGATTCGAACCCCCGGTACCTTTCGGTATCACTGGTTTTCAAGACCAGCGCCTTCAACCGCTCGGCCATCGCTCCAGACTCAACCAGCTCGATTAGTTTATCATGTCTTTGCGAAAGCGTCAAGAGAATCTTTCAGAACATCTCCCAAAAACAGAATAAGCTCGCATTTTCAATCCGTTCGTGCTATGATTTGATGCGGCGTATTTCGAGGAATATCAAGCGACGAGGAGAGCGATTCCGTGAACAGGACACCGGGCACAAAGACGAACAATCCGAAATCGCTGATGATGTTTATCTCTTCCATGCTGATCTTCGGAACGATCGGGGTTTTCCGGAAAAATCTGCTGCTGCCCTCTGCGTTTATTGCCTGTGTTCGCGGAATTTTCGGAGGACTGTTTATTCTCGCATACTCCATTGTCAGGCGGAGAACCGCAGCGAAAAAACTGCCGGGGCGCATTCTCCTGCAGCTGATCTTTTCGGGGGCTGTGATGGGGATCAACTGGATTTTGCTGTTTGAAGCATACAATTATACGACCGTGGCCGTAGCAACACTGTGCTATTACATGCAGCCAACCATTGTCATGCTGGTATCACCGATGATCTTTGGGGAGAAACTGACGGGAAGGAAAGCCGTTTGCGCGCTCATCGCTATTGCGGGAATGGTCCTGATCTCCGGCGTGGCGGACGGCGGCAATGCGCAAACCGGCGATCCGAAGGGCATTTTTCTCGGCCTTGGGGCTGCTGTCTGCTATTCCGTCGTTGTGATTATGAACAAAAGGATCGAGGGGATCGACGCCTATCAGAAAACAATTATTCAGCTGCTGTCGGCAGAGATAGCGATGATCCCTTACCTGCTGGCGACCGGAGGCTTTGACGGCATCCGTCTCGACGCCGTCAGCATCGGCTTTCTGGCTGTGATCGGCCTGGTTCACACGGGAATTGCCTATGTGCTCTATTTCGGAAGCATTGACGGGATGAGAGCACAATCCATTGCCATCTTCAGCTATATTGATCCGGTTTCTGCGCTGTTGTTTTCCGCGCTGCTGCTAAGGGAACCGCTGAGTGTATCCGGAGTGATCGGGGCGGTGATGATTATCGGTTCTGCCATTGCGAGCGAGGTGAAAGCTGCCTGAAGAAAGTTGCTGCGGGATAATACTTGATGACAGAAGCGGAAAGTGATATTGTTATTCCTGGATATGGAAGAGAGAATAACCGACAGAGGGACGGCCGGGCACCCGAAAAAGGGGCGCTCAAACAGGGATGCAGCGGGGACTGTCGGCGAAGAACCGGCTGCGGACTCCGGAGAGGAGACACACGTGAGCCTTGACCATATTGTGATGCCATCCATGAGGATGAATCAGGCGCCGGTTTTCCGGACAGAGCTTGCCACCGGCGCGCCGGTCTACGTGATCGGCGGCGTGAACATGGATATCGCAGGTACGCCGGCGGCGGAACTGCGGTGCGGAGATTCCAACCCCGGCCGGGTTACGCTGTCACCGGGCGGCGTCGGCCGGAATATCGCGGAAAACCTGAGCCGTCTCGGCAGACGGGTTTCCCTGATCACCGTGCTGGGCGACGATGCTTATGCCGGAGCGATCCGGGAACACTGCAGGAACGTTGGGATCGACCTGTCCATGGCTATTACCGATCCGCTGGGGCGCACCTCCACTTATCTGTGCCTGAACGAGCAGAACGGGGATCTGCACGCAGCCGTTTCCGACATGGCCATCTGCGAACAGCTGACGCCGGACAGACTGGAACCGATCCTGGCGAAACTGAACAGGGGAAGCTTCCTGATTGCTGACGCCAACCTGCCGGAGGAAACGCTGGCGTGGATTGCCGCGAACATCACCATTCCCATTGCGGCTGATCCCGTTTCCGCGGCGAAAGCCTCCAGGCTGAAGCCGCTTCTGCGCCGGCTGACATTTCTGAAACCCAATCTTCAGGAAGCGGAGATTCTGACCGGGCTGTCAGGCGGAGGCGCAGGCTCGCTGACCATGCTGGCAGATGCGCTTCGCGCTTTGGGCGTTTCAAAGGTTTTCCTGTCTCTCGGAGGCAAGGGCGTATGGGCGGACGACGGGAAGGAGGGCGCACTGCTTCCCTGTGTCCCCGGATCTATTATCAATACCTCCGGCTGCGGGGACGCTTTTGTGGCTGCTGCCGCGGATGCATGTCTGCGGGGGCTGGGAACGATGGACTGCGCAAGGCGGGGACTTGCCGCCGCGGCGATCTGCGCGGAGGATCCGGCGCCCGTGAGTCCGAAAATGACGGCGGAAGCGATTGAGATGAAACTGAATATGGCACAATGAGAAGAATCTTCGCTTTGCTCAGAATGACATGATGGTACAGGCAGAATGACACGACGGTGCAAGCTGAATAACATGGACAGAGCGTATAGATCAGAAAACACAAAAGGAGGAAAACAACGATGCATTCCCTGAAAAAGTACCTTTCCGTAAACCCAGAGGTGAAGGAGGCGCTGATCAACCGGCAGCCGGTGGTGGCCCTGGAATCCACGATTATTTCCCACGGGATGCCGTATCCGCAGAACGTGGAGACCGCGCTGAACGTTGAGAAAATCATTCGGGAGAACGGCGCGATTCCGGCGACGATCGCCATTCTGCAGGGGAAACTGACGGTCGGCTGTACGTCGGCGCAGATTGAATACCTGGGGAAAAAAGGCCTCGCTGTGACCAAAGCCAGCCGTCGGGACCTGCCGGTACTGCTCTCGAGAGGCGAAGACGGCGCAACGACCGTGACAACAACCATGATCGGCGGCGCCATGGCGGGAATCAAGGTGTTTGCCACCGGCGGCATCGGCGGCGTTCACCGGGGTGCGGAAACCACGATGGATATTTCCGCGGATCTGGAGGAACTGGCGGAGACACCGGTGCTGGTGGTATGCGCCGGCGCGAAGAGCATCCTGGATCTCGGACTGACGCTGGAATACCTGGAGACCCGCGGCGTTCCCGTGATCGGATACGGCACAGAGGAACTGCCTGCCTTCTACACACGGAGTTCCGGGTTCAAGGTGGATTACCGCATGGACACCCCGAAGGAAATCGCAGACGCTTTCCGCGTGAAACTGCATTGCGGTCTGCGCGGCGGCATGCTGGTGACCAATCCCATTCCGGAGGAGTATTCCATGGATCCGGAATACATCAACCGGAACATCAACGAGGCCATCGAGGAATGCAACCGCCTTGGCATTCACGGCAAACAAACCACGCCCTACCTGCTGGACAAGATTCAGAAACTGACCGGCGGAGACTCCCTCAAGGCTAACATTCAGCTTGTTTACAACAACGCGAGACTTGGTGCGAAGATCGCCGCGGAGCTGTAAAAAAGAACGGCATGGAACACGCCGCAATTACGCGAGCTGGCGTGAAGATTGCCGAGGTGCCGAATATAAAGGAAAGCAGCATGGAATATACCGTGAAGGCGGAGGAGACCGGCCGGCGGGTGCGGGACATTCTGCGGCGCAGCATGGGCGTCAGCTATACCGCCATGAAGAGCGCCAAGTGGAACGGCCGCCTGTGGCTGAACGGGGAGAACGTGTTTACGGACGCGAAGGTACAGGCGGGGGACAGGGTATGTATCGAATGGGCGAGTGATACGCCGGCGTACCGTCCCCGCCGGTTTGACCTGCCCCTGGAGATTCCCTGGGAGGACGAACACCTGATGGCGGTTGTGAAGCCGGCACCGCTGGCCAGCCAGAGCAGCCGGAACCATCCGGACGACAGCCTTGAAAACGCGGTTTATACCTATTTCGGGTGTCCGGAGGATTTTGTTTACCGCCCGGTGAACCGGCTTGATAAGGGTACCAGCGGGCTGATGATGATCGCAAAGGCACCGTACGCCCAGCACCTGATGCAGCGGCAGCTTCACACGCCCGGATTTCGAAGACGTTATCTTGCCCTGACGGACGGAATCCCCGAAAAACGGCTGGGAATGATCGATCTGCCGATCGCAAAGGCTCCGGGGGCTACCGTGAAACGGGAGATCCATCCGGAAGGGAAGCCATCCCGGACCCGATACCGGGTACTGGGGGAAAAAGACGGGAAGGCAGTGATCCTGCTGGAACTGGAGACGGGGCGAACCCATCAGATCCGGGTGCATCTGAGCGCCATCGGCTGCCCGGTTCGGGGAGACTTCCTTTACGGCACGGAGCAGCCGGAGGAATTGCCGGGACGGTTCGCACTGCACAGCGCTGTGCTGGCGTTTCAACACCCCGTGACGGGGGAAAAGATCTTACTGATTTCCCGGCCTGCATGGGCGAACGGTATCCAGGATCCTGTTCTTTTGATGGACTTTGATTGACTTTGCAGCCCATTCTCTGTATAGTTTATAAAGATCAGCCCGGACGGAAACCCTTTGCTTCCGCCGGGGACGACATTGTTCCCTGAAAGGAAAGAAAAAAGCGAATGACGATTATCGAACTGCTGGAAAGAAACGCCCGCGAATGGCCGAACGATACGGCCCTGGTGGAAATCAATCCCGATCAGCCGGAAACCCGCAGGGTGACCTGGCACGACTTTGAACTGGTGGAACCGAGTACGAAGAAAAAGCACTACCGCCGGGAAATCACCTGGGCGGTTTTTGACGAGAAAGCCAACCGTGTGGCCAACATGCTGAAAAGCTATAATATCGGCAAGGGCAAGAAGGTTGCCATCCTGCTGATGAACTGCATCGACTGGCTTCCGATCTATTTCGGTATCCTCAAGACCGGCGCGCTGGCGGTTCCCATGAACTTCCGCTACTCCGCCAGTGAGATTGAATACTGCCTGAAACTTTCGGAAAGCAATATGCTGATCTTCGGGCCTGAGTTCATCGGGCGTGTTGAGGAAATCGTCGATCGGATTCCGCAGGTGGATCTGGTGTTTGAAGGAGCCGGATGCCCGGGATTTGCGGACGATCTTACGGAACTGATCAACGAATGCTCCAGCACCTTCCCGCTTTGCACGCTGACCGAGGACGACGACGCGGCGATCTACTTCTCTTCCGGTACGACGGGGTTCCCGAAGGCGATCCTGCACAAGCACAGGAGCCTGATCCATTCCGCCCGGGTGGAACAGGAACACCACGGACAGAAAAAGGACGACTGCTTCCTGCTGATTCCGCCGCTGTATCACACCGGCGCGAAGATGCACTGGTTCGGCAGCCTGATCTCCGGCAGCAAAGCGGTGATCCTGAAGGGTACGAAACCCAGGACCATCCTTGAAGCCGCAAGCCGGGAACACTGCACGATCGTCTGGCTGCTGGTGCCGTGGGCTCAGGATATTCTGACCGCGCTGGACAGCGGCGAACTGAAACTGTCGGACTATCAGCTGGATCAGTGGCGGCTGATGCACATCGGTGCGCAGCCGGTTCCCCAGAGCCTGATTCACCGCTGGCTGGAATACTTCCCGAACCACGCGTACGACACCAATTACGGTCTGAGCGAATCCATCGGCCCGGGCGCGGTCCACCTTGGGATTGAGAACGTCCGGAAGGTCGGCGCGATCGGGATTCCAGGATACGGATGGCAGACGAAGATTATCCGGCCGGACGGCACGGAGGTTGCTCAGGGCGAGGTCGGCGAACTCTGTCTCAAGGGGCCGGGCGTTATGGTCTGCTACTACAATAACCCGGAAGCAACGGCGGAGACGCTGAAGGACGGGTGGCTGCTGACCGGCGACATGGCACGGCAGGATGAAGAAGGATTCATCTATCTGGTGGACCGGAAAAAAGACGTCGTTATCACCGGCGGCGAAAACCTGTATCCCGTCGAAATCGAGAACTTTATGGCGGCCTATCCGCCGATCAAGGACGTGGCCGTGATCGGACTTCCGGACGCCCGGCTGGGCGAAATCGCGGCTGCGATCGTGGAGCTGGTTCCCGGGGCAACCGCCACAGAAGAAGATATTATGGAATTCTGCCAGGGCATGCCGCGGTACAAACGGCCCCGGAAGATCATTCTGGCGCCGGTGCCGAGGAACGCCACCGGAAAGATCGAGAAGCCGAAACTGCGGAGGATGTACGGCGGCGAAGGGCTGGTGGATTCGCAGAACAGGAGCTGATGGTTCCAGTCTGCGAATTGCGAGGATTTAGGATATAGGATTCAGGATTCAGGGTTTTAAGTTGGGAGAATTTTTATGAAAAAACTTGTAATCGGCAATGAGGCCGTGGCATGGGGACTTTACAACGGCGGAATCGGGCTGGTATCCAGCTATCCCGGGACACCCTCCACGGAAATAACGGAATTCCTTGCAAAACACGACGACATCCATTCGGAGTGGGCACCGAACGAAAAGGTGGCCATGGAAACAGCCTTCGGCGCCAGCCTGGCGGGCATGCGCAGCGCCTGCGCCATGAAGCATGTGGGACTGAACGTGGCGGCAGACCCGCTGTTCACGATGAGCTATACCGGGATCACCGGAGGCATGGTGATCTGCGTGGCGGACGATCCGGCCATGCATTCCAGCCAGAATGAACAGGATTCCCGGCACTACGCGATTGCGTCCAAGGTGCCGATGCTGGAGCCTTCGGACTCGGCGGAAGCCTATGCTTTCGCAAAGAGCGCTTTCGCCCTGAGCGAGCAATACGACACGCCGGTGATTCTGCGGATGTGTACACGGATTGCGCACAGCCAGTGTGTTGTGGACATCGGGGAACGGGAAGAGGTTCCCATGAAGGACTATGTCAAGCAGCCCTCCAAGTACATCATGATGCCCGGATACGCGAAACTCCGCCACCCCGTCGTCGAGGAGCGGACGGAGAAGCTGCGGGAACTGGCGGAAGACTGCATGTATAACCGCACGGAGATGGCGGAGAACCGGGAAATCGGTATCATTACCTCCGGCTGCAGCTATTTGTATGTGAAGGAAATCTTCGGGGACAGCGTGAGCGTGCTGAAAATCGGCATGCCGAATCCGCTGCCGGAGAAGATGATCCGCGACTTCGCCGCAAAGGTCAAAAAACTGTATGTGATCGAAGAACTGGATCCGGTGATCGAAAACCATGTGAAAGCACTGGGTATCGAAGTGACCGGGAAGCAGCTTTTCAGCGCCATCGGCGAGTTCAGCCAGAAGACGATCCGGGACGCTTTCCTGAAGGAAGGCGTGCAGATCACGGATGTTCCCGAAGCTCAGGGAGAGGCACCCCAGGTACCCGGACGGCCGCCCATGATGTGCTCCGGGTGTCCTCACCGCGGCATGTACTATACGCTGGTGAAGAACAAAATTACCGTCATCGGGGATATCGGATGCTACACACTGGGCGCCGTGGCGCCGCTGAACGCGCTGGACTCCACGCTGTGCATGGGCGCGAGCGTCAGCGGCATTCACGGATTCAACGCGGCCCGGGGCAGCGAAACGGAGAAGAAGACGGTGGCAGTGATCGGCGACAGTACGTTCATGCACAGCGGCATGACCGGACTGGTGAATGTTGCCTATAATGCCACGAACTCCACGGTGATCATCCTGGATAACTCCATTACCGGCATGACCGGACATCAGCAGAACCCCACCACCGGATACAACATCAAGGGAGATCCGGCGGCGAAGGTGGACCTGGAAGCCCTTTGCAAGGCGCTGGGGATCAACCGGGTGCGCGTGGTGGATCCCTACGACCTGAAAGCCTGCGAAGAGGCTGTGCTGGAGGAACTGGCGGCTGAGGAACCGTCGGTGATCATTTCCCGCCGCCCCTGCGTGCTGCTGAAATACGTGAAGCCGAAGACGCCGCTGCAGGTTGATGCGGATAAATGCCGCGGATGCCGGATGTGCATGAAGATGGGCTGTCCGTCCATCAGCTTCAAGGACGGAAAGGCCCGCATCGACAAAACGCTTTGCATCGGCTGCGGCGTTTGTGAGCAGCTTTGCAAGTTCGGCGCGATCGGAGGGAAGACGGAATGAAAACCACAAGTGTCATGATTGTCGGCGTCGGCGGACAGGGAAGTCTGCTGGCCTCCAGACTGCTGGGAACCCTGCTGACGGACGAAGGATACGACGTGAAGGTGAGCGAGGTTCACGGCATGAGCCAGCGGGGCGGCAGCGTGGTAACTTATGTCCGCTTCGGAGAAAAGGTTTATTCTCCCATCGTGACGGAGGGTGAATGCGACTACATCATCAGCTTTGAAAAGCTGGAAGCAGCCCGATATGCTGGATACCTGCGCAAGGGCGGCAAGATCATCGTGAATACCCAGGAGATCGATCCCATGCCGGTGATTACCGGCGCAGCGGAATATCCGGGAGACGTGCTGGAAACCCTGAAGACACAGGGGTTTGATATTGACGATTTCGATGCGCTTTCTCCGGCCGTGGAAGCCGGCAGCGCCAAGGCCGTGAATATCGTGCTGATGGGCCACTTCGCAAAATGTACGAGCATTCCGAAAGACAGATGGATTCAGGCGCTGAACAAGGTGATTGCGCCGAAGTTCCTGGAGATGAACCTGAAGGCCTTTGACCTTGGATACGGCGCATAATCCAAAAAGCTTTCTTTCAGCCTGCAAGTAGTTTTGCAGGCTGTTTCTGAATCAACGGGGAGACAGTATGTTTACAGCTTTTTTGCGGGAACACCCGATGAAAGAGATGATCCTGAAACAGGATCTGAGACTGTATCCGACGGCGGAAGACCGGAAGGCCTGGGAAGACATTCCGGCCGCATACCGGGAAGAGATCCGAAGACTGGCCGCGGAATACGGAAGGATTCCTTATCCTGCGCGGACGGCTTCCGGCTTTCTTGCCTTTGTGCGCAACGGTGACCGGCAGGCGGATGAGCAGCCCTATTTTACCCGGCGCAGAAAGCTGTGCGCCGCGGCGCTTGATGCCTGTGCTTTCCCGGATAACGCAAACATGGATGAGATTGTCGACGGAATCTGGCTTGTATGCGAAGAAACCAGCTGGGTGATCAGCGCTCATAACGTGAACCCGATTCCCGGTGCGCCTCCGGCGGCAGAATACCCGCTGCCGGACCTGCGGAAACCGTATATTGACCTGTTCAGCGCCCAGACGGGGATGATTCTTTCATTGACTGCCGCGCTGCTGGGGAAACGGCTGGATGCCGTCTCGCCGATGATCCGGGAACGGATCCGGGAAGAAATCCGCAGACGGATCCTCCGGCCTTTCATGGCAACGGACGACTTCTGGTGGATGGGGTTCCGGCGAAAGGACCTGAACAACTGGACGCCCTGGATTCTGTCAAATATTCTTATTTGCGCTGTTACGGATCCGACGGGCAGCGGGGAACCGGCTTCTCTGCTGATACGGGCCTGCGAAATGCTGGATCGGTGGCTGGAGACGGTACCGGAGGACGGCGGATGCGACGAGGGCGCCGGATACTGGAACATGGCCGGCGGCGCACTGCTGGACTGCCTGGAGATTCTCGAAAAGGCGACAGACGGGCGAATGCAGTTTTGGGAAAATGAAAAAATCCGGAATATCCTTGCGTATCCGGCAAAGGTTGAGATGGGGAACGGATGGTTCGCCAACTTCGCGGACTGTGACGCCCGGTCTTTTATCAGCGGGGAACGAATGGAAACCGCAGGGGAAATGATCGGGGATCCGGCGCTGACGGCGCTCGGAACGCGGATGCGGGGTACGATTGCGGATCAGCTGAACGATGTGCCGCATCTGACCCGGGCACTGGACCTGATCTTCCATCCGGCGGCGGAAAAGAAGGAACGGCCGGAAATCCGGCAGAGGGACGAATGGCTTCCGGAATTACAGGTGCGGCTGATTGAAAAGGGCAAATGGATGCTGGCCTGCAAAGGCGGACATAACGGGGAAAATCACAATCACAACGACGTGGGTTCTTTCATTCTGATGAAGGACGGAGAGCCGGTGATTGTCGATGCGGGAAACATGACCTATACCGCGAAGACTTTCTCCGGGGAACGGTATACGCTGTGGAACGTCCGGGCGGGATTCCATAACCTGCCGATGATCGGCAGCTGCGAACAGCGGGAAGGGGCGGAACACGCCGCAAGGGATGTGCATTGGGAACCGGACGGACTGAAACTGGAACTGTCGGGAACCTATGACGAAGCGGCCGGCGTGCGGCAGCTGAAACGCTGCTTTGCACTGAGCGAAGAGGGCCTAAGGCTGACAGACGAGATTGCACTGGAAACCGCACAGCCGGTGAACTGGGTCTTTATGCTGCGGAACCGGCCGGTATGGAAAGACGGAGAGATTATGACGGGAGAGATTGCAATCCAGTGTCCGGAAGGCCTGACCTTCACAGCAGAAGAGATTCCGATCACAGATGCCCGGATGAAACGCAGCTGGCCGGGAAGCCTCTGGCGGGTGATGCTGCGCAGCGAACCGCGGAAGACCTTTCAGGCAGAATTCATTTTAGCCGGAAGCTGATGCATTTGAAAATGGTATAGTGTTTCGTTCATATGTATAACATCAGCCAAGATCCCGGCCGAAGACTTCCCACTGGGTCAGTGCCGGGAAGGCGGAGGGATCGTCACTCTTGATCAGCCGCTCCAGACGGAGCCAGCTGATTTTTCTGCCGCCGAGATCCAGCCACTGCCGGTCACCGGTTTTTTGCAGCTCAAAGGAAAGATCGGTTCCATCTGACAAAACAACATGCCCTGAAGTCCAGTAAGCATCATGCGGGAAATCTGCGCGGAGGGTCAGCGCCATTTTTTGGGCGACGACGGTTCTTCCCAGATTCAGAAGACACCAGGCATCCTCCCGGGCTCCGATTCCCCAGCTCTGGAACGGCCATTCTCCGTGAAAGGTGTTCAGGCGAATTCCGTCGATGACGTTCCGGGCACAGAAGCAGGCTTCATTCCGGGTTTCCACATTCGCGGTGCAATGGGGAAAGAAATCCGTTTCGCCGCGCAGATCCGCAGGGTTGCAGGAAAGATTCCGGAGGACAGAGAGCTCTTTCTCCGGAATGGCCTGCACTGAGATGATATGGCGGGACGACTCGAAAAGCCCCGGCGCGTAAGCCAGGCGGTGTTCTCCAACGGGGACCGGCCAGGTCATCTTCTCCTCCGGGAGAAAGACTTCTCCGAAGGGAAGCGCCTGGTCCATCTGCACCTGCAGATGCTTTGCACCTGAAATCAAAATACGGTCGCCGGGCTCATATACCCGATCCACGGAAAGCAGCACTTCCTCAGGATGAGAAGCGGAGGCAAGCACAGCGCCGCCGGCTGCCTCGACTGTTACACGGATCATACAGAGATCATCTCCTTCCATCACTATAACCTGCGATAACCGAGATGCGCGCCGCAGCTTTCCCGGATGACGAGCGTTGCGTCGCGGACCATGGCAAAGGAACGGGAAGAGGACTCCCGGGCAAGCAACAGTTCCCGGATGGCGCTCTGGGCCATTTCTTCCGGATGCAAATCCACGGAGGTCAGGGACGGGTCTGTGTAGGAACAGAAAAACTGATTGTCACAACCGATGATGGCCATATCCTGCGGGAGGGAGAGCCCCATTTTTTTCAGCTGTTTCATGACGCCGAGCGCCACCAGATCATTGAAGGTTACGATGGCACTGGGCCAGCGGGAGGAATCCAGACCGGAGAGCATCCGGAGCACCGCGCGCTCGCCGCTTTCCATATTGTATCCGGCATCCACATGATACGCCGGATCATCCGGCAGATCCATCAGGCGGAGCTGTTCCAGAAAGCCGACGCCGCGGCGGGATGTGTCCTTGCTGTGCATGGAGCCGCCGAGAAAGGCGATCCGCCGGTGGCCCAGCGTGTGCAGATGACGGACGGGGAGACGGGAACAGCTGACCAGATCACTTTGAATACAGATACATTCCAGTGAAACATCCGGGGGACAGATAGTCGCGACCGGCATATATTTTCCCAGTTTCTTTAATGCGGCATTCAGGTCATCCCGGTCGGCGGACCAGATGCTGCCGGCAAAAAGAACACCATCCATGCGGCAGCGGATCAGTTCATTTACAATCCCGGGGGAGATCGCCTGATTCTCCATGGTCTGGAACAGCCGGATACTGCAGCCGCTTTTTTCCGCCTCCCAGTAGGCGGCATCAAAAATCCGGTTGAAATACAGATTGGAGACGACGGGAAGAACCACGGCCAGCGTGCTGCTGCGGCCGCCTTCCAGATTCTGGGCGGAAGCGCTGGGCGTATAGCCGTGGGCGTCGATCACCTGCTGTACCTTCAGACGGGTAGCTTCCTTTACATGCGGATCTTTGCGGACCACCCGTGTCACTGTCGCGGTGGAAACGCCGGCTTCCCGGGCGATGTCATAAATTGTCGGCTTACCGGGCATCATCTTTCCCCCTTCAACGGATTCCTTTCGAATCAATATATCATGAAGAGAATGAAAAAGCAAGAAAAATGTTACCGATAACATATGGTTACACATGAAAATCCGCTGACAAATTCAAAAAAATGCTTGACAAAAAGGGAAGAAAGCAATAAGATTTAGACAAATACAGGGAAAGAGAAGGCGGAACGGCAAGAAACGAGATTGAAACCGTGAAACCGATAACATTTCCCAAAGAAGATGAAGGAGGAACTGTTTATGAAGAAGATGCTGTCTGTGCTGCTGGCTGCGATCATGATGATCTCACTGCTGGCCGTGCCGGCCCTGGCGGAAGACGCCAAGGTGCTGACCGTGGTGACATGGGATGCCACCACCACCCCTTACCTGGTTGCCCAGAAGGAAGCTTTTGAAGCCTCCCACCCCGGCGTGACCATTGAGTATGTGGACGTTGCTTCGCAGGATTATGCGGTGAAGACGACGACCATGCTCGAAGGCGGAGATACCAGCGACGTTTTCATGGTCAAGGAAATCGACAATCTGATCAACTGGCAGGCCCAGGGCTTCGCCGCTCCGCTGAAGGATTTTGACAAGGACTATGATTACTCCGGCTTCAAGGGCACCGAAGTGAACTACGCGGTGGACGGCGTACAGTACGCGATCCCGTTCCGCAGCGACTTCTGGGTGCTGTTCTACAACAAGGATCTGTTTGACGCGGCCGGAGTTGAGTATCCGACCAACGACATGACCTGGGATGCGTATGCTGAACTGGCCAAGAAACTGACCGACAAGGAAAAGGGCGTCTACGGAACCCACTACCACACCTGGCTGAGCGCCGTTGTGAACTGGGCGGTCTGCGACGGCGTGAACACGCTGGCCGACAAGAACTATGACGATCTGCTTTACTTCTACAAGCTGTATCAGGATCTGGAAGACGCCGGCGCCTGCATGAGCTATGCGGACCTGAAGGCCTCCGGACTCCACTATTCCGCGGCGTTTGCCAACGGCAACATTGCCATGCTGCCCATGGGCTACTGGTACGTTTCCACGCTGATCGGATACAACAAGGACGGCACCTGCAACTTCAACTGGGGTATCGTTGCTGTTCCGCATGCGGACGGCGTTGCTGCCGGATCTTCCTTCGGCAACCTGACCGGCGCGATGATTAACGAGAAGTCCGAACAGAAGGAACTGGCCTGGGAATACATCTCCTGGCTGGGCGGTGAAGAAGGCGCTGCCGCGACGGCTTCCGTCGGCGCGCGTCCCGCATGGGTTTCCGAGAATGTTGCCACTGTGATGTCTTCCGTGGAAGGATTCCCGGCAGACGAAAACAGCAAGGCCGCGCTGCTGCCTTCCGCTGTTGCGATGGAGTGGCCGGTGGCCGAGAAGGTTTCCGACATCAAGACGATCGTAAACGAAGAGCACAGCCTGATCATGGCCCGCGAAGTGACGCCCGAAGAAGGCATCGAAGAGATGAACGAGCGCGTGGCTGAACTGTTTGAATAATCCACTGCGTTTGATCCGGTAACCCCCGGCAGGGAAGGCGCTTGCCTTCCCTGCCATTTTCAAAAGAGGGAAAGGAAGAAACCATCTATGAGTCAGGCGGAAGCAAGAAAAGTCCGATACAAAATGGGGAAACTGGAAAGAAAGAATACGCTGATCGCCTATTCTTTCCTGGCGCCGAACTTTATCGGCTTTGCCGTCTTCACACTGGTTCCCGTGATCTGCGCGATCGCGCTGTCGCTGTTTGAGTGGAACGGCGGTGACATCTCCAAACTGAAGTTTGTCGGGCTGGACAACTATGCGACGATCTTTGCCACCAAGAAGGTGGCTGAGAAAGGCCTTGGTTATTTCTTCGACCGGGCGGACCTGGGTATCGCACTGAAAAACACCGTATTCTATACGATTGTGACGGTGCCGCTGACCATTGCGTGCGCACTGATTCTGGCCCTGCTGCTGAATAAGATCCGGGGCGCCGTGTTCTTCCGGACGGTTTTCTTCTTCCCCTATGTATCCTCCATGGTGGCAATCTGCGTGTGCTGGTCCTTTATGCTGATGAAGGACGGCCCGGTGAACCAGATGATCATGGCGCTGGGCATCAATTTCAACAGAGGATGGACCGCGGACAGCACGATGGCGATCTGGTCCATTATCCTGGTGAGCGTCTGGCGGAATATGGGATATTACATGGTGCTTTACCTGGCCGCACTGCAGGGCATTCCCCGGGAACTGACAGAGGCGGCTACCGTGGACGGCGCCAACAAATGGCAGCAGTTCCTGCATGTGACACTGCCGCAGCTGAAACCGACAACCTTCTTTGTTTCCGTGATGATGGTGATCTCCTGCTTCAAGATTTACGACGTGGTCGCAATCATGACCGACGGCGGGCCGGGACGATCCACCAAGATGCTTGTCACCTATATCTACGACGAAGCTTTCGTCAAGGTACGGTACGGACAGGCGAGCGCCATCTCCATGGTGCTGCTGGTGATCGTTCTGCTGGTGACCATTATTCAATTCGGCTCCGAGAAGAAATTCTCCAACGATTGAGGAAGGAGGGACGCATATGGAAACGGCTTTGCACAGCAAAGAAATCCGGAAGGACAATCCTGTACTGCGCAAGATCCTGCGGGTGATCATCTGGATCCTGCTGATTGCGCTGGCGGCGTTTACCCTGATTCCGTTCGTATGGATGATTTCCTCTTCACTGAAACTGGACCGGGAAGTCTTTGCCTTCCCGATGCGCTGGATTCCGGAAACCTTCCATTGGGAAAACTACTCCCTGATCTGGCAGAGGGTTCCGCTGCTGACCTATTTCAAGAATACGGCGTTTATCGCGATCGTGGTGACGATCCTGCAGACGTTGACTTCCTCCTTTGCGGCCTACGCGTTCGCAAAGCTTAACTTCCGCGGACGGGACGCGCTGTTCCTCTGCTATATCGGTACGATTGCCGTGCCGTGGCAGGCCTATATGCTGCCGCAGTTCATTATGATGCGCTCGATGGGACTGTACGACACGCTGTGGGCCATGGTGGTGCTGCAGGCGTTCTCCGCTTTTGGTGTTTTCCTGATGCGTCAGTTCTACCGGTCGATCCCTACGGAGCTGTGCGAAGCGGCCCGGCTGGACGGACTGAGCGAATATGGCATCTGGGCGCGGATTATGCTGCCGCTGTCCAAAGCGGCGATTGCGACGCTGGTGATTTTCACTTTCGTCAATACCTGGAACGACTACATGGGCCCCATGATCTACCTCACCCGGGACGTCAACAAGACGGTGCAGGTTGGTCTGCGGCGCTTTATTCAGGAGAACTCCAGCGATTATCACCTGATTATGGCGGCGTCCCTGTGTTCCCTGGTGCCGGTTTCCATCGTATTCCTTTGCCTGCAGCGGTACTTTATTGAAGGGATCGCGACCTCGGGGCTGAAAGGCTGAACCGGAGAAGAAGGTGTATCGGATGAAGATTGAACAGAATCCCCTGCGTACGCGGGAAGACCTCCGGCGGGCGGCCGCCGAACTGCTGCAGCCGCTGACAGAATGCATGACGCCGGGAAAAGCCCGGATCTATGTCGGACAGGGTTCTGCTCATTATTCGGAAGACGTGGCCGGTATGGAATGCTGGTCAAGGGCGCTGTGGGCGCAGGTGCCGATGCTGGCCGGAAAATGTCCGGAAGCGGAGGAACTTTGGCCGCTGTGGCTGGAAGGCATGATCCACGGGACGGATCCCAAGCACGACGAGTACTGGGGAAGCATAACCAACAGCGACCAGCGGATGGTTGAGATGGCAGTCATGGGCTGCGGACTGTGCTTTGCCCCGAAGGCTTTTTTCGAACCCCTTACAGAAATGCAGCGGCAGAACCTTTACCTGTGGCTGAACCAGATCAACGAATACGACATGCCGAAGAACAACTGGCGCTTCTTCCGCATCCTGGTCAACATCGGCTTTCTGGAGAACGGTTTACCGGTGGATGAAAAACGGATGCAGGAAGATATGGATCTGATCGAAAGCCATTACACCGCAGACGGATGGTATTTTGATTATCCGACGAAACGGGATTACTATACGCTGTGGGGCTTCCATTTTTACAGTCTGCTGTACGCGGCGGTGATGGCGCAGCGGGATCCGGAACGGTGCGCACGAATCCGGCAGCGGGCAGCGCTGATCGCGCCGCGCTTCGCCTGCTGGTTTGACCGGGAGGGCAGGGGACTGCCGTACGGGCGCAGTCTGACCTATCGCTTCTGTCAGAGTTCCTTCTGGGCAGCGATGATTTTCGCCGGGGTCCGGTGTGACACGATGACGACCGGACAAATGAAGCATATTCTGCTGAACAATCTGCGCTTCTGGCTGAAGATGCCGATTTTTGACCGGGGCGGGGCGCTGACGGTGGGATACGGATATCCCAACCTCTGCACGGCGGAGGGATACAATGCCCAGGGATCTCCCTACTGGGCGATGAAGACATTCTGGATTCTGGCATTACCGGAAGAACATCCGTTCTGGCAGACAGAAGAAGAGGAGTACATGCCTCCGGAACGGTTCCTGGATTCACAGGTTCGGCTGCTGCTGACCCGGGATCCGGCAAACCGGCAGGTCGTTGCCTATACCGCGGGAAATCATGCATGGGAGCACATGCATGAGGACGAAAAATACGAGAAATTCGCCTATTCGACACAGTTCGCTTTTTCGGTGGCCAAGGAGGATAACGCGTTGAATCGCGGAGCCTACGATTCCATGCTGGCCCTGAAAGCCGAAGGAAAGGATCTGTGGCATGTACGCAGCGGATGCGACCGCTTTGAGCTGCAGGAAGACCGGATATTGTTTACCTGGTCCCCGATGAACGGAGTCGTGATTGACACGGTGATCGCTCCCTGCGGGATGTGGCATGTGCGGAAGCATGTGATCCGGACAGAGTTTCCGGTCGAAGCGGCCGAAGGCGCTTTTTCCATACCGAAGGATTGGGCAGGAGACAGACCCTGCGACCGGATTCGTTCGGAAACAAAGGCGGACGATGTGTCTGCTTCGGCACACGGCGATCGCGGGAGCAGCGCGATCTATGCACTGCAGGGCTATACAAAGGGCGAAGTGATCCACACCGAACCCAACACAAACCTGATGGCGCCGCGCTGCGTGCTGCCCATGTTGCACAGCCGGATTGAACCGGGCACACGCGTATTGATGTGCGCGGTGTTCACAGACACGGGGGACTTTTTACCGGAACAGATTCCGAAGGAGGTGCTTGATCTTGCCGGATCGCTATGAGGAAGCGTTGGGACGGATTGCCCAAAAAATCAGGAAAAAAGCGGAAATGGCTGCAAGGGACGCAATGATCCCTTACCGGAGCGCGGAAGGAAAATGGATCGGCAATCCATACGACGGGAACAGCTGGTGGACCGGCGGTTTCTGGCCGGGACTGATGTGGCAATTGTGGCATCTGACCGGGGACGCGTTCTTCCTGGAAGAAGCGCGGCGGGTCGGGGAACTCCTGACGGATGAATTCCGGACATTCCGCCGGCTGAATCACGACGTGGGTTTTATGTATCTGCTTTCTGTCGGGGCAGAGGCGAAACTGACCGGGGACGAACAGGCGGAAACGGATTTGCTGCACGCAGCATCGCTGCTGATGGGCCGGTTTAATCCGGCAGGATTCATCCGGGCATGGAACGAACCGGAACGGGTTGGGTTTGCGATTATTGACTGTATGATGAACCTGACGCTGCTGTACCGGGCCAGCCGGGATACCGGGGATCCGCGGTTCCGGCAGGTTGCGAAGATCCATGCGGATACCACGATGCGGGAATTCCTTCGGGAAGACGGCTCAGTGAGCCATATCATTGAGTTTGATCCGGAAACGGGAAAACGGGTGCGGGAACATCCGGGCCAGGGATATGCCCTCGGAACGCAGTGGAGCCGGGGACAGGCCTGGGGCCTGTACGGATTTGCGCTGGCATACCGCCATCTGAAGGATCCGAAATATCTGGAGACGGCGAAAAAAATCGCCGGAAACTTTATTACCCATATTCGACCCGACGGCTTGACGGACTGCGATTTCATGCAGCCGGAAGGCGAGGAGAGAATCGACAATATTGCCGGCGCGATTGCGGCCTGCGGGCTGCAGGAACTGGCAAACCTGACGGGAGACGAAACGTGGAAGCAGGCCGCGGAACGGCTGACGGACGGACTGCTGGATCACTGCGCAGACTGGGGTGAAAGCCGGTGCGGGATTCTGACGCACTGCACCGCGAGCTATCACGACGACGGCGCAGGGCGGCATACGAACATTCTTTACGGGGACTATTTCCTGACAGAGGCACTGATGCGGCTTTGCGGAAAGGATCCGGAGCTGTGGAGCTGAAAAACAAAGTCTGGAGGATTGAAAGATGAGCACACTGTATCCGCAAAACAACGCAGCAAGGACGATACTTGATCTGGGCGGTATCTGGGATTTCCGCTTTCAGGGAGATGAGAACTGGCAGACGATTGCGGTTCCGGCTTCCTACAATGATCAGGATCCGGATCCCCGGTTCCGCAACTTTGCGGGCATCGTGGAATACCGGAGAAAGATCACGATTCCGCGGGCATGGAAAGATCTGCGGGTCTGTCTGCGCTTTGACGCGGTGACACATAATGCCCGGGTTCTCCTGAACGGGAAGGAAATTGCGAAACACCGGGGCGGTTTTCTGCCTTTTGAGGTGGAACTTGAGGGACTGCTCGGACCGGGAGAAACCGCGGAGCTGACCGTCGAAGCGGATAACCGGATCAATCACTCCACACTGCCCATCGGGACGGAAGGGGAAACAGCGTTCTTCGGATCCGACAATCCGGGCATTCCATCGGTAGAAGCGGGCAAGAAGTTTCAGGAGGAACGGGGAATCAACCGGCCTGCGTTCGATTTCTTTAATTATGCGGGTATTCAGCGGGCGGTGCGTCTGGTTGCCACACCGAAGCAATATATCCGGGATATCACCCTTGTGCCTTCGATGAACGGGGAAGTCCGCTATACCGTTGAAATCGAAGGGGACAGCGGAACGGTTCAGATCGAAGTGCTGGATGCGGAAGGCAATACGGTTGCCCATGGCGAGGGATTGGAAGGAACCCTGACCATCGAGCAGCCGAAGCTGTGGGAACCGTGGCCGGGGACACCGTATCTTTACACCGCGCGAATCCGGTTTGGGGAGGACCTGTATGAACAGACCTTCGGAATCCGCGAAATCCGGGTGGATGGAACCCGGTTCCTGATTAACGGGAAACCTTTCCGGTTCCACGGCCCGTGCAAACATGAGGACAGTCCTTTCCGCGGACGGGGAAGCGATCCCTGCGTGAATGTGACGGATCTTCACCTGTATCACTGGCTGAACGCGAACTGCTTCCGGACCAGCCATTATCCCTATGCGGAGGAAATGTATCAGCTTTGCGACCGGGAGGGAATCGTCATCGTGGACGAAACCCCGGCGGTCGGCATGTGGTCCAGCGAAAACTATGGCTGGGGTCTTGGAGAATATCACCGGCAGATCCTGCTGGATATGATTGCGCGGGACAAGAACCATCCGTGCGTCGTCATGTGGAGCCTCGGCAATGAACCGGATACGGATTCATTGCCGGACAAGGCATACGACTACTGGCGTCCGCTGTATGATGCTGCCCATCAGGCGGATCCGCAGAACCGCCCGGTGACCGTGGTCGGATGCCAGAACCGGTATGAACGGGACCGGGTGATCTGTTCCATGGATGTGGTGCTGATTAACCGGTATTACGGATGGTATAATCTGAGCGGCGATCTGGAAGCAGCGAAGTATGCATTCCGGACGGAACTGGACTGGTGGGCGAAACAGGGGAAACCGATCATCCTGTCCGAATACGGTGCGGATACAATTGCGGGTTTCCACGGGGCGACGCCGGAAATGTTCACGGAAGAATATCAGGTCGCTTTCTATGAAGCGATCAGCGAATGTCTGGATGAACGGGACTTCGTGATCGGGGAGATGCCCTGGAACTTTGCAGACTTTGCCACCTGCCAGGGACCGATGCGCGTCGGCGGAAACAAGAAGGGCCTGTTTACGCGCGACCGGAAACCGAAAATGGCAGCACATTACTTTAAAAAGAGATGGGCGGAGGCTTTTTAAAGTGAAAAGGAAACGGAGTAAGCGAAAAATGGGTGGAATTGATCCGTTGCAGCAATTTTCCGTGAAACAACCGCAGACTTGCCAATTCCTTCCAACTCTGATATAATCTATTATTCAGGTTGCAATTGTTTGAGTAAACGGCACTTTTTTCCAGACCCGGGAAAGGTGCAGGACGATCAAAGACCGGTATCAGGAACCGGACTGGAGGCATAAGGCGATGCATGGGCTGAAGGAAAAGGAGGAAAAGGGAATCTCCCTGAAGACCACGTCCATACTGATGGTGATCATTTCTGTGATTATCGCCGCGGCGCTTCTGGTTACGGGGGTTCGCGCGTTCCGGAGCTTTAAGGCGATGGAAAAGACGACGGACAATTATATCGCACTGACGGAAGCGGCTTCCGAGCTGATGAACGCATCGGACTATCTGACAGAAGAGGTCCAGTGCTTTACGGTTATGGGTGACCGGAAGCACATGGAGAATTACTTCACGGAAGCGAACACGTTACGCCGCCGGGACAATGCCCTTGCCGTGCTGGAAAAGGAAATGCCGGGCAGCCAGGCGCTGCAGGAGCTGGGAGAGAGCATGGCCGAATCCGTCGCACTGATGGACCGGGAATTCTATGCCATGCGGCTGATGCTGGCAGCGCAGGGATCTTACGACATGCCGGAAGAAGTGAAGAACGTAACGCTCAGCGATGCCGACAGCGCGCTTGGCCCGGATGAAAAAATCAGGCTGGCACAGCAGATGGTTCATGATGAAACCTATTATTCTCAGAAAAACCGGATTCGCGCGAACATGGCGGAATGCCTGACCGCACTGAAAAACGGTACCCACGGAAATCAGCAGGCGATGGAGGACCGCGCCTTTCACGATCTGGTGTGGATGCTGGCGCTGGTTGTGATTCAGACGCTGGGCATTCTTGTGATGATGTGGATCACGACGCACCTGGGGGTGAACCCGGTTGTGCAGGCTGTGGATCACATCAAAAAGGACCAGAAACTCCCGATCATCGGCGCGGCCGAGTTCCGGTATCTGGCGGGTACGTATAACACGATGTACAACGCCTACAAGAAAAGCATCGAGAGCCTGAACTACAAGGCATCCCACGACGAGCTGACAGGAACCTATAACCGCGCGGGATATGATCTGATCCGGGACAGCCTGGATATGAAAACTACGGCGATGCTTCTGCTGGACGCGGATGTTTTCAAGAGCGTAAACGATCAGTACGGCCACGAAACAGGGGACCGGGTGCTGCAGAGAATCGCGACTGTGCTGAAAAGCAATTTCCGTTCGGATGACTATATCTGCCGCATCGGCGGGGATGAGTTCGTGGTGTTCATGGTGCATCTGAATATGGAACCGAAACAGCTGATAGAACATAAAGTGGCCCAGATCAACGCGGATCTGAGCAGCGAAGCAGACGGAGTGCCGCCGATTTCCCTCAGCGTAGGCGTTTCCTATGAGCCGGAAGGAATCGATCCGGACGAAATGTTCCGGCAGGCGGATATTGCCCTGTACAACGTCAAAGAAAACGGAAGGAACGGATGCTGCTTCTATACTGATGCGGCATAATAAAGTGACCCGGCAGCAGAATCATTACCCGTAATTATGATAATTCCCGCTGCAATCGTAATAACTGATGATCACATTGTCGCATGCATCGCTTAACCAGCAGGAAGTATCTTCAAAATCGTTTTTACATTTATTTACTACCATATCAATGGAGACGACTTCTTTGATGAAATGATCTGACAAACGGAGAAGGCTCAACATTGACATTGGCTGTTGATTGTGATAATTCTGGACTTTGCCGAGTGCGACTACGTCTCCTCCGCGGGCCTGCGCGTCCTGCTGGCCACCTTCAAGCAGATGACCGCGGGCAATGGCAGCATGAAGCTGACCAACGTGGGCGAGAATATCAGGGACGTGCTGGAAAACACGGGCCTGGACGCTGTGTTTGGCCTGGCCTGATCGCTGGCTGAACCCCTTGAAAAACAAGAAACCGGATGCTATAATTCCCTCTGAAATACCCATATCTCCATATTACTTTTCTGTGTGAGGAGGAATTCAAATGAAGAAAATGGTTTCCCTGCTGCTGGCGCTGGTTCTGGGTCTCAGCCTGGGCTGCGCATCCGTTTCCGCCGCTGAAAACGCGGTTCCGCCGGCCGGCGTGCTCTCCTTCCTGAACTATTCCGAAGAGGAGTTTGCCCAGGCCTCCGTGATCTGGAACTATCTCGGAATCACCCTGTTCAACAACGGCTATGTCGCCTCCGAGGTCATGACGCCCATGGATCCGGAATACGCCCTTTCCGCCACCGCGGCGGACTATCCGGTCAAGTTCTATGATTCCCTGGACGCGATGATCATGGGACTGCAGTCCGGAGAGATCATCTCCTTCGACATCTATTCCACGGTGGCGAAATACATCTGCGCCCAGAATGATCAGCTGGTGAACTATGTCACCTACGACACGGAAAGCGACCGCTCCGGATTTATCGCGGAAGTGCTGGATCGCTTCTCCAACGGCTTCTCCTTCATGATGCTGGAAAACAACACCGCCCTGCGGGACGAGTTCGACCAGGCGATTGCCGCCATGAAGGCGGACGGAACCCTGGATAACCTGGTGGAGGAGCATATCAACAAGGTCATCGCGGGCGGGGAACCCCAGGCGATCGTGCCCGATCAGATCGAAGGAGCGGAGACCATCACCGTAGCGGTGACCGGATGCCTGCCGCCCATGGATTACGTGGCGCCCGACGGCACAGTGGCCGGCTTCAATACGGCGATTCTGGCGGAGATCGGCCGCCGGATCGGAAAGAATATCCAGTTCACCCAGGTGGACAGCGCCGGACGCGCACTGGCGCTTTCCACGGGCAACGTGGACGTGGTGTTCTGGGTCCGCGGCGTATCCACCGGTTCCAAAACCATCCACATGACGGATGAGGAATTCGCCGCCTACAAGGCGGAGATGGAAAAGGATTTCACACCGGAGGAGAAGGAAGCCATTGCCAAACTGGATGAGATCCTTCCCCGCGTGCGGGAATACACCCGGGATATGCCGGAAGGCACGATTATTACCGAGCCGTATTTCACGGATATCCCCGTGGGCGTAATGACCAGGGAACTTTATGATGCGTATGTCGCGATGATCAAGGGCGCGCAATAACGCCCCCCCCAGGGAAACGCTGATGAAAGCGCTCCCGCGAAGCGGAAGAGTGTGAAAACCGCTGTAAATGAACGATGCTGGCAGCATGCTTTCAAGCTGGTCTGAAAAAATCAGCGTTTCCCGAAAAAGAAGAACGGAAGGGGTTTGTTATGTCGTTTTCTGATAAACTGTACAAAATACTGATCCAGGGCGGTTCCTGGAAAACCATCCTGGGCGGTCTCTGGGTGACGATACAGATCTCCGCCCTGGCCCTGCTGATCGGCACGGTGCTGGGCGCGCTCATCTGCCTTCTGCGCACCCGGAAAAACCCTGTCGCCCGGGGGATCGCGTCGGTTTACATCGCGATCCTCCGGGGGACGCCCGTTCTGATGCTGCTGCTCCTGCTTTATTACGGGGTTTTCGCCCGGGCGGGGCTTGCCCCGGTGCTGGTGGCTACGATTACCTTCGCGCTGAACGTATCCGCGCATGTGGCGGAGCTGCTGCGTTCCGCCCTGGCCGCCACGGACCACGGACAGGTGGAAGCAGCCCGCACCTTGGGCTTCTCCGCCTGGAGCACCTTCCGGCTGGTGACGCTGCCGCAGATGCTGCGGATCGCCCGGCCCGTATATCAGTCCACCATCGTGAATCTGATTCAGTGGACCAGCGTGGTGGGCTATGTGACGATCACGGATTTGACGCGGGTAATCAATAACACCGCTTCCCGGACCATGCAGCCGCTGCTGACCATCATCATCGGCATGCTGATCTATCTTGGCCTGTCCTATCTCGTTTTTGGGATCTTTGCCCTGACGGACAGGATCAAAGCGAAGAGAAGGGGGGCGGCAGCATGAGCCTGATCGAAGTAAAAGGCCTGACCAAGTCCTTTGGATCCCTGCAGGTGCTGAAAGGCCTGGATCTGACCGTGGAGCAGGGGGAACGTATTGCCATTATCGGCGGATCCGGATGCGGAAAGAGCGTGTTCCTGCGCTCCCTGTGCCTGCTGGAAAAGCCGGACGCGGGCAGCGTGGTGATCGACGGCCGGGAGATCACGGCCAAGGGCGCCCCGGTGAATGAAATTCGCCGCAGCATGGGCATGGTTTTTCAGAAATTCCATCTCTTCTCGGAGATGGACGTGATGGACAACCTGTGCCTGGCGCCGGTGAAGCTGAAGGGGATGGACCGGCAGGAGGCGGAAAAGAAGGCCATGGGGCTGCTGGAGCAGGTCGGTCTGGCCTCCCGGGCCCATGCCTGGCCCACGGTGCTTTCCGGCGGGCAGCAGCAGCGGATCGCCATTTGCCGCTGCCTGATGATGGAGCCCCGAGTGCTGCTGTTCGACGAGCCCACCAGCGCACTGGATCCCACCATGGTGGGGGAAGTGCTGGCCGTGATCCGCATGCTGGCGAAGCGGGATATGAGCATGCTGATCGTGACCCATGAGATGAACTTTGCCCGAGAGGTGGCCAGCCGGGTGCTTTTCTTTGCGGAGGGTGGAATCTATGAGCAGGGGACGCCTGCGGAGATCTTTGACAGCCCGAAGCGGGAAAAAACGGTGGATTTTATCCAGAAGATCAAGTATTTCAGCTTCGAGATTGACAGTAAGCAATTCGACCTGATGCGGCTGCATGGCGACATCCAGACCTTTGGAGAAAAGTACGGGATCGACAGTAAGCGAACCTACCGGCTGAGGATTTGCTGCGAGGAACTGATTTACGAGATGCTGGAGCACGGGGTTCCCGAGGGCGGCCCGGTGAATATGAAACTGAACATCTCCTACGCGGAGGCGGATCGGGCCTCGAAAATTGATCTTTTCTGGGCCGGAAAAGCCTATAACCCCTTTGAACAGTCGGATGACGGCCTGGGGGTTACCATTCTGAAAGCCATGGCCCGACAGATCCGCTTCCAGCCGGGGGATGACCTCCATCGGATTTCCATCGTACTGTAAATTTGCTATGCCCCCCGATCCCCATCCCACCAGCGAGGTGGCGATGCGGAGGGCATTTTCATTGAATTTGCTATTGTTTGGAGGGGCATACGATGGAAATTGATGGTACTCGCATGCTGATTGGCTTAGTGATCGGCATAACTCTGCTGATTATGCTTATACTGAAAACAAAGGTACAGACTTTCCTTGCCCTGATTATCAGCACGATTATGATTGGCATCATCGGAGGTATGCCGCTGACGCCAACAGACGTTGTGGATGCCGCAGGTGATGCCAGGGCAGGCGTCAGTATCATCAATTCCATCACAAGTGGTTTTGGCGGAACGTTGGGAAGCATCGGAATCATCATCGGATTCGGCGTTATGATGGGCCAGATTTTCGATCTTTCCGGCGCTGCAAAACGTATGGCATATACATTCCTCAAACTCTTCGGGAAAGGCAGAGAAGAAGAGGCTTTGGCTCTAACCGGTTTTCTGGTATCTATTCCGATCTTTTGCGATTCCGGGTTTATCGTTCTTTCACCGATTGCAAAGGCGCTTTCGAACATAACAAAAAAATCTGTTATTGGACTGGGAGTGTCGCTGGCTGCCGGTCTGGTGATTACTCACTCTCTGGTTCCTCCGACTCCCGGTCCGCTTGGCGTGTGCGGTATCTTCAATATTGATGTGGGAAACTTCATCCTGCTTACAATTGCACTTGCACTCCCGATGATAATCGCCTGTATTATTTACGCAAAGAAGTACTTGTCCAGGAAGTTCTGCTGGACCTCGGATGCGGAAGGCGGTATCGTTGAACAGTCTGGCCAGACACCTGACTACAAGTCTTCTTTCCTGGTGGAAATGAAAGATCTTCCCAGCACCTTTACTTCTTTTTTGCCTCTGGTGCTGCCGATTATACTGATTCTGATTAACACCATAGCCTCTGCGTTGAAATTAACCGGATTGTTTTGGAAAATCATGATTTTCCTCGGCCAGCCGATCGTGGCTGTGGGAATCAGCTTACTGGTGGCTGTTTTCACGCTGGGTCATCCTTTTAGCCGAGATACCATCCTGCATGAGATGGAAAAGGGCATGGCTTCTGCCGGCGTGATTATCCTGGTGACAGGTGGCGGGGGTGCACTTGGCCGCATCATCACTGATTCGGGTCTGGGCGGATACATTGCCAATAGGCTGGCTGGAAGCAATATACCGCTCATTTTGCTGCCTCTTGCAATTTCCACGCTGATGCGTTTTATTCAGGGATCTGGTACGGTTGCTATGACCACGGCGGCAAGTATCACAGCTCCGATACTGATTGCTTCCGGCACGGTCAGTCCTGTACTCGGAGCAATTGCCTGCTGTGTGGGATCCCTGTTCTTCGGATACTTCAATGACAGCTACTTCTGGGTTGTGAATCGGACATTGGGCGTCTCTGATGGCGGGGATCAGTTGAGAGTGTGGTCTGCTACTTCGACCATCGCATGGGCAGTTGGCGTCGTGGAGGTTCTGATTCTGAGCATTTTTATGCATTGACAGCATCAACTAAAGTATGATGAGCTGATTCTCTTGCTTGATTATGTCTTTCAGCAGAAGTACGCGATTATTCTGGGCGGGGATGTTCTGGACGCAAATGATCGACATACACACCTGAACTGGTATTATCAGCCCCAGGAATCCATCACCCGGGTTGAAAACATCACACAAAGCTGTCAGGCAGCAAAGAGATATATCCAAGAGATGGCGGAAGCCAGATCCGGTCATTATGTGGTTGTTCCTGATGATGCACTTGACCCCGGCATGGCTGTGGTGGGTGTGGCAAGAGAAATGACAGCTAAACAGACAATATGAATCGTGGCTATTCCCCAATTTCAAAGATTTCTTGATTTTGGGGAATAGCCGTTGTATAATGAGGCCATCCGGAGAGGAGGGCTGCGCCTTGAAACTGATCGTTCGCTCTGCGTATCTCGAGGAAATGGCTTCGCTGGCGCTGGCGCCGGACATCAAGGTCATCACCGGTGTCAGGCGGTCAGGCAAATCAAAACTGATGGAAGCGTTTTCGGAGCGGCTGAAACAGGCGGATGCCGGCGCAAACATCATCCATATCAACTTCAACCTGACGGAGTTTGAGGGCCTGCTGGAGTACCACGCGCTGGAGCAGTATATCGAAGCGCGGTATCAGCCGGGGAAGAACAATTATGTGCTGATCGATGAGGTACAGATGTGTCCTTCCTTCGAAAAGGCCATCAACAGCCTGCACGCGAAGGAGAAATATGACATCTGGGTGACCGGATCAAACGCCTTCCTGCAAAGCAGCGACCTGGCCACGCTCTTTGTGGGAAGGACCTATGAGGTGCATGTCTTCCCCTTCTCCTTCAGCGAATACCTCGCCTATTATCCGGCCGAAAACCTGTACGGAAGCCTGGGCAGCTACATCCGCGAAGGCGGCATGGCCGGGTCCTATCTGTACAGGAACGAGGCGCAGAAATACCGCTACATCAACACGGAAGTCCTGAACGCGCTGATCGTCCGGGACATCATGACCAAGTATCATCTCCGGAACGAGCCGCTGCTCCATGAACTGATCGACTTCCTGATGGACAACATCGGCAATGTGACGTCCGTCCGCACCATCGCCGACACACTGGCCTCCGGAAAAAAGAAGGCCGATCACAAAACCATCGGAAAGTACATCGACGCGCTGTGCAAGGCCTTTGCGTTCTACCGCATTCGCCGTTATGACATCCGGGGAAAGCGATACCTCCGGTCAGAGGACAAGTACTATCTGACGGATCACAGTTTTCGCTTCGCCCGGCTCGGCACAAAGAACATGGACTACGGCCGGGTGCTGGAGAACATCGTCGCCATGGAACTGCTTCGGCGAGGTTATGAGGTGTATGTGGGTGTCCTGTATCAGAAGGAAATCGACTTCGTGGCCATTCGCCAGGGAGAAAGGCTGTATATCCAGGTGGCTAACGACATTTCATCCCCTGACACCTTCCGGCGGGAGATTGACCCGCTGCTGAGGATCCGCGATGCTTATCCCAAACTGCTGATCGCCCGAATCTACCAGCCTGCCTGGCAGCACGAGGGCATCCGGATCATCGATGCCGCCGACTGGCTGGCGGACGCTGTTCCCCAAAGGGAAGAATCGTGAGGTTTTGGGGAACTGAGGGCGGATGAGATCGGGCCCAACAGATCACTAAGGGGGCATGCCGGTTGACGAAGGTTGAAACTTATTCGCTTGACGGCAACAATGCATCAAGCATCCTAATTGAGAAACCCGAACTCCGGAGACGGTACGTTGAAGGTGTGTTAGCTGAAGAACTATATGATGTTGTAGGTGATGTAAATCAGACTTTCCGCGAGTTTTCGGAAGGATACATCGTCATAATGGACGCTGAGCCATCACAAGGAAGCCGTGAGTAATTGTTAATTAGAGATACTGAAAGACTATAAAGTACTTCGGATTTTTAGTTTGCTAACGTGTGGCTATCAGTCTTTGTCAACCGTGTTAAACCAACAGTTATTTGATTTGGCCCTGATTTTTTGATGGCCGAATCAGCATTCATGTCTGCGTTGAAGCCAGACTTGCCACGTTAGTGTGAACAGGAAGTATAATGCAGTTGCAATCACAAGGATAAAAAACAGTTCTCTTCCCATGAAGTAGCTTGTTGTTGCCGTTCCCTTTAGAAGAATGTGTGCGGCAATATACGCTATCGGGGCAAAAAAGACTTGCCGCATGATGATTCCGGCTTTCTTCCCGCGGAAAATAAACCATAGCAATACGGAAACGGCTGCCAGCGCAGCGGCAATCATCAAATAGTAAGCCAGGGCAAGGCGTGGCAACACTTCCGTTCCGCCGTTCAAGGGTTCCCCCCACAGAAGTTCCTGTGAATTGCCACCGTCGTAAATCACCCGGCCAGGAACAGGATATAGAACAAGTTCACGTGCTGTGCCGCCCGTATTCATACTATAGGAATCTCTTCCTATACCCTGAAGGACGACTGTTAATGTGTCGTCATCATCCCGGAACGATGTACACATGGTTCCGACAATGCTGCTGTCTGTATCAAAAACCAACGCTTCTCCTGTGTATTTTTCAGGAACAATCTCTTCTGTATCGCGCTCATACAGGGTATGGTAGGTCCGTCCAAGCCGGTTCTCCGGTGAGACAATCTCTACACCTTTGACCTTAATCAACCCTTCTTTCCATGGAAGCATATTCATTTTACTTGTATGATAAAAGCTAGTAAAAAGAATAATAAACACACAGAGAGCAGCAATGGCCACAGCTCTCCAGCGCCGCCGGCGGATCTGTTTCTTCAGATTCAAAAGGGGTTTCGCAGTTTCAATCGCCGGTTCTGCTTTTTCTTTCATAGCAGAGAGCTTTTCCCTGCAGTCAGAACAGTCTGCCAGATGTTCAGCCACCAGGTTTTCTGTTTCCGGCTCCACCATTTTTTCCGCATACAGCGGGAGCAAATCCCTGATAACAGAGCATGGTATCTTCATGATCATCCCTCCATCTTTTCTTTGAGCTTTGCCCGGGCTCTGTGGTAAACAACACAGGCCCAGTTCTCTGATTTGTCGAAGAGTTCGCCAATATCCCGGAAGCTGAGCTGGCCTAAAGTTCGTAAAGTGAATACTTCCCGATATGGTTCATCCAAGTGATGCAGGAGCCGATGGATGCGCATGCTTTCATCCTGACGAATTATTCTTTCTTCCGGCCCCACAGAAGGATCGGCCAGAGAAGTTACTTCGTCAACTGGCTGAACATTTTTCTTCCTCTGCTCTAGTAGCCATTGATTTTTAGCTATGGCACAGAGCCAGCTCTTCAGATTGCTTTTACCCTGAAACCGATCCAGGGATTGCAGGGCTTTGAAAAATGTCTCCTGCGTGATCTCCTCAGCAACAACAGGGTTTTCAGAGAGTGAAAGCACATATCTGTATACCGGGTCAAAACAGTTTTGATAAATCTGATCAAAATCTTCCTGCACCTGGCTCTCACCTCCTCATATATTAGATGCATAGATCGCAGAAATCTTACAAAGAATTTTGAAAAAGTTCGAAAAAATGTTTGGTTCCCCCAGGATAGCAGATGGTCCGCTCCTGTGGGGAACCACAATCTTAATTTGCTGTGCTTTATGATTTGCATTTCCACAATGCCATCGGATGCTCGATAATTCGCTCTATAATGGACGGATCATCGAATAACAGTTCTGGTCGGTACTCTTTCTGACTGAATCGATTCATATATTCGATCTCTTCTTCAGTAGGAATCATGAGCTTATGTATAAATTCTTTTGCGGCTTCTTTTCTGCCCTCCAGATCAAAAGTTTGCCTGCGTTCCTCCTGTTTCAGAACAGGGAACAGATCGCGACGGATCTTCTGAAATGTTAGGTTATCAATGGAATCCGTTCCAAAAGATGAACTTATGATCTCCTGAGAGATGGAAGCATAGAAAATGATACTTTTCCGGATTAAATCGGTTTGTTCTGCAAACATGTTCCTGTCAATCATCTGATTGAAATCATATAAATCCCTTGCTGCCGATCGAGATAGAAGCGCGTTTGCCTTTGCTGCGAAAATCTCCATTGGATGAACTGTTATGACCGTTGAACCAGTGCCAAAGGCATCTGTTGCAAACGTTCTTGTCATCGGTTCAAACAGATGTGCCCTGAGTGAATAGTTTAACTCGATTTTGATCATATCCTGATTTCCCGCAGCGTTTGTATATGTAAAGTGAAACGCGTCGAGACTGTGGTGAATGCGCGATGCAGGAGAAAAAGCATATCCTTCTGATTCCATGTATGCCTTTATAGTCCCAGAAATAGTTTCTCGGGCCTGAAGCATATCTTCTCTCGGCAAATTCGGAACAAAGTCCATATCGATATCCACCGAAAGCCTGGGCAGTTCGAAAATGGTCAGGTTGATTGCCGTTCCGCCTTTCAAAAGAAGATGTGCCCTCAGGAATTCGTGTGCGTTCATCCAGTCGAGAATTGCTTTCAGTCGTAACACTTTTTCAAACGTATCTCTTGTGAAATGCTGATTCCGTGCTGCAATTTCCAGATCATTCCGATTATACTGCGGCATTGATTGAGTCCTCCCCATTCTTCATATACAGCAAATCCGAAGGAACTACCAGATTCCATTCACCGATGTAAACACCTTTCGTCATATCTGCAGTCAGGTACCGCTTGCTTTTCCCAATGTGTTCCCGGCAGGCAGAGAAGAAATGATCTGTTAGTCCCAGCGTATTCCGACAGCGCCATAGGAGATAACCAGATTTCTGATATAGAAACTGGTTCTTATACAACGATAGGTAATGTAGTATCTTGTTTTCACTGACATTGCTCAAACTGTCAATGATGGCAACTGTTTCTTCAATACCGCCGATCCTATCCATGTCCTTTATACAATCGGTCAGAGTGCGTTCTCGATCCGTAATCCTGATTCCTCCACTGAAGGCTGGCGTTTCAACACCTTCATCCAGATTTGGCTTTACATAATGGTATGTGTATCCATCAAATTCAAAGTTCCGGAATTTGGTTTTTGAGGAAACGTATACATCATAGAACACCTGATCGGACACACCGTAGTACTCCATCGCTGTATGGTGAGATATATAAGAAGTATCGCTTATTGCGCTTGCGATCTGGAAACGATTTGCCACAGGTCCCCCGTTTTCAGCGCTGATACAGGTATACAGATTACTCCGAATTTTCAGAACCTTGGAAGTTGCTATCATTCTTTTTACGGCTGAACGGGCACTGTTCATGTTGTTGTAAAAGAGATTAACATCTTCGATGGTAAACACGGGATGCTTTGCCATCTCAAAATATATGTCCATCTTCCAACACCTCCGAAGTTTAAATCATTCACATAATAGCTTAAATACAAACCATACAGCATCTCGATTAAACATTCTAGGCATTTTTTCAGATTCTGTCAAGTTTGAATTGTGAGCAATATGGTCACAAAATAAACTAAATTGAATCAATAATAAACAGCGCGCCTTAATGCCGTCAATTTATAAAGATCAGAAACCTCATTTCCGATGGAGATGTAAAGCTCAGGATCCTTTAATTCTTTTCTTCACAGCTCCTTTTTACCAATTGTAACAATTCCCCTGTCTGATAGGAATTTCCAGGTTGATGAAAGAAATATCTACCCAGTATCGTTGATTATTTTGTAGGCGATACTCTCAGAAGCATATAATGAGATGCGGCAGGATTATTCATATGGCTCAGAGTGATATGTTGGAGGAATGGAACTGTGAAAAAAGCCATGTTGATCACTATTTTCGTTTTATCAATCCTGATCGGTATGATATGTGTTACAAATGCAGAAAACAATCAGCCTGAATTCCTGCAGAATCTGTTTCATGAATATTTTCCTGATTATTCCTATGAGGATGGTTATCTTCAGTATGATGAAACGGTGATATTCATCGGCCGGAAACCAGACGGCACCCTGATTTTGCAATGCGGTGCGTATGAGGGAGAAGATGGCTGGGAATGGGTGGAAAGTACCCCACTGCCGGAAGGAACCCGAATCGGAGATGAGAATATCACCGACGCGGTGAACATGAACGCCTGGAGGGGCGGAGCGGCAGTTGGCGTCCGAAGGATGGAAAGAGGCCGGTGGGGAGTATACTATGTGAACAGTTATGATTTCTATGTCGGTCCTGACTGGGTCGGTATGTACGGTGCTGAGACAGACGCGCAGTTTTTCGGAACCCATGCATGGGGAGATATCACAACAATCGACTGGTCGACGCTTCCCCCGGAAGAGTATATTGACAGAGAAACAAAAGAAGAAAGAAACGCGCGGATCAGCGCATATGTAGACCGAACCAATTGGGCAACGCCCGCGCACAGCGATCCTGAAACAACAACGGAACTACTGAGTGAAGCGGGAAACGAGGATACAGTTCTCGGAAGATTCTATGACGGAACGCCTCTGTTTATTCTCGAACAGGGAGAAGAATGGACAAAGGTAAAAATCGGTCATGGAGAAGATATCGGTGTGATGACCGGCTGGATGCGGACTCAGGATTTGATCTTCGGGGACGATACTCTGCATGTGGAGCGGGAAGCAATTCGGATCAGAAGCGAGCAGGTACTGATTCCCGCGGCGGAGACATTTATCGGTTCCCGGGCCGGTCAGATAACGGATGAACAGTTCAACAGTTGCTTGGTTATCGGAGAAACAGATCAAGGGCTTGTAATTGCATATTATCTGCCAGATGGAGATGTCGGTATGATACCGATGTCAAGTCTTGGAAATGGGAATGGATAGGCTGACTTATGGCTCTATGGAGTTTTGAACTCTGCAGAGCCTTTTTATTTTGCTTCAGAAAACAATTGACAAAAAAAGTAGACGTGCGTATACTAACCAATGTAGACGTACGTCAACTAATTTCGCTGGAGGGATGACTAATGTCTGTACAAGTAACGGAAGCTGAATGGAAGATCATGGAATGTCTGTGGGATCATGCTCCTCAGACCATGGGAGAGATCACGGCAACATTGGAACCGACAACTGGCTGGACTCGCCAGACAGTTATTACTTTGCTGAAGAGAATGACTGAAAAAGGCGCAGTCAGCATGGACGATTCCGGACGGGCCAAGAAGTACGTTCCCCTGATTACCAGAGAGGAAGCTTCCACCGTGGAAACCCATAAATTCCTGGATCATGTCTTTAAAGGAAAGGCATCCCTGCTGGTTAACCATCTGGTGGATTCCGGCGATCTTTCTGCGAATGATCTTCAGCAAATCCTGGATATCATGCGCGGAGAGAAAAAGTAATCCGAGACGTAAGAAAAACATCTCCTGAATCGTCTGTTTTATGGGAGGTTTGTTAAGCTATGCGTTCAGCATTGATTTATAATTTTCTGATCGAAGCCAATATCATGGCTTCCATCGCGATTCTGCTGATGATTCCGCTCCGAAAATTATTTCGGAAACAACTAGGAAATAGTGCCATCTGCTTTGGATGGCTCCTTGTTGCGATCCGGCTGCTATGCCCGCTGTCTTTGCCGAATCCGTTTATCCGAGAGATCCGTCCAGCTTTTCTGAGTGATGAAACGATCCGGCCGATCGCTGGGCAGATCAAGGTACGCCTCGTTGACGCGATAGGCGATGTGGGGAGGCTATTCTGGCAGGCAGGAAACAAAGAAGGATACAGCCGGATGCAGGCGGCTGCAGACGGTGTGGACTATAACGGCTATCCGCAGACCATTGCCTGGATTATCCTGATTGGCGCTGCGTGCGTTCTGCTCTGGTTCGGCTTCAGTAACATCCGTTTCCGGAAAAAGCTTCGGGCAGGCAGAATTGAAGAAATATCAGGTGGACTGAAGGAAATGTATCTCAACATATGCAAGGAGCGGAAGGTCAGACCGGTTCCGGTTTACTTCACGGATCCTGTTCCCGGCGCCTGTCTGGTAGGCGTTTTCCGTCCGTTTATCGTCCTGCCAGTAATTACAGCCCCGGAGGATGTCAAAAATGTGTTGACACATGAAATCTGCCATCTGAAAAACAGGGATCATATCTGGAACATTCTGCGGATGCTTTGCTGCGCAATTCACTGGTTTAATCCGCTTGTCTGGCTGGCAGCATCTATGAGCAGGACAGACAGCGAACTGCGTTGCGATGACCGTGTGACAGAGGCAATGGACGAACAGGAACGAAAAGACTATGCCAATGTACTTGTGTATGCAGCGGCACGAAAAAGCATGCCCGGTATCGGTGTGATGGCGACCGGGATGACGATGACCGGGAAACGACTGAAAAACCGGGTGTTGGGAGTTATACAGAACAGGAAACCTATCCGTGCCTTTGCCTTTGTGTTCATGGCTGTTGCCTTTACATGCCTTGTAGGCGCTTTCGCAACTTCCGAAACCGGACTGACCTGGCTGACCAGTTTTCCGAATAACTACGAAGCCAACGACTGGACGCTTGATCAGGAAATGCTGCAATATTACGCGGAAGACCGAGAAGCGCTGGATTCTTTCGGGGTCGGTGTATGGGAAAGCGCAAGCCTGAAAGAAAACAGTTCTCATACCCCATTTTCATTGAAAAGCAATGACGAAGGCACTGAATGGATCATGACAGACAGCGGTGGAGAACTGATTCTGGTATATGATGGCCAGGGAACGCTGATCAGCCTGCTGAACAATAAAAGCGGTGTGGACGACAGTACCATCATACCGCTGACGGCTCTGGACACACCAATGGAAAAAATGACTGAATTGTATCCGGACCAGATCGATGAGATCGTCGGAGAATATGTATCCCATTTTCTCTACAGTTTCCGACCGGACCTGATTTCTGGGAGTAATTATGTGCAGCTGCTCGAACAGTGGAAACACGGAAGTAATTGGTTTGCTGTATTTGCGCTTCGCCGGACGGTTATGGATGTGCATGAGGACCAGTATCTGGCTATGATTGAGCTGCAGATGTATCCGGAAATCAGGGTCGTGAGAATGACTACTGTGCAGGATCAGATGAAGAATCCAGGCAATGGATAAATATGAGGAGGATTACTCATGAATCGCGGCCCTTGTCGGCTGATTGACATATTCGGAGATTTCGGCGAAGCATCCCAGGAGGATTTCACATGAAGCTATGATGCCCTTCTGCCAGGGGCTGGATGATCCGGCTTATACAATAACAATCGGAGATGAGCATTGAAAATGAAAAAACAGTATTTGATGATCCTTATTGTGCTTCTGGCTATTCTGTTAAGCTCAGTGGCTGCAGCAGACAATTTCTTTACAATGCACTGGGAACCAGGAGAATACAAAGTAACATTTTCGCCAGAAGAAGACAAACTGGTCGATGGAATTCTGGAGGAAGCTCGAAAAAAATCTGAGGGTACAATCCAGCGTAAAGCTATAGATGGCTCCGAAAGCGTGGAAAATCAATATCAACGTTTCCTTGAAATGAGTCCGGACGGAGAACCAATGGAGAGTGTGACCCACGACGATATCGGCACATATTATTATGCTGTTGGCTTGCCTGATAAACAATCCATTACAAAGGATGAAGCATGGAAAATTCTGGTGAAATTCCTCCTTGATCAGGAGATTGCAAAGCCAGACATTCTCGCTCATTATTATCCGCAGGTTTCCTATGAAACAGGAAACGATCCGGAAAATCCTGTCTGGAGAATCCTGCTGATCTGTTATGACTATCAGGAATCCGGACTACCCTTTACGAAATATGAAGTATTCGTATATGCGCATGACGGAAGCATCTGTGGGTATCGTGATATCGACCCGGTTGGCTAAGAGAAACGGAGGGAATCAACATGAGAATAAAAACCTGCATCGTTGTTCTTTTGACAGCACTTCTTGTTATGTCTGCGTCCTCAGCAGAGGAATTAACCGTATCCGGCAGAGTGAATGCCGTTATGTACGCAGACAAGGCCCTGGAGGAGCATTTTGGTATTACTCTGCTTTTGCAGGACTACTTTCTCCGGACGGTGGAAGAGAAGGAGGATAACGTTTTTATTGTCAGATATGAAGGCATAGAAAACTATGCGTATGTATTGGGACGATATGAAGTCACTGTAGACAGAAATCATGTGACAGGTATTACATGGAGCCATGACGGTGAAGATACTTCCGGAGGCTTTGAAGCAGAAGCCTGGGGTGCGGAACAGATCATGGAAATGCTGCGCCTGAATCAGGAAGCAGGAACAACGGAACCATTCGATGCCAGAATTAACGAGATCGGCAGGAAGCACGGCTTTGTCTATGTACCGAATATCCTTAGTGACGAAGAAAACGAAAGAAAAATGGCCCGAATTGAAAAAAACCGCGAAAAAGCACGAAACCTCTCATCCCTGTCTATTGAAGAAATGACGGAGATTGGCCGGCGTGCAGTCGCGTCACTTTACGGGTTATCACCGGAGAGAGAACGGGCTCTTGAATCTGTTGTTGATGAAGAGGAGTTGCCCCTTTGGTATACGATATTTGAAGGTGAACCTTGTTATCAGGTATGCCTCGGACTTGACGACAAGGAAGAAGATGATGTTCTTCCCAACGGATTAAGATATACAGAAAAAGAAGGAAACTACTGGATTTATATCAACTCTCAGACTGGCGTAGTTGAGGATATACATTACAGCCCCGCTATCGGTGGGAACGGTTGACAAACCGAAAGAAAATGAAAGGAGCCGGTTTTCCCGGAATAACATGAAAAAGATCATTGCTTCAATATTGTTGATTGTGATGGCTTTATGCCTGACTTTGACAGCCTTTGCAGACAGCTCGCTTCGTTTATTTTATGATTCGGCAATGGAACTGCTGTTTGAGACGCAAAACGTCACATTGACCGGACATGCTGAGTTTTCGCTTGATGGAGAACGTTTCAAAACGGCTGATCTTAAATATATTCAGTGTTACAACAATTCCCTGCTTCAGTATCATCTGCTGACGCCGAGACGGGACGGCTCAGAAGGCCCAGACCGGGAATCAGGGTATACCATTATCGCCAATACTGAAAATGTCTATGTTATGGAAGTGATCCATCCCGGCATATACAAAACCGGGAGCACCTATGCCCAGAGTACGATTCTGAGAAAAACAGTACAGATGAATCTGATTACCGATATGATCAGGATTCTTATTGATCAGGCTGATACTCTTCTGGGGACAGATGCCATTACAATTCAACCCTGCGAAACAGGTGGAAAAGAACTCCGGATTAAACTTGGTGAAAATGTCCCGGACATCGTAAATACAGCATTGAATCTGGTTTATCAGTTTGCTGCAAAAAGATACTTTGACACGGATTATGATCAGGTTTCAGAACGGATGATGGTTCCGATGGAAAACGCCATGACTGTTATGCAGGGGATTCTCGGAAATACAAAGTCCTTATCTCTGAAAGAAGCAAACGTTTCAGCAATAAGGAGTGATGCGGGAAACCTGGAGCAAATCAAAGGAACTGTCACTTTGAATCTGAATACCGGAAAGGATGGAACAAGGCAGTTGGATATAACATTCCAACTGGATGTATCCGATCTGGATGGAAGCCATGTGGGTTCATTTGATCCGGAAGCATATGCTGTCAAACTGTCCGATGGCTATTCCCGACCAGAGACTGTTATAAGTACCATGGATCCGGATACGGAAAAGAGATTTCTGGAGATGGCAAAGACAAGATTCTGGCTTGCCGGTTATACGGTGGATGAAACGATGGTTGGATCCGCCAGAATTGAAAGTAATAATCCAAACTATGAAGGCGAACGAATCTATGTTGATTATATAAATGAGGATCATTCTGCACACTGGACATATTTTACTGATTCACTGGGAAGAATGCTTGGCCTGCAAAACTTGACCGGTGCATGGCAGGGTAACTATGATGACCGGCATAAAGGACAGTATCCGGATCAGAAACTGATAAAGGAGTCAGAAGAAAAGCTGCTCAGTTATCTGGCAGAAGAAAACCCGGAATTAAGCGCGGATGTTCTTTCACTGGAAACGGACTGGTGGTATCAGAATGGCGATGAGCTGTATCTCCATTTCTGGGAAGGCGAAGAACCTGTAGATCACGAATGGGATGAGGTGGATTTCATCGTTCGTGTTGCTCCTGAATGGAGAATTGAATTCTTCAGTTGTATTGGAAATGGATAATTGTTTCGGAGGACTTACCTCTCCTTTTCCGGCTGTGATAACCATGGCCGGAACGTTTTTATGGATCTGCAAAAAGATAGCTTTGAAATGAAATATTTCTTTCCGCTCGTCAGTCTGTATTAGCGAAGGGGGTGAGAACACATGAGCAATGTCAAGGGCCCTGACGAAGCTCAAAACCCAAATTTTGAAGATCTAGTAGCGCAGTATCAGGGATCTGTATTGCGGATGTGTTTCCTCTACCTGTGCGACAAGACACTGGCTGAGGACGCTGTGCAGGAAACGTTTGTGAAGGTATACAGGGGATTGAATGGTTTTCATGGTCAGAGCAGCATTAAGACCTGGATCATGAAAATTGCCATTCATACCTGCTACGATATGAATCATTCCGGATGGTTCCGGCATTTTGACCGCCGGATCACACCGGAGATGCTGCCTGAAGCGTCAGTTCCGTTTGAGGAAAAAGACGAAGAACTGATCACAGCCGTCATGCGGCTCCCGATCAAACTGCGCGAAGTGATTCTGCTGTTTTACTATCAGGGATTCAGCATACAGGAAATCATGGATTCGCTGGGCATGTCCCAGTCAACCGTCACGGGACGGTTGAAACGGGGAAGAGACAAACTTCGCGGACTACTGGAAAGGAGGGATTCCGATGCGTGAAGTTGAAGAAAGAGCGATCTTCCAGAACGCTGTGGATCGACGTCTTTCCGGTCTGCAGGAGAATCCTTTCCTGGCTCAGCGAATCATGAGCGCTGAAAAGGGAGAAATCAAAGTGAAAAAGAAACTGACGCTGAGCATGGCTTTGGTAATTGTGCTGTTGCTTATCGCGGTAACGGCGCTCGCCGTTGCGCTGCTGTCGCCCAAAGAGATTGTGGAACAGGTAGCCGTGCCGATTGCGCAGAGCAATGACCAGGAGAATTATACCTATGAAGAACTGGCGGATTTGATCCGAACACTGAACGAAAACGGGATTACGCTGGACGAAGGTTCTAAGATTGTGCAGGCTTTTCAAGCAGGACACGGCTACTGGGAAGGAGATACCATAAAGGAAATTTGCCGTGCAGCATTTGGTGAGGATTCATGGACACCGGAACAGAGTTACTGGTATGGAGAAATGATGGTTGCTGTCGGTGCTTGGGAACATAATGCCTATATACTGCCGAAAGAAGATGAATTGCAGGAAGAACAGGCACGAATCCTTGCTGTGCAGATTCTGAATAATACTTATCATGTGAACTTGCCATCAGAAAGTAACGAATCTTGGACAGTCACAGCTGCTCTTGGATTCCTTTGTGATGAGGATTCAGTAACAGGTATACCGTCGTGGTTTATTAACTTCATTCCAAATTCCGATGATGATGAACTGCAAGGCTACACTGTAACCTTCGACTTGCATGGAGAGAACGCGCAACCGGATCATCTTGTAGTAATAAACAAAAAACCGGATGAGACCACCGTAGAAAAGTATAATGAAATACAGGCTGATTTTGAAAAGGAAAAACAGGTAGTATCTGAATATGGTGAAGTAATGCACTTCTGGCCGGATGAAGTTAAAGTAGAAGTATATGGTGGACTATATGGCTTACCCTATGCAATACCGGAACCGGAAGAATATGCTGTTGCACTGGAAGATGCGAAAAGATTTATCGCCGAAAAATATGGGGCAGACGCATTGGAAAAATTGGGCGACTATAAGGTTGGATATCTCTTCCAGAAGTTGGATGATGAAGAAGATATTGAAACAAAAGCGACGCAGCTAATGTGGGATATTATGTTCACAACAGATCCGAAATTCCTGTCAGACGGCTACAGGGTACAATTCCAGAGAGTCATTGACCATGAGACCGGCGAGGAGAACATTGTTGATGTGATTGTTGAACATGCTCATTTGGGAAGCGGGTAAGACAACAGGTATACATTGTGAAAGAAATATTCGTCTTGTATCGTCTATATTATGGGAGGTGTGATTTTGAAAAGATTGTTGCTGCTTCTCACTACGCTCATTATGATCCTTTCTGCGTCAATTGTCTTTGCGGAGGAAGATTCGGATGCGGTAATCAATGAATGGGAAGAAAAATATGGCGATCAGCGGCTGTGGGATTACCAGGTAAATGCTGCATTTGCTGAGCAGGAATCCTGGCGATATGCCTGGAACCCATCGATGCGTCCTATGCTGCCTGATCAGGATGCTATCTCTGCCGAAGAGGCAGAAAATCTGGCAATTCAGTTTATTCCGCAGTACGGTAGTGAGATTAATGCCGAAAGATTGGAATCCCTGACCTGCGTTGTTTCCAGCTATCGTAAGCCGGAAAATGACACCGGTTCCTATTGGTCGACAAACGGAACCTGGGTAATTGACTTCTGGGAAGAATTCCCAGTGCTTTATTGCTTCCGTCTGGAGCACATTATGTAGGTGCCCCGGACAATGCGAAAGTGGTTACCGGTACAGAAGGTTAAGGAGCTTCTGGAATCGGTTGACCATCTGGCTCTGTAGAGATTATACTCGGCAGAGCTTTTTTCCTTTTTGTTGAGCTCTGTAACGTTTTTTGATCTATTGAAACTAACTGTATGGAAGGAGGTGATGAAGGTGCTGGACCCTGAAGCTGTATATCAGCAATACAGAGATATGGTATACGGATACCTTTTCAAGCTGTGCCAGAATCATGATCTTGCGGAAGAGCTCACGCAGGAGACATTCTTTCAGGCGCTGAAACGTTGGAACAAATTTCAGGGGAAAAGCGATATCGGAACCTGGCTATGTTCTATCGCCAGAAATCAGTATTATCTGCTTTTCAGGAAATCCAAGGAAGAGCCTGTTGCGATCATAGATCAGGAACCGGAGCCGGATTTTTCAGAAACGATCATTCATCGCGGCTTAGAAATAGACGCATATAAGGCCCTTCATCATTTGCCAGAGCCATACAGGGAAGTCTTTACACTTCGAATCTTCAGCGATCTGAATTACCGTGAGATTGCTGAAGTCTTCGGGAAATCAGAGAGCTGGGCACGGGTGACCTGTTACAGAGCAAAGCGCATGCTTCAGGATGCATTGAAAGGAGCAAACAGCCATGAATAAAGAATGTGGTATTGTCCGGGATCTTATGCCACTCGTCATTGATGATGTTGCCGGTATCGAGAGCAAGGAATATGTAGAAAACCACCTGACCGGATGTGAGGAATGCAAAAAGATATATCAGGAAATGAACGCAGAGATCCCTGGAAAGACGGAGAAAGAAAAAGGTAATGAACAAAAAGCATTCTCAGCTGCCGCAGGAAAGCTGAAAAAGAAACGCCGTTTTCGCACGTTGAAACATGTTCTTCTCGGGATCTTGATTGCCAGTATTGTCTTTGGAGCCGGTCTCTTTGGATACGGAAAACTGGCTCAGGTCAGGGAACACGTTTACTACGGCTTCTATAAAGTCTATCTGTCTGAACTGGACAATAACAAAGTGGTTTTCACTATGGATTACAGGGGCAGCTATGACGATCTAAGTACAATGGTAAAGGAAGTCAGCGAAACTGATCCTAAGACAGGAGAAAAAAAGCTGATCATGTATGTTTATCTGGAAAAGTACAGGATTCCGAGGAAAATGCAGGAACCCAATCAGAATCAGTACTTCCAGGTTTTGACAGCTGAGAATATGGCAGAATACAGCGAAATACGTCTGGGTGTTCCTGAAGAGTATCAGACGATCTGGGTTCAGGGACAGCAGATTACAAAGGCGTCTGTACAAATGAACGAGTATTTCTTCTGGTCTGATATTGAAGAAAAAATGTGGGATTTTACCCGCGAGAGTACAGATGGAAAGGTCGCTTTTACTGATTTCAGGATAAGTAGCATTGAATTGATTGTTCATAATCAGATGTACGCTATCGCCTGCACTGTTCCGGAATGGCAGCCTTGGGTATCAGGACGGCAGATTGAACTGGCCGATCAGGAAACCATCCTCTGGGCGCTTTCAGGTCTGAGAGAAGCTGGGATTCAGATTGATAAACCGAATCCGTAATCACTGCCAAATGATGAATAATGATTTCAAAGTCCTTTCCTGTGCCCGGTTCGCAAGCCGGGCATTTTGTCTTTACAAGAGAGCTCATGACCGAAATATGAGTAATGCGTTCAAGCGTTTCTTCCAAACTGTCAGGGCCCTTGACAGTTTCCATGGCGACCTCACCACCTTTCACTCATTAGACGATTTTTAATCTGAAAATGCAATATGCTGGGTTTTACAAAAAAAGAGTCGAAATCGATGCGGCTCGTATCATATCCAGCGGTAGGGATCAAAAAGGAGCGTTGTGAAGCACAGCGCTCCGGGAAACTCTATCAGTGTTTACTTCAATCCGGGGTAAACATTTTCTGTAAAGTCTCAATGTCCAGACAAGGTGAGGAAACATCAATGTTCTCCCAGGTGGATACTGTAGGTTCAATTGATACGGGCAGGTCGGCATACATGGGGTCCATGATGCATTCAATGGGATGGCTCAGGCGTCTCCGCATGGCAAGACTGTTAATTGCCGGATCATTGGAATCAACAATTGCAAGTGCATCATCGATACCCGGGACAGTAATCACAGAGGCGCTCTGCCCATCAATCAAATCAAAAGTTCGTTCATCAGCTTCTGGATCATCGATCAGCATTGAACTTACAAGAACATAATGCTTATTATCTCCGGATTCTTTGAAGCTGATGAAATACCATACAACCACAGAATCGGAATCGTCAATTTTATACCGTTTCAGTGTAATCGCGCCTTCCTGACGTTCTTCGACCAGCTTGTATTCCCCGTCTGCTTTGCAGGAAATCGATACCTTGGCCTCCTGAAACTCGTATCCATCCGGAATCCAGGTGGGCAGTGTCAGTTCGGACGAATGAACCATATACTCCCGGAATTCATCCCATGAGTTGAATGTTTTTTGTATTGGTCTGGCTCCGCCCATTGTACCTCCAGCTGTTTCATAGGAAACCACCCCATATTCATCTTCAGCGACAGAATTTTGCAGAAGTTCATCTGCCATCCGGCTGAGGTCTTCATCGCTCAATATCTGTGCATCCAGTGGCGGCACTACTGTAGCTTCGGGCCCAATCGGCACTTCGGTTTCCTCAACCGTTTCGCCTTTCCAGTTAATGCTGATTCGATGATATACTTCCGTTGCGGCATATGCGACTGCTGCAAGCACAAGCAGAAGCGCAATAACGCCTATAAAGCTAATTGACAGTTTCTTTTTCATAACGGTGCCTCCCTGATTCACCTGCTGTCGAACAGCTTTGCTGTTCCGGACAGACCAGGTAATATTTGAAAGTTCGGCATCCAATCGACTTTTCAGATCATTTTCATCCATCGTAATACCACCCTTCCAGTTTCTTTCGAAGAAGCTGGTTTGCCTTTCGAATCTGTCGTTTGGCGGTTGCAACAGAGACACCGGCTGTTTCTGCGGTTTCCTGAACGGTGAATCCTTCATAATATCGAAGAAGGATTACCATCCGCAGTTTGGCAGGCAGGGAGCTGATTGCTCCGGAGACTTCACCGTCCGGGAAGTGAACTTCCTGCGCTTTTTCCGGAAGGTTTTCAGGAGTAATTCGTCGGTCCATATGCCGAAACCATCCCGTACGCTGATAATCACGGCACGTATTTACGGCAATTCGTATCAGCCACGTTTTTTTACTGCTTTCATTTCTGAATGTATCCAGTGCTTTCCAGGCCTTGATAAAGGTGTCCTGTGCGGCATCTTCCGCCTGGAAAGGATCCTTAAGCTGCAGCGTACAAAAACGCATGATTTCATCGCCGTAGTGATTCATGAGGTACTCCAGTTCTTCCTGATGTTCGGTGTCCGTCATGCAGCCTTGCCTCCTTTCACTTTAATAGACGGATATTCCGTATATAGTGGCTCATTATAATGTGGAAGCCTGAAAGATTATTGTTTCAACAATTTGAAAACACACCGGCGATTATGCCGGTGATACACAATTATCAGGAATGCCCTTTGAGGCAAGAAATTCTGGTGTCAAGTCATAGGAGGAGGTTATGTCATATATCTTGCCCTCAAAAGACCAACTGGATTTTCATTGCTTAAGATAATCTACCTGGAAACCATAAAACTCAAGCTTCTGGATTATTTCATCATACGATTTTCTGCCCATGTTCTTGATTTTCATCAAACTGGCCTTGTCCGGTATTCTCAGCAGATCGCGAATCATGTGAATTCCGCTGTCCTTCAATACATTGTAAGCTCTGATTTGGAGATCCATCTCCTCAATAGGCGAATAACTAAAATCAAGTGGTCTTCCATCGTACCATTCATCCGAGTTGATATAGTCCTTGTCAATCCAGGCGACTACATTATCGACTCTTGGCGCACATCGCCTGTCGGATTTGTAGAATCCCCAGTCATCCTTATACCTTTCGCCGCCATCAAAGAAGGCAATTTCATGTGTGAAGCTCCCATCGCCCTGGGCAATCTTAACTCCATAGTAGCCATCACTTAATGGTTCCCAGGTCTTGATTGGCATCCACATAACAGCTCTGTCCTTGAAATAATATGGCGGTGCCGGACGGCTTTTTGCAGCAACTTCTTCGGCCTCCTCTGCAGTAAGAAAAACATCCTTTTCAAACTCTAAATCGCCGTATACGTTATCAACCCGAACAAAAAGCTGATTATCCTTTGCAAGAATGACTTCTTTTACTCGAATTGCACGCACCACATGATCACAGTCACTGCAAATCTGATATACATAATCGCCTGGTAAAACAGGCAAGGTCCCTTTTTCGATATGATAGTTCAGCATAATCTCTCTTCTCCTCGTAAGTTATGTTGTAGCTCCTGTTTCCTTCATGCAATGAATGTGAGCAGCTTCAAGCGCTTCATTTGCAGATGTTCGAAGAATGATCTTCTTAACCAGAGTATCCAATTCAGAACCTTCGGTATAGTCTGCCGGCGCATAATACCTGATCCGCTGATCCCGGAACATCTTCTGAACCTTTTCTTTCCGCCCCGTTTCAGGGTTATACACGCCAATTGAATGTCCGCCATTTACATTGACAAGCTTCATGCAAGGAATGTCAGTGTCGCTGTCCCCGATATAAACCATATTTCTGAATGGAACACGGATCTGATCCGGCGGGAAATAATCATTGACCCCAGGATCATTTACATCCAGCGTCCCTTTTTCAATTCGGAACAGGAACTGGGTTTTGTTCGTGTAGTTAACCACCTGCGCCGGCCATTTAACCAATCCGCGCTCATTAAAGTAGAAAGAGCTGGCGTAGATTCTGTCAAAAGCGCCACTCTTGGCCATTTCGGTGCCCTCGATCATCTCCTGCAGACCGGAGGAGATGATGTAATGCTCCACGATCACACCGTTTTCTTTGCCATATTCGCGGATGCGGTCAAACCACTGCTCTACACCAGGGAATACTTTTACCTTCGCGCCGTAATCCATCAATGCTTTCCGGTTCAGAACCAGATTGCCTTCAGCCTCAACGACCATCTTATACATGTAGGCCAGGTTGCCGTCCATTCCGTTCTCGTGAGCCAGACTGTCGGTTTCTTTCCAAAACTGCTCGACATCATACCCAACGCTTTGGATATAGCCCTGCGCCTGCATGTTGTCCGGAGTCAGGGTCTTGTCAAAATCATAGCAAATCGCCAGTACAGGCAGCGCTTCTTTTGTCTTCCGCTCGTAATCCATTTTGTTATTCCTCCTGGCTTAATCAGCCGCGCTGATGCTGCCAATCTCCGTATAGATCATTCCGTTCTTGCCGCGATCTGAGCGGAACAAGGAGATGCTGTCAACAACCATCGAAACATCCGGGACATGGGTTTCCGGAACACCTTTGCTGTCATCCACGTTCCGGAAAAGCGTGATGTGCGGCATAAAGGCTTTTCTGTCGAAGGGAATGTCGGCCTTAGCAAGCTCATACCGCAGATGTTTGACCAACTGCTGCAGCGGTTCCGATTCATGAACTCCTGCCCATAGAACGTTATTGTTGAAAAGGCCTATGTCGTTCAGCGTGATCGGAAACGCTGAGAACTCAACATTCTCCATCACTTCCAGCACTTGATCCGGATCGGGATGCTCTCCGATGAAGGTCAGCGTCATGTGAAGATTCTCCTGAGGGGTCAGTGAACCGCGAATCCCGTGACGAGACAGGTAATCCTGTGTCTTGATCAGCGTCTTTCGGATCTCGTCATTCAGGCTGATCGCAATAAACAACCTCATAGCCGATCACTCCTTCACCGTCTCATACAGGCGGACATCCTCGTCGGTCGCAATGTCTTTCTGATCCACGACGCACAGTACGCGGCCGATCAGATAAACCTTGGTGTCATCATCAAAGGTCATGACTGGATATTTTGCATTCAGGGAATGAAGCCCATCCGCCTGGTACTCCTTGATGTACAGCTCGTTTCCAATGGCAAACGCGCCGATCTCGCCATGCTTCAGTTCCGGTGCGTCCGGAATCCGTTCGATCAGAACGAAATCTCCGTTGTGATACTCCGGTTCCATACTGTCACCGTTGACCTTGAACACGCAGTCAGCGCGGTCAAGCCACGGCACATCGTACAGATAGAAGGGGCTGGAGCTGCCCTCGTACTCTGTCGGATCACCGATGCCGGCAGCCAGGGTGCGATCAACCAGAGGCAGTTCGTATACCTTGCGGCGGCTCTTCTGCCGCTTGCGAGCCTGGTCAACGGTGACCATGGTCCTGACCATCGTGTCTACAGTGTACTGATCGCCTTTATTCAGCTGCCGGTATTGGGAGACCAGATTGGCTTCACGCTCAGAAAGCGCATCTCCGGGAGCGTCAAGGCCAAAGAGCTGCTGCAGCGTAATACCCAGCACATCGCAAATCACCGGAAGAAGGCTGACATCCGGACGGCTGCGGCCTTTTTCCCAGTTGTTGACGGTATTTGCCTGGGTGCCGATCTTTTCAGCAAAAGCCTTCTGCTCCATGCCTTGGTTCTTCCGGTAGAAGCGAATCCGGTCACAGATAATGGGAAGAGAGGGCTGCTCCACCCGCTCTCCGGTCTTCATATCAATGACGTTTCCTTTATTGCCGGTATCTCTTTCAATCTTTCTGCGGGACATGATCGTCCCTCCTTCCGTGGTAGGCGTATGTATGACAGAATCATGATAGTACATAATTTGTGAATTGTCAACAACATGTAGTACTTTACTTTACACGAATTATGTGTTATTATCCGTATTACCTCATCAGGGCCGCATTTCCCCCTTAGGGGAAAGTTGCCTCTTGATCATCCGCGGAAGGAGGAGCCGAAATGTGCCAGGCCAACCTGGGAAAAGTGGACTACGTGAAGTACCGTTATTGGCTGCTTCATGATCCGAACTGCACGAAGACAGCCATGCAGCACATAAACGAAAACGATCCTTTTGCTTCATTAGGCATCCACATTCATGTTCATGAAAGCCCCGTAGCAGTTGACTTCAGCGAACCTTTCGGCGCGATCCTCTGGCATCAGAGAGTCAACACAGGCTATCCGCTGTGTGTCGCTTCCGCCTTCATGGGCATGAGCGTTGAAGATCTGATCCGCCTCGAGATGGGCTGGGCGCTTCCGGACAAAGAAAAGCTGGATGGTATCCTGGCTGCCATGTCCTTCTTCTACGGGTTTGATCCGTTGCAGTTCTTCAGGCTGATCAAGCGCGGCGATGAATACCGTCAGGAAATGCCGGTGGATCTGAGCGAATATCTCGGTCTGGAACTCAATGAGAAAACGCTTCAGCTGATGCCACGGGCCATGTACGAGCAGCGGAAGCCTTCCTTCTTTGAGCGTTATCGGATCAATGTCATCGGTCAAAGCTTTGATTCCGGTATTGAGTTCCCGCAGTGCGTGATCTGGTCTGACGGCAGAGTATTTCAAATCGAAAAGATTGACAGCGCACAGGAACACGCCCATTTCGCAACAGGCGGTATCGGAACACGCTTCTCCTGCTGGTTGAATGGCAGGCAGCGCTTCATCGGATACGAGGAACCGGGCGACTGGTTTGTGGAATCTCCTCAATATGCGTCCTGACGTAAAAACAGCAGGCTGGCTCATTGAACCACCTGCTTTTCTTTTGTCTTAGGCTTGTCAGAACGGCAAGTCTTCCTTTATGCTGCTGGACGACGATTCGTTGCCGGCATCCCAAGCTTTCAGAAGCCCATCCACGAAAAATTGAGTCTTTTCCCCGCAAATCTCGCAGTATCGGGCATTGCCGGCATTTGCATGGCTATACATTTTTCCAATGCAGGAATTCATGCGTGAATGACCGCAGACAATGCACGCCGTTGACTTTTTTGAAAACTTCTTGTTTCCGCAATACGGGCAAACCTTCACCCGACGTTGATCATCCATCGGAAAACACTCTGCGTAAATCATCGGCGCACCTCCTCAGGACTGCGTGACAGCGCGGATATAGTCTTCTTTTTCTTTTCTCCAATCCTGGAGCAATCCGCGCAGCTGATAAACGGTCTCGCTGCCGCATATTTCACAGAAGCGCGCGTTCGGGGAATTGATGTGTTCGCAGGGCCAGAAGGTATTGTTATTCCCGCAGAAGTTGTAAACTGGCATCCCGCAGATCTTGCAGTACTTGGCTTCATCCGCAAAATCCTCATTTCCGCAAACCGGGCAGAAGATAACGCGGTTGTGCTGGTCTGCCATTGTCCTTGTATACTCGACGATCCGAACTCCTTTCTTTCCGCCTTCAGGGAGATACTCCCCGCAGATCTCGCAATAATCCGCCACAGGAGAAATCTGACTGTTTCCGCACTGCGGACAGGTCGCATGGGCAGGAATCCTGCACAGGTCGAGCCGTTTCAGATTGTTCAACCGCTTAAAGCAGGCCTGATCAGAAACCAGAAATTCTTTTGAGAGTTCTTCATAAGAAGAAAACTGGCTTTTCAGGATCAGGCGTTCTGGCATCAGGAGCCGTGCTGCAAATTCATCCGCTTCCAGATCATCCATTTGGCGTTTTTCAGGCGACTTCATGTTTTTCGGGACATCCAGATGCCCGCAGAAAACATGCCCAAGCTCATGGGCCAGGGAGAAGTTGCAGCGCCGCCATGAAGAGCGCTTCTGCCAATCCTTAGGAACGGGCTTCATCACGATCTGAAAGCTATCGACTTCCGGAAGGTAGGTTGCAACAGCATTGAATGCCGCTGACATCCTTCCTTCTTCCAGTACTTCCAGATGGATCAGCTTCGCTTCTTGGATTTTCCTTACCAGCTTGAAGCAGTCTATCGGATACTCTGTAACATCATAATCTTTCATAAACTGTTTCAGGCTAATACGGACATTGGACAGGCTTACTTCATTCAACCTGTCCAGCGTGTAATATCTTGGATCATACGATCCGGCTATGTTACTTTTTTTCATTTTCAGCCTGGATTTCCTTCCGTCTCTTTTCCAGATAGGTCATAGCCAGACCAGTCAGGATTTCGCGATCGGAATCAGAGAGTTCACTGGAGACTCGATAAGCGACGTTTGCCCAGGTAGCGTCTTTCTGGAACATTTCCTTAACGCCGCGGACAACATCCACGATTTCTCCATCCTGATTACGGAAGACCTGCTCAAAGGTCTTTTCCTCTTCGTGAACTTCTTCAATATAGCCAGCCAGGTGCATCAGCTGAGCATAGTCAATGACCAATGCTTTGGCGATTGCCTTCAACATCTTGGGAGAGGGTGCGCGGCGTTTGCCAGATTCGACTCTGGAGATTTCAGCGCCGCTGACGTGACATTTTTCTCCCAGCTCAGTCTGAGTGAGGCCACGTTCCATCCGGGCATTCTGGATATACTCACCAACAGTCATGCATACACACCTCCAAAGCGTATCCTATACTTGATTTACCTTTTTGTCAAGTTTTTTTCCAAAAGTTTTTACGAATTTGGTATTGACAGCCTCAACTGATCGGGATTATAATTCAGACACTCCCCTCGACGAGATCGGGGGAAGGCCTTGAAATCACTAAGGTTTCGGGGCCAGCTGATTGCGCTTATTTTTTTGCCTTGTCGCTTACCTAAAAGGTAAACGAACTGGTAAACCGGTATACGAAGCAAGCAAATCAGCACTCTCCGGCGGTGCTTAGGCCATGAAGTTATCCCGGAATATTACTAATGAATAGTGGGAGGACAAGATGGAATGTCTCCGAATCATTACCGCCTGAAGAAAGGCGTTAAGGAGCAGCTGAACGAGCTGCTTAGCGGTTCCTTTGCTGTTTACAACAACGACTACGGAAACAGCTGGGAAACGGTCGCGTCCGTCATCTTTGACTGGGTAAAGGAAAAGAAAGCGGACGTGGTCATTATCGACAATCTGATGTCCCTGAACATCACCAGCAACATCCAGGACAAGTATGACGTTCAGGCTCAGATTGTGCAGGTTCTGTCCAAAGCGGCAAAGCAGCTGAATGTGCATATCCACTTCATCTGCCATCCCCGGAAGACGGAAACCTTCTTACGGAAGAACGATATCAGCGGAACCAGTGATCTGACCAATACCGCGGATAACGTCTTCATGGTTCATCGGATCAACAATGACTTCCTTCTCCGCGTGAAGGAAGTGTACCCCAATACCTATCTGCCGGTCAGGGTTTCCCTGATGAAGAAAAAGGAGCAGACCAAGATCAACAACCTGGAGAACGGTATGGTTCATCAGGTGATCGAGGTTGTTGCCGGTGAAGGCTTTGTGTTCGGCCTGTACAACAGTTCCGTGATCACCTACGCCGACAATCAGAAACTGCCGGCAAACACGCTGGTGGCGACCGCCGTCACGGACAAGAACGGCAACCTGACGATTTCCGGCATGTATCCGCACGGCAATTACTACCTGAAGGAGCTTGCGGTTCCGGACGGATGGAAACTTAGCACGGAGAAGTTCCCCGTAACGCTGACTTCCGCGAATAAGGCTTCCAATGAGAACACGATTGTGGTGAAGCTTTCTGATCCGATTCTGAATGAGCTGATCTACATTCCCGTGACCATTACGAAGACCGATATCACCGGCGCTGAAAAACTGCCTGGTGCGCTGATCGAAGTGTATGACGAGAACCGGAAGCTGATCTATCGGGAGTACACCAACAAGAACGGTGAGATCCCGGATATGTATATCCTGACGGCCACAGGCAATTCTATGATCGACGCTGGTATTCATGAGGGGGATATGATCCTTGTGCGCAGGCAGGAAACCGCAAATATAGGCGACATTGTGGTTGTGTGGGTTGAAAATGAAGGAAATACCCTGAAACGCTTTTATAGGAAAGGGAAGACGATCATCCTGAAGCCGGAGAATTCGGACATGGAGGACATCAGGGTGAAAGAAGAGGACTGCAGGATTCAGGGCGTGGCGATCTGGGTGCTCAAGAAAGTCGGAGACTAAAAAGAGGACAGAGGCATGAATTATCCCAAGGAACAGGAGAAGAAACCATGCATTATGCGGGAAAGCAGCTTTCAGGAAGAAGCTATCAGGTTTTACCGGAAAGTGGACAAAGCGATCGAAAAAGGGAAAAAGGTTGAGATCGAAAAATCGAAAGATGGAAAGATGAAAGTACTTCAGGTTTCGAAGACACTCATCTGACGATTTGACGGAAAGAAGCAACAGAACAGAACGCGGATAACGTTCACCGTGCGGCGAGTGGGCCGTACGAAGGGCTAAGTGGAGCCGATATATTGCCGAAGCGCAGAAACGCGGGACAGGTCTGTCCGGGCGGAGCGCGGAGGCGTATACCGGCTCCGTTTTTTATTCTTTGTAAGACGCCGGTTTTCGGGACCCCGCATGCCGGCAAAATGCGGGGACTTGTCTTCCTGAAACCGGCCGACATAACACGCACAGCCAGGGCAAGGGCTGCTGCAGACCACACGAATGGAGAATTCGCTATGGTTGGCAGCGTTGTTCAATGCACCCTTCTTTGGCCTGTTCCTCCATACAACGAACGGAGGAACAGGAAATGTATATCAAAGTCGGAAACCAGAAAGTTGAAGTCAGCGACGAGGTTATCAAATTCCAGGATCGAATGATTAATCGGACTTATCATGAAGCCAGGAAAATCCGGGCATGCAGCTGCCCTTCCTACAGACAGTGTCGGGGGGAATGCGCAGCATGTCGCTGGCAGACAGAAGGCGCGTTCATTTCCTATGACAATGAAAGCGTCGGCAGCTGCATCTCCAGCGCACGGGACGCGTATCTTCTCAACCCCGCCGGGAATCCGAGGGATCCTTTTGATATTGCGGCGGAACAGGAGCTGTTTGAAAACGCCTACAGGCGGGCCGGGAAGATCTGCGAGAAGGGGGATGTGATTTTGCGGATGAATTATGAGAAGTATTCCACCCATGAGATTGCTGATGCGATCGGGGTTCCGCAAAAGACCGTTTATCGGAGACTGCAGAGGATTCTTGCGGATTTAAGGGATAACCGGGAATGGCTGTGATTACCATTCACGGACCAGATTTCTGAACATGATCCAGACTTCGCGGTTTGTGATCGCCAGCCGGTATACGGGCTCTTCCCAGTACGAAGGCTCTTTCATTGCCGGCGTCAGAATGATTTTCAGATATCCGGAGGCCAGCAGCAGGCTCCAGATCGCGTTCCTTTTTCGATCCAGCTGATTGAAAACAATCTGTTCGTCAAGGGAAACCTCGATAAAACCGCCGCGCAGCAGCGTTTCAAACTGCTTTTTGATTTCCGGGCTGCTTTTCCTCAGCAGCGACCCCACCAGTCCGTTTCCGCTGGTGTTTGCCCAGTATGTGTCCAGCTTTCTGTCATCCAGGAAGTTTGTGATCGACCACGGATTATACATATCCGTCACAGAACCGAAGGTAAACCCGTCATACCACTCCTTCACATCCTGCTTGTCTTTCTCCGCAAAACTGTATTCATCCAGCGCCTGAAACACTTCTTCCTCGGTAAAGCCGAAGCAGGTGGCGTATTTCCCGGAAGTTGTGGTTACAACATCCAAATTATTCAGGTCGGAAAAGATCGATTCCTTGCTGACCCGGGTAATCCCGGTCATGATTCCCCGTTCCAGAGATGGGTTGGTCTTGAAGGTATTGTTGAACATGGTTCTTGTAAAGGCGACCAGATCCTCCCAGTATCCGTGGATATAGGCTTCCTGCAGCGGGGTATCATATTCATCCAGGAAGATCAGGACTCTTTTTCCGTGGATCTTTTGTAAAAGCCCTGACAGCAGATTCAAAGAAAGCGCCGCATGAACATCGGACATATCCTCTGTGATTCTCTCCAGAGCTCTGCGCTCATTCGGATCCAGCCCTTTATATTCCCGCAGTTCCGGAAATGCCGAGAACAGCTTTACCAGCATGTTTTTTATCTGGATTATTGTATCTTCACAGGTTCTTCCCTTTATTCCCGCAAAGCTCAGGAAGATGACAGGCCACTTTCCCTGCTGCCCGCGCATATCTGCGTCTTCCCAGATTTTCAGGCCTTCAAAAAGGTCGCTCCGGTTTTCAAACTTATTGGAAAAGAAGCAGTTGAGCGTGGACATATTCAGGGTCTTGCCGAAACGGCGCGGACGGGTGATCAAAGTAGCAACATCGCCGCCGTTCCACCATTTGCTGATGAAATCCGTTTTATCCACATAGAAACGCCGATTGACCCGTATGCTTTCAAAATCCTGAATCCCGGTCGCAATTTCTCTCTTCATGCTTTTCACGCCCCCCAGCCGATTCCTCTTTCATTATATCAGTTCCGGAATTGAAGCACAAGCCGGACCGGATCGGCGTACGGAACGGGGCAGCATGAAAACTTTTTTATAAAAAAACAAAAAAAGTGACTCAAAACCCCTCCAAATTTGCAGTGGTAAGTGAGGGGAAGATTTTCCTCCGGAAAAACGCAAGGAGGAAACGGAACATGAAAAACGGGATCAGGGTGACTGCACGGCTGGTGAAGCAACTGGTGGAGGCGCTGGACGGCGTGAAGGATCTGGAACTGCTGAGCGATGAAGAGATCGCGAATCTGCTGGACCGGTCGGAGTTGCTTGTGAACTGGACGAAAGAGATGAAGGAAGCGGCGCTGGGGCTGATTCTTCAGGGACGGAAGATTCCCCGCTACAAGGCGGCGCCGTCGACCACGCAGCGGAAGTTCAGAAACGAGAAAACGGCGGCGAAACTGATTGAAGAGGCGGGATTCGACCCCTGGGACCGGAAGATCAAGGGCATTCCGGCGCTGGAGACGCTCATGGGGAAAGAGAAGTTCGACGAAGTCTGCGGGCCGCTGGTGATCAAGCCGACGGGGAAGCCGAAGCTGACGCGGGGGTGACGAGCCGCGCTGCGGCGCGGCAAGGGATAGTGGATAGTGAATAGTGGATTTAGGGGTAAGGGTTTATGAAAGATTGGTTTAAGTTTCGGACTGCCTGGCTTCAGGCCATCGGTATGTTCGAACTCGAAGCAGCAGGCCGGCTCTTCCTGGCAGTTATCACTTATGCCGCAACAGGAGAGGAGCCGGCCCTCTCCGGGCCGGAAATGGCTGTCTTTACCGTGATTGCGCAGGTGCTTCGGGAGGATACGGAATTGTCCGCCATGAAGTCTGCAGCCGGGGCCCAAGGCGGACGGCCGAAGAAGAAAAGAAGCGAAAAAAAGCAGTGCTTTTCGGAAGAATACGACAGTGAAAAGCAGTGCTTTCTGAATGAAAAGCAGTGCTTTTCAGAAGAGAACGGCGGTGAAAAGCAGTGCTTTTTTACACCTCCCGAAGCCCCGGAAGGCCCGAGAATCAAGGCTTTGGACAGCATGCCGGCAGCGACGGAGGAAAAGGAGGATGCAGAAGCTCCTACAGATACCCATATAGATACCTCTATAGATACTAATAATACTAATAACTACAGAGAGAATAGAAACGATAGTAAGAAGAGGTTTGCGGTGCCTACGGTGGAAGAGGTGGACGCCTACTGCCGGGAGCGGGGGAACAACGTCGACGCCCAGCGGTTTGTGGACTTCTATGCATCGAAAGGATGGCGGATCGGAAAGGAACCGATGAGGGACTGGCGGGCGTGTGTGCGAACCTGGGAACGGAACGGCAGGGACCGGGTTGATGTTTCAGGGTCTGGTCCTGTGCGACCGGCGAAGACGGTTGCTGCGCAGCAGTACAGCCAGCGGGATTACTCCGACGAAGACGAGGAGGCCCTTGCGCGGATGCTCGCAACCGCAAGGGAACAGGGATTTTAGGATATAAGATTTAGGATTTAGGGGTTAGGGTTTAGGAACGGAGGAAATACAGATATGGATTTGGAACAGATTGTTTCTTACGGGGAATTGCGGGACGCACTGCCGGGAACAGGGAAGGGGCGGGTTCCGCGGCTGAATCAGCTGAAGAAAATGGCCAGGGTGGTTCTTCACCGGAAGACAGCCAGCGGTGTGATTGAGATCTACAGCAACGGGTTTTTCACCTTTGAGGAATGCGGGCGGGTGACGGTTTACGGCGTGGACCGGTGCGAACGGCCGGAGACGTACACCTGCAACGGGAAAAAGGAAGCGGGGATGGAAAAGCTGGATCTTGGCGAATATCCCTGGGAAGTGATTCTGGAATCCGCCGGATCGGCGCGGCTGGAGCACAACGCGGACAGCCGGCGGATGTGTCGGGAAGTCATTTTATATGACAACTTCGAATTTGAGAACAATATTGATTACAGCCTGCCACCGGAGCATGAAAGCCGGGAAGCGGAGGAAGAAATGGCGGCATGGAAGGCGGAACGGAACAGGAGGATGAGGGAAGTTTTATCGACCCTTACTGAAAAGCAATATCAGATTGTGATCATGCACAGGGTACAGAAAATGACACAGGAACAGATTGCGACGAAACTGGGGATTTCTCGGAGTACTTTAAGGAATCAATTGCGGACAATTGAAAAAAAGTTGAATAAATTTGCATAAAACAGGCACCATTTTGGCCCCAAAAACATGTTATATATAGAGGGGTAAATAAACCTCTCCAAAGGGAGGAGGAAAACGGACAACTGAATCAGCGGACAGCAGTCCCGTCCTTTCCCGGCAGCCGAAAGGCATAAGACCGGATGTGGACGTTAAGCACAGGGACGGGAGAGGTATACCTGTCGCGTAGCGGCGCGGCAGGTTTTTCATCGGAGAGCGAGCTGAAAGGAGCTATATGGGACGGACGAAGCAGCGGGAGAACAGACGGGCAAAAGCCATGGAGGAAGAGGAACTGGACCTTTGCAATTCTTTCGGCGTCGAGGATTCGACGCCTTATCTGGCGGTGAGAAACATTATCCGGCGATGGAAGATGGAGGAAACACGCGGTGATTTAATGATGATGTGGGGTGACGCGGGATGACGGTTTATCAATGGATTTGCGTGCTTGGGATTCCGGGGATGCTGGCAGGACTGGCGGCCTTTGTGCGGCTGCAGGTGCACCAGAACAGGGCGATGAAGGCGGCGGTGCAGGCGATTTTGCGGGACAAGCTGCTGCAGCGGTTTCAGCTGTGCCGGCTGCAGGGGTATGCTACGTCGGAGGAGCGGCAGAACTTTGAGAGCATGTATGTGCAGTATCACCTGTTAGGCGGGAACGGCGTGATGGACGACGTTCGGCAGAAATTCTTTGATCTGCCGATGGAGTGAATCTATTTTGAAGGGGGAGTTGGCTTTATGAAAACGGTTGACTGGGTGACCTGGGGAAAGGCGGCCTTGATCCGCGGGGTTCGGACCTTTGCGGAGGCGATGCTGGCTTACATCGGTACCGGGGCTCTGGTGCTGGGGGACGTGAACTGGGTGGCAGCGCTTTCCGCCGGCGGGTTCGGGTTTATTTCGGCTTTGCTTCTGGCTTTGACGGGGCTGCCGGAAGCGGAAGGGTAAGGGTTTTTTGCGGGACCATGAAAAAGTGGTCCTAAAAGAACCGTCCCGATAGGCCCACAAGAAACGAAGGGAGCGTGGGGAATGCAGTATTACGGGAACCGGATTTCGGAGAATATTTCGCGGCGGGAACCGGAGGGGTATCTGCTTTGCCTGAACGTGCCGGTGGCGCGGACGGGGATGCAGGAGTACCTGCCGGAGGAACTGGGACTTGGGTCGGGGCCGGGTTTTATTCAGGTTTACCGGCCGGAGGAGGAGGTTTTCGCTCCGGAGACGATGGCTTCTTTTGAGGCCGTTCCGGTGACGAACGATCACCCGAGGGACGGAGTGGATCTGGACAACATCCGGCGGCTTCAGGCCGGGCACGCCCAGAACGTGCGCCGGGGCAGCGGGGAGGAAGCGGACCTGCTGCTGGCGGATCTGGTGATTACCGACGAGCGGCTGATTGAAGCGATTTTGAATGGGAAGCGGGAGATCAGCTGCGGGTATACCTACGAGCTGGCCGAAGAAAACGGCCGGTACATTCAGCGGAAAATCCGCGGGAACCACATTGCGGTGGTTGACGCCGGGAGAGCGGGGGCGCGGGTTTCCATCAAAGATCATATGGGTTCCAAAGGGAAGGCGCCGGGGGCGCCTTTTCCCGTTCAGGACAATCAAACATTTGAAAGGAGAAAGGGTTTCATGAAGAAGGGACTGGGAAAGATTCTGGCGCGGATGGCGAAGGACGGCGACGTGGAGACGGTTGCGGAATTCATTGAAGAAATGATCGGGGAGAGCGCGGAAGAGGCGGCCGCTGGAACGCAGGGCGAGGGAACCGGCAGCGGTTTCGCAGAAGAGAACGCGGCTGCGCCTGTCGTCGTGGAAGCGCCGGAGGCCAAAGAGGTTGTGATTGACGAGGACACCGTTGCCGGGATCATCGAGCGGCTGGACAAGCTGATTGCGCTGCTGAGCGCGGCGCCGACAGGGGATGAAGAGCCCGGAGCCCTTGCGGAAGCGGAGGAGATTGCGGAGATCATCGAGGAAGTCGTCGAAGAGGCTGCCGAGGTTTCGGAAGAGAAAATGCCGGAAGACACGGACGGAGACGCCATGGAAGAGGTCGCGGAGATCGTCGAAGCGATCCTGGAACCTGACGTTTCCACTACGCTGGAGGAAGTTGCCGAAGCGGACGAGGACACGGAAGAGGAGCAGGAGGAAATCTGCAACGACGCACTACGGGCTGCTCTGCGGAAGGTCGGGCCCGTGCTGGCCAGAATGACCCGGAAGGAACGTCGGCAGGCTGCGAAGGACATAGCCGCGGAAATGAAGAACGGCCACCGCAAGGGTGTGAACCGGGGACTTGACCGGGCGAAGAAATCCCGTCCCGCCAAGGATTCCGGCAACGCCTACAACGCGCTGGGCAAACGCATCATGGCAGCCAGGAACGCGAACTATCACAAGTAATCAGGAGGTAAAAGAAGATGGGTAAAGTCCTTTCCAACTTCACCAACGGCTGGCCGGGAACACCTTCCCGGTCTGTCGACGAAATCATCCTATCCATGCGCAACGGCTCCGACGGGGAGATCCCCTTCGGCAGCGCGGTGTTCTTCGTCGCGGGACAGAATGCCTGCGAGCCTTTTGATCCCGACTACGCGGCCAGCTATTCGATGGACAACTTCATCGGCATCACCGTGCGCAGCGGCGACAAGACACCGAACCTGTTCGGCAGCAATGAAGCCGTTTTCAACGACGGCGATCCCGTGGAGATCCTGACCCGCGGGGCCATCGTGCTGCAGTTTGCCCACGGGGTG
>CACWXP010000028.1 GCA_902764875.1 uncultured Eubacteriales bacterium
TACTTAATTAGGCGTTCTATTCTACTGTGGGGTACTTTCGTTTCGCAATCTGTTCCGCTTCTCAGCGGTCACTTTGAATCATACAGGAAGCTCCGTTATTTAATCAGCTCAAAACTGAAGCTGTCCGCCAGTTTTCCGTCAACGTACATGGCCATCTCGTAAATCCCGTCCGGATACCCGTTCTGGTTCAGCATGTCCAGTAGCCCGGTTTCCTCCATGGATGTATACCATTCGTCCTCGCCCATGATCTCCGGATCATAGTACCACTGGCTTTCATAGCGGTAATTGCTCCCGTCCGGCGCCGTCAGCGCCACCAGCAGGCTGAATCCTTCCATCTTTTTGCTCACCTGATAGCTGGTGGAGGAAAGCATGCAGGCGCGTCCGCTGCGCAGCAGTTCCTCCGTAACCTGGGTAGTCGGAGCCGGCATGGTGGTTTCATCTGCGTTCTCCGGCATCTCGGCAATTGCAAAAATCAGCGATTTGAATTCATAGTCCGTCAGCTTTTCCGCCTCCGGGAGAGCGGTGATCGCGATCTGCTGCGGCAGGTCGTCCGGCACCCCCGCAAATGCGGCCAGCCCGGAAAGATAGGTCCTTCCAGGCGTCAGCAGCATGGTCGTTGCCGTCGTGTTTTCATCCATTTCCAGATAGTTCAGATAGGAGGACTCCGAATCCGCCACAATGTGGTACAGTTTTTCGCCTTCCTTTATTTCCGGGAGGGAAACGCCCGACCAGTCAAACGTCACCATGTTCTCCTCCATGGAAACCTGATAACCCTCCGGGCGGTTATCCGTTTCCGGGGCGTCCAGGAAACCGGCCGCCTCCTGCAGACAGATGGAGATTTCCGGCACGGTCAGCGCCACATAACGGTTCACGCCTTCCGCGTATTCCGCCATGATGATTCCTGCCAGTTTTCCGTCCGTCGTTACAACAGGAGAACCGATCACCGTATCGCCGGAAAGCGTCAGCAGCATGGCTTCCTTCCCGTTCCAGGTGATCAGTGCCGCGTCGTAGACTGCCCGGTTTACCCTCGAACGCATCCAGTCGCCGCTGCGAACCATCAGATCCCCGGTCTGGGGCATAATACCGGTGTTCAGAAAATCATAGGCCGGGATGGCCGGCTTCGCCCCGTCGGTTTCATGAAGCAGCACCAGCACCTTTCCGTCCGCGACAGGCAGAGCCGCCGAAACGGGCCTGTATGCCGATCCGTCCCAGATGACCAGCATCGTTACCTTCTCCGGCAAGCCGACCGGAGAGGCAACCGCCACGCCGTCCATCACCGGCACGGCCGTACCGATCCATGTTTTCCCGGCTTCCGTCGCGTCGTACAGATCGTACAGATCCGGCGACGTGGCCGTTTCCGCAATCACGGTGCCCGCTGAAACCAACATCACCAGCGCAATCAGAAAAGCTGTCCACTTCTTCATGCCAACTGTCCCTCCTGTTCCAAAAACATCTAACCCCTAAATCCTAAATCCTAAATCCTGAATCCTATATCCAAACCCCTTACTCCTCGTAATCCTGCAGCGAAACGGAAACCATCCGGCTCACGCCCTGTTCCTCCATGGCGACGCCGTACAGGCCGTTTGCCCGCTCCATGGTTCCCTTCCGGTGTGTAATCACAACAAACTGGGTGGATTTGGAATACTCCGACAGATAATCCGCGAAGTATCCGATATTCGCGTCGTCCAGCGCCGCTTCGATCTCGTCCAGAATGCAGAACGGCGTGGGTTTCAGCTTCAGCGTTGCGAAAAGGATCGCAATGGCCGTCAGTGTTTTTTCTCCGCCGGAAAGGAGCGACAGCAGCGTCAACTTCTTTCCCGGAGGCTGGGCGTTGATCTCAATGCCGCAGTTCAGCGGGTCGTCCGGATCGGTCAGCAGCAGTTCCGCGTGACCGCCGCCGAAGAGGCGGGTGAATGTCTCCGTAAAGTATCCCTGCAGCAGGGCAAAGCGTTCCACAAAGGTCTCACGCATCTGCTCCAGCAGGCGGGCAATCAGGTCCCGCAGATCCTTTTCCGCCTTCTCCAGATCCTCGCGCTGCACATACATTTCGTCGTACCGCGCCTTTGTCGACGCGTATTCCTCAACGGCGTGCACGTTGACCGGGCCCAGCGCCCGGATTTCCGCCGACAGCTGTGCCGCCTGGCGGTCCGCTTCCGTTATATTGATTCCCTCCGGGCGGCGGAATTCTTCCGCCCCGGCATAGGTCATCTCGTAGGTGTTCCAGATCCTGTCCCGAAGCGCCTTCAGGTCGCCGTCGGTCCGGGCCCGGCCCAGCTCCAGCCGGTGCGCCCTGTCGCTGTCCCGGCTCATGGACTGGTGCAGGCCTTCCATTTCCGCCAGAAGCTCCTTCAGCAGGTTCTGCCTGCCGGTGCGGGTTTCTTCCAGCTCGCCGGTAATCCGCTCCCGGCCGGCCTGTTCCGCCGTCACCTCGTCCAGTGCTTTGCGCTTTTCCGCCTCCGCCAGCGTGTCCGCCTCGTCCTGGGCGTTCATCTCCGCAAGGGTTCTCCGCCGCTGCTCCTGTTCTTTTCCGATGCGCTCCTTTTCCTGTTCCAGGCGTGCTTTGTCCCGCTGCAGCGTCTCCAGTTCATGCTGCAGATCGTTCACCGCCAGGGTCAGGCGCAGCGTTTCCGCTGCCCGTTCCTCGGCCGTCTGCCGGGCTTCCGCCGCCGCCTGCTGCAGGCCGGCCGCTTCCTTTTCCATTTCTTCCCGGGTTTCTTCCGTCTTTTCCGTCTGGTCGTCGGCCATGGACAGCTGCTCCCGGATCTGCATCATGGATTCCATCAGCTGTTCGCGGGCCGCCTCCGTTTCGCTGACCCGCATGGAATGCATCCGCTGTTCGTCTTCCGCGCTCTGCAGGCGTTCGGTTTCCCGGGTTACCGCGATCTCCTGCTGATGCAGCTCTTCCAGCGCCTCCGCGGATCGGATTTTCAGGTTGTCCTTCGTTTCCTGTCCGTTGCGCATGCGGTCAAGCAGGCGCTCCAGCTCGTCCTGGCCTTTGTTCAGTGCCTCCGTCAGTTCCCGCAGTTCCCTCTCCCGGCTGAACAGATTGATGTTCCGGGAGGAAACCGAGCCGCCGGTCATGGAGCCGCCGGAGTGCATCACGTCGCCCTGCAGCGTCACCAGCCGGAATTCATGGCCGCCCCGCCGCATAATGGCAATCCCGTGGTCCAGGCTGTCCGCCACCACCGTGCGTCCCAGCAGGTTTTCCACGATTCCCCGGTAATGATCCTCGCAGGAAACCAGTTCCGAGGCCACGCCGAGACACCCGGGCATATTCAGCACTTCGCGCTCCCGGGCCGTCAGCCCCCGGGACTTCACGGAGGTCACCGGCAGGAAGGTAGCCCGGCCCAGCCGGTTTTTCCGCAGGAATTCAATCAGCTCTTTGGCTGTTTCCTCGTCCTCGGTCACAACGTTCTGCTGGGCGTTGCCCAGCACCATGTCCATGGCCGTCTCATATTCCCGGGGTACGGAAACCAGCCGGTTCAGCGGCCCGTAAACCCTGTCCATGGAGCGCTCCTGCGCATATCGGACCACCGAGCGCACGGAGTTTGCGTAGCCCTCCATCTCGCGGGACATTTCGTCCAGCAGTTTCTGGCGGGATTCCATGTCCCGCATCTCCGCCAGTTTTTCGTCGTAATCCTTCCGGGCCTGAATCACGGAAGCATCCGCCGCTTCCAGCTGTTCCCGGGCTTCCTGAACGCTCTTTGCGAGCGCTTCCTGCTTTTCCTGCTCCGCCCGCAGGCGCTCCCGGGCTTCCGTCACCGTGCCGTCCAGATCGGCGCCGGCCCGCTTCATGGCTTCGCAGGAAACCGTAACCTCCTGCAGCCGTTCTTCCATGGTGGTCAGCATGGTCTTCAGCCGCGTCTGGTCGTTCAGCGCGGCCGCCCGGCGGTTAATGGCGTCCATCATGGCCGTCTTGTGGGCTTCCAGGGCTTCTTCCCGTTCGTTCTGTGTCCGGCGGGCTTCCTCTTCCGCCTCCCGGGCTTTTTCCAGGGCCTCGGTCTGCTCCGCCAGCACGCCGGAGCGCATCTCGCTCCCGCTTCCGCTTTCTTCGGCCATGCGGTTCAGCTCTTCAAGGCGTTCGCTGCCCTGCTGCAGTTCGCCGGTGATTCTCTCCCGGTTTTCCCCGCGGCTGCGTTTTCTCTCCTCAATGGCGTGCAGCGCGTCGCCGGCCGCGTGCACCGCTTCCACGCCGGAAAGCATGGCCGCGTGGGCTTCCGAAATCTTGGCGTCCAGATCGGCAATCTCTGCCTGCCGGGCGTCCCGCTCTTCCGCTTTTTCCTGAAGGGTGATCTCTGTCTGTTCCAGAACTGCCTTGATATTCTGCAGGTCCAGATCATAGTCCCGCAGTTTTGCTTCCATTTTATCCGACCGAACGAGGAACAGGTTCAGATCCAGTTCCTTCAGCTGTGCCGCCAGATCCAGATACACGCGGGCGTTCTTCGACTGTTCCTCCAGGGGATCCAGCTGACGCTTCAGCTCGTCCAGGATATCGTCCACCCGGGTCATGTTTTCCATCGTCCGGCTCAGTTTCCGGTCCGCCTCTTCCTTCCGGGCCTTGAACTTCACGATACCGGCGGCTTCCTCGAAAACCAGGCGGCGGTCCTCGCCCTTGCGGGAAAGAATCTCGTCAATCCGGCCCTGCCCGATGATGGAGTAGCCTTCCTTGCCGATGCCCGTGTCCCGGAAAAGATCCACCACGTCCTTCAGCCGGCAGGCGCTCCGGTTCAGGAAATACTCGCTTTCCCCGCTGCGGTATACGCGGCGGGTCACCATCACTTCGGCATACTCCAGCGGAAGCGTATGATCCTCGTTGTCAAAAACCAGAGACACTTCGCAATAGCTCAGCGGTTTGCGCGTCTGCGTTCCGCTGAAAATCACGTCCTGCATGCTGGCGCCGCGCAGCGTCTTGGCGCTCTGCTCGCCAAGCACCCAGCGCACCGCGTCGCCGATATTGCTTTTTCCGGAGCCGTTGGGACCGACAATCGCCGTAATGCCTTCGTTGAAGACGATCTCGGTCCTTTGGGCAAAAGACTTAAATCCGTACAGCTCCAGTTTCTTTAATCGCATTCACATTCCTCCGGATGATTCGCGCTTTAGCGCGAACGGTTTATTATATCATGAAACAGCCCGGTAAAACAGTCCGTCGACATCAAAAATACACGATCTTTCCCCGAACCCCTTTCTCCATTTGACACGGCAGGCGAAATCGGTATAAAATCACATGTACTTTTGATGGAAGCGCCTGTATTGCGAAAGAGGGAGCCGGATGAGAAAGGTTATTGCTGTTGTACTGGTCCTGCTGCTTTCGGCGGGGATTATTGGGGCCGCCAGTGCGGAGGCGCTGCCGGGTGCGGAGAAAACCGCGGATCGCCTGTCGGACACTGTACTGATGACCTTCTTTGACCACTCAATGTTCGTCGGGGATTCCCAGATGGCGAAGTTCCGCAATTATGTGAAGAGAAAATGGAGCGAAAATCCGGATTTCTTCAGCAACGTCGATTTCCGGGCCGAAAACAGTTACAAGTTCCGCTTTGTCGGCTATAAGTACATTCCTGCGGCGGAAAAGCACTACATCCATCTGACAGACAGCGGAGCAGATACCACCCTCTATGAGATCGTGAAGAAAAAACACCCGCAGAAGATTTTCGTGCTGGCCGGACTGAACGACGCCCTGACCACGGACTATACCATGGACGTCCAGGGGCGGGATGAAACCGGCTATGACCGCGCGGCCCGGTATGTGCGGGAAATGACGGAGCTGGTTCGGGAAGTTTCGCCTGAAACGGAAATCTTTGTCATCTCCCAGATGCCGGTGGCCAGGGGTTTTTACCAAGGGAGCAGCGACTGTTACGCCTGCCGGGATCGGTTTGACCTGGTGAACACAACGGTTCAGGCCGAATGTGAAAAGCTGGGCATCCGGTATCTGGATCTTGCCACGGGCCTGAAGGACAAGGAAGGCCTGATGCCGGAGGAGTACTGCGAGGGCGGATCCTTCCACCTGAACGATGCGGGATACGCTGTTTTTGCCCGGGAACTGCTGGATTTTGCCCAGGCGGAATATGAGGCGGGAAGATGGACGCCCGGCTCCGGTTCCGTTCCGGAAGAATAACAGAAATGGTGATGCAAATGAAAAAACCGGGAATTCTGCTGGTATTGCTCCTGGTCGCGGTTCTGCTGACAGGCTGCGGAAGCTCTCAGCCCGCGGCGCCGACTGCAAAGGAAACCGCGGTTCCGGAGCAGACGGACGCTCCGGTTTCGCCGGAAACAGCCCGGCTGCCGGAAGCGTCGGAGGAAACCGCCGGAAGCCTGAAGGCGACGGTGGAAGCCGCCGTCGGTGACGCGGCGGAACTGGCGCCCTTCACGGCCGACGAGCTGACGGACATGACCGGAATCGTTCCGGAAGATGTTGCGGATTTTGTTTTCCTCCAGGGGAACGGAATGGACGGCCGGGAAATTCTTGTGATCCGTGCGAAAGACGAAGCCTCGGCGGACCGTGTGGCGTCCGGGCTGGAAAAATACCTGGAACGCAGGAAGAAAGAACACCGGGATTACGCGCCGGACGCCTATAAACTCCTGACCGACGCGAAAGTGGAGCGGAAAGGTTTGCTCCTGGCGGTGATTTCCGGCAAAAATGCCGCTGCGGAACTCTCGGCGCTGCTATCCGGAGAATGATATGATCTTTTCATCCTTTACTTTCCTGCTCCTGTTCATGCCGTGTGTGCTACTGCTCTATCGGGTGCTGCCGGCCGGGGTGCGGATGCCGTTTTTGCTGGCGGCATCCTTGCTTTTTTATGGCTGGGGAAATCCGGCGTGGCTGCTGCTGATCCTCTTTTCCATGGTGCTGAACTGGGGCGGCGTTCTGCTGATGACCCGCGGCGGAAAAAAGCCCTCGAAGGCGGCGCTGGCCGGAATGATCGTTCTGAATCTCCTGCCCCTGCTCTGGTTTAAGTATGCCGGCTTTCTGGCGGACACCTGGACCCGCCTGACCGGAATCCCCTTGGATTTCACCGCCCCGGGTCTCCCTGCCGGCATCTCTTTTTTCACCTTCCAGGCCATGAGCTATGTCATCGATGTTTACCGGGGACAGGCGAAGCCTCAGAAAAACTTCGTCACCTTCAGCGTCTACCTTTCCCTCTTCCCCCAGCTGGTGGCCGGCCCGATTGTCCGCTATACGGATCTGGAGGCCCAGCTGATTGCCCGTCCGAAGCCGGAGTATCCGGAAATGCGGGAAGGTCTGCGCCGGTTCTGCACGGGGCTGGCCAAGAAAGTGCTCCTTGCGGACGCCATGGGGCGCCTGTGGGGCAGTATCAACGGAAACTTTGCGGAGGCGGGAGCCCTGGGCGCCTGGGTAGGGCTCCTGGCTTTCTCCTTCCAGATTTTCTTTGATTTTTCGGGTTATTCCGATATGGCCATCGGCCTTTGCCGGTGCATGGGCTTCCGGATTCCGGAAAACTTCGACCGTCCTTACCGGGCCCAAAGCCTCACGGATTTCTGGCGCCGGTGGCATATGACGCTGACGGACTGGTTCCGGGCGTATGTGTATATTCCCCTGGGCGGGAGCCGGCGCAGCCGCATCCGGCGGGATCTGAATGTGCTGGTCGTCTGGGCGCTGACGGGCCTGTGGCACGGTGCGGGATGGAATTTTGTGCTGTGGGGGCTTTATTTTGCCCTGCTGCTGATCTTTGAAAAACGCTTTTTGCTGGAGAACCGGATCTGGCAGAAAATTCCCGGATGGATCCGGCAGCTGCTGACTTTCCTGGCAGTCATGCTGGGTTGGGGGCTTTTCTCCGGGTTCGGAAGCGAGCTGTGGAAAGCCCTGTGGGGCGGATACGGCGGAGCCTCGGCGGAAACGGTCACGCGGTGCGCCGCCTACGTGCCGATGCTGCTGTTCTGTGCCGCGGTAAGCTTCCTGCCGGCGCCGAAGAAAAACCCGCTGCGCCGGTTTGCCGCGCCGGTTCTGATGTTCCTGTGCCTGGCCGCGCTCGCGGCGCAGGGCTACGCGCCTTTTGTTTATTTCCAGTTCTGACGGAAACACGCAATGAGCCGCCCGCAGGGCGGCTCTCAATCAGAAATACATGGCAAAAGCTTGCCATTGTGAGGGGAGCTACATGAAAGATAAACGGTTCTGCATCGGAGACCGCGCGGCGGTGCTTCTGGGCCTGTGCCTGCTGCTGTGCATGGGACTGTTTGCGCTGCTCTGGCCTCACCCGGAATTCATCGCCGCGGAGCGGCGGTACCGTGCTTCCGCGCCGTCTGCGCCTTCCCTCACCGACTGGAAAACGGATCAGGAAACAGAAGCCTTCCTGGCGGACAGGGTACCGCTGCGAAACGTGCTGGTGGCCGCGGATTCTCTCGCCGAGGTCGCCACCGCCCGGCGCACGGAGCTGGATGCCTGGCCGGTGGCGGGCGCTTTTCTGGAAAAGCCGGTCACGGATCCGGAGGGTAAAACATCCCGTCGGCTGCAGCAGTTTGAATCCCTGTCGGAAAAAAGCGGAGCAAAATGGCAGCTGATCGTGCCCCGAAGCCACGGCTATCTGCTTCGGAAAAAGATGAACGGCCTGCTGCAAAGCCTGTATGATCAGGAAGCGCGGATCTATGATGTCCTGACGTCGAACGCCCGTTTCCTCGATGTGCTGCCGGACGGCACCGAAGCAGCCGAAGTGTATTACCGCACCGATCACCACTGGACCCTGCAGGGAGCCTGGCTGGCCTATGCCGCCTGCTGCCGTGCAGACGGCCTGCCGGTATACAGTCTTGATGAATTTAATCGGTCATCCTTCCCCGGTTTCTTCGGAACCACGCAGAGCCGCAGCGGACTTCCGGCCTTCCGGGGAGACATGCTGGAATGCGCCGAGCCGAAGGATCCGGTCATCCTGACGGCGGACGGGGAAACCTTTGATCATCTGATCTTCCCGGGCCGGGCCGAAACCTATGACGGATATGCGGTCTATCTGGACGGCAATCACGGAATGACGGAAATCCTGAACCCGGCGGCTCCCGGAGGAACGCTCCTGGTTTTCAAGGATTCCTTCGCCAATTGCCTGCTGCCGCTGCTTTCGGCGGATTATCGCCGAATCGTGGCGGTGGACGCGCGTTACTATACCGGAAACTTCTCCCGGGCCGCGGAAGCCGCCGGGGCAGTGGACAGGATCCTCTTCGTCTATTCGGCGGACAGCCTCATCAACGATACATCTCTGGCCGGAAAGGTAAAATAACCTCTTCCCCCGTATCATCCTGAGCACATTGAAGGATCCAAGCATTCGCTGCAGTTGGCAGAATACACCGTAAACGGGTATAAATCTGAAAAGTTGCGGTTGACTTTCCCGTTCTGGCATGTACAATGGGAAAGGTTCTTTGTATTTCTCGGGATCGGAGCTTTCCTGCGCATGCTGCATCGGTTTATCGGCTCAAAGGCCTTCTACAAAAGCGTTCTGACGCTGCTGATTCCCATTGTGATTCAGCAGTTTATTTCCTCTTTTGTTTCTTTGCTCGACAATATTATGGTGGGCAGCCTCGGCCGCGAAGCCATCTCCGCCGCCTCCATCGCCAATTCCATCCTCATGGTGCATATGCTGGCCATCTTCGGCGGTCTCAGCGGCGCCAGTATCTACGGCGCCCAGTTTTTCGGCAAGGGTGACATGGACGGCATGCGCAACACCTTCCGGATCAAGGTTTATTTCGCCGTGTTCTGTTCCCTGGCCGCCATCCTGGTCTACCTGGTCTTCGGCGAAACTTTCCTCGCGTCCTTTCTGCGGGGAGAAAGCAACGGCGGCGACCTGGCCCTCACCCTGAGGCTCGGCACCGGTTATCTGCGCATCATGCTGTGGGGGCTGATCCCCTTCTCCCTGGTTCAGGTCTATACCGGAACCCTGCGGGAAGCCGGTGAAACCAGAGCCCCCATGGTTGCCGGTATTATTGCTATTCTCACGAATCTTTTCCTGAACTGGGTCCTGATTTACGGGCATCTGGGCGCCCAGGCCCTCGGCGTGGAAGGCGCCGCCATCGCAACGGTCATCTCCCGCTATGTTGAGCTGTGCGTCGTCGTTTTTCATTCCCATCGGCATACGGAGCGCTATCTCTTCCTCATGAATGCCTACCGCAGCTTCCGGGTTCCCGGAAAGCTGATCGGAAGAATCGCCCGCACCGGTCTTCCCCTCCTTATCAACGAAATCCTCTGGTCCCTGGCAATGACCTTCGTCAGCCAGCTCTATTCCTCCCGGGGGCTGAATGCCGTCGCCGCCCTGAATATCAACAGCACCACCTGGAATCTTTTCTGCGTCATCATGTTTGCCATGGGCAGCGCCGTATCCATCATGGTGGGCCAGCGGCTGGGCGCCGGCAAGATGCAGGAAGCCCGGGATGTGGACCGGAAGCTGATCTTCCTGACCGAGGTGCTGCATATCCTCATCGGCCTGGCGATGGTCCTGTGCTCCCCGCTGATTCCCCGGCTGTACAATGTGGAGCCGGAGGTCCAGGATCTCACCCGCCGCCTGCTTGTGATTGCCGGCCTTTCCCTGCCGGTCCATTCCTTTGCCCACGTCACGTATTTTACCATCCGTTCCGGCGGGCGAACCGTCATCACCTTCTTCTTCGACGGAGTCTATGCCTGGGCGGTCACGGTGGTGCTGGCCTTTTGCCTCACCCGCTTTACCAACCTGGACATTATTCAGATCTATTTCTGCGTCCAGTTTGCCGATATCCTCAAGGTCATCATCGGTCTGCTCATGCTCCGATCCGATTTCTGGGCCCGGAACGTTGTGAATGAGTAATCTGTAAAAGGAGGAATCCACTTTGAACTACATGGAAGAAAGCCTGCGGCTCCACGGTGAATGGCAGGGAAAAATCGAGGTCGTTTCCCGCGTATCCGTCAAGAGCAAGGAAGACCTGTCCCTGGCCTACACACCCGGCGTCGCCCAGCCCTGCCTGGAAATCCAGAAGGATTACGATAAGTCCTTCACGCTCACCCGCCGCAGCAACCTCGTGGCCGTCATCACCGACGGCACCGCTGTGCTCGGCCTCGGCGACATCGGCCCGGAGGCCGGCATGCCGGTCATGGAGGGAAAATGCGCCCTCTTCAAGTCCTTCGGCAACGTGGACGCTTTCCCGATCTGCGTCCGCAGCAAGGATGTCGACGAGATCGTCCGCACGATTTATCTGATTTCCGGCTCCTTCGGCGGCATCAATCTGGAGGACATTGCGGCGCCCCGCTGCTTTGAAATTGAGCGGCGGCTGAAGGAAATCTGCGATATCCCGATCTTCCACGACGATCAGCACGGCACCGCCATCGTGGTCGGCGCGGCGCTGATCAACGCCCTGCGCGTGGTCGGAAAGGAGATCGGTGAAATCAAAGTCGTGATCAACGGCGCCGGGAGTGCCGGTATCGCCATCGCGTATCATCTGATGGCCCTGGGCGTGAAGCACATGAAGATCGTCGATAGCCGCGGCATTCTTTCCGATCCAAACAATCCGAATCCCGCCAAAGCGGAAATCGCCCGGATCACCAATCCGGAAGGCTTCTCCGGAAAACTGGCCGACGCGATGGCCGGCGCCGATGTGTTTATCGGTGTCAGCGCTCCGCATGTGGTCAGCAGGGACATGATCGCCTCCATGGCGCCGCGCGCCATTGTCTTCCCCATGGCCAATCCGGTTCCGGAAATTGAGCCGGATGATGCGCTCTCAGCCGGCGCGGCTGTCGTCGGTACCGGCCGCAGCGATCACCCGAACCAGATCAACAACGTCCTCGTTTTCCCGGGTCTCTTCCGCGGAGCCCTGGATGTCCGCGCAAGGGATATCAACCAGCCCATGAAGCTGGCGGCCTCCTTCGCCCTGGCAGACCTGGTGGAGCCGGAGAAACTGAGTGACAAATATGTCATTCCCGCCGCCTTTGATCCCCGGGTCGGTCCGGCCGTGGCCGCGGCCGTGGCAAAAGCCGCCCGCGACAGCGGCGTCGCAAGGCTGTAAGGCGCTGTCCACCCCGCTTTTGCCGGGTGGCAATTGCAAAGGCAAAGAAAAACTGCTCCGGAATATCCGGGGCAGTTTTCGTTTTGAACTCAATCCACCGTGTAGGGCATCAGCGCGATGGCACGTGCGCGCTTGATGGCCTCGCTCAGCTGACGCTGATGCTTGGCGCAATTGCCGCTCATCCGGCGGGGCAGGATCTTGCCGCGCTCATTGGTGAAGCGGCGCAGGCGATTGACATCCTTGTAATCGATGAATTCAATCTTATCGACACAGAAGGTGCAAACCTTCCGGCGGGGACGGCGTCCTCCGCGGGGGCGCGGCCTTCTTTCGCCACGATCTTCAGACATAGGGCTTTAACCTCCTTACTCAGCGTTAGAAAGGCAGTTCGTCGGTCTCCACAGCGGTGAAGCCGGGGGCTGCCTGGGGTTCTGCTGCGGGAGCTTCGGCTGCGGGGGCGGTGTATCCGCCGGCGGCAGCTTCCGCGTCACTGCGGGAAGAAAGGAATTCAACATCGTCCGCATTCACTTCCAGGCTCGCGCGGGTCTGTCCGTCGCTCCCGGTGTACATATGCAGACTGACGGCCCCGACCACGGCGACCTTGCGTCCCTTCTGCAGGAACTTTGCGCAGTTCTCACCCAGCGCACGCCAGGCGCTTACGCGGAAGAAATCCGCATCAGGCTGGTTGCTCTGTTCGTCCCGGCGGCCGCGGCGGTTTACCGCAACCGTAAAGGTGGTTACATTGATTCCGGTGGAAGTGGTTCTCATTTCGGGGTCACGGGTCAGGTTTCCGATGATTGTCAGCTTATTCATGATACATTCCTCTCTCTCTCAGCTATTACTCTCACACTCAGCTATTTCCGGGTTATTACTCCGCATCGGCAGGAGCAGCTTCAGCGGCGGGCGCTTCTTCAGTCGCGGGAGCGGCTTCTTCAGCAGCTTCGGCAACAGGAGCTTCCGCGGCAGGAGCGGCTTCAGCCTCGGCAGGAGCTTCCACGGGAGCGGGTCTGTTGGCGCGCGGCTTCACGGAAGAGCGCTTTTCGACCAGCTTCACGACCAGATAACGAAGCACATTTTCGTTGATCTGCAGGTTACGCTCGAGCTCACGAGGCAGTTCGGCGGGGGCCTTGAAGGTCACCAGCACGTACCAGCCTTCGGTCTTGTAGTCGATCGCATAGGCCAGGCGGCGCTTGCCCCATGTTTCATCGACCTTTTCGATCTCACCACCGTTTTTTTCGATCAGGGCGGAAACCTTTTCGATCAGCTCTTTGCGGGCCGCTTCCTCCAGACCGGTGTCGATGATGTAGATCATTTCATACCTGTTCATCATTCTTTCACCTCCTCACGGACTTTTGGCGCTGCTCACGGCAGCGCAAGGATGTGTGCCGATTAGGGATTATAGCAGAACAGTTGTTGATTTGCAAGGGGAACAAACCGCTTTTGCGCATGAAAATCGCCGATTTGTTTTTCTTGTGTTTTCCCGGTTTTTCGCCCACAAGATCCTGTGCCGAAAACAAACCGTCGCTTGCTTTAATGGCAATTCTTCGGTATACTTTGCTGGAGTATCTGTTTCAGAATGAGGGGTGTTTCCTGTGAACTGGTTTGTCTGTGCGCTGATCAGCCTGCTCGGCTGGGGATGTGCGGATCTGTTTTATAAGAAGGGAACGGATGAAAACGACCGCTATTCCCATCTGCGGATTGCGGTCTGGGTCGGCCTGGTGATGGGCGTATCCGCCGTTGCCATGATGCTGATTCCCTTTGATGAAGAACTGAAAACCCCCATGTCGCCGGGCGCCCTGCTCGACAACGCCGTCAAGTATTCCCCGGCCTCTCTCTTCTATATTATTTCCATGATCATCGGCTATGCCGGCCTTCGCTATATGGAGGTCAGCATTATCTCCCCCGTGCAGAACGCTTCCGGCGGCCTTTCCGCTGTTTTCATGACCGTGTATTTCCTGATCGTCGGCCGGCTGGACAGCGTCGCGGATATCTTTGATCCGCTGACAACGATCGGCACCGTGCTGATCGTGGCCGGCGTCATCGCCCTGGCCGTGGTGGAGCAGCGCCTGGCCCGGGAAGAGCGACGCCTGGATCCCCCCGAGAAGAAATACCGTTTCGGCGCCCTGGCGCTGATCTTCCCCATTCTCTACTGTCTGTTCGACACCCTGGGAACCGCCGCCGACGGCATCATCCTGGACGATGAAGTCGGTCTGGGCCTGGGTGAGATCGACGTCCTGATTCTCTACGGGCTTACGTTCCTGCTTGCCGGGCTCATCGCCTGGGTCTTCCTCTGGATCAAAGAAAAGAAGCCTTACAATCCTTTCGCGAAGTCGGAAATGCCGAAGGCCCTTGCCGCCTGCTGTGAAGAGTTCGGCCAGGTGTTCTACGTCTTCGCCATGTCCCGCAATCCCGTCCTCACCGCGCCCATCATCGCAAGCTACTGCGTCGTTTCGGTGCTGCTGGGCCATGTGTTCCTGAAGGAAAAGCTGAAGCCCGCCCAATATGCCTGCATTCTCGCGGTCATCGCCGGCATCATCGTAATCGGCTTTACCGGTGACTGACAATATTATCCTCATTTCAGACGGTTTTCAGCCTCAAATCTGTCTTTTTCTCCCCGATGAGTTTCTTCCAATTCCGGAACCCAAGGAGACAAAATGATGCGGATCAGGAGTCATTCACAACACGGTTTTCTGCTGACCCTGTGGGTTTTTCTGCTTTTGATCCTCTTTGCCGTCGCCACCCGGTCGGAGGAAGCCGGAACCGCCTTCTCCCTGTCCGTCCCTAAGGAAGTAAAGGGATATACCCATTGTGAAATCACGGTGCAATCCCCCGCGGCAGGAGAAGTGCTCCTCACGCTCTATGACAGCCTGAACAATCCCTGGCTCTACCGGCGCGAAACCCTTTCCGACGGGGAGAACGTTCTCTCCTGGGACGGGCGCGGCGCCGGCGGTGAGCTGCTGATGAGCGGGCCTTACCGTCTGGATGCCGAATTCTCCGCCGCCGACGGAAAGGAATTCACCGCTTCCGCCTCCTTCGAGGTTCGGGGTTACGCTCCGGCCCTGGCCCTGGCGCTGCCCTCCTCCGAATACCTGTATCTGGACCAGAGGGAAAACTGGTTTGTGGAATGCTGGGTGCCGAATTCCTGCATCGTGGCCATGGATATCCTGGACAGCGAAGGCAACATCGTCTGCACCAAAAGCGCCCTGATGAAAAACCCGGACCGGGACGTTCTCCGCTGGAACGGAAAAGGTTCGGACCGTCAGCAGGTCGCCCCCGGCGAGTATACGGTGCATCTGTATCCGAAGAAAAACCCGGATTTCGGCTACACCTTTTCCCTCACCGTGAAGGAAACGACCCCCGAATCCCCGCCGGTTGCCGTCACCGGCCCGGTGCTTCCGGAGCGCGGTATGTCCGATTCGGAAATCTGGGAAATCATGATGAAGCCCTCCGTCGTCGTCAATCACACCGGGTCTTCCCTCCGCCTCAAGGTATATGAAGCCCCGAGCCTGCGCAGCAAGGCCATCGGCCTCATCTGCGTCGGCACCCAGGGGCTGGAAATTCTTTCCCTTGAAGACGGCTGGGCCCAGATCCGAACCGCCAACTATAATGACGGAAAGCTTCTGACCGCCTGGTTCCCGGCTCGGGATCTGAAGGCCGTTTCCCCCGCGCCGCATTATGCCGTCCTGGTGGACAAGCGGGATCAGACCCTCACCGTCTGGCAGGACGGCCACCCCATCGGCACCGTACCGGTCTCGACCGGTCTCCCCACGGCAAACAAGCCGGAGCGGGAAACCTCCCCCGGCGCTTTCCTGACGGATGTGCATTTCAGCCGTGATTTTGCCCAGGAGGGCGCAAGGTACGATTATCCCCTGCGCTACCAGGGCGGAAATATCATTCACTCAACGGGCTATGCCCGGATCCCCCACGCGGCTTACAGCGTCAAGGATTACAGTAAAAATCTGCCCCTTCTGGGGCAGAAAGCCTCCCACGGCTGCGTCCGGGTCAGTCCCTTCGCAACCGCGGATTGTCCGATTAACAGTTACTGGCTCTGGACCCACCTGCCGTATCATACCAGGGTCATCATTCTTGACGACTGATCCCCCTGAAGGAAAATGCAAACTCCACCGGCCGGGTGATATCGATCAGGTATTCCGGATGCGTCCTCGCGCCCCAGCTGTCGTCCCCCCCGATGCCCATCTGCCGGCTGCTCATCTTCACAACCGTATAGTTCACCGGCGGCAGCTCGTATCCGTGCGCCGCGTTTTCAATTTCATGGGGCGTCCAGGGCAGCGCGGAGAATTCTCCGCCGTTCAGCCAGAGTTTCAGCCCCCGTCCCCGGTCATCTGTAATCTCCGCCCAGCGCACGCCGGTCCGGTTGCCGCATTCCTGGGGCAGCAGGTAAGGCGTAAAGTTCTCTTTCGCCGTGTATTCCCAAAGGCCAAGCCGGGCGCCTTCCCGGCGGTCGATATAGTTTTCCGCCGGCCCCAGGCCGAAGAACCGCACCCGGTCATAGTCCGCGTCCAGTTTCATCATCATGCCGAATTCCGGCATATCGCCCAGTTCCTTCACAGGCGCATACCGCATCCGCGCGTCTACCTTTCCGCAGGGATGCACCCGGTATTCAACGGTGCACCCGGCCTTCGGGTTCGTCGGCAGGTCATATGCCATCGTGAAGGAAACGCTGCCGTCCGCCTCCCTCGCGGGGCGCACCGCGGCATTCTTCAGGGCCGATTCCTCCTCCAGCCCGGTATGGCCGTACATCGAGGCAATCTTCCACTGAGCATACCGCTGCGGCATCCGGTTGCCGTTGTCGTTGTTGGTGGGCGCCCGCCAGAAGTTCGGCACCAGCGGCGCCTTCAGCATTTCCCGGCTGCCCCAGCGGTAGGAATCGATCGCGCCCATGCCCCGGTTAAACATCACTTCAAAGTGTTCCCCGCGGATGCCGATGTTCCACAGGCTCTCATGAATTTCCAGCGCCCCGGCAGCCGGGCATGCGGGTTTCTCCCCGGATTCCACCGCGAAGATCCCCTGTCCGAAGGCGATTTCGTACCCCGCCTCCGCCCAGGGCGTGTCCTCCTTCAGCCGGAAGGAAACCGTCACGGCGTATTCTCCGGGGATCGTCTGTTTTCCGAAGGGCAGCGGATAGGTCTTTTCGGAAAGCGGCGCCACGTCCGTTTCCACGGTCTCCCGGGCCACGCGCTTCCCGTCCCGCTCCAGCGTCACAATGCAGCGGAACGCCGCGGTGGAAGTGAACATGTGCCGGTTGATCACCGTCATCCGTTCCGCGTCCGCCTTGATCACGATGTTCTGATAGCAGTATTTCACTTCCTGCAGTTTCGGGGTTTCCTTTCCGTCCGCAAAGACAATCCCGTTGCCGCAGAAGATGCCGTCGTTCGGCCGGTCGTCCCAGTCCCCGCCGTACAGCAGAGTTTTCTTTCCGCTCCGGTCCCGGGCGGTCAGCGCCTGGTCGATAAAGTCCCAGATAAACCCGCCCTGGTAAAGCTCCTCTTCATACGCCAGCTCTGTGTACTTGTGCATGGCGCCGTTGGAGTTGCCCATGGAATGGGTATATTCGCACAGGATGAACGGCTTCTCCCGGTGCTCCTTCAGATAGGCCCGCACCCGGTCCGCCGGGGTATACATTTCCGTTTCAATGTCCGTGATCTCCCGGATGCGCAGGTCTCCCCTGCCCATGTTTTCAACCTGATGATCGCCTTCGTAATGCACGGGTCTCGAAGGATCCAGCTTCTTCAGCTCCCGGCTCATGCTAAGGATCACGCTGCCCGTCAGGCTCTCGTTGCCGCAGCTCCAGATCACCACGCACGGATGGTCCCGGTCCCGCCCCACCATGGAGCGCACCCGGTCCAGCAGCATCGGTTCCCATTCCGTCCGGTTTCCGGGTACCATTTGGTCAAACCCGATCCGCTTGTTCCACAGCATGTCCCACATCCCGTGGGTTTCCATGTTGTTCTCGTCAATCACGTACAGCCCAAGCTCGTCGCAAAGGCGGTAAAGGGCGCTGCTGTTCGGGTAATGGCTGGTCCGCACCGCGTTGATGTTGTTCCGCTTCATCAGGATCAGATCCCGCCGGATCTTTGTTTCCGTCACGGCCCGGCCGGTTTCGCCGCAGAAGTCGTGCCGGTTGGTTCCCTTGAAAACCACCCGCACGCCGTTCACGCGGATCACGCTGTCAACAATCTCAATTTTCCGGAACCCGATCCGCACGGGAACGATTTCTTCCATCCCTCCCGCTGTCTTCAGCCGCAGTTCAAATTCGTACAGATAAGGATCCTCCGCGGACCAGAGCCTCACCCCCTCCACGGTCAGCGTCCCGCCGATTTCATCTCCGGCCGCCGTTCCCTCCGCTTCCGCAAGCGCCTGTCCCCGGTCTGTCACCTTCACACTCCACGCCGTTCCCTCAGGCGCGCAGATCTTTGCCTTCCATTGCAGAATCCCTTTCCGCAGGGTTTCATCCGGCTCCGCCAGCGTCTGCAGGTCCCAAACATGGGCCTCCGGCACGGCGTACAGTATCACGTCCCGGTAAATCCCGGAAAAGCGCAGGAAGTCCTGATCCTCCAGCCAGCTGCCCGCGCTGAAGCGATACACCCGGCAGGCCAGCTTGTTTTCCCCTTCCCGCAGTGCCTCGGTCAGCTCAAACTCGTGCGGCGTAAAGCTGTCGGAGGAAAAACCGATATACGTCCCGTTCAGCCAGACCGCCACGCAGCTTTCCACGCCCTGAAAAGAAATGAAAACCCGTTTGCCCTTCATGCCTTCCGGCAGAAAGAAATTCTTCACATAGCACCCGACGGGGTTGAACCGTTCCGGAATCTCTCCGGGCAGCAGCGTTTCGTGTCCCGTCCAGGGATACTGGGTGTTGGCATACTGCGGCACGCCGTATCCTTCCATCTGGATATGCGCCGGAACGGAAATGTCCGTCCACCCGCCGCAATCGTATTCCGGCTGCTCAAATCCGGGAATCACCTGTCCCGGGTTCATAGCATGGAAAAATTTCCACTCCCCGTTCAGGCTCATCCGCAGCGGGCACGCCCCCGCCCCTTTTTCCGTTTCCGACACATACCATTCATGATCCGTATGCGGATCCAGCCGGTTCTCGCGAAAATATCCCGGATCCTTCAGTCTTTTTTCGTCAAACATCATGCCGATGCACCTTATCCTTTCTTTTGCCCTCGTTTTTTCAGGGCTTTATGAATGGCCGCCGCCCCGAAAGCCAGCGCCGCCGCAGCTGCCGCCACCGCCAGTGTCTTCAATGTGAAACTCCCGAGATCCTTCAGGAAGGAAACAAACTCGCTCTCCGCTGCCGGCGCCGCGGTGGGTTCAGCCGTGGGTGCCAGCGTCGGTTCCGTCGTCGGTGCAGCCGTGGCTATCGGTGCGGCTGTCGCTGTCGGCGCGGCCGTGACCGTCGCAGTGGGCGCTGCCATCTGCAGGGCGTTCTCTTCTTCGGCGTCTTCCACGGCCCTGTCCGCCTCTTCGGCATAGTCCCGGGCCGCGTATGTATCCATGGCCGTTCCCACTGCCATATCCGTTTCCGCGTTCATCGCCGCTCCGCCGCCTGCTTTCACGGAGGATTCGTTCGAAGCGCTTTTGGCCGACGAAGCCGCCATGAGGGCTCCGGAATCCGCCTCCGCCGCCGGTGCTTCCATCGCCGCAAATGCGTTCGCATCCTCAGCAATCTGCACTGCGTCCATATCATTGCTTTGCACCGCCGCCCCGGTCTGAATTTCCGGCCGTACAGCCCCCGTTTCGTCAGTCTTTTCAATTGCCGTTACGGCAGCATCTGTCTTCTCCGCCGGCACCACGGCCGCAGGTTTGTTCACAAGGTCCGTCTGATTCATGCTTCTGGTCAGCAGTGTTCCGCCGATCAGGAATATAAATACCGCCGCTGCGCTCAGGATATAGCGCAGCTGCCTACGGCCTTCCCGATGTTTCCCCGTCTCTGTCCGGGGAGCTTCCCCGGCCTCCGCCCGTATCGCTTCTGTCCAGCGGGCATGGAAATCGGCCGGCATTTCCGGTGTTTCCCGCGCCATCTGTTCCAGCATCCGGTCCAGCGCTGCCGTTTTTTCCCTGTTTTCCGTCACGGCCGATTCCCTCCTCTCTTTTTCTTCTCATCCCGTTGGACGCTGTTTCTCGGAGAAAGTTCCCCGTTTTCCGCAAGCCATTCCTTCAGCTTGGATTTCGCCCGGTTCACCCGGCTTTTAACCGTCCCTTCCGTAATCCCAAGCCGCTCGGCCGCCTCCCCGTAGGAGATCCCCTCCAGCTGGGTCATCACCAGGGCTTCCCGCTGTTCTTCCGGAAGCTGTGCGATCGCCTCCCGAAGCTGCCGCTGTTCCTCCGTTTTTACAACCTGCTCTTCCGTTCCCGCCTTCGGATCCGCCGGATCAAATCCCGTCTCCCGAAGCGGCTCGATGGATTCGCTGCGGTCCCGCTTTTTCTTCCGAAGCCAGTCGATGCAGCAGTTGGCTGCCACCCGGTATACCCATGTCTCAAAGGCACAGTCCCCGTGATATTTGTCCAGTCCCCGCCAGATCCGGATCATCGTATCCTGGCCGCAGTCCGAAGCCGCCTCCCGATCCCCCGTATAATGCCAGCATACGCGCCAGATCATTTGTTCCAGCGGGGTCATCAGCTGCTCGAAAGCCTCCGGGTCTCCCCGCTGTGCGCGATGCAGTAAAAGCTCATCCACCTGTCCAGCCCTCCCGCGTCGTTTTCTCTTGCAATCCGTATGCCTCTATGATAGCATAGCGTAGAGTTTTCGCCAACTCCGAACTGCCTGAATAAGGAACGAAAAATCATGATTCAGACCGAGAACACCGCCATCGTCCTGCGCCGCGTCAACTATCGGGACAACGACCGCATGGTCACCCTCCTCAGCCCCTCCCGCGGCCGGATCGATGCCGTCATCCGCAACTGCCGCAAGCCGAAGTCCCACAATCTCAACGCCGCAGAGCTCTTTGCCCTGGGGGATTATATGATTGTCGAAACCGGAGGACGCATGACCGTCACCTCCGTCCGGCTCATCGAAACCTTCTGGCCCCTCCGCAATGATTACGACCGGCTCACCTGTGCCGCCTGGCTGCTCAGCCTCGCCGAAGCCGCCGCCGAGCCGGAGCAGGAGCAGCAGGAACTCTTCATGCTCCTGCTGCATACCCTCTCCCGCCTGGCTTTTTCGGATCAGCCCTGGCAGCCGCTGCTTTCCGGTTTCCTGCTCCATTTTTCCGCCTGCCAGGGGTTCAAGCCCCGCCTCAACCATTGCGTGCACTGCGGAAAGCGGGCGGAAGAGCCTCCCTTCTTTTTCGATGCGGAGGAAGGCGGTCTCTGCTGTGAAAGCTGCCGCCGCTCCCGGGCCCAGATCCCGCTCTCCCCGGAGCAGCTCCGCTGGATGCGCCATGCGCTCACCGTCGGCTCCGCTTCCTGGGTCAACTTGCCCGAAGCCGAGGCGCCTTTTGCTCTCCTCCGGTCTTATGTGGAGGGAAAGCTGGGCCGCCGCCTGAAAAGCGGCGCGCTTCTTCCCCCGGAATAACGAACCGCGGTTCCCTCATGAACCGCGGTTCTCTTTTTTATCTGTATTCCTTCATTCTTTTTTCCAGCACATCCGGCCGGGCCACGGACCATCCGAAAAACCCCGTCACTTTTCCAAGCTGGTGGTACAGCCCGTGGCTGTAGGCGATCAGTCCAGCTTTTTCCAGGTGCAGTGCCCCTTTTTCGTCCAGCAGGTCCTTTCGCACCTGCACGGACACCACTTCACCGATGAACATGTCGTGGCTTCCCAGTTCCAGCACCTGCCGTACCCTGCAGGCCAGGCTCACCGGCGCGCCGTCCACCCGCGGGGCGGCTTCCAGACCTTCCGCCTCCACAAGCGTCAGCCCCAGTTCCGCCGCCTTGTCGATGTCCCGTCCGCTGCGCACGCCGCAGAAATCCGTCGCCCTGGCCAGGCCTTCGTCCACAAGGTTCACCACGAACTCCCCGCTGGCGGAAATCAGCCCGTGGGAATACCGTTCCTTCCGCAGGCTGACGGAAACCATCGGCGATTCGGAGTTCACCGTTCCCGCCCATGCCACCGTCACCAGGTCCCGCTTCCCCGTCTTTCCCTTTTCGGCGCAGCTCACCAGCACCACCGGCGATGGATTCAGCATTGTGCTCGGATTCAGGGATACATATTCCTTCATCTCTTTATCCTTTCACAACCATGTTCAGAATCTTCCGGCTCCGCTCCAGGAAAGCGGTGATCTCCTCCGCCTCCAGCGGCTGCGCGGCCATCCGGGCCAGGTCGTACACCTGGCTGCAGAGCATCTTCGTCGTCTCGTCCTCCGGGTCCCGCTCCGCCAGGGCCTGCACCGTCTCGTTCCTGCGGTTCAGCACCAGCGTAAAGCTGTCCGGAATCGGGAAGTTCTGGCCGTAAATCCGGCTCATCTCCTTGTACCGGCGCATCTGTTCGTCTTCCGTCACCATGGCGGTCATGCCCGCGTCGCCCAGGGATTCAAGCTTCACTTCCAGCTTGTCGTTCCCCAGCGCGCTGCGGAACAGGGTCTGCAGCTTCTCCGCGTCCAGGTCCTTTCCCTCGTCGGATTCCTCCTTCAGGCCGTCGATGTCCGCGTCCACCCGGGCGAAGGTCACCCGGTCGTCCTCGCTGCCCTGGTATTCCATGAAGGACATAAAGTTCCCGTCAATCAGGGTGTTCATCACGGCTACTTCGATGCCCCGGTCTGTGTAAAGCTTCACGGAAGCTGCCTGGCGCTTCTCGTCGTTGGTGTAGTAGACCTTCTTGTCGGTCTTGTCGAAGTTCGCCGCCTTGTATTCCGCAATCGTGGAGTACTTCCCGTCGGTCTTCTTCAGCAGGATCGCGCCCTTCACCTGGTCGTAGAACTTGCTGTCCTTAATCGCGCCGTACTTCACGAAGGGCGCGATATCGTCCCAGTACCCTTCGTAGGTTTCCCGCTCGGTGTTCATCAGGCTGTTCAGCTTGTCCGCCACCTTTTTGGTGATGTGCGCACTGATCTTCTTGACGTACCCGTCGTTCTGAAGGAAGGAACGGCTCACGTTCAGCGGCAGGTCGGGGCAGTCGATCACGCCCTTCAGCAGCATCAGGAATTCCGGAATCACTTCCTTAATATTGTCCGCCACGAACACCTGCCCCGCGAACAGCTTGATCTGCCCCTCGTGGGTGCCAAAATCGTTCTTCAGTTTCGGGAAATACAGGATGCCCTTCAGGTTGAAGGGATAGTCTACGTTCAGGTGAATCCAGAACAGCGGATCCTCAAAGTCCATGAAGACCTTATGGTAGAAGCTCTTGTATTCCTCCTCCGTGCAGTCCGCCGGCTTCTTCAGCCACAGCGGCGCGGTGTCGTTGATCTGCTGGGGTTTCGGAACCTCCATCACCTTTTCGGTCTTCGGCGTGCCGTCTTCATTCTTTTCGTCTCCGACGGGAACTTCCTTCTCAACGGGCTTGGCGTTCAGGTCCTCCAGCATCACCGGATACGCCATGTATCCGCAGTACCGGTTCAGCACTTCCCGAACCTTCCAGGTCTCAAGGAATTCCTTTTCCTCTTCGCTCACGTGCAGGATGATGTCTGTCCCGTGGGTCTTCCGGCTGCCTTCGGAAATCTCGAAGCCCATGCCGTCTTCCGAAACCCAGTGAACCGGCTCCGCCTCGCCTTCGCTGCTCAGCGTTTCAATCTCAACCTTGTCGCTCACCATGAAAACGGAATAGAAGCCCAGCCCGAAGTGGCCGATAATGTCTCCCTTTTCTTCCGGCTTGTCCTCAAACTGCTTCATGAACTCGCTCGCGCCGGAGAAAGCCACCTGGTTGATGTATTTGCGTACTTCCTCGTCCGTCATGCCGATGCCGGTGTCGGAGATCCGGATAATCTTCTGCTCCTTGTCCACCGCCACGGTCACCGCCATAGGCTCCTCGCTGTCCGGATGAAGCATCCGGAACTTCGTAATCGCGTCGCAGGCGTTGCTCACCGCCTCGCGGAGAAAAATATCCTTGTCGGAATACAGCCAGCGCTTGATCACCGGCATGATATTCTGCGCATCAATGGATACGGAACCTTTTTCATTCTGAATAGCCATCGCTCAAAACTTCCTTTCCTGCGGCTGCTGTTGCCTGCCGCCCATCTATTTTATCACCCCTCCAAAGCGATTGCAAGGAAAAATTAGCACTCTCCGTCGGAGAGTGCTAACAATCGTTCCGTTCATTTATTCGTTGTCCAGGTCTTCCTCCAGCAGGGCCATGTCGTCCTCTTCCTCCGCAGCCGGTTCCGCAGCGGCGCCGGCTTTTTCCGCCGTAACGGGCTTCTGCTCAAACATCTGTTCCCGAACCTTGGCTTCGATCTCCGCCGCCAGTTCCGGATGCTCTTTCAGGTACTTCCGGGCATTGTCCCGTCCCTGAGCCAGTCGCTGGTCGTTGTAGGAGAAGAAGGCGCCGCTCTTGTGGACGATATCCATTTCAACTGCCATATCCAGCAGCGTTCCTTCGGTGCTGATGCCTTCGCCGTAGATGATGTCGAACTCCGCAATCCGGAAAGGCGGAGCAACCTTGTTCTTGACGACCTTCACCTTGGTCCGGTTGCCGATCACCTCGCTGCCGTTCTTGAGCGGTTCACCCTTGCGCACGTCCAGCCGCACCGAGGAGTAGAACTTCAGCGCCCGGCCGCCGGGAGTAGTTTCCGGGCTGCCGTACAGCACGCCAACCTTCTCGCGCAGCTGGTTGATGAAGATCGCCACGCATCCGGTCTTGTTGATGATGCCGGTCAGCTTGCGCAGCGCCTGGCTCATGAGGCGGGCCTGCAGGCCAACAAAGGAATCGCCCATTTCGCCGTCAATCTCGGCTTTCGGCACCAGCGCCGCCACCGAGTCGATCACCACCACGTCCAGCGCGCCGCTGCGCACCAGCGCCTCGGTAATCTCCAGCGCCTGCTCGCCGGTATCCGGCTGGGAAACGTAGAGCTCGTCAATGTTAACGCCCAGCTTCTTGGCGTATGCGGGATCCAGCGCGTGTTCCGCGTCGACGAACGCGGCGATGCCGCCGGCTTTCTGCGCCTCGGCAACAATATGCAGCGCAACGGTGGTTTTGCCGGAAGATTCCGGCCCGAAAATTTCAACAATCCGCCCCCGGGGAATACCGCCCACGCCCAGTGCTTCGTCCAGCGTCAGGCACCCGGTGTGAATCACGGGGATATCCTTCGCGATGGCTTCCGACCCCATCTTGATCACGGAGCCTTTGCCGAACTGCTTATCCAGGTCCGCCAGCGCGTGCTCAAGCGCCTTCAGCTTTTCTTCCTGAATGTTCGTAATCTGAACGGTTTTCTCGGGTTTCGAAGATTTTCTTGCTGCCATTTTGTTTCATCCTTTCACTCTTTACGTCTCATCACCCGAAGGTGATCGCTCCCGGTGAAAGTATTGTATCTCCCTCCGCACCAAAAAACAAGGGGAACAAAAATATTTTTTTTACCCAATTTTTTTATCGTTTATACGCCCTGCGGATCCCTGCCGCGTCTGTTGTCATAATCGCCCGGATCTTCCCCGGCTCCGCCCGCAGCGACATCGTCAGCTCCGGATAGCGGAAGCTCCGGCGGAAACTCTTCTCTGCCCGGAACACGCCGTTTTCAATCCTTCCGAAGTCCCAGGATTCCAGGTTGTCCGCCGGCGTGGCCTTCGCCGGGAACCCGGCGTTCTCCTCCGCCAGCCCTTTCATCAGGAAGCGGCCGCTTTCCGGATCCTCCTCCGCCAGCAGCTCCGCCTTCTCTTTTCCGCAGGGACAGATCACCGTCAGGTTCTCCGGCTTCAGCCGGGCCAGCGTAATCGCGATTGCTTCCGGATTCACGTCCATTCCCGCAAACCGGCACCCGATCCTCTGCGCCGCTTCCAGCGCCGTCCCGCTGCCGCAGCAAAGGTCGACCACCAGATCCCCGGGCCGGGTCACCGGCAGCAGCAGCCGCTCCAGCAGTTTCAGCGGTTTCTGCGTCGCGTATCCGGTCCGTTCCGGGTCCCGCTGCTGAAGAAATCCGATGTCTGTCCAAACGTCTCCCGGATAAACCGGTTCGTCGTCGTAGTAGCGGTATTCTTTTCCGTTCGACGTGATGTAGGAATACGCCCGGCCCGTTTCATCCATGCCCCGGGCCATGTGGTTCCGCCGAACTTCGCCCCGGGGAAGCGGAACCTTCGTCAGATCAAAAAGATACTTCTGGCTTTTCGCGTAAAGCAGAATCACGTCGTGCTTCCGTGAAAAGTGGCGTTTCGACCGTCCGCCGCTTTCATATCCCCAGATGATTTCGTTCAGAAACCGGTCCTTCCCGAAAACCTTGTCGCACATGATCCGCGCCTGCGCGCTCATGCGCCAGTCCAGGTGAAGATAAAACACGCCGGTTTCGCTCAGCAGATTCTTCGCCGCCCCCACCAGCCTCCGCAGCAGCCGCAGGTATTCCTTCTCCTCGGTGAACTGGTCGTTGTAGGCCGGATATCGGCACGAAGGGGTGCCCGTGCGCCAGCCCTTCTCGCCGTAGGGCCGGCGCCGCATGTATTTTTCTCCCGTCATGAACGGCGGGTCCAGATAAACGCACTGTGCCTTTCCGTACAGTGCGCGGATATCCTTCGGCATCGCCATCGCGCTGCCGCATCGCAGCAGGTTCTCTCCCTCTCCGAAGATTTCCTTCTGAATCTGAATCTGTTCAAACATGGCTGCCTCCCAGTTTTTCCCGAAGGGCTTTCAGTTCGTCCTGCTCTTCGGTCAGTTTCTCCAGAAAAGCCCGTTCCTCCGGAACCTCCGCCAGCATTCTTCCGGCTTCCCGAACCGCCTCCGTAAACGCGGGGTCCATTCCCCGGATCCCCTGCTTCAGCAGCGGGCATACCGCCCGGGCCCGCTGATCCGCGGCCACCTTCACCGCCCCGTCCCGGATCACCGGCAGCAGCGGAAAAATCCGGCAGCTCAGCGGCCGTTCACCCCGTTCGCAGCTGCCGGTACATACCGCCAGCACGCCCGCCGGCGTCTCCCGCAGTTTCCATCCCGCTTTCCCCCGGTAAAGCTCTTCCTCCCCGGGAAAAAGCAGCATGCCCGTTTCCTCCGCCTCCAGCGGCCGGCAGCACCGCCCGCCGCAAACCTTTCCGCAGTCCGTCTTCAGCGGCGTCACGTTTTCCAGCAGCTCCCTGGCTTTTTCCAGCGCGTCATGCATTTTTCGTTTTCTCCAGAAGTCCCCGGCAGCCTTCCTCAATCTGTTTCAGCACGCCGGTAAAATCCCTCGTGTACCAGGGGTCGTCAATTTCCCGGCCCGGTTCTCCGGCCCAATCCATCAGCAGGCTGATCTTCCCCTCCGGATCCCCGCCGTAAATCCACTTCATATCCTGCCTGTTTTCCTCGTCCATTCCGATCAGCAGGTCAAACGCGCCGTAATCCTGCCGGGTCGTCTGCCGCGCCGCGTGCGGCGCGCAGACGTATCCCGCATGAACCAGCGCTTTTTTCAGCGGCGGATAGATGTCGTTCCCGATCTCCTCCCGGGTCGCCGCTGCAGAGGCAATCTGCAGGTCCCGCCGCCCGTTTTCCGCCGCCATCTGTTTCAGCACAACCTCAGCGGCAGCGCTCCGGCAAATATTGCCGTGGCAGATAAATAAGATTTTGATCATGGGTCGATAAGGCCTCCTAAGGCGACGTTTTGCCGCGATTTGCGCACTGGCTGAGACGTGCATTTCTGCCGGAAAACCGGGAGAACCCGGCAAATCGCGGCAAATCGCGGCAATGGATGGTAGTCAAATGGTAGTAGAAATTCAGAGGTTCTACTACCGTGCAAGATTCAGCGGTCATCGGCGGAGTGAAACCGCCTTTGAAAGTTTACCATAGTATCATCAATTATTCATCCCGCACCACTCGGCAATTCGTCCGATCAATTCCAGATCGATCTTCTCATACGGAAATTGGATTGCTCCTTTGCTGTATTTCAGTCCACGTTCCTCAATTTCGTCTTTGAACGCATTCACGCCGCCATCCCCTGGATAAATCCCCAGGTGATTCTTCATGGCGGCAAAGTGGATCAGATTGTGCCGTTTCCAGAACGTTGGCATTTTATAGCTGATCCGCTCTTCAGCATCGGGAAGTTCAGTACAAATGGTTTCCCGTACTGATATAAGAAGTGGCTGGAGCTTTTCCGGTTGTGCTGCTATGTATTCATCAATCGTCATCTCAGCACCTTCTCCATCGGTTTTCCTGTTGCCAGTTCGTCGATCAGTTTATCCAGCTGCCGCATCTTCTTTGTCATAGGATCATCAATTTCCTCAACCTTAACCCCGCAGATGGAACCGGTGATCAGGTCAGATCGCGGATTCCACATCGGAGCCAGGGATATAAACTGTCCGTAGGTCAGGCCGTTCAGGATATCCATGCTGACATAACCCGTCAGCCATTTGATAACCTGATCCACTTCCTCCTGTGTCCGTCCTTTCCGTTCTGCCTTCTGGACAAGACACTGATAAACCTTTTCAAACGGCATTTCAAACACGCTCTGCCGCGCCATAATGCATGCACCTCCTGCTACTTCACAGGAATTCATCACAGAAGCAAGCCCATCGCTTCTGTGGCCTACGATTTTACCATATCCGGCCCGTATTTTCCACTTTTTCAGGCTTCGGCACGGTTGTTCTTCATAATTGGGAACTTTTCTATTTCCCGTGCGTCAGATATAATGTGGGGAAGGGAAAAGTATGCCTCCCCGCAGAAAGGACGGTCATTCTCATGAAGAAACTGATTGCTATTTTTCTGTCCATCGTTTTGATCCTGGCAGCCACTGCGGCTCTTGCCGATACCAAGATCACGGTTAACGGCACCGGTGAAGTCCGTGTCAGCGCGGATACTGCTGTGATCTCTTTGGGCGTGAACGCCAGGGATAAGGATGTCCTGAAAGCCCAACAGAAAGTCAATGAAACCATCGCGGCGATAAGGGCTGCGCTCATCGATGCGGGCGTAAAGGAAGAAAACATCAACACTGATTTCATCAACATCTATGCCATCTACGATTATAAGGAAGATCAGGAACAGATTGTCGCCTACAACGCAAACTCCACACTGGCCATCAAAGTCACGGATATGGAGAGCGTCGGAAGCATTATCGACGTCTGCTTCGCCGCTGGGGCGAACACTCTGAACGGCATCAATTTCTCTGCTTCTGACACCACAGACGCGGAAACCGAAGCCATGAAAAAAGCAGTGGCCTCCGCAAAGACCAAGGCTGAAGTGCTGGCTGAAGCTGCCGGACTGAAGATCAAAGGAATCGAAGTAATCTCTGAAGGCGGCGTATACAGCTACACGAACACCGTTGGCAATATGTACGACAGAGGCTTCGGGGTTGAAGAAGACGTAGTCACTGAGGGAGAAACTGTCGTCCAATCCGCAAAACTGGTTGTCAGCGCGTCTGTAAGCATTACCTTCGAGGCGGAGTAACGCCCCTATCCGAAAATCCCAAAAACGCAAAAACCGGCGCTTCCGTACCCCAATTGGTATGAAAGCGCCGTCCTTTATTCTGTTCTCTTACATCGCCACCACGATACCGCTATCGTCGTCGTCCCTTTTCTGATTCAGCTTCTCCTGCTCTTTCCGTGCCTGTTCAACCTCTGCCAGCCTTTTCATCTCTTCTGCTGCGTCCTCAAGCCCGAGATGCGTGTAGGTGTCCAGGGTGACCGTAATGTCCGAATGTCCCATCAGATACTGTAGCGTCTTCGGATTCATTCCAGCCTTCGCCATGTTGCTGCAGTAGGTGTGGCGGCACACATGCGGGGTAATGTTCGGCATCTGCTCCTTGTAGATCGCATTGTACCGGTTCACCATGTTGTTGAAACGGTGCTCCCAGTGCATGGCCACCAGCGGCAGGCCTGCATCATCCAGAAATAGGAAACCCCGATAACCGTCCACAGCCTTTTCCATCTGAATAACATCACCTTCGGCAACAGGTTTTTCGGCATTCCTGTCATCCACAATCGCCCGGAAGCAGTCCTCCACTTCTTTCGTCATGGGCAGTTTCCTTTTCCCGGCACTGGTTTTAGTTTCCTGAACATGCAGCACCATGTCCGGTGTCCGAATCAGCTGGTGATCAACGTTGATGAGATGGTTTTCAAAGTCGATGTCCTTCATGGTCAGACCGCAGAATTCACTGATCCGCATCCCAGTATGGAAAAGAATATAAACAACCTCGTAGTATTTGCAGTAACAATTGTCATCATGAACAAATTTCAGGAACTTTCTCATCTGCATTTTCGTGATAGCCTCCCTCGTCGCACTGTCATTAACGATCACCCCCGCGAGCTGAAAAGCAAACGGGTTCTTTACAAGCAGGTCGTCATCCACCGCCATCTGAAAAGCGGGGCGAAGGACGCCTCTCATGCATTTAATCGTGCTGTGCCCTTTTCCGGCATCCTGAAGTCCAATCAGGAAGAGCTTTGCATCCGAAGTTTTCACCTCTCCAATTTTCTTGCTGCTGAAAGCTTCTTTCACTAATACGTTTCTCACAAAGTTATAGTTTGTCTTCGTGTTTGCTCTTACACCGGTTTTGGTTTTCAGGTACTTGTCCACCAATTCAATCACCAGCATGCCTTTCTGGCTCGGGTCAATCATGGAATCAAAGTCTTTTCCAATCTGCTTCTCCAATTCGCGAAGAGATGGCCCAGGCTTTTTCCCATGAGGTACTGGATCTGTGGGTTCCAATCGCCAGCTGTAAACGAACTTGATCTTCCCGCCGACATAGTACTTGAACTGGTATTTCCCGTCAACGCGTATGGATTCACCGTTTCGTAACACCCTGTGCTTTGAATCCCGTCGTCTTGATTTACCCATATGATCTCCTTTCCCCTTGCATCACTGTGTAGTTGATTTTGGTTTATATGGGGGTTCGCCGTTCCGGAGAGATTCCTTCAGCTCCGGTCGCAGTCGAAGATACTCATCAAATTCCCTCCGATCGACGAGCTTTCGTTTGTTGTACATAAGCACAAATGGAAGATTCTTCTGCTGTAGCAGTCGATAGAATTTCCTTCGGCTAAAGTCATACAGTTTCACGGTCTCTTCCGGGTTTAATGTAGCTTTTTCTTGCAATGCCACTCTTCGCATTTTCGCCCTCCTTTCAATTGCCTTCCAACCCTTGTTTTTCAAGGCCTCAGCAGCGTTCTATCAATCACTCCGAAGGCCCTGAAAGTCAACTACTATTTGGCAAATAAAGAGAATTTCGATCAGCACAGGCAAAAAAGAAAACGTGCCCACCTGCAACAGTGAGCACGCAAATCATATGGCCGAGCATTGCGAAAGGAAGGTCTCAAACTTCTCCCGAAGAATCAGATACCTGTTCCCGCTGAAAACAGAAAACCTTCCCACGTTTTCTTCTGCCAGCCTGCGCATCTTTTTCACGCCAATACTGAAGTATTCAGATGCTTCCTGTATGGTAAGACTGTATTTTTCATTGATGGGGATTTGCTCCATTCTATTACCTCCTCGCACCTGTGCAAATGATAAAGTTCTCTCCATCTATAAGATTTTTCAGAAGTCATTTTGCAAGTCCCCAATAAAAAAATGCCCCGCAGAGCAAAACTCTACAGGGCCTGACGATCAGCCGACTGCGCCATCATACGCTTCCAGCATAGCCACCCGTTTTTCCAGCCGGGTGACCCGTTCTTCTAGGGTCAGATCTTCGTCCGGTTCCTGGTCGTCTTCGGCAATCAGGAACTTCGTCATCATATAGCCAGTCCGGGAACCAAACTTCACTTTTGTCCAGGAACCGCAGGTTCCCAAAACCTCTACCCGGGCACCGAGGGGGACCCGCTCCACCAGAGCAGCAGTGCTCCTTGCCTTCGTTCGCATATTCACTGTGGAACCGCTGTCCGCAATCACAGTGGCAAACTCAGTCGTGGTCATGGGTTCTTCATCTCCTTCATCCGTCGGTTCAGCGGGAGTTGGCGGCAGGCTGTCAGCCTTGGCCACATCCTTCAGCCAGCCCCAGTATGCCCATTTCCCGAGCTTCGTATCGGTCGTGACGCATCCGGCAGCAGAGGAAGCGTGCACGATCCGGAGTGGATTCACACTGGTGACGAGACCAATGTGCTGGAAGTCTCCAAGGCCGTCGTCAAACTTCTCCGGGGTATTTGCGTTCCATTTGAATACTGCCATACCGGGTTTAAGCTGAGAAACATTCGTCAGTTTGCCCTTTTCAGAGCAGTATTTCCGGTAGATCGTGTTGCTCCCGTGATAAATGCTGCCGCCTTGATCCCGGAAAGCCTTCACGAACAGCCCGGAACAGTCAATGCCCCGGCTGTCATTGGTTCCCGGGCTGACATAAGGCCAGCCCAGGCATTCTTCCACCGAGGCAATCAGTTTATTCACATCAAGCATCGTTTTCATCTCCCATCAGAAAACTGGGGTGGAGGTTATTCGCCTCCACCCTTGTCGGTCGGTTCAGTTTTGTCCTATTCAGTATCGTCCTTTTCCTTTTCGGCCCGCCGATGAAGCTGCGCGAGAATATCTTTCAGCTTCTCGGGGATCGGCAGCCCCAGGTATGCGGCATTTTCCAGCAGGCTCAGGCCTTCATTGCTCAGGTAGAAGCAGATGACGGCTCCCCGCAGGACGGCCCCGCTGCCAACCACATGTGTGTCGATGATGTTGGCCACACCGACCAACATCAGGATCAGCACCTTTTTGCAGATGCCTTTGAAGCCAACGGCGCTGGACAGCTTCTTATCCGCGATGGCGCACATAACGCCAGAGAGATAATCCAGCGCCATGAGCACAATCAGGGCAATGAGCATACCGTCCACACCTCCCAAGAACCAGCCAATCCATCCGCCTACAGCGGTGATGGCCACCTGAATCTTTGCCCAGATCAGGTCAATCGAAAAATCACGCATTGGATCTTCCTCCTCGTATTTTTTGATATGAAAAACCACCCTGGGTGGACAAGGCGGTGATTCATCAGGTACCGATTGCAATCCAGTTCACTTTCCGTGTGCCGGAACCGGAGGATCCAGCCATACAGACCTGGAAGCTGGTCGTGGATTCACTGCCGGTTTTCAGCACCGCAATACCGCTGGAGGTTGGGTTGCCAGCATACGACACAATGATCGTCGGGGTTGCGGTAAACCCGGCTGTCAGGCTAACCCGCGGGCAGTGTGCCTGTGGTCAGGTTGCTGGCGTTGTTTGCTCCGAGTTTCGACCGGGCTGTCGCTGCGGAAGTACCGCCTGTTCCTCCCTTTGAAAGCGGAATCACGGTTTCCATGCCCTCATGATAGACCCGGTAGTTTCCCCAGGTACCGCCATCGCAGACACG
>CACWXP010000029.1 GCA_902764875.1 uncultured Eubacteriales bacterium
ATCCCGAGTTTGACACTTGGAAGGTAGCGAAAACCCGCTGAGCGTTACGCCATAACGCAAAGCGGGTTTTACTCTTTCGAAAAAGTGTTGTATGTAAACGTTACTTCAAGAGTTTTTTCAACATCTGGTTCAGTTCCTTTGGGCGGTAGTGAAGACGATCCAAAACCATGCCAGTAAACTGTGTCAGAGCATCTAGCGCTTTGCTGCCTTCATACAGCGCCATATAGTGAACGTCGTGGACATTTACCACACTCATGTTTTTCAGTGTAGAGATCAGATCATCAGTGGTAATGTGGGTTCCCTGGTCGTTAAGCTTAACTTCCAGAAGGCGATACACAAGGAGGGCGGTATAGCAGATCAGGAAGTGTGCCTTAATTCGGTCGGGGGTCCGGTGGTTAACAGGACGTCCGGAGAAGTTGGTTTTCATGATCCGAAAACAATCTTCTATCTGGTAGCGTTTTTTGGAGATGGCAAGGACTTGCTTTGCATCGTCATCCAGATTGGTCGCGACAGCATAGAAACCATCGTATTTCTCTTCTTCAGCGATTTTTTCCTCGTCAATAACAAAGGAAACCGAAGCTTTTTCTCCAGACTTGGTTTGAGCAATGCGCTTCATGAAACGTTTGACGTCATTGGGTCCCTTTTTTATTTCTTCGGGATCATTGGTTACGAGTAGTTTCCTGGCTCGCTCGATTTGACGATTCCTGACAGCACGTTGGTATTCCATCATCTTGCGGGAAAAAGTAACAATCAGGCGCTGCTTCAGGATACCGGATGCCTTTACGCACTTGACCTTTCCGTTCTTGCATACCTTCTCCTCGTACAAACCAAGATCCACAGCATGGTCAGCTGGGATGACCATGTAAGCAAAATCATTGTAAAGCGGCAAATTCTCCTCTTTGAAACGGTCAAACTCCTTCATCTGAGCGATTGATACAGGAGAATCATCGGATAAAAGTTTGTAATCTCCACCTTCAAAGATCGCTTCTTTAAGGACATCACTCAATTTTTTAATGGACTGTGTGACAATAAAGGCTCTGCCACCAAGGCTGTTGAACTTGCGGATGTTGTAGGAACCAAGGCCAGCGTCAGCACAGTAGACAAACTGGGCACCTTCCAGCATTTTGACGATTTCTCTCTCCAGCGGAACGGCAGTAAGTTGCTCGCTCGTGTTTCCGGGATGCAGACACATACTGACCGGTATTCCTCTTTGGTCCATGAACAGTCCCATCTCGACAATCGGATTCGGACGATGTTCCTTGCTGTATCCAAACTGCCGTAATCCTGTCAGAATCTCCCCTGTAACAGGATCAACATATTCATCGTCGGCTTTTTCTGTTTCAAAATAGAAATTAGTGCAGTCGTAGTACATGACAGAAGTTTGCCGGGGAACAACATTGCTGCTTTGCTTGTAAAGCCAGGTCAGATAATCGTTATAATGCTCCTCCAACACATCCATGAACCGCATGATATGCTGGTAGGCAAAATCAGGCTTCTCATAATAGGAATCCAGCCGATCCCAGGTACCATACTTGGAACGAGGATCAAGAATCCTGGCGTATGTCAGGAACCGATTGATGTCATAGCAGTTAAAGGTCATCTTCCGGTCAGCGGTGATCTTGGTAAAGAAATCTTTCAGATTCAACTGCCCCATAATGTGCTGCAGGAAAAAGTAACCGGTATTAACGGCGGTAGATTGGGAAGCTTCCCGGTCTGTCTTTTTGACTCGCTCATTAAAATCACAGGTAAGTTCAATCTGTAGCCGTCCGGACCGGTACTCGGCATTCATCTTGTCGATTTCAGCCTTAACATATGCAATCGGATCGTCTGTGATTTTCAGTAATTCTGAATGCTTTCCAAAATTCTTGACATTTCGCGTGGTTGTTTTCTTTCCGTTACGGAATCCCTGTTGCGCATAATACGTCGGATCGCTGAGTCTCTTATCATAGTAAAGCTTCAAAAAAACCGCCCTGTTCTATTATACCATAAACATACAGCACATACAACATATAAATTCAGAAAATTTGACAAAAAAACAAAAGCCTGTCAAGGCTTTGCGGGGGCTTGGCTATCAATCAAGTGTTAAACTCCCGTGACAGAAGAAGAAATTGCCGCCCTGAAGGAAATCTGACGCAAAACCTTCCGGTTTTCAAAATCTTTCCCTTGACAAAATCCGTTTCGGCGGTATAATTCTTTGATGTGACCATTTGTGGAGAGTTGGCTGAGTGGTCTAAGGCGCACGACTGGAAATCGTGTGTGGGGTGATACCTCACCTAGGGTTCAAATCCCTAACTCTCCGCCAAAAGGCGGCTTGCTTCCGGGCAGGCCTTTTTTTCGTCCCTCTCCGCTTTTCTTTTCTGCGTCCTCTCATGTTTGGTTCGGCGCTCTTGTCTGTGTCTTTCCCGTGTGGTATCATTTGTGCATAGTTTACGGCTGATGCATGATGAAAGCGGTGAAGCTCAATGAAGGATCAGGCCCCGGAAAAAATGCGTGTCTCCTTCGATTTGGATGAAGTTCTGTTCGTTTCCGAAAAAACGCATAAAACAGGACCGCCCCTCCGTTTTCCGCTGAATCATTTTTACAAAGAAAGGCTACGGCTCGGAACGCCGGATGTGGTGAACACCCTCCAGCGGAACAGCAAAACCGTCCTTCCCCAAAAGCTGCCGAACCGTTACCGGATCTCTCTGCATATCGACGACGAGGCCGTCATCTGTTCCCTCGGGGCCCAGTACGGCTTCAAAACCTATCAGCTCTATGCCCAGGATGATAACTGGAAGGAAAAAATCATTACCTGGGCCGAAGAAGTCCGGAAGACGGTCGTCGCTTCCGCGGCCGCAAGAGAAAGCAAAGGAGAAACCTGCAAATGAAAAAATTTTTTTCCGCCCTTCTCTGTCTCGTTCTGTTGCTTTCCGCATGTTTTTCCTTTGCCGAGAACGCCGCTGAAACCACAGATGTTGTCTTTCCGGATCTCTCGGGCATCTGCAGCGAGGAACTTTCAGCCGAAGCCACGCGTCTTTACAATGATTTCTATCTGGATGCTTCCTGGCCGGTGTTGCTGTACGGAACAGATGACCCCTCCCTGCTTCCCGTCTCCGGAAAGCAGGCCTTTGTCGTTCTCGGGCTGCAGCTGGTGGACGGAGAAATGACCGACGAGCTGAAAGCCCGCTGCAACGCGGCCGCCGCGGCCGCAAAGGCTTTCCCGGAATCCGTTCTGGTCTGTTCCGGCGGCGCCACCGGGGAAAACAATCCCGCCCGCCACACCGAGGCCGGGCTCATGAAATCCTGGCTCACAAAGCATTGCGGCATCGCCGCCGGCAGAATCCTGACCGATGAAAAAGCCATGACCACTGCGGAGAATGCCCTGAACACTTTCGAAATTCTCCGTCAGCAGGGGATCGAAAGCATCACCCTGGTCACCTCGGATTACCATCAGCGCCGCGCCAATCTGCTTTACGGATCCCTCGCCGCTTTCAACCGCCTGTTCAACGGTTTCGACGTCACCCTCATCGGCAGTTATGCCTGCGTAACCGAAAAAGGCAGCGCCCCGGATCCGCTGGATGCAATGGTGGCCCTGATACAGACCGAGGCGATCCTCACCGAGGTCTCCTCCGGCGTCGCCGAAGCCCGGGAAATGATCGCCAATTTTGCATCCAAAGGCGATCAGGCGGATGCGCTCAACGCGCCGCTGCTAGCCCGCATCCGCGCCTTTAATCCGCCCGCCGCCGCCTGCTGGGAAGAAATCATGAATCTCTGGAAAGAACTGTCAAAAAATCCGGAAGTCAACGGGGATGTGCTCCCCGACGGACTTCCGGACACCAATGAACTTTGCATCGTGGCCCTGGGATACCAGCTGAATCCGGACGGAACCATGCGTCCGGAACTAGTCAACCGGCTGAAGGTCGTACTCTCTGCCGCCAAAAAGTATCCGAACGCCCCGATCGTCTGCACCGGCGGCCCCACCGCCGCGAATCAGAAAGACGCCACCGAGGCCGGAAAGATGCGGGACTGGCTGATCGCCAAAGGCGTTTCACCGGAAAGGGTTTATGCGGAAGGTGATTCCCTCAGCACCGTACAGAACGCGGTCTTCACCCTGAACCTGTTGTCGCTTTATGAGCCGCAGGTCACGCAGCTTGCCCTCATCTCCAGCGATTATCATATTCCCACGGGCATTCTGCTTTTTGAGACCCGATGCATTCTCACAGCACCGGATCCTTCGACCCGCATCCGTGTTGTTTCCAACGCCTCCTGCCACGGAACGGCCGCTCTGTCTGTCAGCTTCCAGGCCGCAGCCCTCAGCGAAATCGCGGGGTATTGATGCGCTTCAGCAATCGATAAACTTCCGGAATTCCGGCAGAATGCCGATCCCGTCCGGATAATGTGCCGCGAACTGTGGCACCGCGTGGCTCGGGAAGCTGTTACCCTCAATGAAGGTCGGTCCGTCCGGTGTAATCGCCACGTCCCAGGCCACAAAGCGCATTTCCGGGAATTTCTGTGCTGCCTTCAGGCACATATCCTTTGCCTCTTCCCAGAACGGAATCTGGAATCCGATAATGCTCGTGTTGGTAATGGGGTGCTTGATAAAGGTGTTTCCCGCCTTGTCCGCGCCCACCGTCAGCAGTTTCCCGCTCTCAAGGTCAATCCGTGCGGCCATGCCGCCGCAGTCCACGTTGTCCATCACCTTTCCGTTGCCGATGCGCAGAAAAGCATACACAATGCCCTTCTGTTTGTCGCCCAGCAGCGTGGCAATCCGGCAGGTGTTCACCGACGTTGGGCAGAGCGATGCCATCTTCGGGTGCTGAATCACCACTTCTTCCAGAATGCCCGTTCCGTCCTGCAACATCCGGTTTTTGAAGGCTTCTCCGCCGTCTTTCCAGTCTTCAGGCTGATATTTACGGATACCCTGCCCGCTGGATCCTTCCAGCGGCTTCCAGATCATTTCCTTCTGGTTTCTGCAAAGGGCATACAGTTCGTCTGGATCCGTGTCTTCCTTCACCACAATCCATTTTCGCGGAATCCATTCCTTGAACTGTTCGTTGAATTCGGCTTTGTCGTCAAAATAATGCCAGTATTCCTTGTTGTTCATCCGCCGCACGATATCATTGGAAATCCCGCGGGTGATCACGGTGCTGCGCTGCTCGTCGTTCAGCTTATACATCTGCGCAATTTTATAGTCCATGTATCCCGCGTTGTATTTCACGGCGCAGCTGAGCATGTCCTTCATCAGCCAGGCTCTGCTTTTTCCGCTTCTTTTTTTGAGAATACCGGTCGTTTTCCACATGGCTTTTTTGTCCATTTTGCCAACCCGGTCCATAAAATACTGCATACGGGACATCTCAATTCATCCTTTCATTCATCAGACGTTGAAGCGGAACAGGGTCACGTCCCCGTCCTTCATCACATAGTCCTTGCCTTCGCTGCGAATCAGGCCTTTCTCACGGCATGCTGTCATGCTGCCCTGTTCAACCAGCGTTTCATAGGGCACAACCTCCGCCCGGATAAACCCTTTTTCAAAATCGGTATGAATCTTTCCGGCGGCCTGCGGCGCCTTCGTACCGTTCTGAATGGTCCACGCCCGGCATTCATCTTCGCCCACGGTCAGGAAGGATATCAGCCCCAGCAGCCGGTAGCAGGCGGTAATCAGCCGATCCAGTCCGCTCTGTCCGATCCCCATTTCTTCCAGGAACTCCGTCTTCTCCTCCGGGCTCATCTGGGCAATGTCTTCCTCAATGGCGGCAGAGATGGTAATCATTTCCGCCTTCTCGCTTTCGGCGATCTCCCGGACCGTTTTCAGGAAAGGTATTTCGCTCTCGTTCTTCCCGATGTCGTCTTCGGAAATGTTCGCGGCATAAATCACTGGTTTGGTCGTCAGCAGGAACCATCCGTTCAGGATTTCTTTTTCTTCGTCGTCTGCGTCATAGGTTCTGGCCGGTTTGCCGCTTTCAAGGTGCGCGTAGATCTTTCCGGCCAGTTCCATTTCTGCGCCGGCCTTCTTGTCCCCGCCCCGGAAATTCTTCTCGGCTTTCTCCTTGCGCCGCTGCACCGTTTCCATGTCCGAAAAGATCAGTTCCAGGTTGATGGTCTCGATATCCCGCCCCGGATTCACCGATCCGTCCACGTGGATGATGTTCTCATTTTCAAAGCACCGAACGACGTGAACAATCGCGTCCACTTCCCGGATATGGCTCAGAAATTTGTTGCCCAGGCCTTCACCCCGGCTTGCGCCCTTCACCAGACCGGCAATATCCACAAATTCGATCGTGGTCGGCGTCACCTTCTTCGGGTGATACATCTCCGCCAGCACGTTCAGCCGTCCGTCCGGTACCATCACGACGCCGGTATTCGGCTCAATGGTGCAGAAGGGATAGTTCTCCGCCTGTGCGCCGGCGTTTGTAATTGCGTTAAACAGCGTGCTTTTCCCGACATTGGGTAGTCCGACAACACCGAGTTTCATATTTCTCCGTTTTCTCCTCCGTTTGCACGAAAATAGCCGATAAGCTCGGCAATTCATTATATAGAAGGGATTCGGATGCGTCAAGCTTTCCAAACCGCCTTTCCTGTGATAAAATAACAGGAATGGTTTTTTTAGGGAGGTATTGTGTATGAACGTGTTTCAGGGAGCCTTGCTGGGTCTCATTCAGGGGCTGGGTGAATTCCTTCCGGTTTCATCCAGCGGTCATCTGCTGCTTGCCCGCTTTTTACTCGGGATTCAGAATGCAGCCCCCGATGTCCAGGCGTCCTACAAGGTGCTGGATATTCTTCTGCATGTCGGCACGCTGATTCCTCTGGTCATTGTCTTCTGGAAAGACTGGATCAATATGCTTCGCCATCCGGTCAAAAACAGGCTTCTGCTCTATCTGGTCATCGCTTCCCTGCCCACCCTGGTGATCTATCTTGCCGCAAAGGTGCTCTTTCCGAATGTCGGCGGTCCGGGCGTCAGCGGCTTTGCTGTCTTTGATTCCGGCTGGTTCCTCGGCGCTTCCTTCCTCATCACTGCCCTCTTTCTTCTGCTCTGCGATCTCATATCCACCCGTCGTCCCCGTTCCGGAAAGGGCGTCGGCCCTCTCCAGGCGGTTGTGATGGGACTGTTCCAGGGCATCGGCATGATCCCTGGCGTCTCCCGCAGCGGTTCCACGATCTTCGGCGGCGTTCTGTCCGGCCTGGATAAGAAAAAGGCCGCTTCCTTCTCCTTTATAATGAGCGCCCCGGCCATCCTCGGCTCCCTGATCATGGAAGGCAAGGACGCGCTGGACGAAGGCTATTTCAAACATCTTGAACTGGTGCCCACCCTTGTCGGCATCCTTGTTGCCGCCGTCGCCGGTTATTTCGCTCTCCGTTTCATGCTGAAGATCATCGCAAAAGTGCCGATGAGCGTCTTCGCCGTTTATCTGGCCGTCATCGGCATCATTTTCCTCGTGATGCAGCTTTCCGGTTCATCCCTGCTCCCCACCTTCTCCGCCGCGGCGGCCATCCCGTAACCTTCCCGTTCGCGTTCGATCATCCCGAAAGGAGGAAGCCGCTTGAAAAAGGTTCTGCTCTTTGCGCTGGTCCTGTGCCTTGTTTTTTCGGCGTTGTTTCCTTCTGCTCCTTTTTCTTCCGCCTTTGCGGAGCAGGCCGCCCCGACCGCCGAGCCGATCCCGGAGCCGACCCTGAATCCGAATGCGGAAAAATACGATGAAGAACATCCGGACGAGCTTTCTCCCGACCAGCTGTATGCCCTTTCCGCCATCCTGATGGTGGAGGATACCGGCGAAGTTATTTTTGAAAAGAATCCGGATGAAATCCGCTATCCGGCCTCCACCACAAAAATGCTCACCGTTCTTCTCGGCATTCTCATGGTCGACGATGTCTATGCCTACGTCACGGTTTCCGAAACCGCCCTGGATGTTCCCGCCGATTCCTCCACCATGAAGCTAAAGGCCGGCGAGGAAATCCGTTTCATCGACGTGCTGTACGGTACGATGCTGCTCTCCGGCAACGACGGCGCAAACGTCATCGCCGAAACGGTCTCCGGCTCCATCCCCGAATTTGTGAATCTTATGAATTCAACAGCACAGATGTACGGCTGCACCAACACCCATTTTGCAAATCCCCACGGTTATCACGACGACAACCACTATTCAACCGCGCGGGATCTGGCGATCATCGCCCGCCAGGCCATGCAGAACGAGCAGTTCCGTGAAATTGCTTCCGCGGTCTCCTGGTCCATACCCAAAACCAATATGCAGAAAGCCCGAACCATCACCACTAAGAACGAATATATGCTCCCCGGCTCCGAAGAAAGCCCGAACAAGTATTATTATCCCTATGCTGTGGGCATCAAAACCGGTTCTCATTCCCGTTCGGGCTACTGCTTTGCCGGCGGCGCGGAAAAAGACGGCGTCCGTCTGATCTCCGTCGTGCTTTTCACAGGCAAGCGCGCCCGCTGGGCGGATACGATCAAGCTCATGAACTATGGCTTCAGCCAGTTCGTCAGCGTAACGCCCATCGACCTTTACAACATGAACCCCATCACCATCGAAACCAATAATTATTCAACCTCCGATTCCAACCGCGGGAAGATCCTCCTCGCCTGCCAGCTGCAGGATCCCTCCGTTGCCAATCCCCGTATCACAACCACCGCTTCTGAAGTCAAGCGCATGGCAGCAAATCTGACGAATCTACTCATGATCCAGTACACCCGCGATTTTGCCGCCCCGATCGCTGCCGGTGAGGTCATCGGCACCATGACCTATTTCCCCCAGTATGGCGATCCCGTTGTTTATTCGCTCACCGCATCCCGTTCCGTCGCCCGGCGTGAGAACGCTCCGAAAACCCTGGAGGAAATCGTCAACGAGACCTATGCGGATCCGAATCCTTTCCCGCCGTTTTCCGCCGAACTGCTCATGGTTTTCCTCGGGCCGGTTCTGCTTGTGGCTGCGCTTGTCATCGGATTCTTCGTCCTCCGTAAAAAGCATCGCGCCCACAGGATGAAGACGCCCCGGCCTTCCCGCCGCTATGTAAAATAACAGAAAATTATCATTTACAGGCTTCTGTCCTTTTGATACAATAGATAGAAAGAAAAACTTCATTCGGAATTCGGGAGGGTCAGTCATGAGCAGTCAGGTTTCTGGAAGCATCATTTCGGAAGGCAAAGCAATCCTCGGCATCGAGTTCGGTTCCACGCGTATCAAAAGCGTGCTGATCGACCGGGATCATAAAGTCATCGCCTCCGGCAGTCATGAATGGGAAAACGATTTTCAAAACGGCGTCTGGACCTACAGCGAGCAGGCGATTCTTTCCGGCCTCCAGGCCAGCTATGCCGATCTGAAGCAGAATGTTCTGAGGGAAACCGGCGTTCCGCTGAAAAGGATCGCCGTCTTGGGCGTCAGCGCCATGATGCACGGCTATCTTCCTTTCGATGCCGGTATGAAGCTCCTGGTTCCTTTCCGGACCTGGCGGAACACGATCACCGGCGAAGCCGCCGAAAAGCTGTCCGCGCTTTTTTCCTTTAATATGCCCCAGCGCTGGAGCCTCAGCCACCTGTATCAGGCGATCCTGAACGAGGAGCCTCATGTGAAGGATATCCGCTTCCTCACGACCCTGGCCGGCTGGATTCATTTCCTCCTCACCGGCAAAAAAGTCCTCGGCGTCGGCGATGCCAGCGGCATGATGCCCATCGACTCCGACACCTGTGATTACAACGCGAAAATGGTCGCAGCCTTCGACGCGCTGGTCGCGCCGAAGGGTTTCCCCTGGAAGCTGAAGGAAATCCTCCCCGCTGTGCTTTCCGCCGGTGAGGATGCCGGAACGCTTACGGCGGAGGGCGCAAAGCTGCTGGATCCCTCCGGCGATCTGGAGCCCGGCTGTCCCCTCTGCCCGCCGGAAGGCGACGCGGGAACCGGTATGACCGCCACCAACAGCGTCCGCCCGCGCACGGGCAACGTTTCCGCCGGGACCTCCATCTTCAGCATGATCGTTTTGGAAAAGCCCATGTCAAAGGTCTATCCGGAAATCGATATCGTCACCACCCCCGTCGGCAAACAAGTCGGCATGGTTCACTGCAATTCCTGCACCTCCGATATCAACGCCTGGGTCGCTCTCTTCCGCGAATTTGCCGAACTTATGGGCTTCAAAACCGATGCCGGTGAAGTCTTCACCCGTCTGTTCAAAAAAGCCATGGAGGGCGAAAAGGACTGCGGCGGCCTCGTCAGCTTCAACTACTATGCGGGCGAACCGGTCACCGGTCTCAGCGAGGGTCGGCCCATGCTCATCCGCACACCCGACGCCAGAATGAACATGGCCAATTTCATGCGCACCCAGATCTACGCCAGTCTCGAAACTCTCAAGGCCGGCATGGATATTATGGCAAAGGAAAATGTTCCGATTGATGAAGTCTACGGTCACGGCGGTCTGTTCAAAACCGAGGGCGTCGGCCAGAATCTGCTGGCCGCTGCCATCCATGCCCCCGTTACCGTGATGGAAACCGCCGGTGAAGGCGGTGCCTGGGGGATCGCCCTGCTGGCTGAATACGCGATTCTCCGCGGTGAGGGCGAATCCCTCGAGGATTATCTCCGGGATCATGTCTTTGCCGGCATGAAGAAACTCACCGTCGCCCCCGATCCCGAGGATGAAAAGGGCTTCGACCGCTATATGGAACAGTTCATGCGCTGCATCCCGGCCCAGAAAGCCGCTGTCGAAGGTCTGAAAGCATGAATGCCGTAAAAGCCGCCGCCTTCGATCTCGACGATACACTGCTCAGGGATGATCTCACCATTTCCGCGGAAACGGTGCGTGTTTTCCGTCAACTCCGCGATCAGGGGTTCGTCTTTGTGGCCGCCAGCGGCCGCACTCTGATGAGCATGAAGCCTTTCGTCGACGCGCTGGGCTGCGTTTCCCTCTGCATCGGCGCCAACGGCGCGCTCATCTGGGATCCGGCGGACGGCAGGGTTCTGCACCGCGAAACCTTTTCCGTCGACCTCTGTCACGAGATTGCCCGCTTCGGCAATGAATTCGGCTGTTACCAGCAGACCTATTCCGACGACCGGTTTTATTTCAACGAGGTTTCAGACTATTCCCGGCGCTATGCAGCCATGGCCAGTCTGCCCGGCGAGTGCGTCGGCGATCTTGCCCAGTTCATCCGCGAACCCCGCAGCAAGATTCTCATGATGTCGGATGAGGACACCGTCGCCCGGATGCTCGCCCTCGGGCAGCAGCGCTTTGCCGGCCGTGCCTCAGTCACCTGCTCCAAGCCCTATTTTCTGGAGTTCAATCCACTCAGGGCCACCAAGGGCATCGCTCTGGAGAAAACGGCGGCGTTGCTGGGCCTGAAGCCGGAAAACTTTGCCGTTTTCGGCGACAGTCTCAACGATCTGCCCATGCTCAGAATCGCCGGTCTCTCCGTTGCCGTAGCTAATGCCAGGCCGGAGGTCATTGCCGGGTGTGACCAGGTCTGTCTCTCCAATAATGAGGACGGCGTCGCAAGGTTCCTGGAGCAGTATTTGGCGGAAGTCCCGCAGCAGGAGGTGCAGGCATGATCAACGCCCGTGCGTTTCAGGAAGCCCTGAAGCTGGATTGTCTTGTCTCTTCCCCCTTTGACGAGTGGGATCTCCGCACGCCGGACCTGAACCGTCCCGGTATGCAGTTCTGCGGTTTCTATGAGTTTTTCGCCTTCGAGCGTCCCCAGGTCATCGGCAAGGTGGAAATGAGTTATCTCGACAAACAGTCTGCCGGGAACCGCCGCAGCATCCTGGACAAATACATGTCCTACCGGATTCCCTGTATCGTAATCTGCCGGGATCTCACGCCGCCGCCCGAGCTCCTCGAACTTGCGCAAAAGCATCAGATTTTCGTCTTCCGAACCCCGGCCGTCACCAGCAAGTTCACCGTCAACGCCATCCATTATCTCAACCGCTGCCTCGCTCCGCACATCACCCGCCACGGCATTCTGCTCGATGTCTACGGGGTCGGCGTCCTGCTCACCGGGAAAAGCGGCGTCGGTAAAAGCGAAGCCGCCCTGGAGCTCATCAAGCGCGGTCACCAGCTGGTGGCCGATGATGTGGTGGATATCTGCCGGATTTCCGAGGAAAGGCTCATCGGCACCTGCCCCGAGCGCATCCGCCATCTCATGGAAATCCGCGGCATCGGCGTCATCGATGTCCAGGCCATGTTCGGCATCGGCGCCGTCACCTTCAGTAAGACCATCGACCTCATCATGGAGTTGACTGTCTCCGGTCCGGATGACAGCGACGAACTGGACCGCATCGGCCTGGACGACAGTTATTTCGAGATTCTCGGTGTTTCGGTTCCCTGCCAGAAAATCCCGATCAAGCCCGGCCGCAACCTTGCGATCATCGTGGAGGTTGCCGCCCGTAATTTCAGTCTCAAACGCGCCGGTATGAACGCGGCGCGGGAACTGTCTTCTGTTTTTCATGATTCATAATATCAGGAGGTTTTGTATGATTCGAATCGGTATCGATGTCGGTGGAACGGGCATCCAGTTCGGCGCAGTGGATAAGGACCTGAAGATCATCGCCGAAGAATCCATCCCCACCAACACCCATCTCTCCATCCCCGAGCAAATTGCCCAGATGGCCGCCGCCGTGGTCACCACAGCCGCCCGGGCGGGTTTCTCCCCGGACCAGATCGAAAGTGTCGGCGTCGGTATTCCCGGCATCGCCAACCCCAAAACCGGTGAAATCGACCGGTGTCCCAATATGGGTTGGTTCCACGTACCCTTTCGCGAAGAGTTCCTCAAGCATCTGTCCATCCCGCTTTTCATTGAAAACGACGCCAATGTCGCCGCCCTGGCAGAAAGCGTTGCCGGCGTCAGCGCCGGAACGTCCTCCAGCGTCTTTGTCACCATCGGCACCGGCATCGGCTCCGGCATCATCATCAACGGCAAGATCTGGAGCGGCTTCCACGGCGTCGGCAGCGAACTGGGCCATACCATTTTCGAGCTGAACGGCGTCCCCTGCACCTGCGGAAACCGCGGCTGCCTCGAACGCTATTGCTCGGCCACCGCTCTCATTCGCATGGGCCGCGAGGCTGTCGCGCTCCGTCAGGATACGGAGATCCTCCGTTCCGTCGGCAATGATATCACAAAGGTCGAAGCCCGCACCATCATCGACGCCGCCCGTCAGAATGATCCGGTCGCTGTGGAAGTCTACACCCGCTGGATTCACCAGTTGGCTCAGGCGCTTGCCAATATCGTGAATTTCCTGGATCCCGAAGTCATCGTGCTCGGCGGCGGCGTCAGCAAGGCCGGATCCTTCCTCCTCGAGCCGCTGCAGCGTGAATACGCCAGCTATGTGCTCTACAATGATCTTCCCATTCCGGAGATCAAGCTGGCCGTCCTCGGTTCCGAGGCCGGCATCATCGGCGCAGCCATGCTTTCCTGAACCCTAAACCCTACACTCTCAGAAGGAGCATCCCCATGGCAGATTATCTCTTTTCAATCCGCAGGGACGGTACCGCCCAGCTGGACAGTTACGAAGGAAAAGATTCCCAGATTGTCATACCGGATCATTATGAAGGAAAGCCCGTAACCGTTATTGCGGACAACGCTTTTTCCTGGCTTTCCGGCATCCAGTCTGTCGTCATTCCCGAAACGGTCGTAACTCTTGGCGAGGCTGCATTCTCCTGGTGTGAATCCCTTGTCACTGTCTCCATTCCTCAAACCGTCAAGACCATCGGGGAATGGTGTTTCATCGGCTGTTCCTCTCTGAAAAGTGTGTCCGTTCCTCCTTTGGTCCGGAAAATCAATTATTCCACTTTTCAGTCCTGTTCCTCCCTTTCAACGGTCTATCTGCCGGATTCGCTGCACCTGATTGGTCCGGAAGCCTTTGCGGAATGCCGCAGCCTCCGGTTCATCACCCTGCCGAAAAATCTGGCCGAGCTCGGGGAAAACGCTTTCGCTTCCTGTGATGCGCTCACCTCCATCAACATCCCCTCCCACCTCCAGAAAATAGGCAGCGGCGCCTTCTCCGGCTGCGTCGCCCTTTCGTCCATCACCGTGGTGCCGGATCATCCGGTTTTCATGTCCGATGACAACGTGCTCATCAACCGAAAGGATAAGCGTCTTATCTTCTATCCCTTTGAAAAGCATGACCATGACTACATCGTGCCGGACACCGTTGCCGTCATTGATGAGGAGGCTTTTGCCAACCGGGTTCATCTGGAATCTGTCACCTTCCCGGATTCTGTCCATGTCATCGAACAGAAAGCCTTCTACGGCTGCAAAAACCTGAAATCCGTCTACATTCCGGATTCTGTCACCCGGATCTCTCCCAATGCTTTCCATGGATGTTCCGGTCTTCAGGAGGTTCGTCTCCCCGAAACCCTGACATCCATTGAGTATTCTGTTTTCTATGCCTGCGCTTCCCTCGCCTCCATCCGCCTTCCGGATTCCGTACGTTTTATTTCGTCCTGCGCCTTCTCCGGCTGCAGCAGTCTCCAGTCCCTGCGGTTGCCGGAATCCCTGGTCGAAATCGGCGAATCTGCCTTTGAAGGCTGCCGCTCCCTGGAAGAAATCACCCTTCCTCCGTCGCTGAAAACCCTGGGACCCCATATCTTCGGTTCCTGTTCTATGCTGGAAACGGTCACCTTCAACTCCGGTGTAAAAACCATCCCGGCCATGATGTTCTCCCGATGCGAAAGCCTGAACTGTGTCAATCTTCCCGATTCCCTGGAGGAAATCGGTTCCGAAGCTTTCGTGAATTGTGAAAATCTGATTTCCCTTGTGATTCCGGAACGTGTCTCTTTCATCGAGCCGGACGCCTTCTCCGAATGCCGCCATCTGATGCTCTTTGTCTATCCGGATTCCTATGGGAAAGAGTACGCCGAGGAAAGAGATATCCTCTACTCCGAAATCTGAGGAATCTTCCGAATAAATCGTTTCTCCCTATGCGAAAGAGACTGCCGCTCGGCAGTCTCTTTTGATTATCTGTATTTGCTGTTACTGTTTTGCGCCACATTCGGGGCAGAATTTGGTTCCCGCGGGAATCGCCTTTCCGCAGCTTGTGCAGAATGCGCCGGCGTTCTGTTTCGCGCCGCATTCCGGGCAGAACTTTGCACCCACCGCAATGGTCGCGCCGCAGGCGGAGCAAACCGCTCCGCTCGTCTGGGGAGCCGCCGTGGGAGAGGCAGTATTGCCCAGGCTCTGCGCAAACATCTGTCCCATCGCCGCGCCCGCGCCCATGCCGACACCCATGCCGGCCATTCCGCCGCCGCCTTCGCTGTTGGCCGCTTCGCGCATCGCTTCGGCTGCCTGGTATTTCGCATACTGGTCCAGGTTGCCCAGCACGCCCATGGATGTCCGCTTGTCCATGGACTTTTCGACCTCTTCCGGCAGGGAGATGTTCTCGATAATGAAGCTGCACAGCGTCAGGCCCAGCGCCTTAATCTTCGGATTGATGCTCTGCAGGGCGAAATTGGACAGCTCGTCATAGTTGGCGGCCAGGTCCAGCGCCGGAATCTTGCTTTCCGCAATAGCGTCGCTCAGTCCGCTCACGATGGTCCGCTTGATCTGTCCTTCAACGCCCTCCACCGTGAACAGGGAGGCGGTGCCGAACACTTCCTTCAGGAAGGTCACCGGATCGGAAACCTTGAAGCTGTAGATGCCGAAGGCCCGCAGGCGGATCATGCCGAATTCGGCGTCCCGCATCATTACGGGATTGCTCGTTCCCCACTTCATGTCCAGGAACTGTTTGGTGTTCACGAAGTAAACGTCGGATTTGAAAGGGCTGTTGAAGCCGTATTTCCAGCTCTTCAGTGCCGTCATAATCGGCATATTGCTGGTGGAAAGCTCATACCGGCCGGGTTCGAAAACGTCCGCGATCTCACCCTCGTTCACAAAGATGGCAACCTGGCTCTCCCGAACGGTCAGCTGTGCGCCCATCATAATTTCCTTGCCGTTCATGTCATACTTGTGAACCATTGTTTTGTTGGAACTGTCGGTCCACTCGATCACGTCGATCAGCTGGCCTTTGATCATGTTCAGAATACCCATTTTGAACCCCTCCCTGTCTGTTTTCTCTATCCTTTATTCCGCCGCTTCCGTACAAAGATCGTACAGCGACGGTAAAATCCTCATTCCGGTAATATGCAGCTCCAGCCCGAAAAACTCCTTCAGATGGTCGATGCCGTCCGCAATGCGCGAGGTCAGCAGCGCCGTCATTTGGTCCTGGGTCATTTCAATTTCGTCCGTGTCCCACAGGCGGCAGCAAAGCACAAAGATCCGCCCGTCTGTATTCACTGTCGGCAGAATATGCACGCCCTGCACGTCACCGCCGAAGGACTGCCGCAGCGTCAGTTCCAGCCGGTCCTGCCCGTAGTGCCACCGGCCTTCCAGTTTGTCCTGTTCCGTGGTTGCGGGCTGCGCCAGTTCCATGATCATGCAGGTTTCTTCCGGATCCATCCGGCTGCGAAGCAGATGCATGTTGCGAACCAGGTCGTCTTTGTTTTCAACCCTGCCCGTCAGCAGCTTCCGGAAAAACTCATGCCGACATTCCATCAGCATGTCGATTTCCGTAAATCCGTCGTTGGAAAAATCGGCGTGTATCCGGTTCAGCAGGATGTTCAGCTCGTTCAGATACCGCAGGATCTCGTCCTCTGTCTCTCCCGCCTCAAAGATCGGAACGTTCGGATAGTTAGCCTGCAGATAGGGGTAAATCTTCTTTGCTTCTTCCGGAACCACGGCGATGCTGATTCCGTCCGCGTGATGTTTGGCCAGGCTATCCAGCATGCCTTCATAGTCGTGCCGGATGTGCGGCTTTTTGAAGCCGTGGCGTTCCCAATTTTCGATCTGGTCAAAAGCGTTCAGGATCTCTTCCCGGTCGGAAACAAGCAGAAGTTTGTACATCCCCAAAAAACCTCCATCGGCGGTTTTCCTCGCCGCATGATATTATACCCTGTAACAGGTGAATATGCAACTTTTCGGCAACATTTTGTGAAAAATCAGGCCGTTTTTTTCCGGATCAGCAATCCCGGTACTTCGGTGATCAGCAGCACCAGGAAAACCATGATCAGCGCATAGGCATAAATCTCCGCGTATTCGCTGAAATAGGCGCTGGAATAAACGGCTTTCCCGAGGCTGTCTTTCGTCTGAACCAGGTATTCCGCCGAAACCACGACCTTCAGTCCCATGCCCGCCGCATTCACAAACGCCTGTTTCAGGTAGCCGGAAATCAGCGGCAGGTAAACATGCAATGCCACCTGAAAGCCAAATCCCCCGTTCATCCGGTATACGTCGATCAGTTCCGGCTCCAGGCTCCGGCATCCTTCATAAACCGCCTCGCTGAAAACGGGGATCAGAATCAGGCCGGCCGCCGTCACAGGAACGGATCGGTACTCCAGCATGGACATGATCAGAATGACCATCACGATCATCGGCATCGACCGGATCAGGATCATCATCGGCCGGAAAAAGGAATGGATCCGTCCGCTGATGCCTTCCGCCAGGCCGATCAAAATACCGATCAAAGCCGAAATCAGCAGGGCTTCCAGCACATGAATCAGCGTTGTTCCGATTTTCAGGTATGTGTTCCCGTCACCGAGCAGCCGAAACAGGGCCTGTCCGATTTCGGCCAGGCCCGGAAAAACAACGCGGTTTCCCTTCAGCGCACCCCCCGCCTGAAGAACCGCCCCGATCAGGACGATTCCCAGGCAGAAAGCCGTTGTTGATCCTTTTTGTTTCTTCTGCATCTGATTTATTAATCGGCGCTGAAATAGAAGTCGTCCGCCGGCAGTTGCCCGCCGAACTGTTTCAGGTCAATGCCAGCCGTGGTTTCAATCTGCTCCCGGGCCTCGCCCGCCGTCATCCAGCGGATGCTGCATCCGGGCAGCGCTTTCAGCGCCACCGGCTCCTTCGGCAGGATCTCCATCGCCACTACGTTTTTGGCAACCGCCGCCGGATCCTTTTCGCACATTTCCACGGAAGCCTGAATCTTTTCGAGTCCTTCTTTTATCAGTTCCGGGTTCTCCGCTGCCGTTTTCTCTCGTACGAACAGGCCCGCCTGGGTGAATCCGTCAAAGCCGGTCACCTCTTTGTACAGGTCGTTCACCGGCACAGAAGTAATCGTTTCGTCCTTCATTTTTGCCGCGGTCACGGCCGGTTCGGCGGTCATCACAAAGGTGTCCGCGTCGCCGCTCAGCAGCAGCGCCTGGGTCTCCGCAGCCCCGGCCAGGTATTCAACCTCCGAGGGCACGATGCCCTTCTTCTCCAGCACGTACAGCGCGATGGAAGCATTGATTGTATTTTCACCGAACAGCACCAGCTTTTTGCCGCTGATCATTTCCGGTGTGAAGCCTTCGGCCTTGGAGGCGAAAACCAGGTTCCCCCAGGTCACCACCGCCGCCAGCCGGTAGGTGGATTTGCCGGCCTCGAACAGTTTTGCTCCCGCGTTGATGGGTGCAATAATGAAGTCCGCTTCCGCGCTGCCGAAGGCTTCAGCGATGGTGTCGGCGTTAATCGTCTTCACTGCGTCGTTGTTTTCCGCCCAAACGCCGGCAACTGCCATCGCTGGGGCGCCGTTCGGGGCCACGATCAGCATTCCGCCCTCCGCGCCAGCCATCGCCGCCGTCAGGGTCATCACCAGGGCAAACAGAATCGCAATCCATTTTTTCATTTTCTTTCTTCTCCTTTGCTTTTTGAGGGTGCAAGCGCGCTTTTCACGACGATTCCCGGGAGATTCCCAAGCTTTCCGGTCAGCGCGCCGATCTCGTCGTTGGTTCCTTCCGTAATCAGCCCGATCACCGCGGATTCATCCTCATGGTTCGGCACGCCGATCCGTCCCCGGATCAGCTTTCCGAATCGTGAAAGAATCCGGTTGACTTCTTCGATGCAGTCTTTACGGCTCACGATAATGCCGATGAATCCGAGTCTTTTTTCCATTGAGCTTTCCTCCGAAACTTTTTTTCGGTCAAATCAGTTTTCCGTCCGTGCTTGCAAAAATGCACGGCACAGGCCATAAAGCCTATCCCGTGCATCTTCTGACAATCATATTGATTCGCCCCCTTCCCGTCTTGCGCTTTGATGCCTCTCCGCGTTCAATCAGGTTCGCTGCGTACCGTCCCTCTGCCGCACCTTTCCGGCCTGGGGTCGGGATGGGGTACGCTTGTATTGTATCATTGCCGCTGTTTTATTTCAACTTTTCCCGTGCAATTTCCAGCGCCTTTTTCAGCTGCACGTCCTTTTCCAGGTCCGCGAAGTCGTAGCTGCCGTTGTCACCGGCCGGCAATTCCACGATCACGTCCGGCTCCAGGCCCACTTCATGAACCTTATTTCCCTTCGGCGTCAGGTATTCCGCGATGGTGATCTGGCATCCGGCGCCTTCATCGCCGACGCTGAACACCTGCTGAATAATGCCCTTGCCGAAGGATTTCGTGCCCACCACCGTGGCGCCCGCGCTTTCCCGCAGCGCCGCGGTCAGGATTTCGGAGGAGCTGGCCGAGTTTTCATTGATGATGATCGTCAGCGGGATGTCGTTCTTTCCGTCCGCTGTCCGGTATTCTTGCACCTCGTTGCCATCCCGGTAAAGCAGGTAGCACAGATCGCCCTCGTCCATGAACAGGTCGCCGATGTACCGTGCCTGTTCCACCCAGCCGCCGCCATTATCCCGCAGGTCGACGATCAGGCTCTTCACCCCCTGGGAAACCAGGCTGTTCAGCGCTGCCTCGAATTCCTTTTCGGCTTCGCCGGCAAAGGCGTACATCGCGATGTAGCCCACTTCGCCGTCCAGCATCTTGTATTCAATCTGGTTAATGTTAATCTCCCTGCGCAGAATCGTGAAGGTAATTTCCTCGTCGTTCCGCAGGAACGTCACGTCCACCGTCGTCCCGGGTTCGCCCCGCATAATCTTCACGGCCTCGTTCACATTGTCCGCGTTCACATACAGATCCTCGCCCACCCGGTAGAGGATATCCCCGCGCTGAACGCCGGCTTCTTCCGCCGGGCTGCCATCGAAAACCCGGGAAATCGTGCAGACCAGCGTCTCCATGTTGCTGGAAATCAGCACGCCGATGCCCACGTAGTTGCCTTCGTCGTCTTCCCACATCTCCTGGAATTCTTCCGGATTGTAGTAGAAGCTGTAGGGATCGTCCAGCCCGGCCATCAGGCCCTTTGCGGCATACTCGATCATTTTTTCACGATCCGGCTCCTGGTAGAAGTAGTATTCCGCCATGTCGTAAAGATCCGCCAGGTCGGCGAATTTCGCCAAGCGTTCGTATTCAATTTTGCTGATCGTAACGGTATCGCCGCTTCCCGCCGGAAGGTTCACCGTCTGTGTGGCCGTGCTGGTGTCCTTTGTACCGAACATGCTTTCCAGACGGTTTCCGCTCATCATCATGCATCCGCTCATCAGGCTCATCGCCGCAAGAAGCATTACCGCAAGAAATATTTTTTTCTTCATTTTCCCAAAGCCCTCTTTCTCACTGAAAATCCATCAGGATCCGGAATACTGCCGCATCCTCAAATTTCCGAAGATCCAGTCCCGTCGCCTTCCGAACCTTTTCCATCCGGTACAGCAGTGTATTCCTGTGAATGAACAGTTCTCGTGCCGTCGTGGAAAGGTTCAGATCGTTTCTGAAAAAGGCGCGAATCGTTTCGATCGTTTCTTCCGTCATCACCTTTTCCGCTTCCGGCGGAATGATTCTTTGGCGGAAAGCCTCCGCTTTTCCGGAAGGAATCAGGTCCGCCAGCCGCTCCAGCGTCTGTGCGCCGAAGTCGTATACCGTCCCGGGAATCCGGTGCCTCATTCCGGTTTCAATCGCCGCTTCCGCGTCCCGGAAGCTCCCGGCGATGTCCGTAATACGTTCCGCGTTCCTGCCGATCCCCGCCATGCAGGAAATCCCGGCCTCGCTTTCCATGGTTTCCGTCGCCGCCGCGGCGAATTCAAACGCTTCCTCCCGCGTCCGCTTTTTCATGGAAAGAATCAGTGCCGCATCTCCGTTTGAAAACTCCAGAATCCGGTCTGTTTCTTCCGCGGGAATCATTTCTTTCTGAATACTCGTTCCGGTTTCCTGTGTCGGCCGGAAAAGGATTACGCATCGGGGTGTGTCTTCCTGAATGCCGAATCGCTCCGCTTCGTGCGGGTCCGTTGTACCGCGAATCGCCTTTCTCCAGAAGGATTCTTCCGTGTGTTCCGCCGCGCCCGATGCCAATTCTCCGGAAACGGCTTCCATCAGCCGTCGGCCCTCTGTGGTGTCTTCGGTGGAAAAAATACGGTTCCCGGCCCGCAGAAACAGGAGGCCGTCCTTCCGGATCATCCCCTCCGCGCTTTTCTCCGTCAGGCGCAGGATTTCTTCCTCCGTTTCGGAAAATGACCGCACAGTCAGCGTTGCTGTAACCTTCATCTGCCGATCATCCTCCTTTCACCCGTAAACACCATAATAATCTAGCCGGCGCTTTCCGTCAAGTTTTCGCCCCCTTGTCAGACGTGCGTCCACGGGCGTATAATGGTTTCCTGATATTGGTAAAGAAAGGATCCGGCGCATGAAGAAATATCAGTGGTTCTGTCTGTTGCTTGCCTCTGTCTTTCTTTGTGTTTCCCCCGCTTTCGCCGCCTTTGATTTTGAGGACACACGTTTTCAGGGCATTTTCACAACCGAAAATCTCGATCGCATCATCAAAGAATACGAGCTGAACGACGGCTGGTTCTGGACAACCCGTCCCTATGTGACCCAGACCTTCCACGGCGTTGAAGACGCCCCCGGCTGGACGGATACCGCCGTCAACGTCTACAAACGCCCGTATTATAAGGAGGGGGTCTACGGCTGCCGCTGGGGGTGTAACGCCGTTCTGCCGGAAAATCTGTCCCTGGGCCGCGGCGAATGCTTCGGTTTCGCTTCCTTTATCGGCTATCTCCTCTCGGGAGAGGTGAATCCCCACGGCCGCTGGGTCAGGTATTACAGCCTTTCGGCCGCCGGCGGCGTCCGTGTCGGTGATATCGTTCGCACCGAGTTCACCGCCGTCGTAAAGGGAAAGGAAAAAAAATATTACCACAGCGCCGTAGTTTATTCCGTTTCGGAAGACGAAATCCTTTTTCTTCAGATTTCCGGAAGTCTCTATAACAAAATCATCCTCGGTGAAGGCTTTGCTGACGGCTATCATGAGTATCTTACAACACTCGAGGGCCTGGCGAAACTCCCGAATATCCGGATCTGCCGTTCTCCCCTGAATCAGGATCCGGAAGAAACGGTCGTTCCCTGAAGAAACCCTCCGCGTTTCACGTTCTGCAGGAAGAAATCGTACCCGCCAGCAAAAAAAGGTAAAAGAAACCCCGGACGTACAGTCCGGGGTTTCCCTGATAGTTTCCTGATCACTTGTTCAGAATGGTCTTCTCCGTTTCCTTGTCGAAGAAGTGCAGCCGGTTGGTGTCAAAGGCAACCTTAATCTTGTTGCCGGCCTTGCTGCTGGTCCGGGGATCCACGCGGGCAATGATGTTGCCGTCTTTGCCTGTGGTGCTCAGGTACAGGTAGGTTTCAGAGCCCATCAGTTCTGTCACTTCAACGTCCACGTCGATCGTGGCGGTGGCGAACTGCGCCAGTGCGGCTTCGTCGTCGCTGATGTTCTCGGGACGGATGCCCATCACGACTTCCTTGCCGATGTAGCTTTCATCCGTGAACTTGGAGATCTTCTTCTCGGGAACGACGATCTTGTTGTCGCCGAACAGCGCGACCACGTCCTGGCCCTGCCGTTCAAGCTTCACGTTGAAGAAGTTCATCTGGGGGCTGCCGATGAAGCCCGCAACGAACTCATTCGCCGGATAGTCGTACAGGTTCTGGGGCGTATCCACCTGCTGCACAACGCCGTCCTTCATAACCACGATGCGGCTCGCCATGGTCATGGCTTCGGTCTGGTCGTGGGTAACGTAGATAAAGGTGGTCTGCAGGCGCTGATGGAGCTTCGTGATTTCGGTACGCATCGCAACGCGCAGCTTGGCGTCCAGGTTGGACAGCGGTTCGTCAAACAGGAAGACCTTTGGTTCACGCACAATGGCGCGGCCCAGGGCAACACGCTGGCGCTGGCCGCCGGACAGAGCCTTCGGCTTCCGGTTCAGCAGGTGGGCGATATCCAGGATCTTCGCGGCTTCTTCCACGCGGCGCTTGATTTCATCCTTGGGGGTCTTGCGCAGCTTCAGGCCGAAAGCCATGTTGTCGTAAACCGTCATGTGGGGATAAAGAGCGTAGTTCTGGAACACCATGGCGATGTCGCGATCCTTGGGAGCGACGTCGTTCACCAGTTTGTCGCCGATGTACAGTTCGCCGTCGGAAATTTCTTCCAGGCCGGCGACCATGCGCAGCGTGGTGGATTTACCGCAGCCGGAAGGTCCAACCAGAACGATAAACTCCTTGTCTTCGATGTCCAGCGTGAAGTCGCTGACCGCGGTCACGTTACCGGTGTAAACTTTGTAGATGTGCTGAAGGGATACACTTGCCATACTTGAATTTCCTCCTTGCCGAAATCAGGACAGTTCTGTCCGTTTGCCATGATTATAGCCCTAGGCTCAAAAAAAGGGAATTGCCCGTTTCTACAAGCATTTCCCCTTTTGTTTGTGCAAACTGTCCAAATTCCGGCCGTTTTTCACCGGCGGTTCCGGATCTCGTTCCGTTCCAGGCGGATGTTGTTGATCAGTTCGCTCATCTTCCGATCCGTCTCTGCCAGCAGCGAGTCAATGTAATCCAGCGTGTTCCGGTGCAGGTTTGCGGCGTCTTCCTTCGCGCTTTCGCGCAGTTCCTCGCTTTCAACCCGAGCCCGGCGAACGATGTTTTCTTCTTCCACCAGCTCCGCGGCTTTCTTTTCCGCTTCCGCAATGATGCGCTGTGCTTCGCCCTTTGCCGCTTCCACGCATTCCTTGGCTTCCTGGCTTGCCCGGTCCATCAGCGCGTTGGCTTCCGCGTTCGCCTGTTCCATCATGGCCTGTGCCTTCTTGCTGCTTTCGTTCAGCGTGTTCTGTGCCGTCATGTTCGCGCTTTCGAGGATTTCCCTGCGTTTCTGCTCTGTCTCGCTGCGAATCGTCTCTTCTTCCGAAACGATCTTCGCCGCCATTTCAACGGTTTGGGGCAGGTTGTCCCGCAGATATTCAAGCTGGGCGGTCATGATTCCCCGGTTCACGATGCAGGTTTCGCTGTTGATCAGGGTTTTCCGTGCGCCCCGCAGCTGATCCTCCAGGGCCTGCACCGCGTTCAGGCAAAGCTCCGCGCTTTTGATATCGTTCGCCATGGTTCCGTCCTCCTTTTATTTCTTCTCTCCTGCTTCCGAAAGCTTCCGAACAATGTCCTTCCATACGTTCCCGGGCACCAGGGGGCGGATGTCTCCGCCGAAGGCGGCAATCTCCCGCACCGCCGAGCTCGAAACGTCCGCCCATTCCGGCGCTGCCGGCATCAGCAGTGTTTCGCATCCGCCATATAGCCGCTTATTTGTCTCCGCGGCGGTGATTTCCGTTTCAAATTCCGCGCAGTTCCGAACACTCCGGATCACGCAGCATCCCGGCCGCTCCCGCATGAAGTCGGCCAGCAGCCCTTTCCACAGGACGACCTCTACGTTCGTCATCTTCCCGCAGGCCTTCCGGATGATTGCCACCCGGTCCCCGTGGGAAATCGTGCCCGGCTTGCGAATGTTCACCATCACCGCCACCGTCACCGTTTCAAACATTGCGCTGCAGCGCTCAATCAGGTTCATGTGCCCCTTTGTGATCGGATCAAACGAACCGGGAATCACGCAGCCTTTCATTCGTTTTCCTCCGTTCCTTTCGCGTCTGCCGCCGTCTTCCGGTAGAAGCTCATCCCGCAAAAGCCCCATTTCCGCTCGTCCGTTTTTTCAAATCCGTCTCCGAACCGGACGTCCGCTTTCGCTTCGTGTTCAACAATCACAAGCCCGTCTTCCGCCAGCAGCCCTTCCAGCACCGCCGCCACTTCCGAAAGGTCTGTCATCCGGTAAGGCGGGTCCAGAAAGATCAGGTCGAATGTCTCCCCCCGGTCCGAAAGCAGCCGCACCGCCTTTTTCCAGTCGCTCAGCAGGATTTCCGTCTGTCCGGAAAACCCGAGGGCTTCGGCGTTCCGGTGTTGCGTCCGGTTGGCGCTCCGGTCATTGTCGCAAAGCACGGCCTTCTCTGCGCCCCGGCTGATGGCTTCAAGGCTCAGGGCCCCGCTTCCTGCAAAAAGATCCAGCACCGCGGCACCCCGTATTCTCATCTGCAGGATATTAAACAGGTTTTCCCGCACTCTGTCAAGTGTCGGCCGCGTATTCCTTCCTTCCGGTGCTTCGATCTGCCGTCCCCGGGCCTTCCCGGCAATAATGCGCATTCCCGTCCCCCGCTTCTCAGTTCAGCTGTTCCGGTTCCTTCGGTTTGATGGCGATCCGGGCTTTCCTTTCCCGCTTCTCCCGCAGCATCCGTTTCCGCCGGTTGGCGGCGATTTCCGTGTGAACCCGTTTCCGCATCGCCGGTCCCTGAAGATATCCGATGCCGTATGCGAGCGCGGGCAGCAACACCAGCAGTGGGCTCAGCTTTTCAACGATCAGGATGATACCCTTGTTTTCCGCGCCGCACATGCTGATGAACGGCATCAGCGCCAGCCGTACCGCGATCCGGATCCCGTCCGCAAAGGTAAAGGCCACGCCCTGGGTATAGCTCGCCAGCGCGTCGCCGATCTCGCTCCGGCGCATATACGCTTCCGTCCACGAAGGCAGCGTACCCGATCCGGTCATCTGTCTCGTCGTCGTCAGTGCCAGCACAATCGCAAGGATCACGAAGGGAATCGTCCCCAGCAGCCCGATCACAAACCCCTTGGCCTTGTGGAAGGGAACCCGCTTTTCGCTCTCTTCGGCTTCTTCGCCCTTCTGCATGTGCTGGTAAAGGATTTCGCCCCGGGAAACGCCTTCCGTGCCCAGGCTCATCCCCCGCGTGTAGAAAATGTAAAGCACCAGCGTTTCGATGATCACGTTGATCGCAATCCGAAGTACCGGGCTGTCAAAGTTGGTCATCGAGCAAACCAGAAACGTCATAAAGGCAAACAGCAGCAGCCCTCCGAAAAACTTCAGCGCCTGTCGAGCCGTGTTCTCGTCCGTCGGCTTTCCCTGAAAAAACGGTTTGGTCGTCTCCTTCGGTTTCGCTTTGTTGGTCATCCGTTTCTTCCTCCTTCATAGTTCTGCCGGTCCTCAAAAACCCGTTCGACCCGGCTCCCGACGCTCAGCAGAATTTCATAGCTGATCGTCCCGCTCCATGCGGCGATCTGCTCCGCGTCGATCCGGTCGTTTCCGTCTTCTCCGATCAGCACGACTTCGTCACCCTCCCGGGCTTCCGGAATGTCACTCACATCCGCCAGCATCTGGTCCATGCAGATCCGGCCCAGCACCTTCGCCCGCTTTCCGTGAATCAGCACTTCCGCCTTCGGCCCGGCGCACCGGTGATACCCGTCGCCGTATCCGCAGGTCACCGTCGCAACACGGGTTTTGCCGCCGGTCCGGAAGGTCCGTCCGTAGCTGAGGTATGCCCCGGCCTCCGTTTCCTTGATATAGCTGATTCTGGCCGTCCACCGCATGCAGGGTTCCAGCCCGATGTTGTTTTCCGTCACCGGCGGATAGCCGAAAAGGCTGATCCCCGCCCGAACCATGTCCATGGCAAAATCCTTCCGCCGGTGGATGGCGGCGGAATTCGAACAATGCCGAAGAATATTCTCCGGCAGCAGCCCGCTCAGTTCCCGAAACTTCGCAAACTGTTTTTCCGTGTAGGCCATGCCGTTCCCGTCGCCGTCCGCGTCCGAAAAGTGTGTGAACGCCCCGGTCAGTGTCACGTGGGGACTCCGGTCAATTTCCCCGGCAACGGCTTCCAGCTCTTCCCGGTTCCGGACGCCGATCCGCCCCATTCCCGTGTCGATCTTCAAGTGCACTTCGGCCGTTTTCCCGGCTGCCGCCCCGGCTTCTTCGCAAAGGCGTACCATCTCCGGTGAACAGACCGTCTGAATCAGGCTGCTGTCCACGCCTTCAAATACGTCCCATGGGCAGACGGCCCCCAGCACCAGGATCGGCGCTGAGATGCCGCTTTTTCGCAGCGCTGTGCCTTCGGCCACCGAGGCCACCGCCAGGTATTCCGCCCCGCCTTCCAGGGCTGCCCGCGCGGTTTCGGCCGCTCCGTGTCCGTATCCGTCGGCTTTCACCACGGCCATCACCTTCGCGCTTTCCGGAACGGAGGCCCGGATCTTGCGCATATTCTCCCGCAGCCGGTCAATCCGGATGGTCCGCAGGTTCCGTGCCCGCATGGTCTGTCACTTCCCTTCCGGATGCCGTTCCGCTTCGTGCCGGTGAATCTGGTCGTTCAGCAGGTTGATGTCCCCGCACCCCATGGTCAGCACCAGGTCCCCTGCCTTCCACCGCGCCCGCAGATAGTTTTCTGTGTCGTCAAAACTGGGAGTCCACACAGCGTTGATCCCGTGCGCTTTCATGCCTTCCACAAGCATCCCGCTGTTCAGGTCGCCCGGATCCTTCTCCCGCGCCGCGCAGATATCCGTCACCAGCGTGATGTCCGCCTCCTCCGTGCACGTCAGGTATTGGTCAAACAGCGTCCGCACCCGGCTGAAGGTGTGCGGCTGCATTACGGCCCACAGGGTCCCCTTGCAGCGTTTCCGCGCGATGGAAATCGCGTTGCGCATTTCTGTCGGGTTGTGGCCGTAGTCGTGGAAGATCTCCACCCCGTCGATCACATCCGTCCGCTCAAACCGCCGGTGCGCCCCGGTAAAGTGCCGCAGGCTCTCCGCCGCGTCCTCAGGTGCAACGCCCAGCTCCGCCGCCGTCGCGATGGCAGCCAGCGCGTTCATCCGGTTGAAGCTTCCGGGCACGCTCATCCGGACAGGAGTCCGTTTCCCGTCCGGTCCCCGCAAAATGAACCGCCCGCAGCCCAGTTCGTCTTCTTCCACTTCTTCCGGCAGCCAGTCGTTTTCCTTCCCGAAGCCGAAATACTGCTTCCGGCAGGAAAGTTTCCCGATCTGCCGCCGCACCCGCACATCGTCGCCGTTGCCGATGGCGATGCCGTCCGCCGGCACCCGCCGCAGGTATTCCCCGAAAGTTTCCTCAATCTCGTCGATGTCCCGGTAGCAGTCCAGGTGGTCCGCGTCGATGTTCAGCACCACGGCCACCGTCGGGTGCAGCTGCAGGAACGACCGGTTGAATTCACAGGCTTCCGCCACAAAGATTCCGCTGTGGCCGATTCGCGTGCTGCCGCCGATGGCGTCCAGCCGCCCGCCGATGTGAATGCTCGGGTCCTTGCCGTTGTCCATCAGGATCTGGCTCACCATGCTGGTCACGGTGGTTTTTCCGTGGGCGCCGCAAATCCCGACGGCCTTCGGAAATCCTTCCATCAGCTGACCCAGCAGCACCGCCCGTTCAATGCTCGGAATCCCAAGCCGCTCGGCCTCTGCCCGCTCCGGGTTCTCCCGGGAAATCGCCGCGGAATACACCACAAAGTCAGCCCCGTGAACGTTCTCCGCCCGGTGACCGATCATCACCTCTCCGCCCTTTTCGCGAACATGATGAATCAGGTATCCCTCGTCCCGGTCGCTTCCGGAAACGATAAATCCCTGGTCGATCAGCATTTCCGCCAGACCGCTCATGCTGCTCCCGCCGATGCCGATCAAGTGAATCCGTTTCCCCGAAAAATCCCGGATTTGCGGATAATTCGCCATAAATCGAACGCCTCTTTTCTGAACCCTTTACCCAAAAACCTAAACCCTATATCTAAATCCTAAACCTTCTATCCACTATTCACTATCCACTCATTCCACGACAATCCTCGGATTCTCCCGACTCGGCCGGTACATCACAAACCGCCGCCCGATCTGCTGAATCGGTTCCGCCCCGGTCTTTTCGCAAAGCTCGGTCAGTGCTTCCCGGGCGCCGATGGGCGCGCCCTGCTGCACGCATCCTTTGATCAGCTCCCGCGCTTCAAGCGCGTCGTAGCATTCCTTCACCGTGTGGTCCGTAATCCCGACTTTCCCGATGTAAAGAATGGTGTCAATCGTGTTCGCCATGGCTCTCAGTTTCGCCCGCTGCTTTCCGGTCATATGTTTTCTTTCCCTTTCCGTTATTCAACAAAGTCAAATTCCATGTCCGCAATCCGAACCGTGCTGCCTTCCCCGGCGCCTTTTTCCCGAAGCGCGTCGATTACACCCATCTTCCGCAGCATCCGGTGGAACCAGTTCATGCTTTCCAGGTCGTCAAAGTTCACGCTGTCGATCAGACGTTCCATCCCGGGTCCGACCACTTCGAACACCGGTCCGTCCATCACGATCTCAAAGGTATTCGGCGCCGGTGCTGCCTCGTCCGGTTCTTCTTCGGCTTCGTAGTGCAGAATCGGCGGCAGCGTCTCCAGCATTTTCGCCGTTTCGTCAAGCACCGCGTCAAAGCCCTCGTGCGTCGCTGCGCTCACGCCGAAAACCGGGCAGCCCATGCCCTCGCCCAGGGTCTGCATCCGCCGGAAGTTTTCCTCCGCCCCGGGCAGGTCCATCTTGTTGCATACGATGATCTGCGGAAGCTCGCTCAGTGTCCCGTAGTGGTCTAGTTCCGTGTTGATCTGGTCCAGATCGTCGATGGGATCCCGCCCTTCGCTGCCGGAAATGTCGACCACGTGCAGCAGCAGCCGCGTCCGCTCCACGTGCCGCAGGAAGTCGTGCCCAAGCCCCGCGCCGTCCGCCGCGCCTTCAATCAGCCCCGGAATGTCCGCAAGAACGATGTCTTTTCCGTATCTCCGCACGATTCCAAGGTTCGGCGTCAGCGTCGTAAAGTGATAGTTCCCGACCTTCGGCTTCGCGCTGGTCACAACCCTCAGTATCGAGCTTTTCCCCACGTTCGGATACCCGATCAGCCCCACGTCCGCAATGGTCTTCAGTTCCATCCGCAGCGTCCGCACCGCCGTCTTGATCCCGGGCTTGGCAAAGTTCGGCGCCTGCCGTGTCGGCGTGGCGAAATGCTTGTTGCCCCAACCGCCTTTGCCGCCCTTCAGCAGAATCTTTTCCATCCCCGGCTCGTCCATATCCGCCAGGATCCTGCCGCTCTCATCGTCCCGGATCACCGTGCCCACCGGCACTTTGATCACAAGGTTCGCGCCGTTCTTCCCGTTGCAAAGGTTGGCCGCGCCGTCCCCGCCGTTTTCGGCGGTGTACTTGCTTTTATAGCGGAAGTCCAGCAGCGTGTGGCTGTTTTCGTCGGCGAAGAAAACAATGTCTCCGCCCTTGCCGCCGTCCCCGCCGTCCGGACCGCCGTTCATCACATACTTCTCCCGGTGAAAGGAGGTGCTTCCGTTGCCCCCGTTGCCCGCCTTCGCGGTAATCCGGACCGAATCCACAAAATTACTCATAAATTGCTCCAAAACTCCCGATAACTGCTATCCACTATTCACTCAATTCCGCAGCGAGTGCAAAGGCGCCGGAATCCGCCCGCCCCGGGCGATGAAAGCTTCGTTGCCCGTCGTGTTCACCGGCATCACCGGCGCAAACCCCAGCAGCCCGCCGAATTCAACCCGGTCGCCGGCTTTCTTCCCGACCGCCGGAATCACGCGCACCGCTGTCGTCTTGTTATTCACCACGCCGATGGCCGCCTCGTCGGCAATAATCCCGCTGATGGCCGCCGCGCTGGTGTCCCCCGGAATGGCAATCATGTCCAGTCCCACGGAGCAAACGCAGGTCATCGCTTCCAGCTTTTCAAGCGTCAGCGCGCCTGCCGCCGCCGCTTCAATCATCCCAATGTCTTCGCTCACGGGGATGAAAGCGCCGCTCAGCCCGCCTACGTGGTTGCTGGCCATCACGCCGCCTTTTTTCACCGCGTCGTTCAGCAGTGCCAATGCCGCCGTGGTCCCCGGCGCCCCGGCCATTTCCAGCCCCATCTCGGTCAGGATGTGGGCCACCGAGTCTCCCCGTGCCGGCGTCGGTGCCAGGCTCAGGTCCACGATGCCGAAAGGAATCTGCAGCCGGTTGCTGGCCTCCCGGGCCACCAGCTGTCCGACCCGCGTAATCTTGAAGGCCGTCCGCTTGATGGTCTCTGCGATCACATCGAAGGGCTCACCCCGCACAGCTTCCAGTGCGACTTTCACAACCCCGGGCCCCGAAACACCTACGTTGATCGCGCATTCCGGCTCCCCGATGCCGCAGAAAGCGCCTGCCATAAACGGGTTGTCTTCTACTGCGTTGGCAAAAACCACCAGCTTCGCGCAGCCCAGGCCGTCCTGCTCCGCCGTCATCTCCGCGGTCTTTTTGATAATCTCGCCCATCTCCCGGACGGCGTTCATGTTGATGCCCGTCCGCGTGGAGGCCACGTTTACGCTGCTGCAAAGCAGTTTCGTCTCGCTCAGCACTTCAGGAATCGATGCCAGCAGCCGTTCGTCGGCCTCCGTCGCCCCCTTGTGCATCAGCGCCGAATACCCGCCCAGAAAGTTCACGCCCACGGTTTCCGCGGCCCTGTCCAGGGCCCGTGCGATCGGCCGCGGATCCGCCTGGCAGATCAGGCTCACCGGCGTCACGCTGATCCGCTTGTTCACAATCGGAATGCCGAATTCCGTTTCAATCTCTTCCCCGGTCTTCACCAGGCGCTCCGCCTTCCGGCAGATTTTTTCGTAAACCCGCTCCGCGCATTTTTCCGCGTCCGGGTCGCTGCAGTCCAGCAGGTTGATGCCCAGCGTGATCGTCCGGATGTCGAAGTTTTCCTCCTGGATCATCCGCATCGTCTGGAGGATTTCCCCTGTTTCAATCATCGCAAAAATCCTCCCCGTCAGATCCTGTGCATCGCGTCAAAAATGTCCATCCGCTGCATGTGGATCGCCAGTTTCTTTTCGTCCCGAACCGGCTGAAGCCGCCGGTCAATTTCCCCGAAGTCCAGTCCGGCGCCGTCCAGATCCACCACCATCATCATCGTAAAATACCCGTCCAGGATCGTCTGTGTGATGTCCAGAATATTAATGTTCATCTCGCTCAGTTTCGTGGCCACGCCGGCGATAATGCCCGTGGTGTCCAGTCCTGTAACAGAAATCAAAGCCTTTGTCATGATGCTTAATCAAACCTCCGGCACATAAATATTCAGTATATTATATTTCCCTGTCCCTCGCTTTGTCAAAGAGAATCCGGCTTTGTATACAAAAAACTTTCACTAAACCGCGGTTTATGATATACTATATTAGTTCATCTTGTATCCGGAAGGAAGG
>CACWXP010000030.1 GCA_902764875.1 uncultured Eubacteriales bacterium
CGATGTACGACATTGAGATCAGGAACCCGCAGCACGTGTGCCGCGGCGTGAAGGAAGTGACCGTCGACGGGAAGAAGATCGAAGGCAATGTGCTGCCGGTCTTCGGCGACGGCAAGACCCATGCGGTGGAAGTCGTGCTCGGATAATCTACAGGGTTCAAATCATCGGAGCCCCGGCCTGCGCCGGGGTTCCTGCTGATCCGGAAAAAAATCCATCAGGTGCAGACAGGGCTGCCGGCATACCGGCAGCCCTGTCTGATGGTTCGGGGATATTACTTCGCCAGATAGGCATCCAGCTGTGCGTTCGCTTCGTCCAGGTACTTCTGCATGCCGGCGGCATCCAGCGCGCTCAGGAATTCGGGAAGCGCTGTTTCCGGATCCACGGCGCCGCAATCCAGCGCCAGGGCGTACTGGGCAGCCACGTTGCCGAGAGCGGCCATTTCATTCTCGACGGGCTTGTTGTCAAAAACGAAACCCAGGGAAGGAATGCCCTTCGCTCCGGCGTAGTATTCCTGGAAAGCCTTGCGGAATCCGGCGCCTTCATCAACAGTGTCCGGCAGGATCGTGACGTTGCCCATGCCGTTGGTCCAGGGACTGTAGGAGGCGCGGGCATCGGCGTTGAAGACCACCAGGCCGTCATCGTTCAGGGTGTAATGGATGCCTTCGACACCGTAGTTCAGCAGGGTCATGAGCACCGGGTCGCTGTTGAGCAGGGCCAGGAACTTCATGCTCTCTTCCGGGTGCTCGGAGGCGGAGTTGATGGCCATCATGGCGCCCTGAGAAGCAGTGGTGTCCACATAGGGATCGGTGCAGGGCACAAACTTCACTTCCACACCCCGGGCAATGACATCCTGGGAGAATTCATAACCGTAGGCATAGGACTGGGTGCCAATCAGATAGGAAGCGTCCTTCTGGTGGTTGGTGCGGGCGTCGTTGGAGGTTTCCGCTACGGACAGGGCCGGATCAATATAGCCGGCTTCGTAATATTTGTGCATCTGTTCGACGAAAGCCTTGTATTCCTCCGTGGCGAATTTGTTCAGCAGCTTATTTCCATAGGCGCCTTCGGCGGAAACATCTTCGGGATTCAGATACAGGGAAAGCAGATTGGTGGATCCGGCGTCACCGGCCACGATGATGGAGTTGGTGACCATGCGCTCGGCAACCATGGGCTCCACCAGGAAGGGATAGAAGCTGTCGCCCTTGACTTCCTTCGCCTTGGCGAAGATTTCGTCCCATCCGAAGAAGCCTTTGGTCTGCAGGTCTTCCAGCGTGTAGCCCAGCTCGTTCAGCAGGGTTACGTTCACATCCCAGGTGTTCTGGGTGGCGGTATCCTTGAAACCGTTGACGGCGTAGATGCCTTTGCCTTCCGCGCCTTCAATGGTGGCAGCCTGCATCAGGCTTTCCGGGATCGCGGTCTTCAGCGCGGCGCCGCAGGTTTCGATCAGCTCGTCCAGCTTCAGGAAGTAGCCGTTTTTGGCATAGCTGTTGTACTCGTCGGCGCTCCAGGAGCAGGTGAACACCATGTCCACATCCTTGTCACCGGAGGTCAGCACGTTGACCGCCTTCTCATCAAAGTCACCCCAGGTGCCCCAGATGACTTCCAGTTTCGCGCCGACCTTATCGGCAATGTATTCGTTGACTTTTTCCAGGACAGCCGAATCATCGGTTACGTTGCTGCCGTGGAACATGATGGTGATGGTGGGCAGGTCGTCCGCGGCAGCGAAACTGCTCAGGGAGAGGACCAGCGCCAGGGCCAGGAACAGGGACAGAAACTTCTTCATAGGGGTATCCTCCTTTTTAATATGATTCAGCCTTATCGGCCAAAATCCGGATGATGGATCATCCCTTCACACTGCCCACCGTCAGTCCGGCGATGACATACCGCTGGAAGAAGGGATAGGCGCAGGCGATGGGAATGACGATGAAGACGACCAGGGCCATCTTCAGGGACTGGGACGGCAGCCGGGCAGCAGCCTTCGCCGCCTCCGCACCGAGCATCGAGGAGTTCTTAGCCAGGAAGTCCGCGTTTCGCTGCATCCGCATCAGCAGATATTGCAGGGGCATGATGGACATGTTTTTATTCAGGTACAGCAGGGACAGGAACCATTCGTTCCAGTAAGCCAGGGAGACCAGCAGCGCGATGGTGGCGATGCCGGGTTTTACCACCGGGAGCACGATCCGCAGAAGGGTTGAATATTCACCGCTGCCGTCGATTGTGGCGGCCTCGATCAGCTCCGGCGGGACGGTGGTCTGGAGGAAGGTGCGCATAATAATGACGTTGAAGGGGCTGAAGAGCATGGGCACAATCAGCGCCGCGTAGTTATCGCTGAGCCCCAGCACGTTTTTGCAGATGACATAGGTGGGCACCAGGCCGCCGCCGAAGATCATGGTGAAGAAACTGAGGAAGTTGAAGAAATTCCGGTGGCGGTAATCCCGCCGGTAGAGGGGATAGGCGTAGAGCACGGTCATGGAAACACTGCAGAGCGTGCCGGCGACGGTGATCAGGAAGGAGTTGAAATAGCTGCGCCAGAGGGCATCCCCCAGCTGGAAGGTGTAGGTGAAGGCAGCCGTGCTCCATGATTTGGGCGTGAAGGAATAACCGATCTGACGGATGCTCTCCTCCGAAGAGAAGGAGATAATGATCACAAACAGGAAGGGAATGATGCACAGCAGGGAGAACAGGGCCAGCAGCACATGGAAGAAAGCCTGTGTTCCCGCGCTGAAGCGGTTCAGGGAGAAGGAACCGGCCTTGATTTTTCCGGCTCCGGAACGGGAGATGGCAGTCATGCGGTTACCTCCTCAGAAAAGAGAGCTTTCGGGATCGATCCGGCGGACCAGGGCATTGGCGCCGAGAATGCAGACCAGACCGACAAGGCTCTGCAGGAGTCCGGCGGCGGAGCTCATGCCGAGGTTATGGGTGTTGGCATAAGCCCGGTAGACATAGGTGTCCACAACCTGGGTTACGGGATAGAGAGAACCGGAATTCTGGGGCACATTGTAGAACAGGCCGAAATCGGCGTTGAAGATCTTTCCGATGTTCATGATCAGCAGGATGATGATCATGGGCCGGATGCCGGGAAGGGTTACGTGCCAGATCTGCTGCCACTTGCTGGCGCCGTCCACCGCGGCCGCTTCATACTGGGTGGTGTCAATCCCGGTGATGGCGGCCAGGTACAGCACGGAGGAATAGCCCAGGTTCTTCCAGAGATTGCAGATCGTCAGGATCAGCGGCCACCAGGTGGTCTCATGGTAGAAATTGGAGACCGGGAGACCGGAAGCTTTCTGCATGGAGGGAATCATTCCGCTGGTGGGATCCAGGAAGGCCAGCACAAAATAACTGGCAACCACCCAGGAGAGAAAGTAGGGGAAGAACATCATTGTCTGATAGGCTTTTGCCATGAAACGGGAGGTCAGTTCGCTCATCATCACGGCAAAGGCAACGGAAATGACCAGTCCCAGGACAATCCAGAGCAGATTGTAGCCCAGGGTGTTCCGGATCATCACGCCGGTATCCGGCGAGTTCAAAAACTCGAAATTTTTCAGGCCGACCCATTCGCTTTTGACGATGTTGTTCCAGAACGTGTTGGGCCGGAATGCCCGGTAGTTCTTGAAAGCAATCACAATGCCGAACATGGGCAGATAGCGGACCAGCAGGAGCCACACGGCGCCGGGCAGCATCATGGTGGTCAGCCAGAAGGTTTTCTTCTTCGCGGCGAGACTGCTGCGGCGGAGACGGGCGCCGGTTTTTGCGGATCCGGCTTGCAACGCTGTCATGGAATGGTCCGCCTCCTTTTTTTGATTCGTTTCCGGAACACTTGTCCGATCTGGTGTCTGAATTCTACAAAAAAGACAAGCGGCGTGTCATTATCTCCGTTTGTGAAAAATTGTCTCCGCTTGGCCTGTTGGCGGGAAGTAGCATTTTTCCCTTGAAAACCGTCGAAAGATGCGGTAGGCTATGGGAAGAAGAAAAAACAAAAGACGGGGGCGCAGGATATGCTGATCGTGAATGCCGCGGTATATAACGGAAACGATTTTGACAGGGAAAGCCGCGTCCGCATCCGGAACGGCCGGATCGCGGAAACCGGAAAAGACCTGCGGCCGGAAGCGGGAGAAGAGGTTACGGATCTGGGCGGGCATTTTCTGCTGCCCGGATTTGTGGACGTCCATATTCACGCTTTCGGCGGATGGGATACCATGCAGGGAGAGGAAGCCGTGCGGGCGATGAGCCGGGGACTCCTGAAAATGGGCGTGGCCGCTTTTTGTCCGACCACCATGAGCGCGGATCCGGAGGAGACCCGGCGGGCCATCGCGGGGATCCGGGCGGTGATGGACCGGCCGGAGAAGGAGGGCGCCGCGGTGCTGGGAGCGCATATGGAAGCTCCCTTTCTTCAGGAAAGCAAGGCCGGCGCACAGCGAAAGGATTTTTTTACAGACCCGTCCATGGAGAAACTGAAAGCCCTGACGGGAGGAGATTTTTCGGCTGTGAAACTGATCACGGCGGCACCGGAAAGGGAAGGCAGCGAAACCTTTATCCGGCAGGCGACGGCAGCGGGGATCCGCGTTTCCGTCGGCCACTCGGCCGCCACCGCGGAGCAGACCCACCGGGCGGCAGACTGGGGGGCGGACCATGTGACCCACACGTTTAACGCCCAGACGCCTCTGCACCACCGGGAACCGGGCGTTCCCGGGGCAGCGCTGACCGACGAACGGTTCTACTGTGAAATGATCTGCGACGGGATTCATCTCCACCGGGACGCGGTGCGCCTGCTGGCTTTGTGCAAGGGGCCGGACCGGGCGGTGGCCATCACCGACGCCATGGAGGCGGCAGGTCTGCCGGAGGGAGAATATGCCCTTGGGGGACAGAAAGTATTTGTGAAAAAAGGGGAGGCACGGCTGGCGGACGGAACGCTGGCGGGCTCCGTGCTGACCATGCCGGAGGCGCTGGGAAACCTGATCCATCTTTTCGGGATTCGGCCGGAGAAAGCCTGCGCCATGTGTACCGGAACCCCGGCGGCTTCCGTCGGGGAGAAGCTGGCGGGAAGCATCCGTCCCGGAGCGCCCGGCGTGCTGACGGAGTGGGACGCGGATTGGCGGATGTGCCGTGTGCTGACCGGTCCGTGACGGAAAACGGAAACGCCAAAGAGAGACAAGAAAACACAAGACTGTCCCTGTGAAGGGCGTTTGGCGGCTGATATAATAACAAGCGAATATCAGCATCAGGCGGAGGAGAACGATCATGCGATACGGATACTTTGATGACGCGGCACGGGAATATGTGATCGACCGGGTTCATGTGCCCCAATCCATGACCAACTACCTCGGCACCCAGCGGATGGGTACCGTGATCAATCATACAGCCGGGGGATATTCCTGGCTGGACAGCCCCCAGCATCACCGGATTACCCGGTTCAGGCCCAACGGCGTGCCGATGGACTGGCCGGGACACTACGTGTACCTGCGGGATGAGGACAGCGGAAAATACTGGTCTGTGAGCTGGCAGCCCACGGGTCTCCCGCCGGAAGAGGCGAAGTATGAAGCCCGCCACGGGCTGAGCTATTCCCGGTTTCTGTGCGAAACGGAGGGGATTCGCGGAGAACAGACCCTCTTTATTCCGCGGGAAGAGGGCGGAGCGGATCCGGTGGAGATTTTCGATGTAAAGATCCGGAATGATTCGGACCGGGAGAGGAAGCTGAGCGTCTTCGGCTATGTTGAGTTTTCCTTCCATGAAATCGACATGGACAACCAGAATTTTCAGATGAGCCTTTACGCGGCCGGATTCCACTATGAGGACGGCGCGGCGGTGTGCGAGCTGCACTATGAAAAGGACGCCTGGCAGTTCTTCGCGGGGAACTTTGAACCGGACGGCTTTGACGGCGTGCGGGAAAGCTTTATCGGCCCCTACCGGACGGAACGGAACCCCCTGGGCGTTGAGAAGGGAGCGCTTTCCGGATCGCTGGAGCTGGGCGGGAACCCCTGCGGCGCGCTGCAGAAAAAGATCCTCCTGGCCCCGGGAGAGGAAAAGAGAGTCCTCTTCTATTTGGGTACGGGCAGGGGGGAAGCCGCCCGAAAAGCCCGGGAACGTTACGACGAGGCGGGATGCGACAGGGCTTTTGCGGAGCTCCGGCAGTTCTGGGATGAAAAGCTGGGAAGACTTCAGGTTTCCACGCCCCATGAGAACATGAACCGAAGCCTGAATATCTGGAATTTCTATCAGAGCGAGGTCAACGTACTGTTCTCCCGGTTCTCCTCCTTTATCGAAGTGGGCGGGCGCACGGGCCTCGGTTACCGGGACACGGCTCAGGACGCCATGTGTATTCCCCACGGGGAACCCGATATGTGCGGGAAACGGATCCGTCAGCTGCTGCACGGGCAGATGCGGGCGGGCTACGGGCTGCACCTGTTTGATCCGGCTGTGCTGGAGAAAGGGGAGGACGACGGTTTCAAAAGCCCGACGGTGATTCCCGAAGCGGACAAAAAGAGTATGCTCCACGGAATCAAAGACGCCTGCGCCGACGACGCGCTGTGGCTGATTCCCGCCATTATCGAGAACGTTCGGGAGAGCGGAGACCTCTCCTTCTTCGACGAGGTGGTTCCTTATGCGGACGAAGGCAGCGCCACCGTATGGGACCACATGAAGGCGGCGCTGGACTTTTCCTACAGTCAGACCGGGATTCACGGCGTGACCAAAGGGCTGCGGGCGGACTGGAATGACTGCCTGAATCTCGGCGGCGGGGAAAGCGCGATGGTGGCCTTCCTGCTGATCTGGGCCACAAACCATTTCCTGGACGCCGCGCGGGCCTGCGGACGGCTGGAGGATTATGAAAAATATGCCCGGCTGAAGGAAAGCATGGAAAAAACCTGCCGGGAAACCCTGTGGAACGGAGCATGGTTCCTGCGGGGCTTTACGGCGGACGGCCGGGCGATCGGCGCCCTGGACGCCAAAGAGGGCAAGGTTCATATGGAAAGCAACACCTGGGCTGTGGTCAGCGGATGCGCAACCCGGGAAATGGGGCTGAGCTGTATGGACGCGGTGGACGAATGGCTCTATACGCCGTGGGGACTGATGCTGAACGCTCCGAGCTTTGTTACCCTGGACGACAGCATCGGGTTTGTGACCCGGGTTTATCCGGGCGTCAAGGAAAACGGCGCGATCTTCAGCCATCCGAATCCATGGGCCTGGGTGGCGGAATGCATGCTGGGCCGCGGGGAACGGGCCATGAAATTTTACGATGCCCTGCTGCCGGAAAACCAGAACGATCAGATGGAGATCCGCCAGGCCGAACCCTACAGCTACTGCCAGTTTATCATGGGAAGGGATCATACCGCCTTCGGCCGGGCCCGCCATCCCTTTATGACCGGAAGCTCCGGGTGGGCCTATTACGCGGCGACCCGGTATATGCTCGGGATCCGGCCGGGTTTTGACGGACTGACGGTGGATCCCTGCATTCCGGCGGAATGGGACGGGTTTGAGGCCGTCCGGAAATGGAGGGGAGCGGAATACCGGATCCGGGTGGAGAATCCGGAGCACGTGGAGAAAGGCGTTCGCCGGATCACCGTGGACGGGAAAGTCGCAGAAACGATTCCTGCTTTCACAGAAGGAATCCACACGGTTGAGATCCTGATGGGATAAGAAAAAAAGGATAAGGGGGGAACGGAACCATGATCAAATTCGGTACGGGCGGATGGCGGGCCGTCATCGGCGACGGGTTTACAAAGGAAAACATCCGGCGGATCGCCGCGGCACTGGCGCGGCGGATGGTGCGGGAAAACTGCGCGGAGCAGGGGATCTGCGCCGGATACGACCGCCGGTTTCTGAGCAAGGAAGCCCTGAGCTGGTTCTGCGAGGTACTGGCCGGGGAAGGCGTGAAGGTCCGGTTTGTGAACGGCTCCTGCCCGACGCCCCAGATTATGTTTACGGTGAAAAACCTGGAGCTGCCCTATGGGGCGATGGTCACAGCCAGCCACAATCCTGCCGTCTGGAACGGCATCAAGCTGTTCACCGCAGGCGGCCGGGACGCGGCGGAGGACGTGACCCGGGAAATCGAGGCGGAGGCGAATGCCCTGGAGGAAGACAGCATCCGGTCCCTGCCCTTTGAGCAGGCGCTGGAAGAGGGGAAGATTGTGTATATCGATCCCCGGGATGATTATCTGGATTCGATCCTGCGGCAGGTGGATACGGACGCGATCCGAAAGCGCCGGCTGCGGATCGTGCTGGATCCGATGTTCGGCGTCAGCCTTACGGGACTTCAGACGATTCTTTACACAGCCCGTTGCGACATTGACGTGATCAACGACCGTCATGACGCTTTCTTCGGCCGGCATCTGCCCGCGCCCAATCCGGAAACGCTGGTGGATCTGCAGTACGCGGTGAAGGAACACCGGGCGGACGTGGGCATTGCCACGGACGGCGACGCGGACCGTCTGGGCATTATCGACGAGAAAGGCCGCTATGTTACGGCGAACGAGACCCTGGCCCTGCTGTATTACTATCTGATGGAATATAAAGGATGGAGAGGAGCGGCGGTTCGCAATATCGCCACGACCCACCTTCTGGACCGGATCGCAAAGGCCTACGGACAGGAATGCGTGGAGGTGCCGGTAGGCTTCAAACATATCTCCGCCGGCATGGAAGCCCACGACGCCCTGATCGGCGGCGAATCCTCCGGCGGCCTGACCGTCCGGGGCCATATCTCCGGAAAGGACGGCCTGTATGCCGCGAGCCTGCTGGTGGAAATGATCAGCGTGACGGGAAAGAAACTCAGTGAACTGGTGCTGGATCTGTTCCGCCGCTTCGGGGAAATGCACACGGCGGAATACGACTGGCCGCTGACGAAGGAGCTGCGGGATGAAATTTACCATACCGTCATGGAGGAACAGCGCCTGCCCGACTTCGGCCGGAAAATTGAAAAGATCAGCTGGATGGACGGATGCAAGGTGTACCTGGAAGGCGGCTGGGTGATCACCCGGTTTTCCGGCACGGAACCCCGGGTTCGGATTTTCGCGGAAGCGGAGACGGAGAAGGAGGCCCAAAGACTGGTCGGCATCATGGCAAACCATACCGGGCTGGCCTGGGAAGACTGACAAATAACAGGAGGATCCGGGGAAGGACATGCAGGACGCAAAGGAAGCAAAACAGAGGAAGAGCGGATGGCGGGGAAAGATTCATTCCCTGCGGGTTCAGGTCGGTCTGATGATCCTGATCAGCTATCTGATTCCGATGATTCTTTTGGGCGCCTTCTCCGGCATTCTTCTGCTCAGAGGAATCAAGGATAAAACCGAAGCGGCGATTACCTCGGGGGCGGAGCATGCCTTTGCCATGACCAAGCAGAACGTCAGCCGGGCGGTGGAACTGGCCCGGGACGCGACCTATGACGGAGAGCTGACGGCGGCCTGGGAAAAATGGAACGGAGGAACCGCCGGAGACGCGGAATATCTGCGCCTGTGCCGCGGGTATCTGGAAAGGAAATACAGCCGGGAGCCTCTGTTCTGCTTCGCCGGCTGTTTTCCCGTTTCCAGACCCGAAATCCTCATGAGCATCCGGGGAAGCGTAAACGATTCCCCGGCCTACCTGCAGGAGCTTCAGCAGGCGGTGACGCTCCTAGGCGAAAAGCTGGATACCCGGGCCCGCTTTTTCAGCTTCAGCGGCCGGATGTACCTGGTGCGGAACCTGCTGAATCTCCGGATGGAGCGCTACGGCATGCTGATTCTGGAAGTCAGCCGGGAAAACCTGCTGGAACCTTTGGCGGAGCTGAAGAAAAACTGGAACGCGGAGATTGCGGTCCGCCTGGATGCCTATGGAAACAGAGGGGAGAACTGGGATCAGCTGACACCCGGGCTGACGGACGACATGCGGGCGGAAAAACTGGAGTATGTGAGCCTTTCCGGGGGTGAGGAGAACGTACCGGATCTGAAGGTGACCATGAACCGGAGGGAACAGTACCGGGAAGTTTATGATTTCAGCCGGCTGTTTATCTGCATGTATCTGCTGCTGATTCCGATCCTGATTCTCATGGGTATCTATCTTCGCCGGAGACTGACTAAGCCGATTACGCTGCTTTCCGATGCCAGCCGCCGCCTGGAACAGGGGGAACTCGGCGTAACGGTACCCATGCACGGAAGCGACGAGCTGGGCCGGCTGGGGGAATCTTTTTCCCATATGTCCCTGCGCCTGAAGGAACTGATCGACCGAACCTATAAGGAAGAAATCGAGCTGAAAAACGCCCAGATTCTGGCGCTGCAGAGCCGGATCAATCCGCATTTCATGAATAACGCCCTGGAGGATATCAACTGGCAGGCCCGGATCGAAGGCTCTGAGACCATTTCCGCGATGGTGTCCTCTCTGTCGATTTTGCTGAACGCCACGATGGCCCGAAAGGATCGGAGACTGGTGACGCTGCGGGAGGAGATGGAGGTGGCGGACGCCTACATCTATTTTGTGCAGCAGCGGTTTGGTCCGGAGCTGACGGTGGAGAAGGAAACGGAGAGCGGGGCGATGGACAGCATTCTGCCGCTGCTGACGGTGCAGCCCCTGCTGGAAAACGCCGTTGAGCACGGGATCGCTCCGGCGGGCGGGGGAAGGATCACCATTCAGGCAAAGCGGGCGGGCGAATGCCTGCAGCTCGGGATTATCAACACCGGCCGCGGCGCGGAAAAGGAGGACCGGGAGCGCATCGATGCCGCGCTTCGGGGCTGTGCCACGGATAACCATGTGGGCCTCGCGAACATTGTAAACCGGCTGCGGCTGATTTACGGAGAAAAGGTCGTGATCCGGGTGGACATGGAACAGCCCGGGGAAACGGGCGTATTTATCGACATTCCGCAGGAGCTGCCGGCGGGGAGGGAAAAGACATGAAAAAGAAGAGATTCGTTTCGCTGGCGCTCCTTCTGGCGCTCTTTGCCTTCAGCAACGTTTCAGCTGAGGAAGTGACCTTGCGGACGGTCAGCTGTTTTGCGGGCGAGGACGCCGCGGCGGAGGTATATGTTGAGATTCTGAACCGCTTTGAGCAGGAAACCGGGAACACCGTTCTGGATACTTCCTCCACCAGCGACGAGGCCTGGAAAAGCGCGGTGCTGAACGATTTCGCGGCGGGTAATGAACCGGATATCCTGTTTTTCTTCGCGGCCGGGGCGGATTCCGCGCCGCTTCTTTCCAGGGTCGTACCGCTGGATGAAATCAACCGGGAGATGCCGGAGGCCAGCATTCCGGAGAATGAGGCCCTGCGGGAAGCTGACGGGAAAATTTACGCCGTGCCCGTGCGCGGCTTCTGGGAAGGCCTGTATGTGAACACAGACCTGTTTGAAGCTTATTCCGCCCCCCTGCCGGAGAACTGGGAGTCTCTGATGCAGGCGGTGCGGATTTTCCGGGAAAACGGCATCGTGCCCATCGCGGTTTCCCTTTCGGATATTCCCCATTATCTGGCGGAAATGGCGATTCTTGCCTGTGCCGGGAAAACGGAGCAGCAAGCCCGTCCCCGCAGCTATGAGGAAGTACCGGAATCCTGGGTGGAAGCGATGGGCGTCATCCGGGAACTGACGGCGGCCGGCGCCTTTGCGGACAACGCTTCGGCCACCTATGAGAGCGCCTCCACCGCCCTGTTTCTGCAAAAAAAAGCGGCCATGCAGCTGGACGGCAGCTGGCTTGTTTCCTCGATTCCGCCGGAGCGGATGGACGAGGTGGCGGTGCTTCCGATGCCCTCCAGAAAAGGCGGAGGCACGTCGGACTGCTATATCGGCGGGGTTTCCATGGGGTTTTATCTGACAAGGCGGGCCTGGGAATCCCCCCGGCGGGATGCGGCGGTTCGCCTGCTGGCTGAACTGACCAGTCCGGAAAGCCTGCAGCGGCTCGGCAATAACGCGATGACAGGCAGGCTGCTTTCCTCGGCGAAAACGATGCAGACGGGCCGAAATATGGTCAGTCCCCTCCAGGACGCGATGAACAAGAACGCCCGGGAGGTGTGGCTGCTGGAGTGTATTCCTGCGGTGGCCGAAGGAACCATGACGGCGGAGGAGTGCTGGAAAAAGGTGATGGCACTGATGCCTTTCGGAGAGTGAGGGGAAGAAATGTACCGGGTGATTCTGGTGGATGACGAGAGGCTGATTATCCGGGGCCTTTCCAGCGTGGTGCCCTGGGCGGAGCTGGGCTGTGAAGTGGCGGGGGTGGCTTACGACGGGAACACCGGGCTGGAGCTGATCCGGCAGATGGAACCGGATATTGTGCTGACGGATATCCGGATGCCGAACATGGACGGACTGACCATGCTGGCGGCGATCCGCAGCGAATATCCGGGGATCCAGACAGCTGTGCTCACAGCTTACAGGGATTTTGACTATGCCCGGCAGGCGCTGACCCTCGGGGTGTGCCGGTATCTGCTGAAGCCCAGCAACCTGGAGGAACTGAAGGAAGCCGTGCGGATCATGACTTCCCGGCTGGATACGATGCCTCCGCGGAAGGAAGGCAGGGAAGAGGAGGTCCAGGAGGAAGCGGTTCAGGCCGCGGGAAACCATCTGGTCAGGGCCGCTATGGCCTACATCCGGGAGCATTGTACGGAGCAGCATCTTTCCCTGAGCGAGGTGGCGGACCACGTATATGTGAGCCAATGGCATCTGTCCAAGCTTTTGAACCGGGAAACGGGTCAGAGCTTTTTCGACCTGCTGGGGGCCATGCGGGTTGCTAGGGCTAAGGAAATGCTGGCGGATCCGGGGGTACGGATCGGAGATGTGGCGGAAGCGACGGGTTTTTCCGACGTGGGACATTTCTCCAGAAGCTTCAAAAAAATCGCCGGCTGCACCCCAGGAGAATACAGAAATCAGAAAAGATGAACGGGATCATGTGAAAACTGGTAAAAAAAATTCCAAAATTTCCAAAAGCACGGAAGGAATTCCGAAATCCATGTCGAAATTTATAAACAGAAGACAACGGAAGGACGTGGTGCCGATGGCACACATAGAATCGCGGGGCTGCTGAGGCGGCACCCGTGAGCATCGGGGAATCACAATTTCGAAAGGAGAGTCCGCTGATTCTATGAAATTGACCATTACCGCTCAGAATATGGTCGTGACGCCGGCCATCACCAAGAGGATTGAGAAAAAGACCGAGACCATGGGGCGCTATCTCCGGCCGGATACGGAGATGCTGATCAAGCTTCGCAAGGAGAAAAAGCTCCGCATCGTGGAAATTACGGTTCCGATGGGGAAAAACGTGATCCTCCGGAGCGAGGCTTCCGCGGAGGACAACCTGTTCCTCGCGATTGACCAGGCCCTGGCCAAGATGGAGCGTCAGATCCGGAAGCACAGGACGAAGCTCGGCAAGAACCTGAGGGAAGAAATCCCGGATGTGCCGGAGTTTATTGAAGAAGACGACGATACGGCGGAGGAGAAGGACAGGAAGATCGTCAAACGGAAGACCTTCCCGGTCCGGCCCATGAGCGTTGAGGACGCCATGATCGAAATGGAACTGCTGGGACACAACTTCTTCGCGTTTGTAAATATTGATACGGAACAGACCAACGTTCTGTATCTGAGAAAGGACGGAGACCTCGGCCTCCTTGAGCCGGAGGTATAATCACCGACCAAAGCGTTCGGATTGCAAATCAGGAAAAGGCCGTACTGTTCCCCCCGAACACGCATCCAGAGAGATGAACCGTGAAACAAGGCGCGTTTAGCGTACACCAACAGACGATCTGCCGAAAGAACCTGAGATCCGAACGAACAACCAGCCCCGGGGCCGCGCGGTGCGGCCCCATTTTTTTGCGGGTTTCTTGAATAACCGGGTCATCTCTGCTATAATGCCCCTGTTGTGTGCAAAGGGGGGCTTTGGGAAGTGCGCTGCAGCTGCAAGGAATGCGGAACCTATATGATCCAGGCGGAAAGCGATCGTCTCGGATGCGTCTGCCCGGACTGTGGCTATCGCTGCAATGACTGCCTCGGAACGGATACGGTGGTCAGCCGGGACCGGCTGAAGGACCTGGCCTTCGATCCGCGGTTTTCCCCGGAAAACCTGGCGGCTTCCTTTGAACGCAGCGACGACGAAGAATGGTTTGAAGACGGAGGATTTGAAAGATGAACTGGTTTCTGGATGTGCTGCGCGGTGCGGTCATCGGACTGGCCAACGTGATTCCGGGCGTTTCCGGCGGCACCATGATGGTTTCCATGGGGATCTACGACAAGCTGATTTACTGCATCAACAACCTTTTCCGGAAGTTCAAGGAGTGCTTCAAAATCCTCCTGCCTTACCTGGTGGGCATGGTGGGCGCGATTATTATCGGCGCCTTCGCGCTGAAGGCCGCCTTCAAGAACTATCCGCTGCCGACCAACGCGCTGTTCATCGGCCTGATTCTGGGCAGCGTCCCCTTCATCCTGAAGGAAATGAAGGGCGAGAAGATCGGCTGGCAGGGCTCGGTGGCCTTTGTGCTGCTGTTCGCGCTGGTCGTGTTCCTGAAGACGATCGAAGCGGAAAACGTGACGAAGATCAGCCTGAACGTGGGCACGGTGCTGCTGATGGTTCTGCTGGGCGCGATCTGCTCCGCCGCCATGGTAATTCCCGGCGTCAGCGGCAGTATGATTCTGAAAACCCTGGGCTACTATGAGCCCGTCGTGACCGAGGCGATTCCGGCCTGCGTGAAGGGCCTGACCCACGGGGATTTCGGCGCCTTCTTCAGCAACCTCGGCATCCTGCTGCCTTTCCTGATCGGCATCGTGGCTGGCATCTTCGGCATCGCCAAGCTGATCGATATCCTGATGAAAAAATGGAAGGGGAGGACCTATTGCGGCATCCTGGGCATGGTGCTGGCTTCCCCGGTGGTCATCCTGATGGATACCTCGATCTATGAAGGCTTCAACTGGATCATCTGCGTCGTGTCCGTTGTTGCCATGGCGCTCGGATGCTTCATCGCCTTCAAGCTGGGCGGCGATCCGGAACCGGTGAAGGAATAACGGCAAAGGCCCTGAAAACACGGGAAAAATTGCAGTCTGCGAAGGCGGGCTGCAATTTTTTCAAAATGCAAAAAAAAAGATTGACAAACGGCGAAATATTGTGTATATTAACTAAGTCGCCTGCGGGAACGACCGCGGGAAGGATGCACCGGGGTGTAGCGCAGTCTGGTAGCGCACGTGCTTTGGGAGCATGGGGCCGGGGGTTCGAATCCCTTCACCCCGACTCAAACTTACCCTGTACGTGGCTCCGTGGTCAAGAGGCCTAAGACACCGCCCTTTCACGGCGGCTACCCGGGTTCGAATCCCGGCGGAGTCACTTTTTCTTCCTTTCCGATATGGGCCTTTAGCTCAGTTGGTCAGAGCGGCCGGCTCATAACCGGTTGGTCCGGGGTTCAAGTCCCTGAAGGCCCACAGCCTTTTTGGCCCGGTAGCTCAGTTGGTTAGAGCGCCAGCCTGTCACGCTGGAGGTCGAGGGTTCGAGCCCCTTCCGGGTCGCCACTTTTCTCAGGTTCGGATCCGCCGGCTGTGTTGGGAAGAGCTTCGTGCTGGCGTAGCTCAATTGGCAGAGCAGCTGATTTGTAATCAGCAGGTTGCGGGTTCGAGTCCCATCGCCAGCTCCACCCTTTGGGTCAAGAGGGAACTGCCGCTATCAGCTTCGGTGGTTCGAATCCACCCCTGCCCACCATTTTCTGCGGGAATGGCGGAATTGGCAGACGCGCATGATTCAGGTTCATGTGTACGTACGTACTTGCAGGTTCAAGTCCTGTTTCCCGCACCAGAACCCCTTGATTTTCAAGGGGTTTTTCATTTGCATACCCTAATTGTACCCTAATTATACCCTAATTGCTTTTTCGGGGGCCTGACGAGGCTCCCGCTTTTTCTTTTTGGCCTCAACGATCAACCCGTTTTTCTTCAAATGGTTACACGTTCTACGTCTTAGCCAGCCTCCCGTTGCGATTGTTCTCCTTAAAACAATAACCTCCCGTTTCCGGAAGGTTTTGTTTTTGTAGTGCGCCCGGCGGCGCACGTGTCTAACGGGTGAAAGTCCCGAACCCGCCCGGTAGTGGGAAGGGTATAGCCGAAGGCAAGGGTGTCCACCGTGAGGTGGAATCTAAAGGAAGCCGGATGTGGGAGCAGACTAACCACGGGCAAACCTCTGGCCTGACGAATAGAAACCACATATAAGGCAACGTATGAGGGTAAGGCTCCTAGACAAGTCAAAGCCCGATAGCTACACGGAATCATGCGGGGTAAATGTGGCAGGTAGATGGAGGGAAAGAAACGTGTGGTACCCGGGGAGACCTGCGCGGAACGCACTGAAAGGGGTAACCGTGGCCATATAAGGAAAGTCACGCTGAGCGCGCAGGAGTCAGCTGAGGCCATAGTACCAGAATTGGGAAGGGCCGAAGTAATGCCAAAGGGAAAGCACGGAATGCAAAGAGTATCCCGGACTGTTCCTGCATTCTGCGTTTTTATGCAGTGAACCTAAGGAAAAATTTTGCCTTTTTGCTGCATTTAGTGAAAACAAGCCACAGAGAAACTCTGTGATCTGGGGGATTGGGGGCGAATGCCACCAACAAGCAAATGTGCAAATGTATATACATTTGCCCTGCTTGCAAGGACTGTTTCTGACTTTATGAGAATGGAATTTTGTGCTATACTTTAAATTGGGATTGTGTATAACAATCCGGATTTGATGCTTCTTAATTGGATGAATGACCGATTAGACCGAAACTGTAATGCCAAAGAGGAATGCCTGATGAAATCCTCAGATCGGAAAACAATGTAAGGCAGGTGCTGCAAGATGAAGGATTACAGCGAACAGCATAAAAAAGCATGGGAGTATGATGCGTATGCTTTCTGGGTCAGGCATGAAGGAACGCCGGAGGAAAGGGCAAAAGAAGACACTGCGGATCCGCGGAAGATGCTCAGAAAGTACGCGGATTATTTCGACCGGTTCGATGGCGTAAAGATCGCCAATATCTGTGGTTCCTGCGGCAAGAAAGCGATTCCTCTGGCTTTGCTTGGCGCGGATGTTACGGTGTTTGATATATCCGAAGCAAACAAGCGCTATGCGATGGAGACAGCACAGGCCGCAAAAGTCATCCTCCATTATGAAGTCTGTGATGTCCTGGAGATCGATCTTTCGAAATATACACAAGCCTTTGATGTGGTTTTTATGGAGGGCGGAATCCTCCATTACTTCCATGATATCAATGAATTTATGATGATGATGCATGCGATCCTGAAGCCGGGTGGAAAGATGATCTGCAGCGACTTTCATCCCTTTACAAAAATTCTGGACTCATTGAAGCTGGAGAGACCGACGATGAGCTACTTTTCTACAGAAATCTACGAGGGGGAAATGGCGCATGCGCGGTTCTATGAGGATGAGATTCGCAGGAAAATTCCCAAATGCCGGTACAGGCGATATACCGTTGGAGAGATTATCAACGCCATCATTGAAAACGGATTTATTCTGAAACGCTTTGATGAACATCCTGCGTGGGAGAATAAAGATCTGCCCGGTGAGTTTACCGCTGTTGCAATCAGGAAGGATGAGTAAATGCTGATCCGAATTGGTTCATTCGATATTACTGAATGTTGGGATGGCGTTTTCTATAAGAAGCTGTCCCAGTATCCGAAGATGACGGCATGGGAAATCCAGACAGTGCTGGATTTCATCCGATACGAGCAGGAAAATGGCCGGGACTGTAAGATCGAAGCAGACAAGGAGATTATCGAAGCGATTCATCAATACAGGTCAACCTATGATCGGGGTGTACGAGTTCCTGTTCCCACGAAGATCGAAGAATGTACCGCATGCCCAAAGTACAGAGGGTGCATGACAGACTATGTTTGCCATACATCACCGGTGGAAAACGCGATCAAGATTCTGGCCTGTGGGAGCCTTCTTTCCCCGGTTCTGGCACGCAAAAAGAGTGTGGCAGAATTACGGAAAGATGGGAGAAACGCAGCAAACGATCCGGAGGATTATTTTGACTATATCATGTTTGCATGGGGAAACTGCCAGGCGGGAGATCGACTGGTTATGGAAAGAAAGCTCGGGCGGTTTCCCGATGAGAAAGATTTAGACGCAGGGTTTGAGCCAGGTGTCCGCTTTTTCTTTCGCTATGATAAATTGATTCATCATCCAAACGCTGTATTCGAAGGAGTACTGCCGTTAAAAATCCGGAATGAACTGATCCTGAAGGACTGGCTGGATGCTGTGGTTGTCCCGGAGGCTGACCGGCAGACAGTCGAGCCCTTTGTACCGGAAGAATTAAAACTGAAGACTCATTATCTCCGTAATGAAGGTAAAGACATCTGGAAATGGTCGGAGGAGGTTTATGAATATGTCAGGGAAACTACAGGAAAAGAGGATGGATTACAGTCAGAAAATCTCTGAGCGGCAGTGGAACCTCCCGGACAAAGGGGAACTGGAAAGCCGCCGGGAAGCGACATATATCGATGATATTATCCAGAAAGACCATATCCAGCGGAAACTGCTGGAACATCTTGACGGAATCCATACCGTCTTCGATGGGGGAGCGGGAAGCGGACGCTTTTCCATCCTCCTGGCAAAGCAAGGCTGCCGGGTGACTCACTTTGACATCTCCCAGCCGATGATTGATAAAGCACGGGAACTGGCCGCACAGGAAGGCGTAAGCGACAGAATAACGTTTGTGAAGGGCGCGCTTGAGGATCTGAGCGCTTACCGGGATCGGGAATTCGACCTTGTCATGTCTTTTGACGCGCCGGTTTCATATACGTATCCCAATCAGAACAAAGTCATCGGTGAGCTGGTGCGAATTGCCGGGAAAAGAATAATGATCAGCGTATCCAGCAGGCTGGGTTCGCTGCCGTATCTTGCCAATCCGATCCAGAAAAACCAGTTTATTCTGGATGAAAGTTTGGATGATCCCTTTGTGCAGTGGTGTGTTGCCAATCGGAAGCAGATGATCGCCGGCTTTACATTTAACAAAAAGAACGCAGAAAAACTGCTGGCCGACGGTTTGATGGGAGGAGAAGAAGAGATTGCCCAGTATGAGCAGGGCGGAGTCCCTTGGTGTATCACATACACGTTCATGCCGGATGAACTGGAGGGCATCCTTTCCGGATATGGGGTAAAGAATATTTGTTTATCAGGCCCCGGCGCCTATGGAAGGACGATTCCCCGGGAGATCCTGGTAAAGATCATGGAGAACCCTGACCAGAAGAAGGCTTTCCTGGACTTCTGCTATCGTTACGATTCCAATTCATATGTATGCGGAATGGGAAAGGACAATCTATTGGCGGTTGGTGATATTTGAATTGGTAAAGACGCTATAAATGGGAAATCAAAAGAATGATGTACGAGGAGAATGATAAGTATATGAATAATCCGGGATATGAAATGCGAAAGGTATTTGAAGAGATTGACAGGTATCAAGATCGGATAGTAGCTTTCGTTGATGTTATGGGCATAAGGAATAAAATGAAAGAAGCTCAGAATCCACAGGATCTTAGTTTGTTTTCAGAAATAATGTATATAAATGGTAATCAACCTTTTGCAGAAAACAAAATTGAGACGATAATGTTTTCAGATTGCATGTATTTAGTTACAGAATCAAAGTACATAGATCAGATTATAAGCTTACTGGCAAATTTTGCATATAATCTTTTGGTCAATAGAATCGTTCATGTGAAGATAAGTCAAGATGGAAAGCTTTATGATAATGTAGACTGGAAATGCTTCAAGTTGAGAGGCGGTATTACATTCGGGAAAGTATTAGTATTAGATGAAGAGGCAAGAAAGAAAAACAAAATTATTAATTCTAATATTATTATTGGGCCAGCAGTGATTACAGCATATGAGCTCGAAAACAATCATGCGATATACCCAAGGATAATAACTGACGAAGCATTCAATTCTTTGCTGAAGAGAAATAAGATATCGTTTGAACGGTGTTCCTTAGTTAGAGACAAAGATGATGATTTCTATTATTTAGATTTTTGGAATTACATGTTTAAAGGAAAACATGGGCCAAATGGCTTTTTGCCTGGCTGTATCGAATACATTAAAAATGAATTAGAAGAGGCCCTCAAGTCTGGAAATGCTAAGCTTGTTGGACAATTATTGTGGTATATTCGATATTTGGAAAAACATGAATAATGTGCAAAGTGAAATGAAGTACAAGCCAATAGTTCGGGCAATCAGTAAACGTACATCACAGATAGATGAGTAGGGCTGACTATGATGATATTGCGTGAAGAGTTCTTTCTAACGATCAGATAAACAGGAAACAAACAAAAGCCGCCTCCGAAAAGACGGCGATCCGGATTCAGGCAAAAACCAGTTCGGCCAGCATGATTTCCTCAGCACGTTGATGAATACTGTTGATCCGGGAAACCCATAAGCGATTTTGGCGCTAAGTCGAAATAAAAACGAGTTAGCGCCGAAAACGAGGGTCGGTTCCGGCGCTGACTTCAGTTATTGTTGCTTTCTTCGCTGCATGATTTCACTTTTGAGGAACAGTTTGTATTTTGCATCCTTACGAATAGGATGCAGCTTATCCCGCTTCATAAGATCATCAATGTTTTGACGGCTGCATCCCAGAAGCTGACATGCTTCGTTCGCATTCACAATTCTGTGCTGTACAAAACCAATGAAATCTTCCAGCGAAAGCGGAATGTTTTCGCTTTTTTCGTATAGTTCACGGTCGGAAATCATTGCCCGATCACTCCACATCACGCCATATCCATCGGGTTGAACTTCCACCGCATGGAAACGCTTCTCCTGGGCGACATAAGGCTGACATTCCACGTGATCTGTCGTATGCTTTGCCGCGTCACAGATTTTGACTTCCCCATTGCGGAAGAAAACAAGTAAGCGAAAGCCTTTGAGAGGAACAACGTCCTCGATCTTGGTCTTCCAGCGATTCACCAGCAACGGGGGCAGTTCTGCGGTGTTTATTTCTTCAAGATAGCATTCATCCTGCGCGCATCGCCCCATGGTCAGCATCAGCATTTGAAACTCGTCATATTCTTTGAGCCCGTTTTCCTTCAGAACCTGGCCGATATTCTGTCTGTCCCGGGGAATAATACGCTGCTGGACCCATAAACGGCTCCAATAGCTGCTGACGGAGCGCTCGCCGCGTTTTACGAACGAGGACAGCAAAAGCGGCGTTTCCCAGGGATCGGCGTCGTCCGGCAGTTCAATATAGAATGCTTTCGCGTTTTCGTAATAGATCAGGTATCCCAATACGCTCTTTTGGGAAAGCGTATCATCCTTGATTGCAAAGATCCTCATACGCTTGCCACCTCCTCCAAATCATTTCCCAGATCCTGTCCAGCCATTGCTGATCGAGTGCTTCTGATAAACCTTCCAGGAGAATTGCGCGGTCATTCTCTGTCAAAGGATGCAAAGGAGGACGCTGATCCCGTGGGATCAACCGGAGATTCTCCCATGATGACCGTGAACCGACAAAGCATTGGACCGGCTTATCAGCCATAACGTCCTCCCGAAGCATGGCTTCGGTGCTTTCACACCGGCTGAGCAGTGACAGTCCGTGATCAAACAAAGGGGCCGGACGGATGGTTTTCTTCCGCTGGTTCCGAAGAACTTCCATATTTGCGCCGTGACGGTCACGATTGAGAATCAGATAATCGACGACCAGCATCTCATAGACTGTGCTTTCCCACCCGCAGCGGATGCAAAAATCCATGGGAGATTCATTCGGCAAGCTCTCTACCTGATAATATGCGTCCAGTGCGATTTTGCTTTCTCCACGCTGCTTGAAATCCTTGGAGGCGCAAAGCCAGGTTTCATATTCTTTCTGATCGATCAGGATCTTCGCATGGATCAACTGATAGGGCAGGTGGCTGATGCCCAGGATCGACAATAAACGATCTACAATGATTTCATTAACGCATTCATGTCCGATGATCCCTTTCCAGGCATCATAATTTGACAGCTTGAAATAAGTCTTCCCATCGACTCCGTCTTCATACGCTTTCAGGAATGAACCCGCCGTACCGGACGAATTACGCGTCTTTGCCCAGCTGAGATGCGTCATGTCCTGTAATTCATGAATGATTTGATTCAATGCCATCCACCTCCCACGGGCTCTATGTTAGCAAAGTACTTGATAAATGTCAAGTTGCAAAGCGTAAGCTGTGCACTGCTGGAATACATTGATTATTTTTCTATCTTCGGCTATAATAGAATTGAACCAAAAATCTGCCGAAATCGTGGAGTGGTGTATGATGGAGTATATCAGACGGCACATGGAAGGCCGGATTCTGGAATTGAGCAAATCGTATTCCGCTATCCTGCTGACCGGTCCCCGTCAGGCGGGCAAAACGACGATGCTGCGGGAGCTGGCGGAAAAAGAGAAAATCGGGCGGCAGTATGTAACACTGGATGATCTCAACGAGCGGGATATTGCAAAAAACGACCCCGCCCTGTTCCTCCAGCTTCATAAACCGCCGGTGCTGATCGATGAGGTGCAGTACGCACCGGAGCTGTTCACCTACATCAAGATATACGTTGACGAGCATCATCATCCCGGCGATTTCTGGATGACCGGCTCGCAGATTTTCCGGCTGATGCGGGGCGTGCAGGAATCCCTGGCGGGGCGCGTAGCGCTGCTGCATATGTCGCCCCTGTCCCATCGGGAAATCGTCGGCGCGCCCTGCGTACCGTTCACGACGGATTTGGATCGTCTGCTGGCCCAGCGGGATCAAATGCAGCCGGTTTCCACGCCGGAGCTGTTTGCCCGCCTGTGGCGCGGCTCCATGCCGGGGCTCGTCAGCGGGCAGACGCCGGACCGGAACGTGTTCTATTCGTCCTACCTTTCCACCTATATGGAGTGCGACGTGCGGGACCTGTCCGGCAGCGTGGACGCGCTGAAATTCAACCGTTTCGTTACGGCTGTTGCCGCAAGGACTTCTCAGCTTTTGAATTACAATGCCCTGGCGGAGGAAGCCGATATCGACATTCAAACCTCCAAAGCATGGATCAATATTCTGGAAACGCTGGGGATCATTTTCCTGCTGCATCCCTATTCCAACAATGTTCTCAAGCGCACCATCAAAACGCCGAAGGTGTATTTCTACGATACCGGCCTGGTGTGCTATCTCACCCACTGGTCCTCCCCGGAAGTGGCCGAAAGCGGAGCCATGAGCGGCGCGCTGCTGGAAAACTTCGCCGTGTCGGAGATCGTGAAAAGCTATCAGAACGCGGGGCTGGAGCCGTATCTCTACTTCTACCGCGACCGGGACGCCAAAGAGATCGACGTGATTCTGGAGGGCGACGGCAAGCTTTGCCCGCTGGAGATCAAAAAGACCGCCACGCCGGATCAGCGCCTGACCCGCGTTTTCGGCGTGATCGACAAATCCCCTCTCCAGCACGGCACCGGCGCTGTCCTCTGCATGGCGGACAAATTCAGCGCTTTCGACAGCGACAATCTGATTGTCCCGATTTGGATGATATAAGGATTCAGGAGAGTATGATGAATGAATAAAGGAGAATTACCATGGGTCAAAGCATCAAACACCGTATGAAAAACGCGCTTGCCTTGCTGATGACGCTTTGCATCGCCGGCTCATTGCTCTTCCCGTTTTCCGCGCTGGCGGCGGCCCCGGTGGGCTACATGCCGGGAGTTACGGAGGAGATGACGGAGCCTTCTTTCTGGTACGGCCAGACGGTCGATCCCGACGCGCTGCTGGCAACGGCGGAAGATATCGCCCGGATCAACCAAGCCGCCATCGACGGCGCGGGCACCAACCGGCGGGATATGAAAAACCTGAAAGAGACTTACAATGGGATCACCAAAAGAGAATCGCTGCAAAAGAGCACGGCGGAGGACGTGAAATACTATCTGGGCTGGGTCTGGGATCAGACCGGGAAAAAGCTGACCCAGGAGGATTTTGACCTGATCATCGCCAACACCATCGATCCCAACGCGGCGGAAGAAATGCCTGTGCGCTGGGGCATCGCGGTGAACCGGACCGAGTTGCTCACCTTCCCCTGGGATGGGCAGATCCTGGACGATCCCGTGGACTATGATTTCGACTATCAGCCCTTGGTGGGTATCCGGGTGAACGAGCCGGTGGCAATCTATTCCACCTCCGCGGACGGGAAATACTTCCAGGTATCCACCTCCTGCTGCACGGGCTGGGTGCGGACGGAGGATATCGCCATCTGCAAGGATAAGGAAGAATGGCTCTCCGCCTGGGATATACCCGCCGAAAAGCGGCTGGTGTTCTGGGGCAATAAGATGTATACCGATTACTCCAAAACAGCTTTGCAGACCGTCTGCCGCCTGATCACCATGGGCACGGTGCTGGAAAGGATGGACGAAGGGGACCCCGACGCCTTGGTGATCAACCGCCTGCCCCTGCACAACTACGCCGTGTACCTGCCCGTGCGGAACGAGGACGGCAGCTACGGCAAAACCCCCGCCCTCATCAACGCCCGGGAACGGGTGAGCGAGGATTACCTGCCCCTGACCGCCCGGAATCTGGCCACGGTGGCGCTGACCTCCCTGGGGGACGCTTACGGCTGGGGCGCGGGGCTGAACAACGAGGATTGCACCAGCCTGAACCATTCCATCTTCTGCTGCTTCGGCCTGGATATGCCGCGGAACGGCACCTGGCAGCAGCTGGTGGAAAGCATGCCGAGAATCATAATCGGCAATTATACGCTGGAGGAAAAGGAAGCGTTGCTGGACGCGCTGCCCATGGGCGCGCTGCTCAATTTCCCCGGCCATCAGATGATGTATCTGGGAAAGCAAGCGGGGCAGTATTACGTGGTCAGTACGGTCAGCAGCCTGATGAGCCCTTACAGCGGAAAACGTCAGCGGACCCGTTGCTGCCAGATCAATACATTGGACATCAAACGCGCAAACGGAAAAACCTGGATGTCTGAACTGAACCGGATTTTTATTCCGTGGGTTCATCTGGCGGAAGATGAAGAATATCCTCAGCCTGAGCTTCCGGCATACCATGAATATACCGCGTTTGTTCTGGAAAAAGGGCTGATGGACGCCTATCCCACGGGCTATTTCCTGCCGGATCGCGCCGCTACCGTGGTGGAAGCCGTGGAAGCGCTGTGGCGCACGGCCGGAAAGCCGGAGCCTGACGGGATGGGTGAAGGCTTTTCGGATGTTGCCGCCGGATCTGCGAACGAAAAGGCGGCCCTGTGGGCCAAACAGGCGGGCGTCTATGCCGGCGCGGACGGGCAGTTCAGGGGGAACGATTCCCTGACAGGGGCCTGTCTGGCCGAAATTGCCCAAAACTTCCTGAACGAGGATGCTGGGATCGATGCTCCGTCGCCAAATACGATCGTCACCCGGGCTGGGCTGGCCAAAGCCGCTCAGGCGGTGTGGACGGCATACGACGCGCAGAAAATGCCCGCCTCGCCCTTCGGCACGGCCAGCGCGTCCTCTCCCTATTACGCAAAACCTTGCAACGAGCGCCTCGCGTCCCTGCCGGAAGCCCTGATGAAGATGGCGGAAGGCGGCTACGGATGGGAATACGAATACGTTGCGGATAAGCCCGCTTATGCCCTGACGCTGATGGATTACGCGAATATCTATTCCTTCATCCATACCTACGAGCTTGATCAGGCCGCGCTGCGCGAAGTCCTTTCGGACGCAGATCAGATGGTGCACCGCAAAGCGTTCACCGAGGAAGAAATCGACCTGCTTCTGGGCGACGATCAGGCAGCGGCCATGGCGCATTTTGCGTCGGCCAGCACCATCGTGATGGGCGAAAAGGGCTACAGCGAAAAATGGATGTACGATCATCCCCTCTGGGCCTGGCGGATGGCGGGCATCACCCCCGACATGGTGACCGCCGTGCAGGAAAACTACTACAATCCTCTCTTCACGCAGGAAGCGGCGGACACTTTCTCCCGGAAGCTGTACCGGTATACAGGCGTCGTGACGCCGGTGAAATGGCATCAGTGGAAGCCCGGGGATGTGAAGCCGGACGGATCCGTGGAAGAAAACGCTGCGGAAGGTGGCGTAATGCTGGACGTGATGGAATTCTGCCAGTATCCCGATTATCCCACGGGCTGCGAAAGCGTATCGCTGTATATGCTGCTCCGGTACTACGGCGTGGACGTAACGGTGGAAAACATCTACGATCTGCTGCCCATGGGCGCGCAGCCTTACGACGATGAAAACGGCGTGCGGCACGGAGCCAATCCGGAGCGCGAGTTCGTGGGCGATCCCCGGAGCGAATACTCTTACGGCGTGTTCAACGAGCCCATCGCGAAAGTAGCGGAACAGTTCATGCCTGGCGTCAAAACGGAAAAAGGCGCGACCGTTGACGACATCAAAGCGATTTTGGATACGGGCAATCCTGTCCTTACCTGGTATGTCTCCGCTCCTATGCGGGACATCATGTACCGCTGGGCCTGGCTGGATGAAAATGGGGAATTGGTTCACTGGCCGGGCGGCGAGCACGCCGTGGTGGTCTGCGGCTATGACGATACCTCCCTCACCTACCGGGACCCCAACGCCGGCACCACGGTCATCATTGATTACGACACGTTCGCCAAGAGCTTTTCCGAGCTTGGCGGCAGAATCGTATATTACGCTGCACAGCAATAATAACATTACCGTATTCCAGGAAAACAGCGAAGTGAAAGGAAAGCGTTTCAAATGAAAAACACAATTTTGCGCACCGTCATCATTTATCTGATTTTGTGCATGGCAGTCCCCGCCGCCTTGGCCGAGGGCGGGAATGTGATCTCTTTGCACCAGGAAGCGGAAGCGCAGCTGGAAAAGGAACTGGGCGCGTTTGAAATCACCGCCATGCAGCGGGAACTGGCAAAGACCAATGAAGCAGGCTATTCCGTGCTGGACGCGGGGCGGGGCAATCCCAACTGGATCAACACCCAAACGCGCTATGCCTTCACCCGGTTCATGAATTTCGCTATCGGCGAATGTGAGCTGGATATGAACCAGGGCAGCATGGCGGGGCACGGGAAACTGGAAGGCGTGGGCGAACGCTTTGACGCGTCCATGAATCCGGACGATCCGACCGACGCTTTCCTGATTGCCGCCGTGGATTACTGCGTGAACACCCTGGGTCTGGACAAGGACGTCCTGCTCAAGGAGCTGGGAGACGCCGTTATCGGCGACTACTATCCTTCCCCCAGCCGGTGCCTGCCTTGCACGGAAGCCATCCAGAACGCTTACCTGCAATCCACGCTGTACGGCGGTGCCGATCTGGCGGCGGAAACGCAGGTGTTTCCCACGGAAGGCGGCAGCGCGGCCATGGTGTACATCTTCGAGGCGCTCAGTCATAATAAGCTGCTGAAAGCTGGAGATCAGATTGCCATCGGCACGCCCATCTTCACCCCCTATATGCAGATCCCGTCCGTGAAGGATTACGGCCTGGTGTCTATCGACGTGAGCAGCACGGAGGAAGACGGATGGGATATCCCCGAAGCCGAATTGGTCAAGCTGGAAGACCCCGCCGTGAAAGCCTTTTTCCTGGTGAACCCCTCCAACCCCGCCTCCCATGCCCTGTCGGAAAAAACGCTGAAAAGGCTGGAGCTTGTGGTGGAAAAGAATCCCGACCTCATCATCCTGACCGACGACGTGTACGGTACTTTCGCCCAGGATTTTAAGACGGTGTATGCCGTGCTGCCGTACAATACCATCCTGGTTTATTCTTACTCCAAGCTGTACGGTGCGACCGGCTGGCGCGTGGGCATGATCGCCATGAACAAAGACAACGTATGCGACCGGTTGCTGCGGGAACTGCCCGAGGAGGACAAAGCGTTCCTGCAGCGCGAATACGCTATCGTGACCTCCGAGCCGGATGAAATGCTCTTCCTGGACCGCGTGGTGGCGGACAGCCGTTCCATCGGCCTGTACCACACCAGCGGCCTGAGCACCCCGAGCCAGGTGTTCATGGACATGCTTGCGCTGAGCCATTTGGTTTACGAAGCGGAAGACCCCTATATCAAGCTGGCAAACGATACGGTGCGCGCCCGGTATACGGCGCTGATGAACGCCCTGGGCCTGCCTGCTGACGACAGCGCGCAGAACGCCCGGTATTACACGCTGGTGGACGTGCTGGCCATCGCTTCCGCCCGGTACGGCGAAGATTTTGCCGATTGGCTGAAAGACAGTCGAACTGAAATCGACTTCCTGAACGACCTGGCCGGGAAGAAAGGCGTGGTGCTGATGTACGGCCCCGGCTTCAACGCTTCCGAAGGAACCGTGCGCATCTCCCTGGCAAACCTGTACACCGAGGACTATGTGGAAATCGCGTCCCGGCTGTTTGAGCTGCTGGACGAATACTACACTGAATACGAAACTGAAGCCGTCCCGGACGCGGCTTAAAGCGATCAACATACAAAAGGAGACAATCACAATGAAAAAAAACCTTGCGCTGCTGCTGACCCTGATCTTGCAGATGCTTTAGTATGCACGTGCTGATTGATCAGATGAAAGGGAATCCGGTACTGGTGCTGAAATGAACTGACGGGAATCGGAAGATTGACCGGGTTATCGGAGCTGCTCAATGGGGCAGCTTTTTCTTTTGGCCTTTTTTGTTGCTGCGGAAATGGGTCAGCGAGACCCGGACCGCACGATCCAAACGCACCACGAGATGGCATCTCCGTGGTTCCAGAAGTCCCTCGGCGAGGGACGCATGAAACGCCAAAAGGGGATATAATAGCGTTAAGGGGAACACACGATGGGAGGGATTCGCATGAAGGCATGCTGTTTCACCGGGCACAGGGATCTTCCGAAGGGAGAAGCGGAGCGGCTGACAGAGAAAGCAAGGGCGCTGATCCTGCTGCTGATCCAGGAAGGCTTCACGGAGTTTCGCGTGGGCGGGGCCGTTGGGTTTGATATGATCATGGCGGAACTGCTGCTAAGGCTGCGGGACGAGGAGAAACAGGAGATCCGGATCATATCCGTGATACCGTTTCCTTCCTGGCGGGCGAAGTGGTCATCGGAGGAAATCCGGCGGCAGAACATGATTCTGGAAAAGAGCGACGAAGTGATCTTCGTCCGGCAGCATTACTGCCAGGGCATCTACATGATCCGGAACCGGGCACTGGCGGACGGCGCTCAGGTCTGTATCGCGTACTGTAACCGGCCGAAAGGCGGAACCGCATGGACCGTCCGGTACGCGAAACAGAACGGGCTGCGGACCTATAACCTGGCGGGAGGTGAAGGAAAGTGAAAAAGGATCAGACTGTGGACTATCTGCGGATTGTTGTCGATTATGAAAAGAAGCGGAACAGAAAGCAGAAGGAGCCGGACAGTATCCCAGATGAGCATGTGTACCGCAGGGATACCGTCGATTATATGGCCGCCGTGAGAAAATACGGAAGAAGGGAAACCCGGACAATGAGCCTGCAGGGACATTGACAGGCGGTTCCGGGAAATCTATATTTGGAGTGAAGCGCTCCCGCTGTTTTTTGTACATGAGCCCAACAAGGCTGATGTACAAACTATGGCAGGAACCCGGTTTCCGACACCTGTAAAAAAGAAAGGGGCTGTCTCTTTGATCTTTGCGACAGTCCCGAAAGTTTGTTACTGTTCCTTCTGAATGCCGGCTTTCTCACAGAAATCCTTTTCTGTTATTCCGAGCTGCTCGGCTGCAACTTTGATGGAAATCAGTTTTTTGCGGACTAAATCAAGGATTGTTTCATATGCGCCGATATCTTTGCCCTGTGCCATGCCCTGTGCTATGCCTTTTTCTATACCCTGCATCCAGATCGCTTCGCTGTAGTTGCACATTTTTCCCACATCCTCTCTCACATCTTCCGTCATCTGAAGGTCTTTCACATCCGGATCGGGAGGGACATCCCTGTCCACCGGAAGCTCCCGGACCGAGACTTCGCCGACAAAGCAGTGTTCCATGATATATTCGGCGGAAAAGCCCTTGAACTCCTCCACACAGTACATCATCAGGACAGCCTTGTGGCCGAACAGATTCACAACATGACGATCCAGCGTTGACTTATCAGCCGCGATCTTCATTGAATGGGCGATCCCCGTATTCACGCTGCGTTCAACTCCTCCGGAACAGATATTTTATCACAACCATCAGGCGGTTTCAATTTCGATTTCGCCGCCCTGTGCATGTAATATTTTACCATGAACACAAAAGTATTGGAATTGGAACAAAAATATTTTTCAAAGGCGCCGGTGAGATGCAAGGCGCCGGTGAGATGGCAACTCCGTGGTGCGTGAGTCGTCTATGCTTCATCAGTCTTTCATAAACGCTGTTTTTTTCGATTGTTCGAGTGTGTAAGTTTTTTCTTACATACCGTTTGGTACGATGTATATGCAGGGGAGAGAGAAGGAACTTCCCGGGGGCCTGAAACTGAAGAATCCCTGATCGCCGCCGTGAAGGCGCAGATCCCCACGAAGCTAAAAAAGGAGAGCAGGATGATGAACGCCAAAGATTTTCTGAGCCAGGCCTGGATCCTCGACGAGCAGGTCCAGAGCAAGCTGATGCAGGTCGAAGCCCTGAAGTCCATGGCCTGCCGGGTTATGACCGTTTACGGCGCAGAGCCGGTGGCCCACACCCGGAATGCTTCCGGCATGGAGGACGTCATTCTCCGTATTACGGAAGCGGAAGAAGAACTGCAGCGTAAAATCGACGAGCTGGTTTCCGCCAAGCCGCGGATCGGACTGGTGATCAGCCGGGTGGAGGATCCGAGCATCCAGCTGATCCTTGAGAAAAGGTATCTTGAATTCCAGCCGCTGAGCAAGATCGGCGTGAAGATGAAGTTCACATACCGCTGGACGCGCGAACTGCACCACCGGGGCCTGGAAGCGGTTCAGCAGATACTGGACGAGGAAGATAATACTTCCGCTTAGTTCCTCATGAGTTCCGCTTACTCCTCTTGTCTGCCGCAGGTTCCCTGTGATATAGTATGCTCAGCAAACTGTGACAGATTGCACAGAATAAACCAGGATTGAACGAGGAGAGATGACCATGAGAAAACACCATTGCAGGTTTGCAGCACTGATCCTTTGCATGGCGATGATGCTCGCGGCGCTTTGCGCCGGCGGCGCATGCGAGGAGGCGTTCGGCACTTCATTTCTTGGGAAGCCGTTCCCGGATTTCACCGTGACGGACACAGAGGGGAATACGTTCACCCTGAGCGAGGCGCTGAAAGACCACGAAGCCGTGCTGATCAATTTCTGGGCGACCTGGTGCGGACCGTGCAAGCATGAATTTCCGTATCTGAACGAAGCCTATGAAAAATACCGCGACCGGGTTGCCTTTATCGCCCTGAGTAAGGAAAACAAAGACACGACTGAAAAGATCGCGGCTTTCAAAAAGGAAAACGGCCTTTCCCTGCCCATGGGGCGTAACGAGGACGGGAAAGCAAGTCAGACCGTTGATTTGTCCGGCATTCCCGTTACTGTCGTCGTAGACCGCTTCGGCAGTGCCGTTTTTGCCCAAAGGGGCGGTTTTATCAACGCGGATGAAGTAGGTCGCGTACTGGACGCGTTCCTGGGAGACGGCTATACCGAGACGACTGTGCTGGAAGAAATCCCCGTTGATACCAAGACCCGGTCGTTCCCCGTGGGCGCGGCACGAGCCATCTATCCGGACAGCGGGAACTACAAAAAGGTTCTTCTGCATGTGACCTCCTACGAGAAGCCCTTCACCGGTTTTATCATTCCGGATGATTCGGTGCGCCTTCGGATTGAGATCACGGCGGAAGATAACGCCGTCAACATGGTGTACACGGATTTATATGAGTATAAATTGATAAGCGTCCTGAAGCTGCTGGATCCGGAACGCGGCGTGTTTGTATACGACCAGAAAATGTACAACGCGGAGAACGAGGGCCAGTTTTTGAAAGCCGGCCTGGGCGACTACACCAAAGATCCGGACGATAAATTTATTTCGGTGCTTCTGTTCAGAAACGAGGAAGACATCGACAAATTTGCAGAAAGGTACAAGGCAGAGGGCTTAGGCGAAATCACCTGGGAATACGCGGACGAAGCGACCCCGGCGGAAGGCAGCGCGCAGGCCTATATCATCCACGTGGTGGATCAGAACAACAACCCCGTGGAAGAGGTCACGGTGAATTTCTGCACAGATACGGCCTGCACACCGCAGGAAACCGACGAGACAGGAACCATCACCTATGAAGCGGCGCCCTACAAATATCATGTGCAGATTATCGATGCGCCGGAAGGCTACAGCTGGGACGAGGGTTTTGATATGTACACCCCCGCCGAATACGGCGAATGGGTGCTGCGGGTGCGGAAAGACTGAGTATGATCATCTTATAACGCGACAGGTAAGAGCTCCTTCGGGAGCTTTTTTTCGTGGTGATTTGGCAGGAGGAGATACGGCATGGGTCATTTTGTTCTGCAGGCCGGAGACGAGGCGAAAAAGCCTACGCCGGAAGCGGCGGCGCGGGACGCGCTGACGACACTCCAGGGGCTGGCGGAAGACGCGGCGGACCGAATGCGTCCTGGGGATTCCCGGGATGCTGGCGGGACTTGTGACTTTCATTAAGCTGCAGGTTCACCAGAACAGGGCCATGAAGCTGGCCGTGCAGGCGATTCTGCGGGACCGACTGCTGCAAAGCTTCCAGTTCTGCAAGCGTCAGGGGTTTGCCACCTCGGACGACCGGCAGAACTTTGAGAACATGTATGTCCAGCTGGTGCTTGGAGACGTGAACTGGGTCGCGGCGCTGAGCGCCGGCGGCTTCGGCTTCATCACAGCCGTTCTGCTCGCGTTGACCGGCCTGCCGGAGGCGTCACAGGAATAAAACTGAAAAGGGGTCTTCTTTCATTTTTTGGACAGGTATGGTATAGTGCTGACAGCGAAAAAAGGCAGAAGGGTGGATTCAGAGATGGAATTCACGGGAAACCGGAGACATTATGCTGTATCTTGATATTGCGATTGTTGCGGGCGAAACAGCCGGTTTGGTGTTTTCGATTGGAAAACACGGCTGGTGGGGGCAGTTTGTATATTACACACAATGGAGCAACTATCTCCTGCTGCTGACGACAGCAGTGCATCTTTTTTGCCTGCTTCGGAGGAAGATGCCGGCCGCGGTTGAGAGATGCAAGTACTATGCGACCTGCATGACCACGGTCACCTTCGCAGTGACGGTCGGTATCCTGATTCCATGGTATGGACATCCGGATTTTTTCCTGCTGCAAAGCAACGGTCTTTTCCATCACCTGCTCTGTCCGATCCTAGCTGTGGCGAGCCTGCCTTTCCTAACGAGGATCAGAAAAAAAGACAGCGCGCTGGCCATGATTCCAACGGTCATTTATGGCATTGTGCTGTATACGTTGAATTATTTCAGGATGACGGACGGACCCTACCCGTTTCTTCGCGTTCATGAACAGCCGTGGTACATGAGCGTAGTCTGGTTCGTTGCACTGGCAGCTGCCGCATACGGAATCGCAACAGGGCTGAGGCGGCTTAGCGGGAGGAAAAGAGAAAGGGAAGTTTGACGCCGTGTGAGGAAGATCATACAGGGGAGCAAAGTCAGCCGAAGGAGGAACGGGATTGAAGATTTATTTTGCACCGATGGAAGGCGTTACAGACGGGATCCTGCGCCAGACACACAACAGGATCTTCGGAGGGATTGACGTATACTGTCTGCCTTTTCACAAGCTGACGCAGTCCCTGTCCCTGCTGACACGGGAGATCAGGGATATCGCTCCGGAGGAAAACGAGGGCCTGAAGGTGCTGCCCCAGGCGCTGACACGGGATCCGGAACAACTGTCCGCCTGGCTTTATTATGTCAGTGAATGTGGTTATTCCTGCGCGGATCTGAACCTCGGATGTCCGTCTCCGACGGTGACCAAAAGGGGACGGGGCAGCGGCATGCTTTGCAATCCGGATGATCTGCGATCCTTCCTGGACCGGCTGTTTTCAAACACGCTACCCGTGTCGCTCTCCGTCAAAACCCGTATCGGATATGAAAGCCCGGAGGAATGGCCCATTCTGGCGGAACTGCTTGCCCGATATCCTTTTGCCCATGTTGCCATTCATGTCCGTACGACAAAGGAACAATACACCGGCGCGACGCACCCGGAAGCTTTTGAAACGGCGCTGCAGAAGGGGGTGCAGCATCCGGTTTACAACGGAGACCTGCGCACGCCGGAGGATGTTCAGACGCTGGCGGCACGCTGCCCCGGAACCGAAGCCATTATGATCGGCCGCGGCCTGCTGGCGGATCCGGCGCTGGCACGCCGGATCCGGGGAGGAAAAGAGGCCGGCGAGGATGAACTGAGGGCCTGGTATCATGCCCTTTATGAAGGCTGGAGGAACAGGTTCGGTGAAACGATTGCCCTCGGAAGGATCAAGAAACTGATGGAATGGCCCAGCGGGGACGATATCAGAAGGAAGAGGCTGCTGCGCAGAGCCGGCGATATCGAAAGCTGCATCGGCGCGGTCGTTGGAAATCTGCCCGAAATTGTGATATGATACAGGCATGTGCGAGCCCGAGAGATTGAGAGATCATGGCGGAGAACTTCGGGCTGATGTTCGTGGACCTGTACGACAGCAGGCTGATCGAATGGGTGACCGAGGAGATTCCGAACGGGATTGTTGCGTATATGAAGAACGGCGGGTGACGGCAGCGGCGGGACGCCGGAGACCGCGCCCGCGGAGGACCGCGTTTTACAGCAGAACCCCCCTGTGCCGTGTGGCACAGGGGGGTTTTTGAAGAGCCGAACGGATGATCAGCGGCGCGGGACGTACATATAGCGCCCGGCGGTGATGTCGTTCCTGTTGGTGATGATGCCCTCGTTGATGTACATCAGGTAATCAACGGTGGTGTTCCACCGGCCGGCAATGCGGCTCAGGGTGGCTCCGCTTTCAATCCGGTAGACATCGCAGCCGTCCTTGTGGGGCAGAGGGTATTTGGATCCGCCGGTTCCGCCGGAGGCATTTTCCATTTCGTTCAGGTTCAGTTCCTTATTTTCCATTGCTGGTTCCTCCTTTGTTTGCTTTCGGTTTATTATCTGTCAGGCTTTTTGTGTCCTGACACTATTTCATACGCAGCACATTTGCCGCCTGGCAGCAGAAAAAGGAGATTTCGAAAAATTTTTGTTCTTTCATTCCGCGGGGGCGTAACGTATAATGGGAAGCGGGAAAGGAACGCGGGGCATCTTATATGACCCTGCGGGGAAGAACAAAAGGCTTTCGGAGAGAAACCATGGCGAACGTATTTGACTATCTTGAATGGCGGGGGGATATTCCGCTGGACGCGGATCCTTTCAACGAGGTTGACAATCTGGTCCTCGCCATGCTGAGCTATACAGACTTCGGCGGCATCGTTGGCGGGGACGGGAAAAGAATTCCGCTGGGCGAGGCCTGCCGTGTTTTCTTTTCACAGCACACCCGGGAGGAGATTCTGGCCAGGACATCGTTTACCGCGAAGGCGCCGCTGATGATGGAGAAAATGATCCGGGGACAGCGGTTTGGGAACATGACCCTTCGGAACTATACGGAGGCAAGCGGCGACGGGTATCAGCTTTCGGCGGTGACCTTCGGCCTGGACGACGGGACGGAATACGTCGCTTTCCGCGGGACGGACGGCACGGTTGCCGGATGGAAGGAAGACTTCAATTTCAGCTTCATGGACGAAACAGAGGGGCAGCGGCTGGCGGTTCAGTACCTGAGCGGGATCACGGCCGGCGGCACGGGCGATAACCTTCGGGTCGGCGGCCATTCCAAAGGCGGGAACCTGGCGATCTATGCTTCCGCCTTCTGCGAGGGCGGGGAGCGGATTTTTGAGGTTTACAGCAACGACGGACCGGGATTCAAGGAAGAGATCGTTCAGCGGGACGGGTTTGCGGAGAATCTTGCGAAAGTGAAGAAGTTTATTCCGGACAGCTCGATCATCGGGCTGATGCTTTCGGACGGGGAAGACTATACAGTTGTGAAAAGCACGGCCATGGGGATCAAGCAGCACGACGCCTTTACATGGAAAGTGGAGCGGAACCGGTTTGTGAAAGCGCCGCTGTCCGACATGAGCAAGGTGACGAAAAAACTGATCGGCACCTGGCTTGAAACCATGAAGGACGAAGAGCGGCAGACGTTTACCGAACTGATTTTTACGCTGATCGAATCCACGGGGCAGGAACGGTTCAGCAGCATGAAGGCCGACAAACTGAAAACCGCCGAATCCATTCTGAATGCGGTGCGGCTGATGCCGAAGGAGAAGCAGCAGGAGGCGATGAAGCTCCTCGGCGTGATGGGGCTGCGCGGGGGGCAGAAAATCGCTGACTACCTGGCACGGAAGACCAACGAGCTGCCGGGGCTGTTTGGGAAAAAGCACTGAGGCGGGGGCCCGGCAGTCTACACGTGCAAAACGGAGAAGACAAGGGTCGCAGGCCGGAGAGCAGGGATGCTATCAAATGAATTGATAACGCATTATTAAAAGAAGGTATAGGACGAAGACTTGACGGAAACGGGAAACATGTTATAATGCACATAAACCTACTGAACAGATAGGTTTTAAGAACGAAAGGAGGAGGCAACCATGATCAGACGGCAGGTTGAGAAGACAATGCGGAAGGAGCAGCGCTGTACCATGTGTATGTGGCGTAGTTTTCACATACCCTCCTGCTGTGCAAGCTGATTTGCGGAAGAAACCAAATGGAAGGCAACAGGCACAGTGGTGCCTGTATTTTTTTACCTTCAGGGGATGAAAGGACGGTGAATTCGGATGACTTTGCAGCAGGTGCTGTACGCACTGACGATTGAAGAATGCGGGTCAATGAACAAAGCGGCTGAAAAGCTGTTCATCGTCCAGCCGACGCTGTCCAGCGCCATTCAGGAGCTGGAGAATGAAACGGGAATCAAAATTTTCGTAAGGACTTCCAAGGGGATCACACCGACGCCGGAGGGAAAAGCATTCCTGAACGATATCCAGAATCTGTACCGGCACTACACGCTGGTGAAACAGAAATATGGGGACGACGGAAACTACAGGAGGAAATTCGGCGTATCCGCCCAGCACTATTCCTTCGCCGTGAAAGCCTTTGTCGAGACGGCCAAGCGATATGACATGAAGCAGTTTGACTTTGCCGTTCGGGAAACGGGAACGTTGAACGTGATTACGGATGTGGGGAGCCTTAAAAGCGAGATCGGCGTTCTGTTCATCAGCCCGCGAAACGAGAAACCGCTGCGGAAACTGATGACCCAATACGAAGTGGAATTCCACCCGCTGGTAAAAGGCCGGGCCTGCGTTTATCTGTGGGGAGGGCACCCGCTGGCCAAAGAACCGTCGATCGGGATCGAACAGCTGGAACCTTATCCGTGCCTGTCCTTTGAACAGGACGAGGATGACTACTACCTGGCGGAAGAGATTCTGAGCGAAAACGTTTATCCTCAGACAATTCGGGTGCGCGACAGGTCAACGATGCTGAACCTGATGGTGGGGCTGAACGGGTATACCCTTTGCTCGGGAATCATTTCCAGCGATCTGAACGGGGAGGGGTTCACGGTGATCCCGTTCCGGGAGGACACGGAGAACCCCAACAGCGTGATGGAGATTGGATATATCACAAAGAAAAACAGTCCGCTGAGCCAGATGGGAGAGGAGTATATAGAGGAAATGAGAAGGTATATGTCCGCAGGAGGTATCATCGCGTGTACGCAGCCTGAATGATGGGAAAACGGAAACAACACCAATAAAAAACAAAAACAATCAGGAGGATATGAAGATGAAAAAGATTTTTGCAGCAATGGTTGCTATAGCTCTGGTTTTGTTTACAGTTTCGGTTTACGCGGAATCCGGGAATCAGGAAATTACAGTGAACGTCGGAGATCAGGCGGCTTTCTTCCTGGTCAAGGTTGCAGAAGCCAAAGGGTTCTTTGAGGAAGAGTTTGCAAAGGATAACATCAAGATCCATACAGAGATTTTTGCCAAAATGGGACCGGCCATTATCGAAGCTATGTCTACGGGTGATGTGGACCTGAGTATTGTCGGTGTGTTTCCTGTAGTCAATGCGAACAACGCCGGCAATAAGATCATCATTCTGGCCAGCGGTAACTATACAGAGGACGGATTCAGGCTTGTAGTCGGTCCGGAAGCAACCATCACGAGCGTGGAAGAACTGAACGGCCTGAAGATCGGAGTTCCTTTCGGAACAGCTGAACATCAGATTACGCTTCAGCTTCTGGAAAAACACGGCCTGACAGCAGATCAGGTTGAACTGATAAACCTGCAACAGGCTGATGCACTCACAGCGCTTCTCGGCAAGGAAATCGACGCAGCATTGTTTAACAGCGGCACACTGAGTGCAGCGGAGAATGCGGGAGCGAAAACAATTGCCACCAACAAAGAAGTGGGGCTGATTGTGAATCCCGTGATCGGAAAAAAAGAATTCGTGGAAGCCAATCCTGAAATCACATCCAGATTCCTGAAGGTGCTGGACAAGACGGCAAAATGGATCGATGAGAACGAGGACGAAACGGTAAAAATCGCCGCTGAAATTAACGGAACCGACGAGGAAAGCATCCGGGTCAGCCTGCTTTCCAGAGGCAGAACGATCTCTATCGACGACGAGTATCTGAGGGGTCCGGTGGAATCCACGCTGAACTTTGTTCTGGCCCAGGGCCTGATTGAGAACCTGGCCTACGACGATATTGTGGATACATCTTATTTTCTGAACGCGGGAATTCAGTGAGGAGATACATATGAAAAAGACGGGCAGTTTTCTGACAGGACTGGTTTGTCCGAAATGCGGAAAAAAATATGACAGCAGGAGGATTCAGCATCTGTGTGAATGCGGTTCTCCGCTGCTGGCTGAATATGATCTGAAAAAGGCAAGAGCGGAATGGAAGAAGGAAAGTGTTTCCGGACGGAAGCCAGATCTGTGGCGATACCGGGAACTGCTGCCCGTTGAGTATGAGGAAAACATCGTGACGGCGGGTGAGGGGATGACTCCCCTCATCCCGCTTCCCCTGCTTGGCGAAAAGCTGGATGTACCAAACCTGTTTCTGAAGGATGAGGGGATCATTCCGACGGGAACCTTTAAGGCGAGGGGAGCGGCAGTTGGCGTATCCAAAGCGAAAGAACTGGGTGTGCAGACGATTGCCATGCCGACCAACGGGAATGCCGGTGCGGCATGGGCATTATATGGAAAGCGTGCCGGGTTTCGCTCCGTGATCGTGATGCCGGAAGACGCCGCGAAGATTACAAGGAATGAATGCCTTGCCGCCGGGGCGGATATCTACCTGGTGAAGGGCCTGATCAGCGACGCCGGAAAGATTGTTGCCCGATCGATTGCCAGGAACGGATGGTACGATGCATCAACGCTGAAAGAACCCTATCGGATCGAAGGAAAGAAAACAATGGGGTTTGAAATTGCGGAGCAATTCGGCTGGGAAGTGCCGGACGTGATTTTGTATCCGACCGGGGGCGGGGTTGGAATCATCGGGATTTACAAAGCACTGAAAGAGTTGCAGGAGATTGGATGGATTGGAGAAAAACTGCCGAAACTGGTTTCCGTTCAGGCTGAAGGCTGCGCACCGATTGTGAAAGCTTTCAGGGAAGGAAAAGGAGAGTCTGAATACTTTACAGATTCCAGGACTGTCGCCTTCGGGATTAACGTTCCCAAAGCACTGGGGGATTTCCTCGTGCTGAAGGCAATCTATGAGACAAAAGGATGTGCCGTCGATGTTTCCGATGAGAAGATTCTGGAGGGAGTTCATCGATTGGCAGATACCGAAGGGATTTTTGTCTGCCCGGAGGGAGGGGCGCTGTATGCCGCGGTGGCCCGGCTGAGGGAAGAAGGTTTCATTCAAAAGGACGACAAGGTGGTTATGCTCAATACGGGAGCAGGCATCAAATATCCGGATACGATCGAACCGAATTTTCCCTATCTGGAGCTGGATGCCACTATCTGATTGAAAAGGGGCAGTATATTGAATGAAAAAGTGGAAGCAGCTGACCGGAACAGACAGAATACTGTATGCTTTGTCAGTGCTGTTGGTTGCAGCAATCCTGTGGTACTGGCAGACAGGCACAGATAACGGTACGCTGAACAAGGTTCTGCTTTCCTCGCCGGAAAATGTCCTGAAATCATTTACCCAACTGTGGGGAAAAGGCAGTTTGCAGAAACACATTCTTGTCAGCTTCCAGCGGGTTATGACAGGCTTTCTTTTCGGCGCGGGCGCCGGAATCATTCTTGGATTTATTCTGGCTGCAGTTCCGGCACTGAAGAAATTGCTCAGTTTCCTGCTGGGGCTGATCCGGCCGATTCCTTCGATGGCGCTTTTTCCGCTTTTCATTCTCTGGTTTGGCATTGGCGAAACTTCAAAAATCATTGTGATCGCTTTTGTTTCTTTCTGGCCGACTTTTCTGAATACAGAGGAGGGAGTGCAACAGGCGGACAAAAAACTGCTTGAACTTGCAACCGTTCTGCAGAAAGGCACGGTTGCCAAAATTCTGACAGTCATTCTGCCATCCACCATTCCGTATATTTTTGCCGGCCTTCGTCTGGCCATCAGCAGAGCCTGGGGCGGTGTTGTCGTTGCGGAAATGCTGGCAGCTAGTTCCGGAATCGGCTTTTTGATCGAATACTCCCGGAACATGTCGCAAACCGCATCTATGTTTGTGGGCGTGCTGATGATTGCAATCATCGGTTTTATTCTGGATCTGATCCTGAAAATCATTGAAAGCAGGATATGCTACTGGCACACGGGGGAAATCAAATGAACCGGGAAAATGAAGTTGTTATTTCGCATATCCGGCAGGAGTTTTCCATCGGAGACAAAACGCTTGAAGTTCTGAAAGACATCAATCTGGAACTGCAGGGCGGAAGCTTTGTTTCCGTTGTGGGTCAGAGCGGGTGCGGAAAAAGTACACTGCTGCGCATCATTGCCGGTCTGGACATTCCAACGGGCGGAGAGGTCAGGATCGGGGGAAATCCTGTTCAGTCAGTCAGCCCGGACGTGGGAATCCTTTTCCAGGAATCCAGACTGCTGCCCTGGTACAATGTTGAAAAGAACATTGCGTATGGAATCCAGGAGAAAAAGAACAGGAAAGAGATCCGGGATACTGTTTATGAACTGATTGAACTGGTTGGACTGAAAGGCTTTGAAAAAGCGCTGCCAGAACAATTGTCCGGAGGAATGCAGAAGAGAGTAGCCATTGCAAGAACGCTGGCGGCACGCCCGAAAGTTCTCCTGCTGGATGAACCATTCGGAGCCCTGGATGCCTTTACAAAAATGAATATGCAGGAAGAGATTCTTAAGCTTTGGAAAAAGGAAGGAATCACCATGATGCTGGTGACGCATGACATTGATGAGGCGATCTACCTGGGCGAACACGTTGTCGTCATGTCACCCAAACCCGGAGTGATCAAAAGAAGCTTCCGCATTGAACTGACATCAGACAGGAGCAGAACCAGTGCAGAGTTTGACCGGTACAGAAAAGAGATTTTTGCTGAGTTTTTCGAGGATCAAACGATGGTTCCGGAGTATCAGATATGAAAAAACTTGGGATTATCGGCGGCATGGGACCTCTGGCAACAGCTTTTTTTTATCGAAAAGTGGTTGAGAAAACGCCGGCAGAAAGGGATCAGCAGCATATAGAAACCATCATTGTCAGCGGTCCGTCGATTCCGGGGAGAGTCGATTATATCCTTGGGAGGAGCGCTGACAGCCCGGTGCCGAACATCAGAAGAATCGTTCGAACGCTGGAAAATGCCGGAGCGGAACGGATCGTGATGCCCTGTGTGACAGCGCATTATTTCTATCCGGAGATCTGCGAAGGGTTTTCTGTGCAGATACTGAATCTGCTTTCGGAGATTGCTGCCTACTTTGCGGAAAAGAAGATCCGGAGGGCAGGGGTTCTGGCCACCTCTGCAACCATCAGAAGCAATGTGCTGCAGAATGATCGCGGATTGAACGGAACAGAACTGCTCTTTCCGGATGAATGGGAGATGGAGGAGACAGACAGAATCATTTTCCGGCAGATCAAGGCCGGGAAAGAGGCAGATACGAAAACACTGCAGGGAATTGCCGATCACCTGGTGCGGCGGGGGGCTGAACAAATTCTTGTTGCGTGTACGGATCTGTCTGCTTTATCACCATCCGAATGGATGAACGGACCTGTGACCGATGTGCTCGATATTCTTGCGGAAGCCGCTGTGAGGGAATGTTTGAGGTAGGGGGAGAAGAAAATGGAAGACGGCTGTCGGTTTAACACAAAGCTGCTGCACGGAAAAACATCCGCGGGATACAGGCAGCGGGAGATTCTTCCGCCGGTTTCACAGGTGACGGCTTTCCAGTATGAAAGCATGGAAGAACTGGAAAAAGTGTTTGCCCATAAAAAGATGGGATACGCCTATACGCGGATCGGCAATCCGACGCTGACGGCCTTTGAACAGAAAGTGAACGACATGGAGGGCGGCGCGGGCGCGATCAGCACCAGCAGCGGCATGGCGGCGATTACGGCGGCGCTGCTGGCCGTATGCGAAAGCGGGGATGAAATCATCGCGGGATCCGGCCTGTACGGGGGAACGATTGACCTGCTGCACGACCTGGAAAAGCTGGGCATTCATACCGTTTTTGCCGGCGGCCTGACCAGGGCAGAGATCGAAAGCCGGCTGACCAAGAGAACAAAGGTGGTTTTCGGGGAAATGATCAGCAATCCAGCGCTGAAAGTGTTGGATGTTCCGGAGGCCGCGGCGGCTGCGCACGAAGCCGGCATACCGCTGTTTGTGGATTCCACGACGGCGACGCCCTTCATCGCAAGACCGCTGTCGCTGGGGGCGGATGTTGTGATCCATTCCACCAGCAAGTATATTAACGGCGGAGGAAACGCCATCGGCGGAATCATTGTGGACGGAGGCCGTTTTGAATGGGATGAACGGCATACCGCTCTGCGTGAATTCCGGAAATTCGGGAAGGCGGCTTTCTCCGTGCGGCTCCGGACGGACCTTTGGGAAAACCTCGGATGCTGCATGGCGCCAGCCAACGCGTTTCTTTCCTATACGGGCATGGATACGCTGGGGCTGAGAATGGAAAGAATCTGCGAAAACGCGGACACACTGGCGCGGGCGCTGGACGAAGAGGAGGACATACAGGTCAGCTATCTGACACTAAAGTCGCATCCGTATCATGAATACCTTGCCAGGGAACTGGGCGGATACGGCGGCGGCATTCTGACGCTGAGAACCGGATCAAGGGAAAGAGCTTTCCGGCTGATTAACGCGCTGCATTATGTCAGAATCGCAAGCAACATCGGGGATGTGCGAACGCTGGTGATTCACCCGGCTTCCACGCTGTACCTGCGTTCTGGCCGCGAGGAAACGGAGGCCGCCGGCGTGTACGACGATACGATCCGGGTCAGCGTCGGTATTGAAGATATTGAGGATCTGATTCGGGACTTCCGGAACGCGGTGCGGGTCAGCCGGAATGCGTGAATCATTCATCAGGGGGAGGGAAAGAACATGGCATACATCAAAGCGGACGAGAGACTGGATATCACGGACGTAGTGTGCCCGGTGACATTTGTGAAAACGAAGGTTGCCCTGGAAGAAATGGAGGAAGGGCAGATTCTGCAGGTTCATCTGAACGACGGCGAACCGGTTCAGAATGTTCCGCGGAGCGTGAAGGACGAAGGCCATAGGATTCTGAAACTTGAAGAAAACGACGACGGGACTTATGAGCTGTTTATCAGAAAGGTGGGGGAATAAGTGGCTGTGGATTACGCTGTGCTTAAAAAAGGCGGCTTCATGCGCCAGAAGCAGAAGAATCATTTTTCTCTCCGCCTTTCCGTGGTCGGCGGACAGGTGACGGCGGAACAGCTGGTTGCGATTACGGAAGTGGCGAAAAAATTCGGCAGGGGATACATCCACCTGACCAGCCGCCAGGGAATCGAGATTCCTTTTATCCGGCTGGAGGATATCGACAGCGTGAAGGCGGCCCTTGCCGAAGGCGGCGTAAGCCCCGGCGTTTGCGGGCCGAGGGTGCGAACCATCACGGCGTGCCAGGGAGCGGCCGTGTGCCCGAACGGTTGTATTGAAACGGAAGAGCTGGCCCGGGAACTGAACGACCGGTATTTCGGACAGGAACTGCCGCACAAATTCAAGTTCGGCGTGACCGGCTGCCAGAATAATTGCCTGAAGGCCGAAGAAAACGACCTTGGAATCAAAGGCGGCGTGAGGGTATCCTGGAAGGCGGACAAATGTTTTGCCTGCGGACTGTGCGCAAAACTGTGCCGGGAAGGGGCTGTTTCCATACACGACGGCAAGGTTGCGATTGATTCGGGAAAATGCAATTACTGCGGGAGATGCGCTTTCGGCTGCCCGGCGGATGCCTATGAAACGGCGCCCGGATATCTGCTGAGCTTCGGGGGATTGTTCGGCAACAGAATTCAGAAAGGTTCGCCGATTGTGCCTTTCGTGGAAGACAAGGAAAAACTGTTCGCGATCTGCGACGCGGCGCTGCAGTTTTTCCGGGAAAACGCGAACCCGAGCGAGCGGTTCCGTTCAACGATTGAGCGGGTCGGGAAGGAGAAACTGGATGAAGCGGTTTGGAAAGCGTACAACGGAGAAACGAAATAGCATTTTGACGCTGATGCTGATCCTCTCTCTTCTGGCAGGATGCGCCGCCGGAACGGCCGCGGCTGAAACGGCGAAGGGCGCATTCGACCGGGTGATCGCCCTGTCCAGATCCAATGCGGAACTCTGGATTCTTGCGGGAGGGAAACTCATCGCGACTTCGGACGACGCCGCCGGCATGGACGGGCTGAACGAGGACGCGCAGTTTCTGGGGGATATGGATCATGTGAGCCTGGAAGCCATTGCCGCGCTGTCGCCGGATCTGCTGATTCTTTTTTCAACGGAACCGGCGCAGAAAGCGCTGGGAGAGGCGGCTGAAGGGATAGGCATCCATGTATACTACACCAATATCGACAGCTTTGACGACTATGACCGGGTGATGAAGGAACTGACGGGCTTTACGGGCTGTTCCGGGGCCTATGAACGCCATGTGGAGCAGGTTCGGGAGGAAATCGGCGGGATTCTGCGGCAGGTTCCGGAAAAGGCGGAAAAGGACAGCTACCTGCTGCTGCATGTGTCTGCGACGAAGAGCAAGGCGGAGAAAAACGACTACTTTGCATGCGAGATCCTGAACGGGCTGGGACTGGACAACCTGGCCGGGGACAGCAGCGCATTTGACGTGCTGTCCATGGAGGCGATTGTTGCCGCGGATCCCGACTATATTTTTGTGGTGCCGAGGGGAAATGAAAAAAAGGCGGCGGAGAGCTATGAAAAACTCTTTTCATCCCAACCGGCATGGGAAGCACTGTCCGCGGTTCGCGACGGACGCCATTTCCTGCTGGACAAGAATCTTTTCGGACTGAAACCGAACGCGCGGTGGGCGGAGGCGTACAGGGAGGCCTATGACCTTCTGTACGGGCAGCCGTGAGAAGGTATGTGACAGCCGGAATCGTGCTGATCCTTGCTGCGGCTGCCGCGCTGCTGTGCGGCAACAGCGCGATCGGAGCGGGAGACGTGCTGCGGACGCTGGCAGGAAACGGAACGCGGGCACAGCAGGTGATCGTTTTTCAGGTCAGGCTTCCGCGAATAGCCGCCGCTTTGCTTTCGGGCGCCGCACTTTCGGTTTCCGGCTATCTTCTGCAGAACAACCTGAATAACGCGGTCGCGTCTCCGGGACTGCTGGGGATCAACAACGGCGCCGGACTTTTCGTGCTGATTTCGGCACTTGTTTTTCCGTATCAGGCGGGAATGAAATGCGTGATGGCTTTTGCGGGGGCGCTTGCGGTTACGCTGCTGGTGAGTCTTCTTTCTTCGGGAACCGGACTGTCGAAAACGTCCGTCATTCTGAGCGGGGTTGCGGTTTCCGCCGTATGCGTTGCCGCGGCCGACGTGATCATCTCAGTCAGGCCGGAGACCGTGGCCGACAAGACCGCGTTCCAGCTGGGAGGGTTTGGGGATGTATCCCTGACGACGGTCTCCATCGCGGCGCCGGTGATTGTGACGATGCTTGCGCTGGCTTTTGTGCTGGCAGGCGGGATGGACCTGATGGCGCTGGGGGACGAGGTTGCGCAGGGGCTTGGCGTCCACGTGCGGATGTACAGGCTGATTTACCTTCTGTGCGCCTCTCTTCTGGCCGGGGCGGCGGTGAGCATGAGCGGGATGATCGGGTTTGTAGGGCTGATGGTTCCGAACCTGGTCCGCATGGTTCATCGCGGGAAAAGCAGGGGAGGAATTGCGCTGTGCATGATGGTCGGATCGGCATTTTTGCTGCTGTGCGATACACTTGCCCGGGCGATTGTTTTTCCGTATGAGCTGCCATGCGGGCTGCTGCTTAGCGCGCTGGGCGCGCCGTTCCTGATCTGGATGCTTGTGCGGAAAAGAAAGAGGCTTGGTGTGAATGATTGAGATCCGCAATATGACCACTTCCTATGGACGCGGGGAGCTTTTCCGCGTGGCCGGCCTTACGCTGAAAACGGGTGAAATCACCGCCGTGATCGGCAGAAACGGAAGCGGAAAATCCACACTGCTGAAAACCCTGGCCGGCTTTCTGAAATATCAGGGAAGCATTACGATCCGCGGCAGGGAATGCAGGGATTATTCCGCCCGGGAGAGAGCAAGAGAGATTGCCTGGCTGTCGCAGATGCTGAAAACCGTGCAGATGGACGTGGAAACGCTGGCGGAACACGGAAGGTATCCGCACCACGGCAGCACGCGGCGGATGGGCGACGCGGACAGGGAGAAGGTGAAGGAAGCCCTGCGCATGACCGGGATGGAAAAGATGGCAAAGAGATCTTTGCAGGAGCTGTCCGGCGGGGAAAGACAGCGGGCCTATCTGGCCATGGTCATTGCCCAGGACACCCCCATGATTCTGCTGGACGAACCGACCACATACATGGATCTTGTTTACCAGAAAACTTTCTTTGAGATTCTTCAGCGTCTGAAGCAAAGCGGGCGGGGGATCGTGCTGTCCGTTCATCACCTGGAGCAATGCTTTGCATTCTGTGATTCGATCTGCCTGATGGATCAGAGAACGCTGGTGCGGAAAGCAACGCCGGAGGAATGGGCAAAGGATACGGACACATTGCGGGCCGTGTTCGGCATTGAAATGAAAAAAACAGAGGACAGGGAATTGATGTATCCCTATATGATCAGGAGGTGAGAGGAATGGCTTACTTTCCGATGATGGTCAGCCTGGAAAACCGGCCTGTTCTGGTTCTGGGAGGGGGAGCGGAAGGCCTGAAGAAAGTCAGGGTTCTGCACGACTTTGGCGCAAGAATCACCCTGGTGGCAAAGGACGCACTGCCCGAAGCTTCGGCACTGGCGGAGAAATACGCTGCGAAAGCATTCACGGATGAGGATCTGGACGGGGAGAAATATGCGGTTGTCGTTGCCGCCACGGATGAAGAAGAGCTGAACAGGAGAATCAGCAGCCTTTGCACAAGCAGGGGCATTCCGGTGAATATCGTCGACAGGACAGAACTGTGCACTTTCATCTTTCCCGCGATCATTCGGGAAAACGACCTGGTTTGCGCGGTGTCAAGCTCCGGAAAAAGCCCGCTGGTAACGCAGCATATCAAGGCGCTGATCCAAAGAATCCTCCCGAAAAAAATCGGGCAGATCAATGACCGGATGGGTGAATACCGCATACAGGCCAAAGCGGAGATTCCGAATGCCGGGGAGCGGCGGAAATATCTGAAAAGCAAACTGGAGGAACTGCTGGCTGAAGAACAAATATAAAACATTATACCCATTGACATAGTAGACAATAGGCGTTATGATCCCAACAAGTCCTATGCTGCGATGAAAGGAGGGTACTGATATGTTTACTGAAAAGAAGGAATTCATGCTGTGTATGATGTGTCGAATGCTGATTTTCCGGACAGACAGGATGACCGGGGTATTGACATATACATGTCAGTACCCTGAATAGCCAAATGACAGAAAGACATGGCAGTCATCCTGCCCGGAAGCCGTATAAACAGCTTCCGTTTTTTGTCGCCATGGAGAGATGATGTGAGAGGGAGAACCATGATGAGCAACGAGGAAACGTTCAGGCATATTTCAGTCGAAGAATTCTCCGGACTGGATTTCAGTACGGTTACCCTGCTGGACCTGCGGGAACCGGATGAGGTACTGGTCAGCGGTATAGATGGCGCAATCAATCTGCCGTTTTCTGCCGGTTTTGAAAAATTGGATGCTGTTCCCAAAGATAAACCGGTGATTGTTTTCTGCCGTGTCGGAGACTGGAGTGAACAGATCGCGGAAATTCTGGCTGACCGCGGCTACGATGTGTCCACACTGGACGGAGGATACAACGCATACCGCGCGCTGAAATCTCTCGCGACGACAAAAGAGATTCCGGTTCAATCGGTGAAAACAGGTCGGGGTAAACCGGTTAAAGTACTCCCCATGTCAAGGACAATCGAATTTAACACCCTGGAAAACAGTTACCAATCATGGTAGACTTCAGATGCCAGCAATCGGAGGATAAGGCA
>CACWXP010000031.1 GCA_902764875.1 uncultured Eubacteriales bacterium
TTTAATCCTTAACACCTTTCGGTGCTAAACTCTTTGGAATCTTCGCTGTCTTCTTCCTTAATTAAGCGTTCTTTGTTCTGTATCGTTTTCAAGGTTCGCCTTGCTCTTTCTTCCGGTTCCCCGTAAGCGAGCTTGACTAATATACCAAACCGTTCCCCCTTTGTCAAGCACTTTTTTCAGTTTTTTTGAAAAATTTTGAGAAGTATTTTTCGTTTCATTATAAATGTAACGGTGACAGTTGATTTCCTTCGTGATCTATCGTACAATAATCTCAGTTATTTCCCCGGTTTCAAAAATAGTCCGTCTGACAGCGGGCGTAATAAAGGAATGATCTGTCTATGCCTTCGAAAGAGAAAGAAAAGAAGAAAAAATCTTCCCGGCCTGAGAGCGTATTTATCAACCGGGAGCTCAGCTGGCTCGCCTTCAACCGTCGCGTGCTGCTGGAAGCAGCCGATCCCGGGGTTCCGCTTCTCGAACGCCTTAAGTTCCTGATGATCTATCAGTCCAACCTGGAGGAGTTCTACCGTGTGCGCATCGGGATTCTCACGCACCGTGCCCTTCTGACCCCCGATACGCCGGATCCCCTGACCCTGATGCTTCCGGAAGCGCAGATCAACGATGCCCTGCGCATCACCCGGGAGCAGCAGTCCCTGATGGAAAGCATCTGGAAATCCGTGCGTGACGAACTGCATTCTTATAATGTAGATGTTCTGGATTTCCGGAAGATCAGCAAGGTCGATGAGCTGATGAGTAAAAAGCTCTTCGGCAATATCCGCGATATGCTCTTCCCGAAAATCATCGGGGCCGACGAGCCATTGCCTTTCCTATGGAGCGGCGAATCAAATATTGTTGCCTTCCTCGGCCGGGGAACGGAGATGAAGCTCTGCTTTATCCCCCTCGATCGCGTGCCGGCCTATCAGAGCTTTGAAATCGACGGATGCCAGAAAATTGTCCTCACCGACCAGCTCGTCCGCCACTTTCTGCCCCTGCTTCTGAAAAAGGAAAACATCATCCAGTCCGCCGTTGTGGATGTAACCCGGAACGCCGATGTGTTCCTGACCAAGGATGAAATTCAGGCGGATGACGATCTGCGCGACAAGATGTCCGGCATGCTCAGCAAGCGCAAAAAGGAAATGCCTGTCCGCGCGCGGATCTACGGAAAACTGACCGATCCCTGCCGTGCCCTGCTGATCAAGAAACTGCATGTGCCGGAAAACCGGATCTTCACTCAAAGCGTTCCCTTCGATCTTTCCTTCCGTTCCTGCATCGGCGGCCCCGCCTCTCTCCGCTATCCGGATCGTAAGCCTGTCCGCGATATCGGCCTGAAAAAGGGGGAATACTTCTCCTATATCGACCGGCATGATCTCCTGATGAGCTTCCCCTTCCAGAGCATGCTCTCCTTTGTGGATCTGATCTACGAAGCCGCCGATGATCCGGAAGTTCTTTCCATCAAGATCACGCTCTACCGCATGGCCGGAAGCAGCAAGATTGCCGCTGCGCTGGCCTATGCTGCCGACCGGGGCAAGGATGTCCTCTGCCTTCTGGAGCTGCGGGCCCGTTTTGACGAGCAGAACAACATCGACTATTCCGAAATGCTTGAAGATGCCGGCTGCCGCATTATCTACGGCCTGCCGGATTACAAGGTGCACAGCAAGCTCTGCGTGATCACCCGGGAGCACAATGGGGAAATCCGCCGCATCACCCAGGTCGGAACAGGTAATTATAATGAAGTAACTGCGGAGCAGTATACCGATCTTTCCATTATCACCGCTCGCGAGCAGGCCGGTCTCGACGCCGAAGCCGCCTTTGCCGCCCTTGCTGCCGGGGAGATCCCGCCCATGGCTAAAGAGCTGTGGATCGCGCCGCTCAGTTTCAAGAGCCGCGTCCTGGAGATGCTCGACCGCGAGCTTGAAAAGGGCGAAAACGGCCGCGTTGCCATCAAGGTGAATGCGCTCAACAGCCGGGAAGTCATGGAAAAACTTATCGAGTGCTCCCGGGCGGGCGTCAAGGTGGAACTGTTCATCCGCGGAGTCTGTTCCCTCCGGCCGGGCATGAAGGGTTTAAGCAAAAACATCACGGTTTCGGGGATCATCGGCCGCTGGCTCGAACATTCCCGGATCTACAGCTTCGGTGAAGGCGCCGAACAGCGTCTCTTCATCGGTTCCGGTGACCTGCTGAACCGGAACCTGGAGCGCCGGGTGGAAGCGTTTATCGAAGCCGTCACCCCCGACACCCGGGAGCAGCTCAATGCAATTCTGAACGCGCTGCGTGCCGACCGGGAAAAAACATGGCATATGCAGCCGGACGGCGTCTATATCCGAAAGGAAAACGGCGAGGGAACGTCTTCTCAGGAAGCCCTTTACCGCTATTTCAGTCTCCAGAAAGTTTCCCTGGAAGACGCGCTGATGGAAGAACCCGAAGAACCCAATGAATACGAAACACCTGCAGCACCCACGGAGCCCAAAGAGCCGGAAGAGCTCGAAGTGCCGGAGGAATCCGAAGGGCCGGAGACGCCCGAGGAGACTGAAGAGACCAGGGAGGCTGAAGAACCTGAAGAGACTGAAGAACCCCAGGAACCGGAGGAGCCTGCACCCGATCCCGTTTCTTCCCGCCGCAGCAGCTTCAGCGACTGGCTGCATCGGCTGACAAAATAAAAGGAGGCCTGTCATTATGCCCGAATCTTATAACATTTGTCTGGATGTCGGAGGAACCAAAGTTCTCGGAGCCATTTTCAACGAAAAGGACGAGATCATCTACCGCCTGAAAAAGCGCTCCAAAAGCGGCGGCGACGCCTCTGCCGATGTTGAAAAGGTCATCATCGGTATCGTGGAGGAAATGATCAAGGAATCCGGCATCGACCGGAAAAAGCTGAACGCCATCGCCTCCTGTGCCCCGGGCGTCATTGATCAGGACCGCGGTATCGTGCTCTTCACCCCGAACCTTCCCTGGCGCGATTATGATATCGCTTCCGCCATGCGCAAGAAGTTCGGCGTGCCCTTTTATGTCGGAAACGACGTAAATCTGGGGGTTCTGGGCGAGTACCATTTCGGCGCCGGCCGCGGCTACAAAAACATTGTCGGCTTCTTTGTCGGAACCGGCATGGGCGGCGGTCTTGTGCTGAACGGTTCTCTCTTCACCGGGAATCAGTTCAAGGCTGCCGAATACGGCCACATGGTTCTGGATCCCGAAGGCCCCCTGTGCAACTGCGGCCAGCGCGGCTGCCTCGAAGCCTTCTCCAGCAAACAGGGCATGAGTGCCTATATCCGCCAGCAGGTAGCCCGCGGGCGCAAAACCATGATGGCTGAATTTGTGAAGGACGGCGTTTTCCGTTCCAAGCCGCTGAAAAAAGCCCTGGACGCCGGAGACGCGGTCGCCACGGAGGCCGTGGACCGGGCCTGCCACTGGCTGGCCGTCGCGGCCGGCAATATGATCAACGTCATCTCGCCGGATCTGGTGCTCTTCGGCGGCGGCGTCATTGAAGCCGTGGGCGATCTGTTCCTGAAAAAGATTCTGGCCGAAGTGGATCGTTACTGTATGCCTGCCATCCGTTCCACCGTGGAAATCAAAAACGCCGAACTCGGCGATGATTCCATTCTTTACGGTGATCTGGCCATGATTAAAGGCCTGTGAATACCCGCTCCGAAAAAACCGGGAGCCTTCCGCTGTGAAGGCTCCCCTTTTGTTTCGCATCAATTGCTTTTCTGGGCCATGGCATGGATTTTCCACTGACCGTTCTCCCGTGTCAGCTGCACCCGATAGGAAGCTTCCGGCCATTCGGGCGGATAAACCGCCTTTTCACCCCGGTTTGCGATCACCTCGTCTGCCTTCAGACCTTTCACCCGCCCGTCAATCCGGGGAATCCGTTCCGTAATGTCAAGCCGAACGTTGTTCTCCCAGGGCCAGATCCAGAAGAAACCCGTTTCCAACCGGTGATCGATACCGCGTATATTATAATCCGCATAGGGGGATTCCCCCATGTCCGTTTTCAGAACCAGTTCGTCCGAATCCAGATATCCGGTCTGGAAAAACTTTTCCAGATCGCTTCGCTGGCTTGAAACGCCCATAACATATTTGGCCCGGCCGGCCATGCCGTCCTTCAGCACGATCTGGATATTGCTCAGGTTCATCGTATAGTAGAACACCGTAATCATCAGCCCGAGAACCAGACAGATCACCAGCAGCCTGCCGGCAACATACCAGATTCCCCGCCGCAGATATTTCATAAGAAGGCTCCTCCCGCGATCACAGAAGCTTAATCAGCATGGTATTCTGTTCGTCCATCTCCACAACGACCAGCCCGTCCTTTTCCAGCTGTTTCATGACGTCCGAGAAGCGTTTGAATCCGATGGATTTCTCGTTGAAATCCGGATAAGCCGTAATGATATCCGCCTTCAGAATGGAGGGGTTCACGCGCTCAAATCCGCCGTCCTTATAGGCCTTGATCTGCGCGGCAAATGCCTCTCTCCAGTTTTCCCGCGTGAGTTGCGGAATGGCTTCCGTGCTGTCTCCGCTGTTGGTCAGGCCCACCATGACATCAAAGTTGTCGTTGTGAACGCGAAGATCTCCGAATTTGGCCGACAACTTCAGCAGAAGCTTATAGAATGTAGCGCAGCCGTAAGCCTTCTCATTGAAGTCCGGACGAAGGCGCAACAGCGTTCCCTTCAGTTCGCTGGCATAGATTTCATCCCGGTCCTGCTCTTCCAGCACCGTCGTCAGCAGCTTGTTCAGCTCGCTTTCGTCAGCGGTTTCCTCGTTGGAATAGCTGGCCTTCTGCCTGTTGTTGCGGGGCTTTTCCACGTTCCGCTTGCCGACGGTCTCAAGAAACTGGAACTCGTTACAGGCGTTGATGAAAATATTGCTTGCCGCTTCGCTTCTGCTGATGCCCAGCACAAACTTTCCCATGCTCTTCAGCCGCCCGACCAGCGGAACATAGTCGCTGTCGCCGGATACAATGCAGAAGCTGTCGATCAGTTCGTTCTCGTATGCAACCTGCAGCGCGTCGATCACCAGCTGGATATCAGCGTTGTTCTTCTGGCTGATGCCGTAGCGAAGGCTCGGCACCACCGTGAAGGTGTTGCTCAGCAGCAGTTCCTTCAGGTCGTCAAATTTGTCCGTATATCCGTAAACTTTCCCCAGCAGGATATCCCCGCGGATTTTTACTTTTTCAAGAATGCTTTTCAGCGTCGGTACTTTCGCACCGCAATTCTCCAGGTCAACAAAAACCGCAAATTTACTCAGAGGTAAAACCTTCTTCCCTGTGTATTCCGCGGGTCTCTCAAAAAAACCCGCCTGCCAAGTATATCATGCCGGACTGCTTTTTGTCACTCATTTAATGGTTTTCGCCCTTTTCAGTTCCGCGTGTTCCGCTTCTGCCTGCTTTTTTCATATTCCTGAAACTGCGAATGACATAGGGGGTTCCGTTATGTCAAAAATGAAAATGAAAAAAGTTCTTGCTTTTTTTGTAATACTTTGGTAACATAATAACAGGTAAGTTTCATCCAATATGTAACAGAAAGGGGTATTCTCTATGATCAAACGGATTCTGATTCTGACGATGGCTCTGGCAATCTGCCTGACGGTCTGCTCCGTGGCGAGCGCCACCGGCACCAGCCTGGCCTATGTAAAAACCGGCGACGGTGGTCCCGTAAATGTACGCAGCTATCCCAGCCGTGAAGCCGAAGCCATCGGAAAGGTTGCATACGGTGAATCGGTTCTTGTCGACTGGAGTTATGCAGGCAATGACGGATGGACCAGAGTGGTCTGGGGAAGCTATGGCGACGGTTATATTATGTCCCGTTTCCTGGTCGGTGAAAAGCCCGCTCCCTACAATCCGCAGCCCCAGCCTCAGCCTCAGCCTGCAGAAGAAGAAACCGATATCCGGGCTTACAGCAGCGTAAAAATGCTGAACACCATCGTGCAGAACGCCCGCTTTGTGGAACCCTATAACATCACCGTCACCCCCACCCGTGCCAGCGGCTGGGTTTACCTGCGCTGGTTCCCCAGCCGAAACGCCAAGGAACTCGCCACCTACGGCGACGGCAAAACCCTGCGCGTCATCTCCGAGCTGAAAGACTGGTATCAGGTCGAAGATCCGGATACCGGCAAAACCGGTTTCCTTTACAAGAGCTACGTTAACAAGTAATGCAAAACCGAAGGAAATAATAAGGAGGAACGAATATGAAAAAAATCATTTCAATGCTGCTGGCTCTGGCCCTGCTGCTCGGTTGCGGCGCCGCGCTGGCGGAAGCAGCCGAAAAAACTCAGATGGGAACCCTGGAGATGAAGGGTGCCTTCACGCTGAAGTGCGCCATCCCCGAGAACTACAAGCTCATGGTCATTGAAGAAACCCCTGAGAAGCTGTATGCTCAGCTGGTGCCCGAAGATCAGAAAAAGCCCTGCGTAACGATTTCCATCGCTTACAATGATGAGTATTCCGATGTCGAGCGCATGAACGATCTGCCCGAAGAGCAGCTCAAGCGCATCGAAGCTTCCTTCATACAGATGGATGATGTAAAATTCGAGTATCGGGAAACCGGCCTGGGCACCAAGATCCTGGTCGTCACTGAAGATGACAGCGATGAAGACGGCGATACCGACTTTGTGGATATCTATTCGATCTACAAGGGCTTCGAAACCGAATTTGTCATGACCCCCGGCAAAGATCCGGCCGCTGAGGACGACGATGTGGATATGACGGAAGATCAGATCAAAATGCTGGTTGATTTTATCACCGGTATCGATTTTGTGGATGCGGCAAAATAAGCCTTCCGAAAAAAAGTCGCACACTGGTTTAACAAGGACCCCGCGGGGTCCTTTTTCATTATGCTTTTCACTCTTCCGCTTTTCTGCCCGCTTAACCAATCTTATGATGATTCCGTACTTTGCCGGCCGACCGATCATCGGGTGATTATACGTTTTTGTTTCATGAAACATTGCCCGGAGCCTGACTGTGTGATAAACTACTCGCAAAGCATTTTTGTCCATGGAAACGGAGGTCTTGTTTATGGCACTGGATCTGAATAAGCTGGTCAGCACTGCCGCAAAAGTCGCGGTCGGCGCTGTGGAAGTCGGAAAAGAAGTCATCGGCGGAGTGGTCTCCGGCGTGAAGGAAGGCATCGAAAACGGGAAGTCCGAACGGGCGTCGGAAGACACAACCTCTCCGAAAGACACCCGCTGCAAAGAGCTGCTCGATAGGCTCCCGTTCCTGAAGGCATCGGAGGCCAAAGTCGCCGAAGTCCTCTCCGCTCATTCGGAGCGGAAGAGCCTCTGGTTCCGCCTGCCGGATTCCGTAACGAACGGCGTCGTTTTCAACGATCCGGAGGGGAATGAAGCCTATGTCATCCGCAAAGGCGACGGAAACCTGCGGAAAATCGAGCTTTTCCGGGGGGATACCCCTGCCGGCGGCATCGAAAAAGTAATTACGATCAGCATCACCTCGCCGGTCGCTGTTCAGAAATATGCGGTTTCGCTTCATGGGGAAAAGCCAGGCAATATCACTGTTGAAGGGCTGAACGTCAGACCCGACTATACTTCCTGGTCCATGAGGCATATCGGCCTTGTCAACGCCGATTTCAGCTTTGTCAATGAAGTCGGAAATGAATTTGCCAGAGTCTATCATCTCGGGAGTGCCAATTACGCCCTGGATTATCCCGATGCCTCCGATCCGGCGGAGCTGCTCCTGGCCTTTATGGCGATCATGATCCGCTCTGAAGAAGTCAAGCGGAACCACAGCTTCTCCCGCCAGGGCAGCAAAAGCGGCCTGCCCCTCGACGGCGTCCGGGACGCCATTGCCGGCATCAGGGATATTTTCTGATCTTTACCGCCCGAAGAATCACGCCCCCGTTTCCTTCTCCCATTGCCGCAGAAAGCCGATCATGAACTGATGCCGGCTTTCTGCGATTTCTTTTGCCTTCTCCGTCAGCATCATATCTTTCAGCAGCAACAGTTTCTCATGAAAATGCGCAATGGAATCCTGCAGCCCCCTGCCGTGTTTACCGCCATAGGCAAAGGTTCTTGCGATGCCGACGGCCCCAATGGCGTCGAGTCTGTCCGCGTCCCGTACAATACATCCCTCGGGAAGTTCCGGCTTTCTGTCCCTGTTTTTGCTGAAGGAAACATCGTTGATCACGCTCAGAATCTTTTCGGCCGTCTGCGGTTCCACCCCCTGAGAACTCAAAAATGCCCTGGCATGTTCATTGTGTTCCGTCCCGAACAGTTTCCCGTCATCCGCGTCATGAAGCAACGCCCCCAGTGCAACCACCATCCTGTCGCATTCCGGTTCCGAATCGGCGATCTCCATCGCATTCCGATAAACCCGCATGGTGTGTGCAAAATCATGCCCGTCGCTGTTCCCTTCAAACAGCCTCCGAATGTATTCCATCGCCTCTTCAATCATTTTTCTCTGTTTCCTTTCTCTTGCGCGGCCCGCCCGCCGAAGCTATAATGAACCCGTATCCCCGGTAAAGCTATTCCTCCGGACATCCTGGCGGAAAGGAGTATCCTCAATGAAAAGCGACGAGAAAACCAATGTCATGCGGCTCCTGGATTCCCGTAAAATCCCCTATGCCGCCCATACCTACGCGCCGGATCCTGCGCTGTCCGGTGAAGACATTGCCCGGATCCTGGGGGAAGATCCTTCCTATGTTTTCAAAACCCTGGTCACCCGTGGAAAAACCGGCCGATATTATGTTTTCGTGATCCCGGTGGCCGCTGAACTGAACCTGAAAAAGGCGGCGGCCGCCGCCGGTGAAAAGTCGGTGGAAATGATTCACCAGAAAGAGCTTCTTCCCCTGACCGGTTATGTCCACGGAGGCTGTTCCCCCGTCGGGATGAAAAAGCCCTTCCCGACCTTTGTGCATTCCTCTGCAAACGGGCTTGACCGGATTTTTGTCAGCGCCGGCCGGGTCGGTTTCCAAATGGAGCTTGCCCCCGCAGACCTTTCCAAATTGGTGCGGTTTCGCTTTGCGGAGCTGATCTCCGATTGATCCGGTCTCAGGCTGTCCTCTCCCGCCGCGGCCGCACGCTCACCGGCAGTCTCAGACCTTCCGGTCCCTCCAGGCCCGCACGCTGACCAGCAGTTTGGTTTCCTCTCCGTCCTGGAACGGCACGATTTTCAGCGTGTACATTTTTTCGATTCCCTGCAGGATCATGCGGTAATTCATCCTGAATACGCCATGTTCCCGGATTTCCCGCATCAGGTTTTCCCGGGTAAACACCCGCAAAAATCCTTCCAGATCGTCCGGATGGATCACCTTCGGAGTATTTGCAATGCTGGCGGCAAAGAAGTCCTCGCCTTCTTTTTCAATGCCCGCCCGGGCAAATTCCTCCGATGCGGTGTATTCAACGAAGCGCCCGGTCTTCGGATTCACGGAATACAGGCTCAGATAATCTTCACTCATCGCCATCACCCGGGCCAGCGCGTCCCGCTCCCGCTTCATGTCCTCGATTTCCCTGCGCATCCTCATTTCAGAGTCAATAATGCTCACGCCCAGGATAATCCGGTTTCCGCCCTGAAGCCGGGTGACTTTCATGTTGGCATACACCGGTTTCCCCGTGTCAATCAGGCGGTAGGTAGAGGTGAACACGCCCTGGGCATCCAGTTCCCGGATGATGTTTTCCTTTGTAAACCAGGCCAGGAATATCTCCCGATCGTCCGGATAAATCCGTGTCATCGTGTCCTGTCTGGCGGATGCAAAGAATCCCGTTCCCCGCCGTTCCACGGCAAGCTCGTCCCGGCCCACTGCGGAGGAATATTCAATATAGTCCTCCGTGTCCAGATCCACCACATACATATTGTAATAGTCCGACGCCAGCGCCCGGGCGATTTCGGCGTAGGTGGTGTTATCCTCCACCGGATCCGAAACGGACAGCACCGCCACCGCCACAGCCACGCAGCCGTTCACGGGATTGGTGCCGATCCGCCGTGCAAAGGAATGCACCACCGAACCGTCCGGCATTTTTTCGTCATAGAAAGCCTTGCTTCCCTGTTCAACGCAGGTATTCACAATGTGGTGCATAAAATCCGTGTTGAATTTGGAATACTGTTTCTCCGTCCCGGACATATTCAGGCCAAAGAAACGGCTGAAGAAGGTGCGGTAGGACGGATTGCTCCGTACGAAACGGGCGGCATCCTCCCGGATCTCAATAATCCCCATGGGCAACGTGTCGAAAGCCTTCTGGAAGGAGCTACCTCCGGGGGATTGCTCCTCCCCTCCGGCAATCATGCCCAGATCGTAAAGGTTCACCCGGCCGATGGATTCATAGTAGGCGGAAGCCCGGGGATCCTCAAAGCCGACCTGCATGCCCTTTTTGTATCTTTCCACGATTCCCTCATACGAAACCGGCTTACAGTAATAGAACCCCTGCAGTTTTGAACAGCCGATTTCCTGCAGAAAGCGGACCTGCTCCTCTGTCTCCACCCCTTCGCACACCGTGTCCATGCCCAGCGCCGTCGTCATCTTCATCAGCTCGGTCAGGATGATCTTCGCGTTTTCCCCCTGATCCAGCTTCCGCATGAAACTCATGTCAAACTTCACCAGATCGAACTGAATACTCTGCAGCACGTCGATGGAGGAATATCCGCTGCCGAAATCGTCCAGCCAAACCTGAAAGCCCAGCGAACGGAAACGTTCAATCTGTTCCTTCATGAAATCGAAAGCGTTGCCGATCACGCTTTCCGTCACCTCGATGGTAATCCGGTCCCGCGGGACGCCGGCAGTGTCCACCCGCTCCCGGATTTCCTCAACAATATCGCACGTTTCAAAGTCAGACCGGGAAAGATTGATGGAATGCGGCACCACGTGAAAGCCGTCTGTCTCCAGCCGGTGAATTTTGTCCAGCGCCTCTTCCAGTACAAACAGATCCAGTTTCCAGATCAGCCCCGCCGCTTCCAGATACGGAATGAATTCGCCGGGAGAAAGGAACCCTTCCGCCGGATCAATCCAGCGGGCCAGGCATTCCTCGTCGCAGACTTTCTCCGTCACAGCCCGGACGATCGGCTGGTAATAGACCGTGATCCATTTTTCCTGAATTGCTTTATCGATGTTTTCAAGAATATACTTTTTCCGGCGGAGATCCTCGCCCATTTCATAGGAATAGTAATCAAATCCGGAGCGGCCCGCGTTTTTCAGCGAGTCGCAGGCCATCTTCGCCCGGTCGTAGGCCTGGGTCACCGGTACTTTCCCCATGGCCGTTGTATAGATTCCGATCTGAACGGGCAGCGTCTTTCCGCCGTTCATAACGGCCGCTTTCTGCAGGAATCCGGTCAGCTTTTCCTCCAGCCCGTCCACGGTCGTAAAGGCGGCAAACCGGTCAGCCCCGATATGGCAGCTCTGCTCCCGCCCGAAGGTACGAACAAGAATCTCCGTAAAGGCCAGCAGCAGTTTGTCGCCTTCCGCAAAGCCGTTGGTGTAATTGTAGTTTTTCATACCGCTCAGGTCCATGTACAGCAGCACGCTCACCTTCCCCTCGGCGAGGTAGGTTTCCTTTGCGATTTCCGCCAGTTTGAAAAAATAGGCAAGGTTGGGAAGCCCGGTCAGAAGATCATATCGGACCGCGCGCAGGACATCATCTTCATGCCTGTTCATACGTTCACCCTTCCCAAAAGGATACTGTTCGAATCTCATACCTATGAAAATTCTATCATAAAACTCAATAAAAGGAAAGAAAAATAATTCAACGCCCGGTCAGAATTTTCCTGTTGCAATTTTTGTAAAAATCATGCAAAATAAGTACTTGAAGAAAGAAAGAAAAAAAGTCGCATCCCGGAGGAGCAATGAGCTATTTTTCTGAATTCCTGAGGCAGGAAACCCCGGCGCCGAAAAAGGTGATGCCGGGTTATTACCGCAAAGCCCTGATCGTGAGTGAAGTGGTCCTTACGGTCTATTTCCTTGCGGTCTTTTTCCTGCTTCCGCTCATCGAGGGCTGCTGGGAATGGGTCCCCGCCGTGCTTTGCGCGGTGACGGGCCTGGCCGCCCGCCGGATCGGCAAGCTCAATATTCTCCAGAATTTCCTTGTCTTCTCCGCCATCGTCCTTTTCTGGTCCGGCTGGGGCATCCATTTCTTCGGATGGAGCAGCGGCGTTCAGCATTTTCTCGTCATTATCCTGCTCCTGCTTTTCTTCAACATCTGCATCTCCCCGCCCTGGAAGGTGCTCGCCTCCGTTCTGATTCTGGCCTACCGGATCGGTCTGTACGCCTATGCGCACGGACGGAATCCCGTTTTCCAGCTCAGCGACAACGCCGGCATCGTTTTCCAGACGACGAACAGCACCATCTTCTTCCTCCTGGTGGCGCTCATCTGCATTGTCCTTTCCTCCAGCATTCAGGACGCGGAGCGTCAGCTGCGCCTGGATAATGAGACCCTGAATAAAGAAGCGGGAACCGATCCGCTCACCGGCCTGCCCAACCGGCGCGACATGATCTCCCTCATCGAGGATTTCCAGAAGCAAAACCCCGAGCATGTTTTCAGCGTTGCCATCGCGGATATCGATTTCTTTAAAAAGGTGAACGACACCTACGGCCACGCCTGCGGCGACTACACCCTTATCCAGCTGACAAATCTTTTCAAGTCCGAATCAAGGGAGCGCTTCACGGCCGCCCGCTGGGGCGGTGAGGAATTCTGCTTCTTCCTCCCGGATCTGAATCTGGATGAAGCCGGCCAGATCATGAACGATCTCAGCTATGCCGTGGAAAAAATGCCCCTGAACTTTGAAGACAAGCATTTCAATATCACAATCACCGTCGGCGTGGAGGAAACAGATTTCCATTCCTCCCTGGATCAGCTTCTTGATTCCGCCGACGAAAAGCTCTATCTCGGCAAAAACTCCGGCCGCAACCGGGTTGTTGTGTAAAAGCAATTCAGGAAAGTGTCTTTCAACAATTGATCAAAACAGAAAGGGGTTCCGAAATGTCCGATTCCAAAAAGAAGAAAAGCGAAGAAAAAGCAAAGCTCCGCGAGGAAATTAAATCTCTCCGTGCCCGCCTGGTCGCCCAGCAGCAGCAGCTCCGCGCCGCGAAGCTGCCCGTCCTTGTGCTCATCGAAGGCTGGTCCGCCGCCGGCAAGGGCAGCCTGATCAAAGAGATCATCAGCGAAATCGACCCCCGGTTCTATCAGGTCATCTCCCCCGCCATCCTTCCGGAAAGCGAATCCCGCTACCCCTTCCTGTATCCCTTTGCAAAGGCCATTCCGGAAAACGGCAAGCTGGTTTTCCTGGATTCCGGCTGGATGGAATCCGCTGTCCGCAAGGTTCTGCGCCGCGAAATCACCCGCGAGGAATATAAATGCCGGCTCCGCCAGATTAACGAGTTCGAGCGTCAGCTGCGGGACGGCGGCTATCTCGTTCTGAAAATCTTCCTGGATATCCCCCGGGAAGAGCAGTTCGCCCGCCTGAAAGTGCTTCGCGAATCCGCGGACACCGAATGGCGCGTAACGAACGATGACCTCTGGCAGTACGCCGAATATCCCCAATTCAAAAAGACCTATGATGAATTCATGGAAAAAACCGAGGAAGCCGTTTCCTGGCATGTACTGGACGGAATGAAAAAGAAGGCCACCGTTCGCGACGCGCTGAAGCTCCTGGTCACGAAGATTGACAAAGCCCTGGAACAGGGCCGCTATGTAGGCGAACCCTTTGAGGAGAAATTCCCCCTGATCAAAATGCCCACCCTGAAGGAAGTGGATCTTTCCCCGGTCATCTCCGACGAAGAGTATAAAAAAGAGCTGAAAAAGCTCCAGTCCCGCCTCAGCGAGCTGCACAATATGCTCTATGACAGGAAGATCCCCGTGATCCTCTGCTACGAGGGCTGGGACGCGGCCGGCAAGGGCGGCAACATCCGCCGCGTGGCTTATCCGCTGGATCCCCGCGGCGTGGATGTGCATCCGATCGCCTCTCCGGAGCCCCACGAGCTGAACCGCCAGTTCCTCTGGCGTTTCTGGACCCGCCTTCCCCGCTCCGGGCATATCTGCATCTTCGACCGCACCTGGTACGGCCGGGTCATGGTGGAGCGACTCGAAGGCTTCTGCTCCGAAAAGGACTGGCAGCGGGCCTATAACGAGATCAACGAGTTCGAGCGCACCCTCACCGACTGGGGCGCCGTGGTCATGAAATTCTGGATTCATATCGACCAGGATACCCAGCTTGCCCGCTTCACCGATCGCCAGAACACCCCCGAAAAGCAATGGAAGATCACCGATGAAGACTGGCGCAACCGGGAAAAGTGGCCCGAATATGAAGTAGCCGTTGACGAGATGCTCCAGAAAACGAGCACCAAAAACGCTCCCTGGTATATCATCGAGTCCAACGACAAGAAATACGCCCGGATCAAAACCCTCCGGCTCATCGTGAAAACCCTTGATAAAGCCGTCAAAGAACACTTCTGATGCTCGTTTGGCGCTTGCCTTCCCGCCCGTTCTGTTGTAAAATTTTCTTTGATTCATTTTCCGGTTGGTCTGCCACGGCGGATCAGCCGGTTTCAGGTGTCTCATACCGGATGAATGAAAGCATTAACGAACCAGGAAAGAAGGACAAACCATGACCAGGCTTGAAACGGATCTGCTCGACCTTCTGAAGGAAGACTGCCGCATTTCTCTTGAAAAACTGTCGGTGATGACCGGCGCCTCGCTGGAAGAGGTTGCCGCCACCATTCAGGATCTTGAAAAACGCCGGATTATCCTGCGCTATGCGCCGATGATCAACTGGGATCTGACCGACCGCGAACGCGTGGAAGCGATGATCGAGGTTCGGGTCACGCCCCAGCGCGATATGGGCTTCGACGCCATCGCCCGCCGGATCTACTGCTTCGATGAGGTGAAAACCGTGTTCCTTATGTCCGGCTCCTACGATCTGCTGGTCCTGGTGGAAGCCCGGACGCTGAAGGAGCTGGCCGCTTTCGTCAGCGCCAAGCTTTCGACTCTCGAGACCGTCACCGGCACGGCCACCAGCTTTGTCCTCAAGCGGTATAAGGAAGAGGGCGTCATTTTTGATTCCGAAGATGCGGATCACAGGCTGGTGATCTCCCCGTGAGCGCCGAACGTTTTCTGAACCCGCGCATCGCCGCGGTTCCGCCCAGCGGTATCCGCCGCTTTTTCGACCTGGCCGCCACCATGAAGGATACGATCTCCCTCGGCGTCGGCGAGCCGGATTTCAAAACGCCCTATCATATCCGGAATGCCGCCATCGATTCCCTGATAGACGGCGAAACCCAGTATACCGCTAACCGGGGTCTCCCCGAGCTGCGGGATGAGATCGCCCTCTATCTTTCCGGCCGCTATGGCCTGTCTTACGATCCGGCGACCCAGATCATCGTCACCATCGGCGCCTCCGAGGCCATCGATGTCGCCCTCCGGGCCCTCACCGCCCCGGGGGACGAGATTCTTGTTCCGGAGCCCAGCTATGTTTCCTATTCCCCCGGCGTCGTTTTTGCCGGCGGCACCCCCATCGGGGTGGAAACCCTGGAAAAGGACGATTTCCGTCTCACGCCGGTATGTCTGGAGAAAGCCATCTCTCCCCGCACAAAGGCGCTGATCCTCCCCTATCCGAACAATCCTACCGGCGCCGTCATGAACCGGGAAGATCTGGAAGCCATTGCCAAAGTCATTCAGGCTCACGATCTGTTTGTCATTTCCGATGAGATATATTCGGAGCTTGTTTACGACGGGCACACCCACGTTTCCTTCGCCTCCATCCCGGGCATGTATGAGCGGACGCTCACCATCAACGGCTTCAGCAAGGCCTTTGCCATGACCGGGTGGCGCGTGGGTTATGCCTGCGGTGGCGCGGAAATCATTTCCGTCATGAATAAAATTCATCAGTACGCCATCATGTGCGCCCCCCGTCAGGGCCAGGTGGCAGCCGCCGCCGCCCTCAAAGCCGGCCGGGAAAACGGCTACGAGGATGTGCTCCGCATGCGCGACAGCTATGACCGCCGCCGCCGGCTGATGGTCAGCGCCTTCCGCGCCATGGGATTTCACTGTTTCGAGCCCTACGGCGCTTTCTATGCCTTCCCCTCCGTCCGCGTAACCGGCATGACCAGCGAGGAGTTCTGCTCCTCCCTCCTGAAGAGCAAAAATATCGCTGCCGTTCCCGGAACGGCCTTCGGTCCGGGCGGCGAAGGCAATATCCGCTGCTGTTACGCCACGGCCCTGGACAAGCTGAACATCGCCCTCGACCGCATGGCCGAATTTGTCAAAGAGAACACATGATTCCCTGGTTGATTCCGAATCCCCGTTGGTCACAAACGATGATGAACCGGAGGTAACAATGATTCGAAAACTGTTTGCAGTCATCTCCGCCCTGATGCTTCTCCTTTCCTGTGCCGCGTCCCTCGCTGAAGAGGAAGTCGCCTTTGACACCGAGGAATTGGATGTCGACATCACGGACCTTGTGCATATTGTCGAGGAAGAAACCGCCAAGGACCAGAAGGACAGCGACGGGGCCTATATCATGACCGTTACGGCCACCGGCGATTTCACCATCGGCGGCGACAATTACCATCACAAGGATCTTTTCACGAAAGAACTGAACAACCACGGCGGGGACATCAATTTCGTCATGAAGAACACAAAGGACATCTTTCTCGCCGACGATCTGACGATTCTGAACTTCGAAGGCACCCTCACCGATACGAAATTCGTCCCGGGAGAAAAAAAGAACAACGATTTCCTTTTCAACATCTCGCCCGAATATGTTTCCGTCCTGCCGGACAACGGCGTGGAAGCGGTTTCCCTCGACAACAACCATGTCTGGGACCACGGTGAGGAAGGCCTCTCGGACACGAAAACCGCCCTGGACGGCGCCGGCGTCATCTATTCCACCCCCCTCGAGGCCGGCATCTTCAACTATAAGGATCAGATTCAGGTCTGCATGCTCTCTTACAACTGCATCGATCGCTACGGCACAGGATTTAAGAAGGACCGTTTCAAAAAGGAATATACCGAGGAATTCCTGCAGTACGATACCTTTGAGGACGCCGTCTGCGCCCAGATTGCCAAGGCAAAGGAGCTTTATCCCCTCGTCATCGTTTCTTTCCACTGGGGCAAGGAGCCGACCAAATCCAATCCGGGCCAGGGATATATCCCGACCCAGAACCAGATCAACCTGGGCCATCTGGCCGTGGAAGCCGGCGCCGATCTGATTATCGGAAACCATTCCCACCGGATCCAGCCCATCGAGAATTACCTGGGCAAATTCATCTGCTATTCCCTGGGCAACTTCTGCTTCGCCGGAAACTCAAAGCCCAGCGATATGTCCTCCATTATTTTCCAGATCCGCTACCGGGTCAAGGACGGCAGCGTGTCCTACAAGGATTTCCGGGTCATTCCGATCCGCATTTCCTCCAACAACAAGCAGAATGATTTTATTCCCACCGTCCTGGATGTCTCCACAACCGACGGCGCCGCCGTCGACGCGATTCTGAATGTGCTCACCAGCAAGGAAAACGCCAAAGACCTTTCCGATCCAGTCACCGATTTCCCGCTGAAATTCCAGTAAAGGGGCGTATTCGCCATGTTTGCTTCCGTTCTTCTGGATGAATGCCGAAAGGCCGGCATCGACTTTTTTACCGGCGTCCCGGATTCTTTTCTGAAAGGCCTCTGCGACGAGCTGTACGACCGTTTCGGAACCGACGGCCCCAGCCATATCGTCGCCCATAATGAGGGCGGCGCCCTGGGTCTGTGCGCCGGTCATTATCTGGCCACCGGCCATCCGGCCCTGTGCTATATGCAGAACAGCGGCCTCGGCAACACCGTCAATCCCCTCACCTCCCTCACCGATCCTGCGGTCTATGCCATTCCCTGCCTGCTGGTCATCGGCTGGCGCGGCGAGCCCGGCGTGAAGGATGAACCTCAGCATGTAAAGCAGGGCGCCGTCACCCTTTCACAGCTGGATCTTCTCGGCATTCCCCGTGCAACGCTTTCCCCCGATACCTCGGACGATGATTTCCGCGTCCTTTTCGGTGTTCTCCTCGCCGCCCTTTGCGAAGGCAAAGTCGCGGCTCTCGTCGTCCGCAAGGGCGCCCTGGTCTCCGACCGGCATCCCGCCTATGGCAACAACGCCGTTCTCACCCGTGAAGAAGCCGCGGATCTGATCCTGCGTGCCGCCTCCCCGTCCGACTGTTTTGTTTCCACCACCGGTAAGCTTTCCCGTGAAGTCTTTGAACTCCGGGAAAAGCACGGCGAGGATCACCGCCGTGATTTCCTCACCGTCGGCTCCATGGGGCATGCCTCCATGATCGCCCTGGGCGTTGCCGAAGCAAAGCCGGACCGCCGCGTCTGGTGCCTGGACGGCGACGGCGCTGTGCTCATGCATCTCGGCTCCCTGGCGGTCATCGGCCGCAGAAGTCCGAAAAACCTGATCCATGTGGTCATCAATAACGGCGCACATGAAACCGTCGGCGGTATGCCCGTCTGTTCCGGCGCCCTGAACATCGAGGCCCTGGCCAAAGCCGCCGGTTACCGGCACGTTCTCCGTGCAGATTCCGCCGCAACCCTGCAGCAGACAGCAGAAAGTCTCGCCTCCCTGCAAGGCCCGGTCCTGCTGGAAGTCCGGTGCGCCTGCGGCGCCCGCAAAGACCTGGGCCGGCCGACCACCACGCCCGTCCAAAACCGCGACGCCTTCATGTCGTTCCTGAATGCGTAGCTGTTTCATGTTGGTCCTTAATTCGTAACAATTATTCACGGTCCCACGCACGCTCTTCCGGCTCCCGTATTTTGTATGGGAGCTTTCTTTATATCACAACAATTTGTTACACAAAAAGCCGCGTTTTCCCCGGACTGCTGTAATTGTTACAAAAAGTTCATACTTTTGACCACAACATGTAGTGTTCAGCCGTTGACCCTCTTTCAACATTTGGATATTATAGGTAAGAAAATGAAGAAACGATGAAGGAGGGGTGTGTATGATTGCCGGCTACAGCTGCAAACCTGTTTTCCAGTATCAGTTCCGCCCCCTCTCGAACCAGGATCATGTGGCCCAGGATGGCGGTTTCTGCGTCATCCTGTATGAAAACCGCATTCTTTCCTTCAGCACCTATGACGTCAACGGTCGTTTCATGGACGAGCTGTGTTTCAGCCTTCCCGGCCGCGTAATGCAGTGCTTCTTTTCTTTGCTGCGCATCGCCGGAAGCTGGCTGGGTTCCTCCCCTATGGATCTCCGGTCCGAAGGTGCCGCGCCGTATGCCTCGTCCTTTGCCTTCGATGGCTACGATCCCATCCGCATCTGGGGCATGAACGATCTCATCTGCGAGCCCGCCTGCTCCGAATCCGGTTTCTTCGCCCGCCATCTGTATGTGCTCTTTGAGGATGTGGCAAATCTCTTCGCGGAGAACGGCATCCGTCTCACCCTCGACGGTTTCACCTGGGATGCGAATACAATCCGCCCCTTCCGCAGGAATCAGCTCTATTCCTCCGGCCAGCTCGGGGTTATCTGACAGGCTCACGAAACGGTTTGCCCCCCTGTACAGCCGCAGCAATCACAAAGCAGTTTCACCCCGGTGATTTCATTCTCAGCTGCAGAAACGGCGCACTGTCAAAAGTGCGCCTTGTTTCATAAAATGGCGAGCAACGCCCACCATCAGGATCGCCCGCCGTCAGCATGCATCAATTAAACCACGCCATCATAAGGAGGTTCGAACGAAATGACCGTTTCCGAAAAGTACAAAGCCTGGCTGGCCTGTCCCGCCATGAACGAAGAGCTGCTCTCCGACCTGCGCTCCATGGACGAAGACGCCAGGAACGACAGCTTCTACCGTGATCTGGCTTTCGGCACAGGCGGTCTTCGCGGCGTACTCGGCGCCGGGTGCAACCGGATGAACCTGTTCACCGTGGCCAAGGCAACCCGCGGCCTCGCCCGTTATCTGAAAGAGACCTTCCCGTCGCCTTCCTGTGCCGTTTCCTTTGACAGCCGCATCCACAGCCGCGATTTTGCCGAGCTCACGGCCGCCGTTTTCGCCTCGATGGGCGTTCGGGTCTTCCTGTATCCCCGTCTGCAGCCGACGCCGATGCTTTCCTTTGCCGTGCGTCATCTGCAAACCTCCGCCGGCGTCATGATCACCGCATCCCACAATCCCGCAAAGTTCAACGGATACAAAGTGTACGGCCCGGACGGCTGCCAGATCACCCTCGAGGCTGCGGACCGCATTCAGCAGTCCATCAACGCTGAGCAGGACCTGATCGACGCTCTTCCGTCTTTTCAGCAGTACCTCGCCTCCGGCAGCATCTCCTATATCACGGAGGAAACCATTGAGGCGTATTATCAAGCCGTCTGGAAGCTCCGGGTCACTCCGGTTTCGCAGCCGCTGCATCTCGTGTATTCTCCCCTGAACGGCACGGGCAACGTGCCTGTCCGGGAAATCATGCGCCGCCTGGGCAACGTCCGCGTCGACATTGTAGCGGAACAGGAACTGCCCGACGGCCATTTCCCGACCTGTCCCTATCCGAACCCGGAAATCCGGGAAGCCATGGAGCTGGCAATCCGGAAAACCCTGGAAACCGGCGCGGATCTCTGCTTTGCCACGGATCCGGACTGCGACCGCATGGGTGCCGGCGTCCGCAGCGGAAACGATGTGGTGCTCATCAGCGGCAACGATATGGGTATCCTCATGCTTGACTTCCTCTGCCGCCACGCTGCTTCGCAGGCGCTCCCCCGCGTCGCCGTGAAAACCATCGTTTCCACGGAAATGGCCGCTGCCGTCTGTCGGAAATACGGTGTGGAGCTTCGCAATGTGCTCACCGGTTTCAAGTTCATCGGCGAACAGATCGGCCTCCTGGAAAAGGAAGGCTGCCCGGAGCGTTTCCTCTTCGGCTTTGAGGAAAGCTACGGTTATCTTTCCGGCACCGACGTCCGCGACAAGGACGCCGTGAATGCCGCGCTGCTCCTGTGCGATCTGGCGGCCAGCCTGAAAGCTGAGGGAAAAACCCTGCTTTCCCGGCTGGATGAACTCCGTGCCGAGTTCGGTTTCTTTGCCCAGCGCCTCCTGACCTTCCAGTATGAGGGAGAAAACGGCGCCCGCCGGATGGCGGAAATCATGAAAGCCCTTCGTTCCCCGCTGGAAACCCTGTCCACTCCGTCCCTGCCCCTCGCCGCCCGCACGGATTACCTGCTGGATGAAACAGGCCTCCCGAAGAGCGACGTGCTGTCCTTCGATCTCCCCGGAGACCGAAAATTCATCGTCCGTCCCTCCGGAACGGAGCCGAAGCTGAAAGCCTATCTTTTCGCCCGCGCCGGAAGCCAAAGCGAAGCCGAAGAAGAACTGGACGCCCTGGAAAAGCAAGTCCGCGTCTTTTGCGAATAAAAGAATTGTGCCATGCCCGGCACACCTTTAAAAAACAGACTGCCGACTGGCAGTCTGTTTTACTTGCTCGTTGTGAATCAGAACCGGCTCTGACGCTGTGCTTCGAAGCACTCACGGCAATACACGGGCCGATCTCCGCGGGGCTGGAAGGGAACTTCGGTCTCGCAGCCGCATCCGTCGCAGATCACTTTGAACATCTGGCGGGGAGCGCCTCCGTTGCCGTTCTGGGCACGGCGGGCAGCACGGCAGGCAGGGCAGCGGCTGGGCTCATTCTGGAAGCCCTTCTGCGCGAAAAATTCCTGTTCGCTCGCAGAGAAAACGAATTCGTTGCCGCACTCACGGCAGGTCAGGGTCTTGTCCTCGTACATGGATGAATCCTCCTAAAAAAATGTTGTTTTACCCGCGCCATTGGTGATGAACTGTGCCCCGTTCCAGACAATGGTTATGAGAAACAACCATGGAGGAAATGAACCGTGTACCGACCAGGGGTTGGGTTTACTTTAGAATTATATCATGCTGTTTTCTTTTTGTACAGAACTTTTTTACAAAAAAAGGAAAAGCCGGCCCGAATTTGTTCCGGATAAAGCGTCACCCGCTTGACAGAACCCTCCTCTTTTGATAATACAGAAGAACAGGGATCCTGCAACGAATATGCAAGTGAGGCTCAAAAGATGTCTGAAATCAAAACACCCGTCCGCCCGGACAGCGTTCTTCGTCCGCTGGCGGAAATCTATCCCCAGCTGTATCTGACCCCCGGTGAGGAAGGCGCAAAGCTGTGGTCCGGGATCGTCGGCAAAGGGCTCAGCGCTCCCTCTTCTTCCCTGGATCATTTTCACGGCAGCCCTCAGGACAGCGTAAATCTCGAGAAAACGCCCGCCGGTTCCGTCATGGCCGTCACCCTCGGCGACCGGCAGGATTTTGAGCTTTTCCTGCAGATCATGGCCAACAAATGCCTCCCCACCGCGATCCCCGCCACCCAGGGCGCTTCCATTCTCGACGGCGTCATCAACTGGCAGAAAATCCGTGACCATGAAAAGGAATATCTCGCTGCCGGCGGAACGGAGGAAGGCTGGTCGGAAGAATTCAGGCGCTTCACCTCGGATAAAAAGAATTACCGTGACGCCCTGATCGTTCTCAGCACCGGCCCCTACAGCGCCGTCCCCGCTTCAAAGACCGGCATGGAAGAAAAAGAATGGCTGGCCGCCTCCCTCACGATCCGGAAAAACCATGAATGCACCCATTTCATCTGCCGACGGTTTTTCCCCGAAAAGATCGATGCCATCTGGGACGAGCTCGTGGCGGACGCCGTCGGCCTCTATGCGGCTTTCGGCCGCTATGACCTGAGCCTGGCCAGTCTCTTCCTCGGCGCCTATGAGGACGGCTACCGCCCGGGCGGCCGGCTGGAAAACTATGTGAAGGAAGACGAGGATATAAACAAGCTGAACAGCAAAGCGGTCCGGACGCTTCGCCACCTCGACGAATGCATCCGAACCGCCGGTTCGCCTGCTCCCTATGATCTTGCGATCATCCTGGAAAATGAATACGATCGTTTCTGGAAGAGCCTCTGATCAGATTCCGCCCAGCCGCTTGATCAGGATCAGATCCATCAGCCCGTTCACAACGAAGAAGATACCGATATAGATCATCAGCGCGTTCATAATGAACTCGGGCCTTGCCACGATCAGGATACCGAAAGCCAGCGTCACGATACCGAAAGCAACGGAAATGAACCGGTCCCCGGGCTCCACTCCGGCCATGGTCAGGTGGCTCAACCCGTTCAGGATCAGAACAATGCCCATGATCGTCGGGAACATGTCCACAATCTGTCCGGCATAGTTGATCAGCAGCAGCCCGATCACCACCATGATGGCCGCAATAATCAGCACCATCTTCAGGTTGCCCAGCGCCGGGTTCGGCCGGGCGAAATACATCGCGATAAACCCGACGCCTCCCGCGATGATCAGCCCGCCGATAATCTTCACCAGCAGATCCACCGCGGACTTTCTCGCGATAATGATCACAATCCCCAGCACGATGCTGATCAGCGCGGGAATCAGTTTCCGTCTCAACATGTCCTTGACCATGACTTGCATCTGTTTCATCTCTCCTTTATGCTCTATAGCCGCCTTTGGCTGCTTTCACCGGAATTATACCGGTTTTTTCCCAAATATTCAATCTTCTCCCGCGCTCGTCTTCTTCCCGTCTTCTTGCGCCTCCGCCCGCGTCGATCTTCTTCCGCCCGTGTCTTGCAAGTTCTCTGTAATCTGTGATAAAGTAATCGGGAAGTATCTGAACAAGGAGACCTGCCTGTCATGAAATTCATGAAACGCCTGCTCTGTCTGCTGGCCGCCCTGGCTTTGCCTGTTCTCTCCGCCTCCGGCGCGTCCGCCGAGGCGTCCAATAACTGGATCATCCCGCCCAAGGAGCCGATCAGGGTGTTCTTCGCGGATGAAACGGAACCTTTCCCAAAGGATGCGGAGCTGCTGACGCTGCGCGTTTTCCCGCTGCAGGGTGCGGACTGTATGCTCCTCTCCTTCGGGAATCATACCATGCTGGTGGACGCCGGCCGTGACACACAGTTCGATACGGTTTACAAAGGGCTCCAGTCCCTGGGGCTTTCCTCTGTTGAATATATGTTCAACACCCATCCCCACAGCGACCATATCGGCGGCGTCCGCCCGCTGCTGGATGCCGGTTTCACCTTCGGCACTTTTATGACCGTCTTCCCCCACAACTTCATCGAGAACGTCCGCGATTACGACTGGTTCGGCGAAACCCTCCGTTCGCTGGAAAAGCACAACGTCCCGATCACGGATCTGAAAACAGAGGACAAGATTCCCTTCGGCGGTCCGGATATCACCGTCTACCGGATTCCCGACGAATATATTTATGACCGCCTCACCGGCAACGAACTGTCCGCCGTGCTGATGGTCCGCTGGGGAGACTGCTCCGTCCTTCTCACGGCGGACATCGAGCCCTCCACCGATTCCCAGATTCTCCTGGCCCGTCTCTACGACCTGAAAGCGGACATCCTGAAATACCCCCATCACGGCATGAGCACAATGGCCGCGGATTTCTACCGCGAAGTGGACCCGGAATACACCTTCTTCACCCACGGTGCCGGAAATACCAAGGAAGCTCAGGCGCTTCTGATTCATAACGGCTACACCCGCATGTCCTTTGCCACCTGGGGCATGATCACCATGCAGACCGACGGCAAAAAGTGGATTGTCTCCCAGGAGATTCTTCCCGAAAAAAAGGAAGTCGCCGATACTTACCGTTTCCCGGAGTAAACTGCCATGAACTATCAGACACTTATCCGCCAGTCGGAGGAACTCCTCCGTGCAGAGCCGTGGTATGTATCAGCCCTCAGCAATCTTTCCGCCCTCATCATGTCTTCCCTGCCGGATCTGAACTGGGCCGGCTTTTATCTCATGAAGGACGGCGGTCTGGTGGTCGGCCCCTTTCAGGGGAACCCGGCCTGCATTCATATTCCCGTCGGTAAAGGCGTCTGCGGCACAGCCGTGCAAAGAGATGAAACCGTCCATGTTCCGGATGTGCATCAGTTTCCCGGCCATATTGCCTGCGACAGCGCCTCGCAGTCCGAAATCGTCATCCCGATTCATATGGACGGCAGTGTCGTCGCGGTTCTGGATATCGACAGTCCCCGGAAGAACCGCTTTGCCGACGAGGACCGCCGTGGGCTGGAATCAGTTGTAAAAAAGATCGAATCCTGTATGGACTTCAGAATTTCCAGAGATTAATGCCAAGTTCCCTGTTTCTTTCCCGGCCGATTTCTCCATCAAGCGCCTGCACGAACATCTCGCAGGTGGCGCCGACGCGCATCTCAATCACATGACCTCCGTGCAGCCGGTGCTGCTGGTCCGCCAGCGTGGCATGCAGGTGAATATACGGCGCCCCGCCGGCAAAACTCACGTTGCCGGTCAGGCTTGTGATCTCCATAAACCCGTCCAGTTCCTCTTCGTGATACTTTTGTTCTCCAAGGTCGTATACCCCGATCACGCCGTGATCCGCCGCGCCGATCGCGCTGACCTGTGCCGCCCGGATGCCTTCCTGTTCACACATCCGCTTCAGACTCTGCATGATTTCCTCACCAAGGTCAATCCGCAGCAGCCATGTATTACCGAAATTCGTATACTGCATAATCAAACCGATCCCTTCGCGATCAAAAAATCATTTCCAGATCTCAACTGCCCCGGTTTCAAATCCGCGAACCCACCAGATCAGGTTCTGGTCCACCCGCACATAGCAGGTTTCCACTCCCTCCGGCATTTTGGCCGCAATTTCTTCCGGGGTAATATTTCCGCCCAGCGGAGACTGGATGAAAATTTCCAGTTTCTCCGGTTTTTCTTTTTTGGGTTTCTTCACCGTCGCAACGTCGCGCACGTCCACCCCGTACAACTTCCAGATTTTATCCGCTATCTGGTCGCTGATCATCATCTGACCGTTCTCAATCCGGCTGACGGCGGCAGTCGTCACGCCGAGTTGCTCCGCAAAAGCACGCTGGGACAGTTTCAGAGAATTCCGCAGATCCTTCATCGTCATTCGGTCATACCGCCTTTCGTACCTTTTTTCGCAGCCGTTCCTGCGTTTCTTCATTTCTGTGCAGTCATCCATTCCCGGATGATCCGCTGCATCTCATCCGGTTTCCGGTCAAAGTGATGCGTTTCCCCGGCGATCAGGGCCATCCTGCAGTCGGTGTACCTTTTCGCCATGTTCCGGACGCTTTCCGCCGTAACCACGTCATCCTCGTCCCCCTGCAGGATCAGCACCGGCCCCCTGTAGCGGTTCACGGCGTCCTCCACCCGGATCGTCTGTGCCACCCGGATATAGTTCCCGTCCAGTGTAAGGTTCTTGATCACCGGAATCTCGTCCGGTATATGCTCCGGGTCGATGATGCAGCCCAGCATGTTTCCTTCCCTGGCGCACGCAGGAATCATAAAGGCCGGCGCCCTCAGAATCAGGCCCCGGATCCGGTCCGGTTCCATACCCGCCACCAGCGCCGCAACCAGGCCTCCCTGGGAATGTCCGGAAAGCCACAGCTCCGTATAGCCCATTTCCCTCACGGCGTCGATCACCGTCATCGTGTTGCCGATCCATTTGAAAAGCGTGTGTTTCCGGAATTCCCCGCCGCTTTCTCCGTGGCCGTACAGGTCGAAGCGCAGCGTTGCAAACCCGGCTTCGCGCATCGCCTCCGCCGCCTGGATGGTATGCAGCCTGTCCTTGGCCGAGGAAAAGCCGTGCAAAACAATCACGATCCGCCGGCATTCCGGATCTTCCGGCTTTTCCAGCACGGCGCTCAGCCGTATTCCGTCGTCATTGATTACCATCAGCACTGTCTCCCCGTTCTTTGGGTTCATCGTCGATGACCCGTATGATCCGTGTGAAACGATTGCGTATTGTCCTGCCTATTATATCATACATATCCCAAAAATAAAAGAAGTTCGCAAGCCGGACGGAGTATCGCGGGACAATCGCGTCATTTTAGTGTATCATCAGGAAGAAAGCCTGATAAAGCAACTGAATCATCAGGAAAACGTTATCCAAAATGCAGAACGATTTTCTGGGTGAATGAAGCCCCCTGAACGTTGTTTCCGTCCGTCCGCTGCCAGATGATTTCCTTTGTCGCTTTCTTCAGGATGCTTACGGACATTTCATTTCCTTCCTTCGTCGCGTCCCATGAGAACCGTTATGATCCTTGCCTTATTCTTTACTCCCACAGGTCAGACACCTCCAACATCTTCCTCATATTATACCGCTTTTCCCTGCTCCTTTCAACAGACCGGACATCCCGTCGATTCAAACCACGGGACAAATACCTATTTTCGGTGTATAATGCTGCAAGGAATATTGCCTTGGGGAATGACTCCTTACAGACAAAAAAAGAAAGGAAAGGCAAATCGCCATGGAAGGAAAAGAACTGTTCGTAAAAGAAGTATTGCCCGGGATCTTCCTCCTGGATGAAGCCCATGAGGCAACCGGCTATGTGGTCGTCGGTGAGGAACGGGCCTGTGTCATTGATACCATGATCGGTTATAATGACCTGCATCAGGCGGTCAGGAAGCTGACCGACAAGCCGCTCATCGTGGTGAATACCCACGGCCATCCGGATCACATTTACGGCAATATGTACTTCGATGAAGCCCGTATCCATCCGGCCGATCTGGAGCTTGCGCAGTCATTCGTGGCAGAGCCGGAATTTCAGAAAATGCTGCAGGAGCGCCATGCGTCGTTCCCTCCTTTCCGTGATATTCTGCCCGGTGATGTCATTGACCTGGGCGGACGGACGCTTGAGGTTTTCGCGCTGCCCGGCCACACGCCCGGCGGCATTCTGCTTCTGCTCAGAGAAGACCGGGTTCTGTTCACCGGCGACAGCATCAATCACCATCTCTGGATGCAGCTGGACGGCTGTCTGCCGATGAAGCAGTTCCTTATGGAACTGGACAAAGTCATGTTCCTGGAGGATCGGGCGGATGTGATCCTGCACGGTCACGCCCGGGACACGGATGACATTTCGCTGCTTCGCTGTATGAGAAACGGCGTGGAAGAGATTTGCTTTGGCAAAACCGATCGGGATCAGCCGTATCAATGGTTCGGCGGGACCGACCTGCAGCATTCGTTCCGCTGCGATCCGGAGAAGCACTATCAGCAGCAAGACCACGTCATTTGCTACCGTGCCTCCAACATCTGATGTGAAATACGTTTCTTATTTTATTGAAAAAATTCACATTCCGTTCACGATCCGGACATATTCAGCCAATATAATGCAGACAGTGCTAAGGCAGATACGATTTTGAAAGGAGCGGATCAGGATGTCATTCGGAGCCAAACTAAGAACCCTGCGTGAAGCCAGAGGATTACCCAAAGCCGGAATCGATGAAGTATTTTCCCTGATGCGCGGAACCTGGAGCAACTGGGAAAACGACTACAACACGCCTGAAGAAGAACTCTTGCCTGAAATCGCAAACTATTTCGGTTTGAGGGTCAAGGATCTGATCGGAGACGCAGCTTAATTCCTCATCATTCCTTCATTCTCTCTTTATCTCCCACCCGACAGATCCTTGTTTATATACCGGCAGCAACACTGCCGGATTTTTTATGTTGTAACAATCTTTACGCCCATCGGAACCGGATTTCGTGCTCGCCACACCAATCATATGAGTACTACAGGAAGGCGCTTCACGACAGTACCCATACCGCTTATCTGGTTTTTGATGGTGACCGGTTTGCAGGAGCAGGAGGCATTGTGTCAACACTGCTGACACTTTTCAAAAGCCTTAATCCATATTTAGGACAATCCCTTCTTTTCCACCTTTGACAGTTCCATCAACCAAGATCTCCGTTTTTTGCTCCTTGGACGCTTGGACCCACATTGCAGCATCACCGCCAAATATGTCTCCGATGACAAACACCCGAGAATTTCCTTCTTTTACATAAAAGTCCTGTGCGAGAAGTAGATATTTACCTTCTTCTGTCCGGAAATACAATTCGTCATCTTTTTCATAAATGGTTGTCTCTACTCCATTCACTAAGACATCTGGAATAGGAATTACATCGTCCGTATCAAATACCAACGGTTGTGCATCTTCGACAATATAAGGAAGAACTGAACAACCTTGGGGTTACCAGTACAGGGATCACAATACGCGACGGAAAGGTTGAATTCCTCGGAAAAGCGGAGATGGCCTTTGCGTTTCAGCAGGAGGAAGGCGTTCTCTTGCTTGAAACTGGCAATGAGGCAGAAAACATCCGGATTTTCCGCCTGACAGATGAGGGCATTGCCGTGAATTGGTATGGCCTGACCTTTTATGCTGAAAAAGTAACAGAATAATCGTTCCGGAAAGAGAAAAGCGTCTGTCGAGACTGGCAGACGCTTTTTTTCAATGAAAATATGGTAAATGAAAACCTGGATTACAGACCCTGGTCTGTTTTGGACGAATCCGGTTTAGTGTATGAACAAAAGATGTCGAGATTCTGAAGGCGTCTTAGATAAACATAATCATGTAATGAGGGAGAGTAATTTTCGTATCGGCTTTCCCAACATTGCCGGAGATGAGTTTATATGCGATAAGCGGATGCCTTTTTTCAATAAATGTATTCAATGATTTTGTTTCCCCCTTTTTCGCTTTTACCTCGATTGGAATGATATTCGCTTTTCTCGAGATCACAAATTCGATCTCCTGGTCATTTTCATCTGGCTTATAATATACAAGGAGATCACCCTTTGAAGCTAACTGAGAAGCGATCAGACATTCATAAATGCCTCCTTTTATCGGTCCTGTAAGGGATTGCGTCAAAATTGCGGCTTTCATGTCGAACCCATACATGGCAGTAAGCAATCCCGGATCATTCAGGTAGAGCTTGAAGTAATCGTCCCGAATGTAAGCATTCAATGGAAATTCCGGGAGAGAAAGATTATTGCACTGGTAGGCCAGATTGGAGTCAAAGAGCCATTGTACGGCATTGCCGTACTTTCTGGCGTTAGTTCTGGCTTCTACGGCAGAATACTGGAATTTTTTGTTTTCCTTTGCCAATTGACGGGGAATGGAGTCAAACACTTTCTTTACTTTTTGTTTTTCAGTCTTTGGAGCATGCCGAACAATGTCATCTGAATAGGAAGCCAGGATTTTTTCCTGTTCTTCGTGGACTTTGCTATAGTTGTTTTCCGAAATGAACACCTGAACAGGTGCCGGCATTCCCCCAACAACCATGTATTCTCTCAGATATTGCTCTATAAGGCTGTTTAGTTCATCAGGCACCTTTTCAGCTTTAGAGAAACAGTCATTAAGGTGCTGAATAATATGAGGTTCGACCCTTTTCGCCCAAAGAAACTCTTCAAAATCAAGGGGAAACATCGTAATTTGCTTTTCATAACCTACCGGAATGGAGGAGATTTCCTCCTCAACCTCCACATCCTGGCCGAAGTGCAAGCCAAGAAGAGATCCTGAGGCGATTACATCATACCGGTTATCAAGTGCGAATGCCTTTAGGGATGTACGCGCTTGCGGGCATTTTTGAATTTCATCGAAAAATAGTAAGGTTTTTCCTGCAGTGAACACTTTTCCGGGAAAGAAAGCTGACAGATTCAAAAGGAGGTCATCTACACTCAGATCCCCGGAAAACAAAGGAATCAGTTCAGGACGAAGCAGAAAATTCAGCTCAATGTAGTTTTCTGCGGCATAATTTTCCGAGGCAAATTGTTGAACAATATAGGTTTTTCCTACCTGTCTTGCACCTTTAATCAGAAGACACTCCTGATTTTTAGTCTGTTTCCAGGACAGGAGATAATCCATCATTTTTCGCTTTAACAAACGACACCCCTCCTTTAACACAAATAAAGAGTAACACAAGATTCGTTATTTTTCAATATTTTGCATCAAACAGGAGTATATATTTCCAAGAAATGCATCAAATAGGACAAACAAGAGGCGGTTTCTTGCATCATATTGGAAGAATGGTTTTTGTGTCAGTATAAATAGGTCAATTGAAATTCGAAGTTCCAGTTTGCAAGAGTAAGTGCCAGCGCATTGCTTTTTTGCAGAAGTAAGCGCTGGATTTTTTTTATTTGGTGGAAC
>CACWXP010000032.1 GCA_902764875.1 uncultured Eubacteriales bacterium
CTGCCATTACTGGTAGCAGCTTGCGGTTCGCTACACTTGGCGGTAAATACCCGTGGCGGGGCTTTCACCCGCTAGAATTGTGCCATGCCCGGCACACACGAAAAAAAGAGCTGTTTATGCCTTCCACAGCTCTTTGATCTTCATTTCAGGACAACGCACCGCCTTATGCCATGCAGTCGATCCGCATCATTTGCTCCCCTCGTTCCCGGCATACTGATACAGTTCCTCCGCGGTAGTGAAGATATCCGCGATATAGGCGCTGCCATCCTCGTAAAGGATTACGCCGTCCCCCGTCTCCGCGTCAAAACCCCAGTCCTGCACGTTTTTCACCGGATACAGGTCATACAGAACCAACCCGTTCTCCACCGAGCAGATCCGGAACCGCCGGTTCTGGAAAGTGGAAAGCATGATCAGTGTTCCGTCCGCGTTGAATTTGATTCCCTGCAACGTGGTCACCATATAAAGATCGTCCCAGAAGCGCAGCACTTTCCCTGTTTCCAAATCATATACACCGGCGCTGCCCATTTCCCCGGCCACCGCCAGCAGCTTTCCGTCCGCCGAGAAGGATGCGTCAGCAATATAAAGACCTCCGGGACCGTTTTGCTGGTAGCCATAGATCCGGTGAACGGGTTCGTTTCCTTTTTCCATGTCATAGATTTTGATATGATTGCCCGCGTTAATCTGAACATAGAAGCGCAGATTCGGGCTGATCAGCAGCCGCTGCATCATACTGGCTTCGGCAGAGGAGGAACCCCACATCACGGGATCGTACAGCGATGGCAGGGATTCTCCCTCCGCCGGATTGGTCCAGTCCGGAATATCCAGGATCGTTCCTTCATAGTGTTCCTTCTGCTTCGTGCTTCCGCCTGTGCCGGGCATCAGATTCCGGGAGGATACCGCATCCTTTCGGATCAGCAGATATTTTCCGGAAGAATCCGCTGCCAGCAGTTCTCCGGGAATACTGCAGTACAGCCCGGCATCCGAAGCCCGATAAATCCCTTTCGGGCAGAGGAAGTATTCTCCGTCCGATGAGGCAAACGCGTGAGTTTCTCCGGTATTCCCAATGGTTTCACCGGTTTCCGCATTCAGAATCACACCGCTGTCAAAAATCCGGTTCCCATTCCACACGGCTTCGCTCACCATGGCCATTCCCACACCGGTCAGCTCGTCCTCTTCCGTCTCCCGGGTCCAGATCACCTGGTCCGTCTCCATGTTGTAAAGAGAAATCTTCCGATACTGCCGGACATAGAGTTGGTTTCCATCCGGAGAAAGCCCCGCCGCTGTGATGATCCGTGGGTCTTCTAAGGTCATCTCACCAGACCGCTGATTTCCGATGTCAACCGCCAGGATCTTCTGATTCGTGTAATCCGCCAGCAGCAGATTGTTTCCGTATCCGGTCACAATGCAGGCGGTGCCGGAAGCAATACTTTCAAACTGTTCAATCAGGGGAATCTGTTCTTCGTTCGCTGCCGGATCCCACAGGGCAATGCCCGGTCCCCCACAACAAAGCACCTTGTCTCCGTCAAAGCAGGCGCCACTGACCCATTCGTATCCGATGGAGTTGATCACGTGCCCGTCTTTCCCGTCCAATACATAAATCCGATGCCCGGTCGTGCTGGTGGTCACCAACGCGCTGCCGTCCTTTTTCCATTCCAGAGAAGTCAGCATCATATCGGAAGGTGTTTTGTTCCAGAGTTCTTCCCCGGTTTCCGCGTCGTAGCAGAACACAGCGGTAGAAGAAACCACCGCAGCAATTCTGCTGCCATCCGGTGAAAACCGGTAATATTCGGCATATACCCCAGGAATATCCAACTGGGTTTCCACAGCAAAATCCCCCGCATAACAGGTGACCGCCAGAGCATCCCGCACCCGTTCATCTCCATATCCGTCCAGCGTTGCGGAAAGATTCCGCGCCTCAAGGGCCAGCTCCCGTGCTTCTTTCTTCCGGTTCTCCGCAGTCCTGGACAGGGACTTCTCCACCAGCAGATCCATTTCGTTCCTGGCAGCGGTTTCCCGCTGCTCCGCCAGTTTCCGGTTCTGAACAAGCGCATACGCCAGGAACCCGCCCGCCAGCACCAGGGCAGACATGGCGATAATCAACCCGTTTCGCATGCGCCGCCGCCGCGCCCGCTGATACAGCCCGTCAAAGGTCGTATTCAGCATCGGCGCAAGGATCCGCAGTTTTTCCCTGTTCAGTTTTTTCAGATGTTCCCGGATGCTTTCCCCCCGCACATCCGCCGCCAACGGTTCCGTTTCCGTCCGTGTCCCGTCCGGAAGCGTTTCATACAGCAACTGTTCCGGAAAACTGTCCTCCGGTTCTCCTTCCGCCAGCAGGGTCAGCACTTTTTCCCGCCCGTGTTTCGCGATGAAGTAGTCCACTTCCCGCATACACCAGCAGCTCTCCAGATATCTGGGCGTGCAGATACAGATCAGATAATCGCTGTTATCCAATGCCGTCTCAATATCCTTCCCCAGATCGGCAGAAAGGGGCAGCTCCTCCTGATCTCGGAAAACCCTTCCGGGGTGACGCTGCCCCTCCGGCCCCCGCAGGACCTTGGGAACAGTATACCGCTCAATCAGCCGATGCAGCCGCGCAGCAATCTCCTGATCCGGACTCACATGCCGATAGCTGATAAAAGCACAATAATGAACACTCTGTTTCTGAACCTGATTCTCCATCAAAACCACCCGAAATCATCATACCATTGAACCTAAGGAATGTACAGAAAAAACAGCAGTACATAATTCTGCTCTGTTTTTATAAGTCGCCCTGTCATGAAATGGCGTTTCCCTTGCCCATTCTGTCTGTATATGATATTATTGGCGTGCGGTAAATGTATACAGAAACCAGACGAAATCACTGGAAGGATCTAGGAATATGGCCAGCATCATACTGACGACTCGCTGTAACCTTCATTGTCCATATTGTTTTGCCAGCGGATTTGTTAACAGGGAAAAAAGCGATATTATCCATAACGCATTTCCTGCAGGCACTATCCTTCATCACCAGGACCGAATCCTCTGTCTCGCTGATCGGGGGCGAACCGACCATTCATCCCGGATTTCAGACGATCATGGATCTCCTGATTGCGAATCCAAGGGTGAACAACGTCAATCTGTTCACCAACAACATATTCTCAGACCAGTATATCCCACAAATGACCCACCCGAAAGTCACAGTAATTGTGAACTGCAATTCTCCCCTCGATGTCGGGAAAGAAATATATGCCCGCTTTCAGCAAAACCTGGATCTGTTATTCCGGCACTGCAGCAGAACAAATCAGATTGAAAAGTATTTTGATGAGAAGGATAACCTGACGCTCTGTAGGAAAGGTTATGCCATGGTTCACCGGGAATATGACAGCGACAAGCGGATTGTCTGCGAGAAATTCTTCGGAACCGACGGCAACCCGATCGAACTGGCCGACGGCGCGGCATGCTATCGCTATACTTATAATGAAGCGGGCGAAAAGTCCGCACCCAAAAAGTTTGATCGCAATAATCATGAAATCCCGGAAGAAACGCCGGAGCCGACAGCAAATCCGGATGATGCTGTAGGAAGCCTTCCGCATCATACCGTATAATTGTATGAAAAAAGCTGTGGAGAATCGACATAGAAGTCAAACTCCACAGCTTTTTTGCTGTTCTCAGAACCGCATCCGATCCTCGATGTATTTGCGGACTTCGCTGATCGGAACCCGTTCCTGCTGCATGGTATCCCGGTCACGAATGGTGACGGTCTGGGTTTCTTCGGTTTCGAAGTCCACGCAGATGCTGAAGGGCGTACCGATTTCGTCCTGACGGCGGTACCGTTTGCCGATGGAACCGGTTTCATCGTATTCCACCGGGAAGTATTTGCACAGTTCGGCATGAATATTGCCGGCCAGTTCGCCGAGCTTGTTCTTCTGCAGGGGCAAAACAGCCGCCTTGTAAGGCGCCAGCGCCGGATGCAGATGCAGCACGGTGCGCACGTCTCCGCCTTCCAGTTCTTCCTCGTCATAGGCATTGCACAGGAAGGCCAGAACCATCCGGTCCACGCCCAGGGAGGGCTCAATGCAGTACGGGATATAGCGTTCGTTGGTCACCGGATCCAGATATTCCATGGACTTGCCGCTATGATTCTGATGCTGGGTCAGGTCATAGTCCGTCCGGTCCGCCACGCCCCACAGTTCACCCCAGCCGAAGGGGAAGAGGAACTCGAAGTCCGTGGTAGCCTTGGAATAGAAGGCCAGTTTCTCCGGCTCATGGTCCCGCAGGCGCAGGCTTTCTTCCTTGATGCCAAGGCTCAGCAGCCAGTCGCGGCAGAAGGAACGCCAGTAATTGAACCACTCGAGATCGTCGCCGGGCTTACAGAAGAACTCCAGCTCCATCTGTTCAAATTCGCGGACGCGGAAAATGAAGTTTCCGGGGGTGATTTCATTCCGGAAGGATTTGCCGATCTGGGCGATACCGGCCGGCAGCTTCTTGCGGGTGGTACGCATGGTATTCTGGAAGTTAACGAAGATGCCCTGCGCAGTTTCGGGGCGCAGATAGATCTCGTTGGCACTGTCTTCGTTCACGCCGGCAAAGGTCTTGAACATCAGGTTGAACTGTCGGATGCCGGTGAAATCCTTCTTGCCGCAGACGGGGCAGACAATATCGTGCTCCGCAATGAACTTTTCCAGTTCCGCGTTGCTCCAGCCGTCGCCGGTCTCCGCACCCTGGGTGAAGTCTTCGATCAGTTTGTCTGCACGGAACCGGGCCTTACAGGCTTTGCAGTCCATCAGGGGATCGTTGAAGCCACCCACATGGCCGCTGGCAACCCAGACTTCCCGATTCATCAGAATCGCGCAGTCCAGACCGGTGTTGTACTTGCTCTCCTGCACAAATTTCTGCCACCAGGCTTTTTTGACGTTGTTCTTGAATTCCACACCCAGGGGGCCGTAGTCCCAGGTGTTGGCCAGTCCGCCGTAGATTTCGGATCCGGCAAAGATAAATCCGCGGTTTTTGCACAGGGCAACCAGCTTGTCCATCGTGAGTTCAGCCATGATTGTTTCCTCCAGTTTCTTGCGGGTTAAAGTCAACGCGCCTATTATGGATTCCGGGGCTCCTTTTGTCAAGAATATTAAGGATATTTGTCCGCGTCAGAACAGCGCCTCCACAAAGTCCCTTGCGTTGAAGGGCTGCAGATCGTCGATTCCTTCGCCGACGCCGATATACCAGACCGGTACTTCCAGTTCCTGGCGGATCGCCAGGGCAATGCCGCCTTTGGCGGTTCCGTCCAGTTTTGTCAGGATGATACCGTTGATTTCCGCCACTTCCTTAAAGGCCCGGGCCTGCATGAGGCCGTTCTGCCCGGTGGTGGCGTCCAGTACGAGGATGCAACGGGTATCCGCCTCCGGATATTCCCGGTCAATCACCCTGCGCATCTTGCTGAGCTCGTCCATCAGGTTCTTCTTGTTATGAAGCCGGCCGGCCGTATCCACAATCAGCAGATCCGCCTGCTGGGCCTTGGCGCTCTTGATGGCATCAAACACGACCGCCGCCGGATCCGCCCCTTCCGCGTGCTTCACAATCGGCACCCTGGCCCGCTCTGCCCACACGGTCAGCTGTTCCGCTGCAGCAGCGCGGAACGTGTCTCCTGCACAGAGCATAACCTTCCGGCCAATGGACTGGAAGCGCAGGGCCAGCTTGCCGATGGTGGTGGTCTTGCCTACGCCGTTCACACCGACAATCAGCATAACCATTGGCCACTTCAGCGGCGGACGCGGAATATCCATCTGTTCCACCATGATTTCCTTCAGCATTTCCCGGGCCTGGGCCGCATCCTTCACTTTGCCGGCCTTCACCCGGTCCCGCAGTTCGTCAATGATCACCGTCGTGGCTTTCAGCCCGCAGTCAGCCATCAGCAGGATGTCTTCCAGTTCCTCATAGAAATCCTCATCGATTTTCCGGTTTTCCCGGACCATATCGTCCACTTTTTCGGTCATGTTGCCCCGGGTTTTGCTCAATCCTTCCCGCAGCCGGGCAAACAGGCCCTTTTTCTTCTCATCGCTCACAGGGATCCCCTCCTTGCACAAGGAACAGTGTACCACATTTTTCTGTTGAAGAAAAGGAAGAAAGTACCCGAAGGGGTTATTGTTTCTTTTCTGTTCTTTCTGTTATAATCACTTTGGTGTTTTGTAAACAGGACAACCGGATAGTGAGGGGGCCCTATGGATCATCGCCGTGAAATCTGGAAAGACCTGAACCGTTCGCTGTATGTCGGCGACCGGCTGAAAGCCAATCTGTCCGTGCTGACGTTTGTCAGCCTTTTCACGGCAGCTCTGGGCCTGGTGCTGATTCTGCTGAATGTGTTTGTGCACAAACCGGTTGAACCTCTCCGGCTTCTGATGTCTTTTGTCACGCTGTTTTCCGGGATCGGCTGCGCGTTCTGCGCTCGTATCCTGAAGCGGCGTGAAATCGCCGTAATGATCCCTACCCTGTTCAGCATTTTTGTCTTCACGGTCTATGCCTTCACCGGCTATGCCGAAGGAACAGGGATTCTCTGGTCCTTGCTGGTGCCCATCGACATGTGTTATTTTGTCGGCGTGAAATACGGCATCCTGCTCTCCGCCTATTATTCCATCCTGTATCTTGTCGTATGCTACACGCCATTGGGGGCAAATCTCGCGAAATACTATACGCCGGCCTTCATGGCCCGCTTTCCGTTGGCTTTTCTCTCCCTTTCCGTTTTCACTGCCATCGCGATGATTCAGTACCACCGAACCTCCCTGTTGGAAATTGACTATACCGACCGCCTGAACGAGGAAGTGGCCCGGCAAACCGCCGTGGCGGAAGAGCGAGCCGAAAAGATTCAGCAGATGTCCTTCCAGACGATCCAGACCCTCGCCAACGCCATCGATGCCAAGGATCCCTATACAAAAGGCCACTCCACCCGCGTCAGCCGGTATTCCGTTAAAATCGCGGAGGCGCTGGGCTGGGATCCTGATCGCGTTACTGATCTGCAGTATGCCGCCCTGCTCCACGATATCGGCAAAATCGGCGTCCCCGATTCCATTCTGAACAATCCTAAACGCCTGACCGATGTAGAATATGACATCATCAAATCCCACACCACCATGGGCGGCGACATCCTCCGGAATAAAATTCTGATCAGCGGAGCGGAAGGCGTCGCCCGCAGTCATCATGAGCGATATGACGGCAGCGGCTATCCGGATGGCCTCCGGGGCGAAGAAATCCCGGAAGAAGCCAGAATCGTGGCTATTGCGGACGCCTTTGACGCCATGAGTTCCAACCGTGTATACAGAAAAGCCTGCACCCATGCTCATATCATGCACGAATTGACCGAAGGACGGGGAACCCAGTTTGATCCGAAATTTGCAGAACTTTTTATTGATCTGTGGAACCGGGGAGAACTGGATATAATTCTGGAGAGCGACTCCGAGAGCCACAGCGCCACAGAAGCCTCCTCCGCCCTGCTTCAGGAGGTCATGTCTGCCTTCGCCGCCCAGAACGGCGCCGAGGAGATTGACCCCGTCACCGGGATCATGGCCCGTTCCTCCGGGGAAGCCGCCATCGCAAAGGCCATGCAGCAGGTTGGCGGCTGCTTTGCCTTCCTGGATATGGACAACCTGAAGAAGATCAACGACACCTACGGCCATAAAGCCGGCGACCGGGTGCTGAAGCTGGTCGGCGACACGCTGAAAGCTAACTGCGAAAACAGCATCTGCTGCCGGCTGGGCGGCGATGAGTTCCTGCTGTTCATAAAGGAAGCAACCAAAGAATCCGCCGAGGAAAGAATCCGAAAAATCCTTACCGAATTTGAAGAAAAAAAGAGCGAAGACTCCGAAATCTCCCCCGCTTCCCTTTCCGCGGGACTGGTTATGTGTACCGCGGACGACACCTATATCAAAACCTACGGCCGGGCGGACAAGGCGCTCTACTATGTCAAGCAGAACGGCAAAAACGGATACAGCTTCTACAAGGAAGACGATGACGATCTGCCGGTTGAGAGCGTCGATATCAACAAACTGGTGGCAAGCATCCGGAACAGCGGCAGCTATGAAGGCGCCATGGACGTCGAATACCGCCAGTTCTCAAAGTTCTACGAATTCATCTGCAATCTGGAAAAACGCTTCTCTCATCCGTCAAAGCTGGTGATGGTCACGCTGGAAGGCGAAAAAGGCGAAGCATATTATATGGAAGAGCTGGAAAAAGCCATGTACTACATGGAGCAGTCCATCCGGCAGACCGTGCGCAACGTGGACGTCGTCACCCGCTACAACCGGCAGCAGTTCCTGGTCATTCTGGTCGGAACGGATCCGGAAGGCGTCCGGATCGCCATGGACCGCATCATCCGCGGGTACTACAAGATGACCGGAAGCGGCGCCTTCACCCCCACCTGGACCATCGCCGATACTTGATTTGCTTTCTTTCCCTTGCTGTGATAGAATATTTCGGTTCAATTAAACGCAAGGGAGAAATGTCCAATGATCACCTCCAAGGAACTCAGAAACGCCTGGATCCGCTTCTATGAAGAACGGGGACATATCAATATCGGCGCCGTCTCGCTGATCGGCGACGGTACCACCGGCGTCATGTTCAACGTGGCCGGTATGCAGCCGCTGATGCCCTACCTGCTCGGCAAGGAACATCCCTCCGGAAAGAAACGCCTTTGCAACGTGCAGGGCTGTGTCCGCACGGTGGATATCGAAAGCGTCGGCGACCCGACCCACTTCACTTTCTTCGAAATGATGGGCAACTGGTCTCTGGGCGACTATTTTAAAAAGGAAAAGACCCGGTGGAGCTACGACTTGCTGACCAAGGTTTTCGGCCTGGACGGAAAGGAAATCTGCTCTACCGTCTTTGAAGGCAACGACGCCGCGCCGAGAGATGATGAAACCGCAGACCTGCTGAAGGAAGTCGGCATTCTGCCGGATCATATCTTCTACCTGCCCAAGAGCGACAACTGGTGGGAGCTGGAAGGTACCACCGGCACCCCCTGCGGCCCGGACAACGAATGGTTCTATCCCCGTCACAACAAGGCCTGCGGCCCGAACTGCGGCCCTGCCTGCGGCTGCGGCCGGTATGTAGAAATCGGCAACGACGTCTATATGCAGTACGTCAAAAACGCCGACGGATACGCTCCTTTGGCCAATAAAAACGTGGACACCGGTTTCGGCCTGGATCGGATGCTGGCCTTCCTGAACGGCGTGACTGACGGCTACAAGACCGACCTGTTCCTGCCGGTGATTCAGCATCTGGAAGAAAAGTCCGGATTCAGGTATGACGAGAACCCCGAAGCGCAGAAGGCGATGCGGATCGTTGCGGACCATATCCGCACCTCCACCATGCTGATCGGCGACGTGAACGGCATCCTGCCCTCCAACGTGGGCGCCGGATACATCCTGCGCCGTCTGCTCCGCCGCGCCATCCGCTATACGCGTCAGCTGGGTCTCGAATCCTCTGTGCTGGCCGAAGTGAGCAAGATCTTCATCGAGCAGATCTACGACGAAGCCTATCCGCTGCTGGTGGAAAAGGAAGCCTACATTCTGGACGAAATCATGAAGGAAGCCGCCCGGTTCGAAGCCACGCTGGCCACCGGCATGAAGGAGTTCAACAAGTGCATCTCCGGCATCCGCCGCAAGAATGAATTCATGGCCCAGAAGGATCCGAACTATCAGCCCGAAACCGAGATCAGCGGCAAGCAGGCCTTCCGCCTGTACGACACCTACGGCTTCCCGCTGGAGCTGACGGAAGAGCTGGCCGCCGAAGAAGGCCTGACCGTAGACGCCAACGGCTTTGCCGAAGCCTTCAAAGAGCACCAGGCGATCAGCAAGCAGGAAGGAACCGCCAAGGGCGGCCTGACCGAGCAGAACGAAGAAACCGCCAAACTGCACACCGCCACCCACCTGCTCCACGCCGCCCTGCGCAAAGTTCTCGGCGACGAAGTGGCCCAGAAGGGTTCCAACATCACCTCCGAGCGCCTGCGTTTCGACTTCAGCTTCGGCCGGAAGATGACCCCCGAAGAGATTCAGGAAGTGGAGCGTCTGGTGAACGTCGCCATCGACGCGGCTGTCCCGGTTGTCTGCGAAGAGATGACCGTACCGGAAGCCAAGGCTAAGGGCGCCATCGGCCTGTTCGAAAGCAAGTACGGCGAGCGCGTCCGCACCTATAAGATGGGCGAATACTCCTTCGAAATCTGCGGCGGCCCCCACGCGAAAAACACCGGCGACCTGGGCTCCTTCAAGATCCGGAAGGAAGAATCTTCCTCCGCCGGCGTGCGCCGTATCAAGGCCACCATCCAGCCGAAGGCATAAACCGAAAGGATTAAATCCATGGACTTTGATACTCAGAATGAAAACGCCCGCCTGCGGGAAGTCAAAACCGGATCGGAAGAGATTTTTGACGGCGTGATTCTGCATGTCCAGCGGGATACGGTTCGCCTGCCCAACGGCAACGAAACCGTGCGTGAAGTCATCCGGCACATCGGCGCCGTCTGCGTGATTCCGGTGCTGGAGAATGGGGACGTCATCATGGAGCGGCAGTACCGCTACCCCTTGGACCGGGTGATCCTGGAAATCCCCGCCGGAAAGCTGGATTCCGCCGGTGAAAACCGGCTCTCCGCCATCCAGCGGGAGCTCAGCGAAGAAACCGGCTACACGGCCGATGAATGGACAGAGATCGGCGATTTTCATCCCGCCCCGGCCTACAGCGACGAATTCATCACCATGTACCTGGCCCGGAAGCTTCGCAAAGGCGACCGCCATCTGGATGCCGACGAGTTCCTGGATGTCTGTACTATCCCCCTGAAGGATCTGGTGGAAGACGTCATGGCCGGAAAGATCTCCGATGCCAAAACCCAGGTCTGTATCCTGAAAGCCGCCCGCATTCTGGGTATATAAAGAAATTCAGCAAAACAGTGCTGTTCTTGTGCAGCGCTGTTTTGCTGTCATCCGGTCAGTCCTCCGCGTAGTTCGCCACGGCGGCATTCAGGGCATCCATTACCTGTTTCTCCTCCGTTTCGTTCCGGTAAAGCGCAATGTACTCAACGTCGCCCTGATCACGTATGTCAATCAGGGAAATCTGAGTAAGCGCAATATTATTTCCGGTCCGGATAAAATACCGCGCACCGATCAGCTGTTTGCCGCCTACTTCCCAGGTTTTTGCCGGATTGGTGCCGACGCTTCCGCCGCCCTCCTCATATTTGTTCTCCAGGAACTCCCGGTAGGTGTTGTTCAGATAGTTTTCCGGATTTTTGAATTTACCGTCTATCGGACGACGATGGATGATGATGCAGGGTACCGATCCTGCGTCTCCGAAATAAACCGTGAAGCCCATCTGGCCTTTTGTGGTTCTGTATTCCGTACCGTTGTTCGCCGGAACCTTTGTGGCAAATCCATCCTCTTCGCAATGAACATCCACCAGACCGCTGTCAGCGTCTTTCCCCGGTACAGAATCCGGTTCCGGCTCCTGCTGCTCCAGTTTCTCCACTATGCTCTCCTTGTACGCTGCATCCGTCGGAAGAATGGCATACTGCTTGTTGCCGTCGATGGAGAAGAAGTTCAACGTATAACCGGGAAGTTCGACAATATTCGAAGAATCATCCACCGTAGCAAACCAGTCGTTCAGCTTTGTCAGCAGCGTTTCATCCTGGTATTCATAGGCAATCATCATTTTGAAAATATAGGCGGCAATCTCTGCTGCTCCGTCCGGGGTGCCTGCTTTAATCGCAAAGTTCAGCACCTGCGCAGGTGTGTCGTCCGTCGGTTCAGTTCCATCCGGATAGGCAAACCCTGCTTCGATGTCCCATTTTGCCGTACCGTAATATAGGAGCGTTCCCTGTTCGTCCACCTGCGTCATCGTATATTCGTCGTTCAGAATGATAACGCCCTCTTCGCCAAGTTGATCTGCATAGATTTGTGCCATCATGTCAATCATAGCATTGTAGTTGGAAACAAATACGGATGGCGTCAGATAGGACGGTGTTGCCACAACCGTTCCGGCCTCGCCGAACGCAGTGACGCAGGTTACCAGCAGCGCCAGGGTCAACAGGATGCTCATCAGTTTCTTCATTTTGGAAAACCCTCCTTGTCTTTTTTCCAATTAGTGTTCTATCTTGATGCTCCGGCTTCCGCCGGTTCATTCAAAGCCGATCAGAGAAATCCGTACCTGCGAAACCCGGGATAAAACCCCGTCAGTCTTTGAAAACATATCCCCGCTCCGCGTAATATCTGTAAACTGCAATCCCCCACAGAACAATGATCAGTCCGCTCCAGCCCCTGCGCATATCGTCAATATCGCCGTTCTGTTCCAACAGAAAATTAATCAGAAAAACCAATGCACCCGCCGCCAGGCAAACCCACAGAATCTCCTTCACGGCAATCCGGCGGAAGGCTGCCAGGTCAAATCGCGCCTTGATACCCAAAAGGCTCACCAGGATCAGCAAAACGCCAAGAATAATGATAATCACTTTGTTGCTGACGCTATTTTCCACTGCAAAATGTATGTACCGGATTCCCTCGATGACACCCAGCAGCGGGAATGCCCAAAGCGCAAAATAAACCAGAAACTTGTGAAACCACTCATGGAATTTCGGCTGCTTCTCGCTCATGGTTCGTTCTCATGTTCTCCTTTCCCAAAAGCGTTTATTCAAACCCGACCAGAGAGATCCGTACCTGCGAATCATGGGAGGAAACATAGAGTGTCCGCCCGTCGCTCAACGAAATCTTCGTTTCATAGATTCCTTCTTCGCTCTGTTTTGCCCCAAGGTCCGTAACCAGCCAGTTCACCAGACCTTCCCATAGATCGCTGCGGTCTCCGGTTTCCGAAAGAAGTTCTCCCAGCTTCATTCCCGTCTCATCCGGGAACCAGTATTCATCCGGATCCTCCGAGTGAATTCCGACCAACCCATCAAAGCCGCAATATACCACTTCTATATCTTCTTCCCAGAAAGCGTTCATCGTCAGAATCGGTTCATCAAAGTATCCGTGTTCGGTATGGATATAAACTCCCGTAGGATGTCCAAAGCTGCCGGACAGCGAGAAAGTTCCGTCTCCTTCAACATTGACATTCCAGCCGTTTTCCATCATATCCTTCGGAGTGCTCTTTCCAAGGATATAGCGCGTGTCTTCGTGAGCGTACATAACAAATGACAGTAAATCCTGTTCCGTCAGTTTTTCGGTAAAATGCGCCGTAAACTCCTTTGCTTCCTTGCGTTCTTCAGCCCACGCTGCGACACATGCCTTTTTCCACTCCTCGTCCATCCAGTCTTCATTCATCCAGCTCGTGTCAACCGTTACGTCACCCGAACCGGTCTGCCCCTGATTCACGGTTCCGTTTGCCCCGGCAGCAAGAACGCTCATAGCTTTCGAGTCCAGCTCCGACAGATCCGATGAGAAGTTTGCCAGAAACAGTTCCACCCTGTGCCGGGCCCTGGCTTTCTGTTCTGCTTCCTGTGTTTCCCACGTTTGGTTGTAAAATGGATCCTCGGTCGGTGCGGGAGAATTCGTTTCAGGCTGCGGCTCAGGTTCATCCTTTGTCTGCTGCTCGCCCTTTGCCATGTAATCGTTCAGATCTTGTACAGCGGCCTTGGCCTGCACGATGGCTTTAGCCCCGTCGCTTGCATCGTCTTCAATATAGAAAGTCACCGCTGCTTCCAGTGCTTCCATCGTGGCTTCTTCATCCGCCGGATCAAACATCGCCGTATATTCCACATCGCCCAGTTCCCGCGTTTCAATCAGCTGAAGCTGAACCGTTCCGCCAATATCGTATTTCGCACCGACCAGCTGCTTGTCGTCGATTTCCCAGATCCTGGCGGGATTGAAAGCAACACTGGTGCCATATTCCGCATATTTGTCCTCCAGGAATTCCCGGTAGGTATTGTTCAGATAGTTTTCTGGATTCTTGAATTTTCCTTCTGCCGGCCGCCGGTGAACCATCACATAAGGCGGAGCTCCCGGAATGCTCAGATAAAAAGTAATCCCCACATAACCTTTGTTGTTCTTGTATTCCGTCAGGGCATGCATTGGTTTTCTCGTTGTAAATCCGTCTTCCTCGCAGTGGTAGTCGAACCATTTTTCGTCCGCCAGCGCACCGGCACAGTTTGCCAGCAGCACCATTGTCAGCAGAATGCACAGCAGTTTTTTCATTACCTTGAATGCCTCCCTTCGGTCACGTATGCCGATCAGTTAAACGTAAAAGTGATCTCTCTCCGTTCATCCTCATCAATTTTGATGGATGTATCGTCCATAAAGAAAACCCCTGTGATAATCACAACGACCCGCTCCGCCGACTGAAATCCGGGAGTGCCGGTTCCGCTCCAATTGGTGGTTGCCTTCCTGCCGGGATCAAGCCGCCTGTCAAAGTAATAGGTGGAAACCGATGGAATATCTTCTCCCTCGTCATAGCATCTGATTTCATAGTTGAACCCTTTTATCTTCCGCCGAACACAGTCGCTGACAACTTCAAAGGAATAGACTCTCCCGTTTCGGGTATTCTTGTAATTCATCGACGTAATGTGCATCGGGCTGTCGGGATCCACATAAGCGGTGAACTTCGCGGTTGCGCCGCCTCCATCCGCCGCCGTTGCAGTGATGACGCATTTCCCAGGGCTTTTTGCATAAACCTGGCCGTTTGCATTGACTTCGGCAATGCTGGGATCCGAGGATGTCCAGATGATTTTCTTGTTCGTTGTGTCTACAGGCTCGACTGTGTAGCCCATCGTCAATCTTTCATCGGTAAAGTAATTCTTTTCCCGAACATCCAGCGTGATTTTCTTCATCGGCCTGGTAACTGTCACTCTGTACAGGCAGACTTTATACGAGCCGTCCTGTGAATGACCGGTGATATATGTGCTGCCGAGCGCAACACCTGTAACCGTTCCGTTGGCTGCCACTTTGGCAATCTCCGGATTGTCTGATTCCCACCTGAGTTTCTTGTTGGTCGCGTCCTCCGGAATGAATTTCGGTTCCAGTTTACAGTTTTTTCCGACGAAGACTTCAACCTGGCGCGAAACCACTTCAATTTCCTCAATCAGCGTCACAATCTGCATCCTTGCGGAAGCTTTTTTGCCGCTGATCGGATCCGTCACCGTCACCGTCACCGTTCCCGCCTTTTTGCCGGTCATTTTGCCGTCGGAAGTAACGGTTGCGAGATTTTCGTCATTAACCGTGAATACCAATCCGTCCCCGGAGGCTCCTTCCGGCATAACCGTTACCAGCGGTTTCAGATCTGTCTCTTTTCCACTTGCCAAAGGCTCTTTGGGCACAGATATTTTCAAACCCGTAATCGGCACAGGCGTTACTACCGGTTCCGGAATCTGTGTTTCCTGTTGTTCTGTGCCGGCCCCGTCTGTCTGCGCCGGTTGATTCTCTTTTTCATTGATCTTCTGATTCAGTTGTTCCTGCAGCTTCTGAAGATCTTCCAGGCTCAGATTGTCCAGATCAATACTCTCCGCGTGCGCCAACGACAGGAACATAGAGAGGATCATCAGTAGGATTACCGGGAGCATAAACCTTTTTTTCATCTGTTTTATCACTCCTTTATTTCATCCGGCCGTTCTCCGCCCCTGCGGAGAACACCGATCACCGTCATCACCAGGAACAAAATCACCGTAAACAGCAGGAAACCCATAAAAGCCAGCCCTGTGTCTGTTTTCAGCTGATTCATCCACCAGGGTTCTTCCCGGGTTGACCCTTCCGCAATAAACATCGTTGTCAATCCAAACGACTTTTGATGAACCACTTCATCCTCCAGAACATCTACAGAAATCGGAAGACGTTTCGTTTCCTGAAAGCCGTTATAGTTGATTACATTCAGCACAACAATGATCGCCAGAGAAATCGCAGCGGCTATTCCCAGTCGAACGGGCCAGCGAACTCTCTGATTCTTCCGGATTGCAGCGTCTGTATGCTCATGCAGGAAGGAAAGAACCATCTCACGGTCTTCCTCCGGAATCCATACCTGAATGCTCCTGATCCATGTGCTGAGAACAATCATGCAGCCTTCCGGATATTCACGGAACTTCCTCACACGTTTGAACTGAACCGTCTGGGGCTGGGCGGCATTGCTCATCGCCGCGCCTGTGGTCGGTTTATTCAGAGACATTACAATCGCAGCGTTCTCCATGGCCCGCTGTGACCCAGGATTCCGCACCATCGTAATCTCTTCCTCACTCATCTCAAATCCGACGGTAAGCCTGTCATCAATAACCCCTCTGTAAATCCGGTAACCCAGCATGCCGATCACCACTGCGGCCACGCAGATAGCAACCGGAATCCACCAAAAGGTAAAATCCCCAGCCGAAAGCATTGCAACAAGCGTGATCGCACAGACAATTCCGCATGTGATCAGCAAAATCTTCAGAAGGTAATTCCGCGAAAAATGATCCCTACTCAGGTCTGCGTCAACAGACCAGCGATAAATACCGTCCTCGCACAGTGTAACCCGTTTTGGATACAGTTCCCTGAAATTCATTTACTTTCTCCTTCAGCCGGCTTGTTTTCATCCCGTTTCTCCGGCTTTCACTCTGTCAGACGCAATCTCAGAGAAAAAGTTCCTGTCAGGAAGCGCTGTTCTGCTCTTCACTCAATTCTTAATGGGGCAGGTCCAATAATTCACTTCTTTCGGATCAATCTCCCGGATCTCCCCGTCGTCAAAGATAATCCTGTGAATACCGATATTAACCGCATAAGTCCAGCTGAAGGGGTAAACGGTGATGGGTATAGAATAAACACAATAGCCGGGTTTGATGCTTTCCTGTCCGACAGTCTTCCTCGTCAATTCAATTCCATTTTGCAAATACCGGTTGCCCCAGACGTCTGTAAAGTAATAATACAGTTCATATCCGCGAATGGTCCGATTGGTACGATTCACCAGCTGAATATAAAACGTTCCGTTATCAATATCGACATACAGGGGATTATCCCACTTGTATTCCGGTCCGAAAATCAAAGGGATCCAGGGTTCTTTATAGTATTCGACACCCGCGGAATATACCAGTGTCTGCATTTCCACCGTGGCGTCAGGCTGAATATACAGTCCGTTCTGGTCACAGAAGGACATCACCGCAATAGCGGTGCTCAACCCGTATTCTCCGTCCACCTTGTCATTCAGATAGCCCAGATCCGTCAGGCGTTGCTGGAGGTCCTTCACTGCCTGCCCCTTGCTGCCCCGCTTGAGACCGGTAAAGTTATAGGAGGACGGATTGTACGGCGGCGCACCGTTCCCATAGTTATCATTGTCCGGCGCCGGAGTGGAAGTCACTATAGGAGTCGGTTTTTCTGTCGGTTTGGGTGTTACAATATCCCTGACCCCTTCCAGTACATCCAGATCAATGCTGATTTTCTGACTGCACAGCACTTCGTTATCCTTGTTTGTGAATTCCAGCGTGGTATTGAGTACACGGGCTGAAATGATAGCATTCGAGCCGGCCTCTTTATTGTCCTTCGATGGAAAAATCAGCGCAAACTCCAAGTCTTCAGTCCCCGTGTCTGTTTTAGCGTCAGCCGCGAAGATGCCTCCGACAACGCTCACTCCATCTATGCTCGTATCGCGGAGCAGCACATATAGCTTATAGTCTTTATTGTTAATCAGTCGACCGTACAAATACATATTCGGGCTATCGGTTTCGCTGTATTTGGTTATCTTATAGCTCAACAGCTGCAGCGCACAGTCCTCCCACACAAAAGTGGGGGTGGATGCCGCCATCGCCGGCACGGACAGGCAGCACAGAGCAGCCAGCACAAGAGTCATGAGAATGGCAGTTGTTTTTTTCATGGGTTTCGCTCCTTCCATTGATTCAGAGGTTCTTCTCTATTCCAGAAAGCATTCCGCTTTCAAGCCTTCACTCGGCTTCCGTTCTGTCAGACGCTGTATCCATCGGAAAGTTCCCGTTCACGACCCGTGCTTTCTGACCGACATCCTTCAGAGCCGGATACTGCAGCTTTTTGAACTCTCCAAGCAATTCTCCCCGATTCCGGCAGCCGGTCTTCTGCAGCAGGTTATGCACATGATACTTCGCCGTACTTTCGGATACGTACAGATTCTCTGCAATCTCCGCATTTGTCTTCTCCCGAAGCAGCAGGCGGAGCACATCCCTCTCCCGGGGAGACAGGTCATTCCGCATGGCAAACTCTTCAAAAATCTCCTGTTCGCCCCTCGGATGCACAGCGCTGGGCTCAAACTGCCACTGGAAAAAGCGGAAGGAAACAAATACAGTCAGGATGAATAAGCCCATAGACAGAAGAATCAGTACCGCTGGGGCTACCCCCAGTGCCAGACAAATTGCGGTCCCCGCCGCATCGCCCAGGCGTCCGGCCAGCAGACCCATCGGCGCCAGCCAGCGCTGTTTTCTCTCCCGGGCCAGGTCCCAGAACACAATTACGCGGAACACCGAGAAAAACCCGTAAAACAGGTAGTCCAGACTCCAGCACAGGAAGGCGGAAACCGGCTGACCGGACAAAGCAAGCATCATAAAGGGCAGCCCCAGTGCCGCCACCGTGCAAATCGCCCCCGTCCGTCGGTTCCGGTCGCAGATCACCCCCGCAGTCACCAAACCAACCGCATAAAAGATCCGGGATAGTTCCAGCGGCATTCCCGCCAGCACATCCGCCGTCGGAAAAGAAAAACCGAGATTTTTAACCAGGCTCAGCAGGAAAACCGTTCCTGCCGCAAGCCCAAGTTCCTTTCCGGAAAGGGTACTTTCCTGATGATTCTCCTTTTCTTCCTCCCGGTCCGGATTCTTTTTCAGCAGAAGCGGTATCCAGGCGGCTCCGACTGCAAGAACAACTCCGATCAGGATGGCCGCTCTGCTGCGCAGCAGGCTTCCCTGCCCCGGCAGGGAAATTAACCAGACCAGAATCACGGAAAGGGCATACCCGATTCCAAATGATTTTCCCTGCTGCTTTTCAGCAACAAGCTGGGGCGGAAAATCCAGATAGTATCCGGTAATCATGCCGCAAAGCAGGTTCATGATCAGGCCTGCGCACAGGCAGATGATCCTTTCCGAACTGAAAGCGGCCGCGGAAGCGATCAGCAGAAAGCACCCGAGGGTCCAGCGGAAAGAAGGGCCGAGCCGGGATCGGTTTTTGCGGATCAGTCGGCAAACCATGCCGATGCCGGCCGCCTGCAGTCCGTATCCCAGGACCATGCTGGTCGCGTCCACCGCGGTAGAATCAAAAAAGTCTGTCAGTCGGTACACCCAGGAAAGGTACAACAGGGAGGTTGTGGAAAAGCACATAGCAATCCACAATGTGGAAAGAACCCCGATTCCCCGGAAAAAAGACCTGATCTGTTTCATTGTCGTTATCACTCCGTATCTATTATATGGTAAAACCCTGAAAAATAGCAAGTGCCGGAATCCCTTTTATTTCAACGACCTGATCCAAACCTGACCCATATTCCGAACATATCTTTCGGACGCCGGTTCCACAAAAGCTGTCCAAAATGGTATAATGATTCCGGTTTTAGTTGTTGGAACTTTTTCATCACCGTTTCCGTCTGAATGGTTGAATGCAGCCCGGTTCTCCGGAGCACATTCCCCATGCAATACTTACAAATATTGGAAGGAAAACATCATGAAACGGATCATCAGCGCTATATCGGCAATTCTGCTCCTCTTTTCGGTTTGCTTTGCCTGTGCGGAGGATGAAATTGACGGATACGGCGTACTCGGCGAAAGCTATGAAATGGGAAAAGGATCCGTAAAACTTGTGGCCTATGATGTGGATCAGGTCAATTCAAGTTACGCGATCTTCCTGGTGTTCGAATTCACAAACAACGGGAAGGAAGCATTGTCATTTTCGGATGAAGCCTGGTACTACACACATCAGGAAGACGAAGAACTGTACGTGGTTCTGGCAGAAGACCCGCGTTTGAATCCTTATGTCGAATACTGCGACCCGGGAGCAACCATAAGAATTACAGACGCGTATTATCTGTACGACCTGAAGGGTGAAGTGGAAATTGAGCTGTTCAGAACAGACCAGCTCTGTCAAAACCATATCGGCGAAGTATTCTACCGTCTCGATATTGCCAATGAACCGAAAGCTGTCGGAGAAGGTTACAAATGGGAAGATCTGTAACCGCCTTCCCACCGGCTGCAGGAAAATCATTGACAAAAACCGCCCGCGGATTACAATAGAGTCATCGGAAACAGAAAAACGGAGGGAGCGTGATCTCCTTGGCGTCCGGCAGGGCAAAACGTTTCACTAAACCGGAATGGTCCTGGATTCTCTATGACTGGGCCAACTCCATCTATGCCACCAATATCATGGCGGCCATTTTCCCGATTCTTTATTCCCAGATCGCCGGAAAAGGGACCACGGGGGACCATCTCTACGGATACGCGGTTTCTGCCGCCAACCTGCTGGTGGCCGTGCTTTCCCCCTATCTGGGCGCCATCGCAGACTTCCGCGGCATGAAAAAGAAGCTTTGGTTCGGCTTCATGATCACGGGCGTCCTCTTTACCGCCCTGATGGGCATCGCAGGCAGCTGGAAGCTGATGCTGATCGGCTTTGTGATCAGCCGGATCGGATTCAGCGGCTCCGTGATGTTCTATGACAGTTTTCTGACAGATGTGACCGTGCCGAAAAAAATGGACGAAGTCAGCACCTGGGGCTTCGCCATGGGCTATATCGGCGGCTCCACCATCCCGTTCCTGATCTCTATTGCCATCATGATCCTGATGAATCAGAGCGAGCTGAGTATGCGCATTGCGGTCCTCATCGTCCCGGTATGGTGGCTGGTCTTCTCCATCCCTTTCATGAAAAATGTTCATCAGGTTTCCTATGTGGACACCCCGCCCAAAGAGCTCGGCAAGGTCGCCTGGAAGAACACCGTGAACACGTTCAGGAACATTCTCCGAAACAAGGCGGTTCTGTTCTTCCTCCTGGCTTATTTCTTCTATATCGACGGTGTCGATACCATTATTTCCATGGCCACCAAGTACGGTGACACGCTGGGTCTCGGCTCCATCGGTATGATCCTGGCCCTGGTGGTGACCCAGGTCGTCGCCATGCCCTGCAGCATTCTTTTCGGCAAGCTTTCCAAAAAGGTCGGTGCGCTGAAGCTGATCACCTTCTCCGTGCTGATGTATGCCTTTATTACGATTATCGGCTTCCTGATGGGATATATTGTGGACTTCAGCGAGAACCTCGGTCTGACGCCGGAAAAGGCGATTTCCATCAGCCAGATTCTGTTCTGGGTGCTGGCAACCCTGGTCGGCACCGTGCAGGGCGGAATCCAGGCCCTGAGCCGCAGCTATTTCGGCCAGTTGATCCCGCCGGAGCGCAGCGGCGAATACTTTGGCTTCATGGATATTTTCGGCAAGTTTGCCTGTGTCATCGGCCCCGCGCTGTATGAGCTGTTCTACGGTATTACCGGTAAGCCCTGCTTCGGAATCCTGAGCATCATCCTGCTGTTCATCATAGGTTTCGTGTTCCTGACGACGGGCAGAAAGCATTTCAGAATCGTCGAACACAAAGAGATTGCCGAATAAGAGAAGGGTAAAAGCAATCCGCCTCCGATTCGGGGGCGGATTATTTTTTCAGAATGCTGCGGAATGCTTTTTTCACTTTTCCGTGAAGCGTTTCCGATTCTCGCTGAGCCACGACGGCAGCCAGTGCGCCGCTGCGGTATACGTTGTTGTCCGGACTTCTGCGAACAGCCTCCCGGAAGGACTGGTGGGCGCTTTCGTATTGTTCCAGCGCCATCAGAACCTTTCCCTGCATGTAGTACCAGTCCCCGTCCCGCTTCTCGCTGCGCATCAGCTGTCGCAGGGCGCCCTCCGGATCATCCCTGGACAGGCAGCGCTCCGCCATCAGGATCGTCTGTGCAACGGTAGCCGTCTGCCCGACGGGGGCCATCGGTTTCGGGGAAGACAGACGCAGAGCCTCTTCATAGGCCAGGTTCAGCGCAACCATGCGCGCCTGGGCTTCTTCCTTCAAATGAGGGTCCTGAATCATGTCCGGGTGGCACTGCTTAACCAGTGTCCGGTAGGCTGTGCGGATTTCATCCTGATCCGCCCATCCTTTCAGACCCAACACCTCGAACGGATTATTCATCAATTTCTCCCTTCCGGTTACAGAACCGGCTCCCGCCTGATTTCCGCGCCAAGGGAACGAAGCTTGTCCTCAATGTGTTCATAGCCGCGGTCAATGTAGGCAGGTTCATAAATCTCGGAAGTTCCCCGGGCCATCAGGCTCGCGATGATCAGCGCGGCCCCGGCACGAAGATCCGTGGCGGTCACGGGGGCGCTATAAAGCTCCGGCACGCCTTCGATAATGGCGGTCTGTCCCATCAGCCGCACATGGGCGCCCATCCGGCGGATTTCGTCCAGATGGCGGAAACGCTGTTCAAAAATGGTCTCCGTTACGATGCTGGTTCCCTTCGCGGTGGTCAGAAGCGCGCTCATCGGCTGCTGCAGATCCGTCGGAAAACCGGGATAAACCTTTGTCTGTACGTTAATAGCCCGACGCGGACCCACCACATGGACCCGGATGGCGTCGTCCTGGTCCGTCACCTTCACGCCCATCTCCAGCAGTTTCGCGCTCAGCGCGTCCATATGCGTCGGAATGCATCCGCTGATAATTACGTCTCCGCCCGTGGCTGCCGTGGCAATCATCAGGGTGCCCGTCTCAATCTGGTCCGGAATAACCGCGTAGGTGCTGCCGTGCATGTACTGGACGCCGCGGATCCGGATCACATCCGTTCCGGCGCCGCGAATCCGGGCGCCCATGCTGTTCAGGAAGTTAGCCAGGTCAACGATGTGCGGTTCCTTGGCCGCGTTGTAAATCACCGTGTTGCCCTTAGCCTTGGCCGCCGCCAGCATCACGTTCACCGTCGCGCCGACGGTTACCATGTCAAAGAAAACGTCGCCGCCGGTCAGATTGTCGCATTCCGCCGTCAGGATCCCGCCGATTTCTCCCGCTTCGGCGCCGATGGACTGGAAGCCTTTCAGGTGCTGGTCCACCGGACGCGTTCCGATCTCGCATCCGCCGGGCGTGGGAACCTTGGCCTTTCCGCAGCGTCCCAACAGGGCGCCGAGCAGATAATAACTGGCCCGAAGGCGCTGGGCGTTTCGGTATGAAACGGAGGTTCCTTCTGCCGGGCGGGGATCCACCCGCATCATTTTCCCGGGTTCGTACTCAATTTTGGCCCCAAGTTCCACCAGAATATCGGCAAGGGCATGAACATCTTCAATGTCCGGCAGGTTTTCAATCACGCAGGGTTCGTCGCAAAGCAAGGTGGCGGGAATCACCGCGACAGCCGTATTCTTGCCGCCGCTGACCCGAACCTGGCCCTCCAGGGAATGGCCGCCGGTTACAAGCATCCGCTCCTTACCCAAAAAACCTCACCTCCTGCCGGAACTTTCCATTGATCTTATTATTATACACTTTTCCGTTGGTGCTGACAAGCATACCTTCATCCGCGCACATTGACGGGGCATCCTGAAACGGGTACAATGAACGGGAAACCTGCGCGAACGGAGGTCTGTATCATGGATAAACGTCTGGTTCTGCCGGGAGGCATTCTCTGGATTGCCGGACTGGTAATGAGCATTGTCGGGATGAATCTGCACACTGATACGGGGAGGCTTGTCGCCATCATCGGCAACATTGTGTTCCTTGTCGGTCTCGGCATCTTCGGGGCCGCCTGGCTGATGGCGCGGAAAAGCAAAGATTCGGAAAAGCAGGAGGATTGATCCTCTGATGCGGCGCTTCCTCGGGTTTTTGCTCGTTCTTCTCTGCTTCCCCTTTACGGTTCCAGCCGAAGAAACCGACGTTTACCCGCCGGAGAGCTACGGGTTTTCCAAGCGCGTTTCCGCAAGCCATGAATCGGACACGCTGATTTATTCCGTCGAGTCTTTTTCACTGGATACAGTTCCCTGCCTGCTGACAAAGATCTGGGTCCGGGATCCGGCGCGGCAGATCCGCAAAGTCAACGCCCCCTGGGGCAAAAGCCTTGCCAATCCGCTGGAGCTGGCCGGGCAAATCCCGGAAACCATGCTGGCCACAAACGCCAGCGGCTATATCACAAAGCAATATCCGAACCTGCCGGAAAACTATCCGGGCAGCCCGGCGGATTATTTTTTCACCACCCTCGGTTCCCTGGTCATCACCGACGGCGAGGTTCTCCGCAACCTGGAAGGCGTTCCGTTCTGCGGTCTCGCCCTGTCGGAGGATGGTATCACGCTGTACCGCGGGGCAGATAACGATGCGGTGCTGGCCTCGTCCCCCCGGCAAACCTGGGCTTTCTCTGAAAACTGTGCCATGATGGAAAACGGAGAGGATCTGCTTCCGGAAAAAGGTTCCTGGCGCATGGCAAAGGAACAGCACCCGCGAACCGTTCTTGCCCGGGTCAACCGCAACAACTATCTGATGCTCCACGTCCCCAACCGGGAAGATTCCTGGGGTCTGTCGCTGTACCGCATCAATCTCTTTTTTCAGAAGAATTTCGACACCGAATGGGTATACAATCTGGACGGCGGATACTCCTCCGCTCTGATCATCCGGGATGAAAAAACCAGCCGTCTGAAAAAGCTTGCGCCAAACAGGCAGCCGGTGGCGGATATTCTCTGTATTACGGAATAATCATGAAACCGTGATTATGGGGTTTGGGGAACGGCAAACGCGTCGCTCCGATAGGTAACGTATTCCGACTGGATGAACGCGTGGTATCCTCCCACGTCCACTTCCATCCACTTGCCCGTCTCCTCGTTCCGCAAAACCGTCAGCGGCTCCCCGGGAGTGAACTCCCCGATAATACGGCCGTTTCTGTCCCCTTTCGCGCGGATTTTAACCAGATTCCCGTTGGCTTTCGTGCTTCCCTTCACCGTGATGACGGCGGACTGGTATTCCTTCTTTTCGTTCGGATAGAATGTCAGCACGGCGGTCTGGATATATCCGCAGGGGAGCAGATCGTCGTTTGTGTCCACAAGCGTCCAGCTCTTGTCGGTTTTAAGCACCTGAACCACCCGGGCGGTATCCACGCGGTCCAGAACCGTGGATTTTTCATTGTGCGTGGCCCGCATCCGGACGTTCTTCGCATCCTTCGGCGTGATCACCGCCAGCACCTTGTCCTCCGGCGCTTCCGTTTCCCAGGAAAGGCGCCAGGTGTCGACCATCTGCTCCTTTCCCTCCATCCGGACCTTTGACCGGGCCAGGCCCATGTACAGAACCTGAACTTCCGTTTCGTTTCCCTTGTCGTCCTTATAAACCGTCAGGGCGTATCCGCCGTTGTTTTTGGCTGCCCGGCCCATGGCGGTCTGGTATTTTGCTTCCCCGGCAAGCCGGTCTTCCAGATCGGCCTCGCCGTCGGCCGATTCGTTGCCGATGGCATGTTCGTTTCCGTTTGCGTCAGTATAGGTCGATCCGTTCAAAGTTTCGCCGTATTCCATGTCCAGCCACAGGTTCAGCGCCGACCGACTCCGCACCAGCGCTTCACCCACGGTGACTGCTTGCCCGCTGGGAAGGGTAACCGTTTCCTTGGCAGGAATAATCACCGAGCCGTCAATGTAGCCGTACTGTTCAAAGCCGTAGGTAACACCTGTTTTTCCTTCCGCGCTGAGACCGTTGGTCTTGATATACGTCCCGGCCGGCAGCATTTGGGCAGCTTGAAGCGTCCCGTCATCCCCCATCACGTACAGCTGGGTCAAGGATGATGTCTTCTCGGTGCACGTCTGAGCAAAGGTCAGTTCAATGGCGAAAGCACACGCCGCCAGGCACAGTGCCGCACAAAGAATCAGAATGAAAAAACTTCGCTTCATCGTTGTTTTCCTCCAGTCCGGATCGTCTGCAATCCGGATCCGCGGGTAAACCGCTCCCTTTATTTTCCCATACTTTTGCCAAACTTGTCAACTTTCATATATAATAGGAATGATTTTTTTCGGAAAGGAATGTCTGCCGATGACCCGTTCTTTCAGGATTTCAAAGAAAGATGCCCTGGATTGGTTCCGCTTTTTTGCCTCCCTGCCGGAGGGAGAAACCCCCGGCTGCCGCCAGCAGGAAATCGCTCTGGCTGCTTTCTGGCAGATCGAAACCGCCGTGGAGACCCGCCGGGCGGAAATGTTGAAAGCTGTTCCCGGCCTGAAAGCCGTAACACCCGACCATCCGGAAGGGGTGGACTGGACGCCGTCTCTCCCGGCCTGCACGCTCTTCGTCGGCCCGGAAAGCCGTTTCCCCGCCGGCTGCCGAAGCTGCCTGCTGGGCAGCGGTCTGTCCGCCATTCGGAAAACAAACCGCTGCAACGCCGCCTGTCCTTTCTGCTATGACTACGGTTTGCTGAACAGCATCCCGCCCATCGGAGAAGGTATGTGGGAAATCGGCGGCACCCGCTATCGGGAGGAAGACCTTTCCCTTCTTTTCGCCCTCCAGAAAAAGCCCACCGGCATCGCGTATGTCTATCTGGAACCCTTCATGGAAATCGAGAAGTACTACGGCGTCATCCGCCGTTTCCATGAGGCCGGCGTCCATCAGCATATGTATACAAACGGCATCGGCGTCACGGAGGAACAGCTGCGCTCCCTGGGCGAAGCCGGGCTGGACGAGCTGCGTTTTAATCTGGGCGCGACCAACTGTGCCGATGCCGTCATCCGTGCCATGGAAACCGCAAAGAAATATATCCCCCAGGTCGGCATCGAAACGCCCATGACCCGGGAGTTCAACCAAATCTTCCGGGAGAAGAAGAACCGGATCCTGGCGACGGGAATCGATTTCATCAACTGTGCCGAGCTGCACCTGAACGCTAACAATCTCCCCAACTATCTCGGAGAAAACATGTACTTCTGCCGTCTGGGCTATCTCAGCCCGGTCATCAGCCGGGATCTGACCCTTTCCCTGCTGAAAACCGCGTCGGAAGAACAGTGGCCCGTTGCCGTCCACGACTGCTCCAACCACACCAAGTTCGCCCGGGATCTGAACCTGCGGGCAAAAGAAGGAGGATGGTTCGGCCAGAGCAGCTACGGCTGCGAGTTCGAAACCATCCCCTATGAGGCTTTCCTGCCCGTCCTGGAAGATCCGGACTTCACTTTTGTAGAGGAGGAGCCCCTTCCGCCCGGATTTCGCCCGGGAGATATCGTGCTGTAAAGGAATCTGACTGATTCACGCCTTCATCCGAGTTCTTTCGCCGCCGGATCGATATCCAGCGTCGCAAAATAATCCCTCGGAGTCTCGGCCCGGCGGATCATCCGGAAATCGCCTTTCTCCGTATAAAGAATTTCCGCGCTGCGCAGGCGTCCGTTGTAATTGTAGCCCATGGAATAGCCGTGGGCGCCGGTGTCGTGAATCACAAGCAGATCGCCAATTTCAATTTCCGGCAGTTCCCGCTGAATCGCAAATTTGTCGTTGTTTTCGCACAGGCTCCCGGTCACGTCGTAGATATGATCCGGTTTATGATCTCTCTTTCCGCAAACTGTAATATGATGGTACGCGCCGTACATAGCCGGGCGCATCAGGTTGACCGCCGAGGCGTCCACGCCGATATAGTTCCGGTAAATCTTCTTTTCGTGCACCGCGTGCGTCACCAGCCAGCCCACCGGTCCGGTCATCCACCGGCCCAGTTCCGTCTTAATCGCAACGTCTCCGTCCGGCACGATTTCCTCATACGCTTTGCGTACGCCCTCGCCGATGGCAGCCACGTCCGGCGCTTCCTCCTCCGGACGGTAGGGAATGCCGATGCCGCCGGAAAGATCCACAAAGGCGAATCGGACTCCCTGTTCTTTTTCCAGTTCCTTTCCAAGGCTCAGCAACGTCCGGGCCAGTCCGGGATAATAGGCATTATCCGTCGTGTTGGAGGACAGGAATGCATGCAGCCCGAAAGAGCGGACGCCCAGATCCTTCAGGATCTGCAGGCCCTCCTTCAGCTGCTCCGGCATAAAGCCGTACTTCGCCTCTCCCGGATTGCCCATGATGGTATTGCCGATGGAAAAATGTCCGCCCGGATTGTAACGCAGGCAGACGCATTCCGGAATGCCGCCGTGGGTCCGCAGCAGCTCAATATCCGTAATATCGTCCAGGTTGATGAAGGCGCCCAGCGCCCTTGCCTGGGCAAACTCCTCCGGCGGCATGGCGTTGGCGGACAGAATGACCTCCCCGCCGGAAAAGCCGCAGGCCTTTGCCAGCATCAGCTCCGTAGCGGACGAACAGTCCAGGCCGCAGCCTTCTTCCTTCAGGATCCGCAGCACTGCCGGGTTCGGCAGCGCCTTCACCGCAAAGTATTCCCGGAAATCCCGGCACCAGGCGAATGCTTTGTTCAGTTCCCGTGCCCGGCGGCGGATCCCCGCCTCGTCGTACAGATGGAAGGGCGTCGGGAACTGTTCCGCCGCCCGGAAAAAGATCTCGTCCTGCAGGGTGAAATTCGGCACGAATTTTATCCTCCCCATTTTGTCAAGTAACAAATTCAGTAGAATCAACACTTTTTTCATCCGAGTCATCACCCGAATGAGCCTTCTACGGATAGTTTCCGTGCTTC
>CACWXP010000033.1 GCA_902764875.1 uncultured Eubacteriales bacterium
CACCCCGTGGGCAAACTGCAGCACGATGGCCCCGCGGGTCAGGATCTCCACGGGATCGCCGTCGTTGAAAACGGCTTCATTGCTGCCGAACAGGTTCGGCGTCTTGTCGCCGCTGCGCACGGTGATGCCGATGAAGTTGTCCATCGAATAGCTGGCCGCGTAGTCCGGATCAAAGGGTTCGCAGGCATTCTGTCCCGCGACGAAGAACACCGCGCTGCCGAAGGGGATCTCCCCGTCAGAGCCGTTTCGCATGGATAGGATGATTTCGTCGACAGACCGGGAAGGTGTTCCCGGCCAGCCGTTGGTGAAGTTGGAAAGGACTTTACCCATAAAAAATCAACCCCTCCCCTTATAGTTCGCGTTCCGCGCCGCCATAATGCGCTTCCCAAGCGCGTTGTAAACCGACCGCGAATCCTTCTGCAGCCGGCGATTCAGCATAAGGTCATACCCGCTGTTCGCTCCTTTGCGCCGCTTCTTGCGCACCTGCGCGGCGATATCCGCGGCAGCCTTCCGGCGCTGCCTGGGGGACATCTTCCGAAATTTCACTGCCGAGTTCGCCAGCGCATGTCGCAGCATGTCGTTGCTGCAGATATCTTCGGGATTGTCCGGATCCTCGTCGCCTTCGCTGCTTTCTTCGAGTGTCACGGAAACGTCTGGTTCAAGGATCGCTTCGATAATCTCGGCCACTTCTTCAACCGCGCTTTCTCCCGAAATCTCCTCGGACAAAGCTTCGCCGGACCCTTCGCCGGAAACGGCTTCGATAACCTCTTCAACAACCTCTGCCATTTCCTCTTCGGAAATTTCGCTGCCTTCCTCGCTTTCGGCTTTCTCCGGCTCTTCGTCGGCGCCGGGCTCAAGTGTCAGCAGCTCGATCAGCCGGTCCAGGCGTTCAAGGATGCCGCTAAGCGTTTCTTCGTCAGCGGCGCACCCTGGATTGGTACTCCCGTTCCCGCCTTCGGAAGCAGCCTCTGCGACAGCCCCGGCAGCCGCTTCCGCAACTTCTTCAACGACTTCTGCCTTGGTTTCGCTTTCGCCTTCAATCATCTCTTCGATGAACTCGGCGACGGTTTCAGCGTCGCCGTCCCTGGCCATCCGGGCCAGCAGTTTGGTAAGGGATTTCTTCATGGAAACAGTACTCCTTTCAACTTGTTGATGATCTTTAATGGAAACGCGGTGCCCCGCACGGCCGGCTTCAACGACGGCAATGTGGTTCCCGCGAATCTTCCGCTGAATGTATCGGCCGTTCTCCTCGGCCAGCTCGTACGTATAGCCGCAGCTGATCTCCCGCTTTCCGTGAAGAATGGCGTCAATCAGCACTTCGTCCGTAATGATCAGATCCGCCAGCAGCAGATCCGCTTCGTCTCCCGTTCCCCGCCGAATGTGATGGGCATGCCCCATCTGCACTCGGCGGATGTTTTCAATGTCCACCCCGTCCGGTGGGTGCTCGTTGGTCACCGGCATCCCCTCAAACGAAGCCATCGTCTCCGGCGCGAAGACTTCCTCTTCCGGCCGGTAAACAGAAATAAGTCCCGACCCGGAGGGAAAAGAAGAAGAGCCTGGCGTTATGCCGAGCTCTTCCGGCAGATAATCCTGCGTGCCGGTTCTCGCCACCGGCACGTTCAGGCAAAGCAGATATCCCTCCGGTTCTCTTCGGGAAATGTTTTCGGAAAGGCGTGTTCCGTAGTATTGCAAATTCTTCACCTCGTTTGCGCAGGCAAAAAGAAAAAGTACCCGCACCGAGCGGATACTTCATTTTTCGCATCATAATCATATCACGGGGTCAATGGGACGCACAAGGCCCACAGGGGGATCACACCCCGTTCACTCTTTGCCCTTCTTCCTGCTCGGCTTCGGGCAGTCCGGTCAATGCGAGGAGAATCGCGGTAATGAACCCGAACCCCCCGGCGCTCAGCGCCGCGATCCAGTTCACGTCTCCAAGCACCAGCGCGCCGGTGCCGATATAGGCCAGCATGGCCTCGGCAAAGGTGCGGATGGCGCGGACAAGGGCCGCTTTGGCCCAGTTCTTCCAGTTGGTGGTTTTCATAGAGCATCTCTCCTTTCTCATTCCAGCGGCAGCGCAAAGAATTTCTGCCGCACGTCGTCCATCACGCCGTTCCCACCGAGCGAGTGATATTGGACATACATGTTCTCAAAGTTCTGCCGGTCGTCCGAGGTGGCAAACCCCTGACACTTGCAGAACTGGAAGCTTTGCAGCAGGCGGTCCCGCAGAATCGCCTGCACAGCCAGCTTCATGGCCCTGTTCTGATGAACCTGCAGCTTAATAAAAGTCACAAGTCCCGCCAGCATCCCGGGAATCCCCAGGACGCATACCCATTGATAAACCGTCATCTCATTCACCTCCTATCACCCGGTCCACCCAAATCTCGCCGTTACCCCCGCGTAACCGCCGCATCCAAAGCCGCCCAGGTCTTAGGTCCGCAAATCCCGTCAACCGCCAGCCCCTGAGCCCTCTGAAACTTCCTGACTTCCCGCATGGTAATGTTCCCATACTTCCCGTCCGCCCCGTAATGAGCCAGATCATATCCCAGCTTCAGCAGGTCTTCCTGGCATTCCACCACATAAGGACCGCTGGCGCCCTTGCGTAAGGTAGGCCTTGTAACAACCGCAGCGCTGGCCCCGGTATGGCCTGCATTGAACTCCCCCTCCATGCCCACCGGAACAGCAAAATGAGTCCACCCCTTATCCGTTGTCTTTCCGATCTTCACCTCTCCGGAGCAGTGGATGATCTTCCCGCCTCCGACATGCAGCCCGGTGTGGTCCATCTTCCCGGTCTTGCTGTTGTGCATGAACACACAGCAGACCTGTCCGGAGGGCATATCCTCAATCCGCCCCTTCGCCTTCCAGTTCGCGTCGGTATTCCACTGGCTGGTCGCCCCGGCACCGTTGATCGTGATCCCCACCTGCAGCAGCACCCAGTAAGTAAAGCCCCTGCAGTCGAAACATCGCGTCTTCGCCCCGCCGGGATAATACCTGCAGCCGGAGCAGTCTCCCCTGCTCCCATTCAGCACCTGACATCCCTTCCGAATCGCGGCAGCCTCGCCGGGCATACCCGCATCCAGGGCGTCCGCCCGGCTCCGGCGCTTCGCAGGCGTATCGTAAGCCCCGCGCTCCCCGTAAACGTAAGGCCATCCGATGCAGTCCTCGGCGATCAGGACAACCAGTTCGGCCTTGCTCATCCCCATGGTTTTCCAGTTGTTGATGTCGTTGTCGACATAAGCCGCGCTGTTCATAATCAACTATCCTCCCTCAATTCGTCGTTGCAAACAAAAGCCATGCCGCACATTATCATTCATCCTCCGTCAATACTCGTCGTCTTCAACAATGATCACATTATTGGCGCCGACCACGGCAATGTGCCCGTCTTCCGCCTGCAGCCAGATGCTTCCGCCCACCGGCGAATAGCCTGTAATCCGGATTGTGTCCATGCTCCCGTCGAAGTACCGGATCTTCGCGATCATGTGCCGCGATGCGGCGTGATAAAGGAAAGGAATCATACAAAGCAAAACCGTAATACCAATCAGAAGAATCACCGCAAAAACCTTTTTCAAAAGAATCACCTTTCTTCCTCCTCGCTCCCCGGCTTCATTCGTAAGCCGGGGGTTTTCTCGTGTCCGGAGGCGCTGCGTCCGGTTCAATTCCGCTGTATGCGGCGTATTTCTCACCGACGGTCTTCAGCTCATTCCGCGCTTCCTGGTATGTCAGCAGCCCCGCCCTGTAAAGTTTCTCAACCCGGTCGGTCAGCTTCCCCGCCAGCTCTTCGGCCTCCTCGGCGGTCACGGTAGCCAGCGGGTTGAAAATGAAGTCCAGGTTCTCCGGAAGATACCCGAAGCAGGAGATCGCCATCACCGGCAGCAGCCGCTCCAGCGCCGGCCGCAGGTACCGTTCCTGAAGGCCGGCAATCATCTCGTAGTAGTTCCGCATCTCTGCTTCCCCGGTGCTCTGGAATCCCTGGGGCGACCGCCCGAACAGTTTGGAAGCCGGAATTTCCGCCGCGCCGGAAATGTCCATCATGAACGATTCATAGATATCGTTCAGCCCGCTGAAGGAATACGGATGATTTTCAAGCGAGTCGTCCTTTGAAAGCAGCTGCAGTCCGAAGCTCGTCCGAAACCGGTTTTCCTCGGCGATCAGATTCCGTATGTTTTTCTGGCCCTTGTCGGTTCCGATGCCGACCGATTCCCCAAAGTTCGACATTTTCAGCGTCGTAATGTTTGCCTGGAAAACAAGCTGCGCGATGTTTGCGCTGGTGGCCGACCGTTTCTGAAGCTCGTCCCAAATGTGCTCCAGTTCCGATGCGCCCCAGTAGTTCTCGGCAATCTCCTCGCTGCGCGGTAGCGGCCGGCCGATAAAGCGCAGCATCCGGGAATGATGAATCGTAACCGTTCCCGCTCTGCCGTCCTCCGTGTTGACGTTGTAGTACATCGGCAGCCCATAGTCCGGATCGTTCAGATCCGTCACCAGCTCCGTTGACGGAGAGATCCCCGTCGACGGATCCAGCACCAGCAGCCCCTCAAAGCTTTCCGGAGGCAAAAGGCACAGGTCCAGCGGCCGGTTCAGCCGGTCGCCTTCCCCGTCGATCACCATCAACGCCAGAGATCCGCCGTAAAGCCGTGCCCACCGGATCGCGTCGGTCAGCTCCTGTTTCACGCTGTGTTTCGCCTCAAGCCGCTTCAGATCCGCCAGATCGTCCGGTTTGAATTTCCCGGTCAGCGTGTACCATGAACGCGTCATATCTTCCGCCGGTGTATCGATAATCCGCGTGGCCAGCCAGCATTCCCGGTACGTTGTCGTCAGCAGCTGAATATTGGACGTGATCCCGCTGCGCAGAAAAGTCCCGGCCGAGATCAGCGGTGAGCTTTGCCCAAGAAACGCCGCCGCGTTGTTGTAGCCGTCCAAAGCTTCGCCGCGTACGCCGGCCATAATGGCCGCCTGCTTCGCCGGATCCGGAATTTTCTGATGCTGCGAAGCAGAAGATGCAGCCGCCCGATTCCGGGCAGCCTTACGTTTGCGTGTCTTGCGGGACATTCCTTTTGAACCTCCTTTAAAATCACATCCACCATCGTTCGTCCCAGTGCCGGCAGCAGCATGCTGCGCTGTCCGGGGCGTCGTCGTGCTCCGCCTGTTCGGTGTAGTCCATAATCTGGTTGATGTAGTCCGGATCGGTGCCGCGCAGGAACACGATATTCGGCCACCATTTCCGAAGATAGGTTGAAATCTTGATGATCTTGTTCTGGTGCTCCGTGTACCTGGAGGCCCACCGGTCCCGTTCCCGTATTTCCTTGTAAAGATATCCCTTGTCGCCGTTGTCCTCGCAGTAAAGAGGCCAGCATTTCAGCCGGTCCGCCTCCGCGATGCATTCGTCGATCACCTTGTTCACATGGGCGTGCCAAAGCCTGCCGTAAAGATAAATCTTTCCGTCCCGCTTTGCCGCGCAGGTGAAGGCAGTGTAGTCGCTGCCGCCGTAGGCTGCGTCGATGTGGGAGATCCCGTCGCGGAAAACCGTCACGTCCTCCGTGAAAACCGGCGGCGTTTCAAAGAATGCCTCTTCCGAAGCGATGTGCTTCAGCTCATAGTTCGCCGCGAACAGAGAAGGCGACATCGACTGCCGGATCTCGTCCAGCTTCTCGGTGGAAATCAGTCCGGTCGAATAGCAGTCATACCGTTGGATATTCGGCATCTTGCTGAACACGTCGTCCTTATGCCACGGCGTGCCCAGGTTGATAATCCGCCCGCCCCGGTTCCGAATGTTCTGCAGCTCGTCGTACTGCAATTTCGTCCGCTCCCGCTCCGCCCGCGAAATCCGGTCGCTAAGGTTGCAGATATCGTCCGTGATCACATAGTAAGCATGCTTGCCTGTAATGCTGGTCCGGATCCCAAGGCCCAGTAGCTGCTGGGCTCCCATCGGCGATTGCCAAAGGTTCGTGGAAAGGTGATCCATCCCCTCCGACTCGATGCGAAGGTCTGTTCCGTATTTCACCGTAACGATGTCCCGCATAATGTCCGACCGCAGGATCTTCACCACCATCCCGAGCATCTCGCTCACGTCGTTGTCCGTCTTCCGGATGAAGATGATGTTCCGTTCGGGAAACGAAATCAGAATCAAAGCGATAGCCACCGCCAGGCACGAACTCTTAAAGCTCCCCCGGTGCGCCTGCAGGGTAAAATCCCCGTCCCCGAAGGCCATTGTCCGGATCCACTTCCCGTGCAAAGAGGTCATATCCGCAAACCCGACTGCCCGCCCCAAAATCTCCGGCCGTTCAACCCAAAACGGTCCTATAGGGACGGTTCTTTTGGGTTCATTTGGTCCTAGAGGGACGGTTCTTTTGGGTTCATTTTCATTCGACATCTTGGTTCTCGCCATCCTCTTTGCGCTTGATTTTCCCCCGTGGTTTCTGTAAAATATCATTGACGGGGAGGTGAATTCCTTTGGAGCACAGAATCAAAACCATTGATGAACTTACCCTGATGGACGACTATATGTTTGCTCAGGTGATGCGGGATACCCGTCATCTGAAACCGCTTCTTCAGTTTGTTCTGCAGGTTTCAATCGCGAAAATCGAGCTGATTGAACCGCAGAAAACAGAGAAGGAAGGTTATGATTCCAAAGGCATTCGGCTGGATTTGTATGTGACGGATGAGCAGGGAGTTGTATACAACGTGGAAGTGCAGACGACTTCCAAGAAGCATCTTCCCAAGCGTATGCGGTATTACCAGTCAACCATTGATATCAGCATTCTTCGTCCCGGTGTTGATTACAAAGAGTTGCGAAAGACTTTTGTGATTTTCATCTGCAATTATGACCCCTTTGGAAGAAACCGTTACCTCTATACCTTTGAAAACATCTGCCGGGAGGAACCCGACCTGCTCTTCGGGGATGAAACGGTTAAGGTGATTGTAAATACCCGTGGAGAAATAGGTGAAATCAGCGAAGAACTGAAGGAAGTCATTCGTTATCTGAATGACGGGACCATTTCCGGTCAATACAGTCAGGAGCTGGACACCGCCGTTACTGCCGTTAAATCGAATGAGGAAAGGAGATTGGAGTATATGACGCTGGCAATGCATGATATGGAGATCAGAGAAGAAGCCCGCGAAGAAGGTCGTGAAGAAGGCAAAGATGAAGAACGTCTTTTCAACATCCGGAACGCAATGAAAAAACTCAATCTCTCTGCTGAAAAAGCCATGGATTTTATGGATATTCCCACAGAAGATCAGCCTAAGTATGCTCTGATGCTCAAAGAAACCGACCCCCAGGAGTATCAGCCGTAAGCGGGCTCAGGAGCCAGTAGCCGTAGACGTAGGGGGCGCAGGAGCCGGCTGCTCCTGCGTTGGTTTCGGTTCCTTTACGGCTATTTTTATTCACCAGTTTTATCTTCAGTGCTTTCCATGACATTTGTTTGGTCAGCCCCCATCACCGCCCGAATCTCCGCCTGCAAAGCTTCTGCCGATTCCGCAATCGACCGGCCCCCGGTTTCAATCCGCAAAGCCGCTTCCGGCTTCCCGTAAGCCCGGTTCAACACAATTTCAATGATCTGAATCCGGGCGTTCATGCTCGTTGACCGGTTCAGAATCCGCTCCGCCTCTTCCACAGCCTTGGGAGCCAGTTCCATAATCTTCTCCAGTGCGCTCATCTTAAACCTCCAAGTAAAAAACTCGCTGATGCTCCACGCAGTCTATGGCAGCCCTCCCGGGTGTTTCAGTCCGGAGAGATGTGGAGGGACGCCGGTTCTTAGTGATTGACAAGCCGAAGGCGAAGTCAGAGCTTAGAACCGCTGCGTCCTGGAACTAACGCGAGAGTCGTGGCTCTCCGGACTGGAATACCCGAGGTTGGGCTGCCTCGGTACTACCCTCTCAGACAGTTCTTATACCAAGTCAGCAGCATCAAAGCGTCGCTGTACGTCATGCCCTTCCCGTCCTCCTCGGGCGCCGCAATCGTCTCCAGGCCCTGCAGAATCCTGTGCTCTGGCATCGTCAGCTTCAGCTCCTCCAGGATCCGGTTAAACATCACCGCCTTGTATCCGTCCAGCGTGTCCTTCGGATTCCTCGAAGCATAAACCTCCATCAGGTTGTAAAGATCCCCGAAAACCTTCATCACGTACTCAAGTTCATGCGCGTTTGTAATGAACCAGAACTTCTCGCTTTCTTCCGTTTGAACCTTTTCGGAAGCATTCATACTCTCCGGCCCGCAATCCCGCTGCTTCTGCTCCATTTTGATTTTCCTCCCCTCTTCTTTCAGAAAACGAATCCCGGCCTCCACTTGCCGCATCATCCGCTCCGGATCCTTCTTCAGCTCCGCCAGTTCCCGCTGCCGTTCGCACCGGCACAAAAAATCGTTCCGGACGTCCTCCGGAACGCTGTTGGGAACCACCAGGGAAAAATAACTCTCGTTCGGATACATCTTCCCTAGAAAAAGCGGCGCCACCTGCCCGATGGTCACGCGCTTTACCCGCGTGTCCTGGCTTTCGCTGCTGTAAGTCCGCTCAACTTCCAGCATAACCCACTTCTCTTTTCGGATGACAACCTTTCCTGTATCAAAAGGAATGTCAACCGCAAAATCTTTCAGATACATATCATCACCCATTTTTAGTGCTTTAGTGCTATAGTGCCAGAGTGTCATGACCTCGGGCTCCTAAACCCTACATCCTGAATCCTGCTGAAACGCGGCGCAGCCGCGCTTCAGCTTCCGCGACGTCTCGTTCCCCGCTCTCAATCCGCAGCATCTCCTCCGGCCGCCCGTAAACCCGCTCCAGCACCATGTTGATCACTGCGATCTTCATTCCGTCCGGAATGGCCGCGCTGTCAAGGATCTCCTTCATTCGATCCGCCGCGTCTTCCGCCAGCCCCCGAAGCGTCGTCAGCGCGTCCCGCGCCGCTTCTTCCGCCGTCGGTTTCTGCGCCTCGTCTCCCGGCTGCACAACGTAGTGACCCATATCAATATCCTCCCCCGGTTCGAAAACGCCGCAAAAAAAGCTCCCGAAGGAGCTTTCGTTCTCGTTTGTCGGTCTGACATCCATTTTGACACGATACATTCTATCATGGCAACAGCAGCCGCACAAGGGCCACGCCCGTATCACAGGGGGATCACTCATGGCTCTTTTTTTCCGCCGCATTCGGATGTTTTTTCCTCATCCGCGTCCAGCATCTCCTGCACCATCGCAATCCCCTTCCGGCAGGTATTCTGGCACCAGGTGCGCCCGTAGCTTTTGATCATCCCGATTTCGCTGAGTGACATAAATTCCAGGAACTTTTTTGTCATGAAGTCACGCACCTTTGTGTCCTGAATCTTGACCAGCATCAGCCCCACCTCCGCAATGGCTTCGGCATACTCCCGCCGCGGCTGCGCTTCCCGTTCCCGGGCTTCCGCCAAACGGATCACGATGTCCTGCATCGCGTAAACATCCGGCGTATGCTTCACCGGCTCATGCTCCGGCCCCAGCTGCGCCCTAACCTGTTCGGCCATAGACTGCAGCACTTTCACCTCGTCTACTGTCGTGTCCACCAGCTCTTTCAGCTGGTGAGGCCGTTCCAGAAACGCTCTTGCGTCCATAAGTTTCCTCCTTGAAAATCTTCATATCGTTGTGTCGTTCAACACATACAGACCGTGAAAGTCCGCCGCAGACATGCCGGGTGCATGCTGGTGTTCCGGGTCACGGTAACCGGGTAACCAGGTAACCGCCCAAAATAGAGGGGTACGGGATTTTACGTGTATATACGTACGTACACGTAAACATAAAAATATTTTTTCACGTGTACCTCTAAATAAGTGTTACAACCTGCATTTTGTGTTACTTGTTACCCATTTCTTTGAAAACTGCTTCATGTCAAAGGAAGAACCTCCCCCGTGTTTTCGAATTCTTCCACCTCGCACCGCTGCTTCAGCAGTGCGTAATCAATGGCAAAGCAGCGTGAATTCATGCCATCGAATTTCTTCTGCAAGCTGGCTTGCAACAACAAATCCGAATGCGTCAGCTGCTTCCGGAACTGCGCGTAGGGCAGCACTTCGCCCGTAACGGCATAGTCCCGCCGATATTTGGTGTATTGGTCGTAGATCTGGGCCAGCCGGATATACAGCGTGCTCCCATCCGAGGAAAACTGATAGTCCGTCTTCGGGCTCAGTCCCATCCGGCTCATCACCTCAAACGTCTGCTCTACGATGGATTTGTTGTGTGTTCCCCCGTCCAGCAGGTATTCGTTCGTCCCGTATTCCAGATATCGCAGGCATCCTTCCATCGGGATCGGAAAAACGCTGTCCCATTGCATCCGGTATCCCGCGCATACCTTTTCCAGCAGTTTCAGCCCGCACCAGCAGCACGCAATGTTGCTGATCACCCGGCTGGGCAGCTCCCCCTGCACTTTGCCCAGGCCCTCCATATACCACGCCGCCGTCTCTGAGGACGAGGTCTCCAGCGCCGTCTTCAGTAGCGTCCGCCCGAAATCCCCCAGAAGCTTCCGGTTCATGCCGATCCGGTTGAAGGCCATCCGGTATTCCGGCCGCTTCAGATCCTTCTTGGAAAACAGCAGTTCAATGCTCCGCTCCCGGATCGCCGCCTCGTCGGCGGATTCTTCCCCCGCCACCACCAGAGGGGCCAGCAGCTGATACGTCACCACGCTCTGATCCGCCCGCCCCCGCACGCCGTCATGCCCGTCGTACGTATCCCGAAAGTGGTTGTACAGCGCGTTGATTTTCAGTTTGTCAATTTTGCTGGGCTTAAATTCGTCCAAAGGCATCGGCACCAGATTGGAGGAGGCCGATTCCTTCATCAGCGTGAAGGGCGTCACCTGGGTGGCCGCCGTCACCCGTTCCGTGGAAAACACCGGCAAAATCACGCGCTCCAGCGTCGTACTCTTCCCGCTGCCCGCCTCGCCGATCAGAAAAAGATGCGGAAATTTGATATTCTCCGCGCGCAGGTGCGGTTTCAGGAAGCATCCCGCCGTCCAGCTTAGGATCGCCGCCGTCTTCGCCGGTTCGTTATATGCCAGCAGCCACTTCCCGATCTCCTGCAGGCTTTCCGCGTCCGGAAGGTCTCTGTCCAGGATATCCGATCGGATGCTCTGATACTTTTCAAGCTGAACAAGGCCTTCCACAATCTCCCCGTCCGCGTCGATGCTGCCCTCGCAGGTGGCAAACACACGTTTTCCTCCGAATTCATAGATCCCCATCGCTTTCACGCCGGTCTTCCGCTGCCATCCCAGTGTGGAAATATAGGTCTTGAAGAGCTCCAGCTCACCTTCCCCGCCGAACCATCCCAGTGCGATCGTGTTGCTGCTCAGCAGCGTTTTGAAGCGCTGCGGGTTGCTCAGTTCCGTCGTCATGAAGGTCATGTGGTAGCTTTCGCCGTTCACCGTCACAAAATCACCCGTCATCTGCACGTCCCCTTCCGCGCAGATCATTTCTCCGGGTACAATCACAAAATTGGTTAGCGGGTACATCGCCTCGCCTTTCAGCCGGAAATACCGTCCTTCGTATTCGATAATCGGAGAATCCCCGCCGCAGGAGTAAACGTTCTCCGTGTGCGCAATCGCGCGTTCCAGCGTTTCTTCCCCATAGGTCGCTCCGTCGGCATGGTGCCGCGCGTCCCATTTCTCCCGAAAAAGTCCGCTCTGCCGGAAAAGCCGGTCCATCTGCTCCTTGTCCCGCGCCGTCCAGAAAGCCAGCTTCATGCACAAAGCCATGTCCGCTTCTGACTGGCTGGGATACTTCTCCTGCCAGCGTCCTTCCCAAAGGGCGGTGAAGTCTTCGCCGTTCTGGGCGCCCTGCGCCTTTTCCAGCACCTCTTCGTCGCTCAGCTTTTCCCCGGCTGCCCGCTTCTTTTTCCGGCCCCCAGCCTTCTTTTTTGAAAGAAAGGTATCATAGATCCACTGCAGCGTATCCGGCAGAGCCTCCGCAACGTTGTCCAGGCTCCCGGGAACCTGCTTCTCCGTCACCGTGAAATACCGAACGCTGTCGTACATCTCCACGCCGCTCTCCGTGTTCTTGGAGCTGCCCTTCGGCTTCACGCCCTTGTAGTAAAGGTGCACCCCGTCCCCGCTGGGGCTGAATTCCATGTAGGTGTTCTGCCGGGCCATGATCGCTTTTGCGGTTTCGTTGAAGGTGCCGCTCGCGGGATCATAGCAATGATCGATATCAATCCCGACGTATCCGTCCCCCTTCAGAAACATGAACCCGACGCCGTTGTATCCGTATTGATCCGCCGCGTCCCTGGCGGTCTGATAATCCACCCAGGTGGAAGGGTCGTTGCTCTTGGCCCCCGTCCCGGTAAGCGCATTCAGAGGCACCTTCCGTGGCTTTTCACCGTCCTTGTCAGGTACCAGCCGCCAGCAAACCCAACGCTTAAGCGAAGTAAGTTCCGATGGAAAACTCAATATAATCACTCCTTGGTCCTAAAGGGACGGTTCTTTTCGCCCCACTTTTCTTTCGTGTCATATCCCGTTATTCAAGCTCATGTAGCCTGTATTGCCCCTATGAAAGTTCTCCAAAGCTCTGTGGGCCTATGGGGACGGTTCTTTTCGGCCCGTTTTTCCTTTCTGTATCTCTTCTTTTTTCGCGACATAGGACAATGTGTCCGGCGCTGCCCCTATGAGAGTTCTCCGAAGCTTTTTCCGGAAGAAGCTTCCGCAATGAGCGGAACATCAAACGAATCATAAGGCTGTTGTTCCATACATTCCTTGATGTATGCAACAGTCTCCTGAACCTTGTCGTAAGGCACGACGAAAGTAAGTTCGTCGTGCACCTGCAATATAGGCCGCAGCCACGGCCGCGCAGGCAGCCCTGCCAAAACCCGCGCCATAGCGAGTTTAATAATATCCGCCGCACTCCCCTGCACGGGCGTATTCAGCGCGCAGCGCTCCGCGTAAGCCTTCTTCTTCCAGTCCCTGCTGTCAATGCCGTTCAGGTACCGCCTGCGCCCCAGCGTGGTCTCGGAGTATTTCTTCCGGTGGGCCTCCCGCTTCGTTTCTTCCTGCCATCGAACCAGCCGCGGATACCCTCTCTTCAGGCTGTTCACGATCCCCTCGCACTCTTCCATGCTTTTGTCCAGCCCGGCCTTGAATTTCAGCGTCTCCCGCAGTCCTTTGGGAAAAAGCCCGAAGAACACGCCGAAGTTGCAGTTCTTCGCGATCGTCCGCCGCTCTTTGTAGTCCGGGCGTTCCTTGTCCGCGGCTTCCGCATACGGAATGCCGAAGATCGCCGCCGTCGTCGCGGAGTGAATGTCGCCGCCCTCGGCATAGGTTTTCATCATCACCGGATCCCGGCACAGCGCCGTTCCGGTCCGCAGTTCAAGCTGGCTGTAATCCACGCTCACAATCCGGTATCCCTCCGGCGCCCGGATGAAGTTCCGCACGCCGATCGGGTCGCCGCCCTTCCGCGGCATGTTCTGCAGGTTCGGCGCGGCGCAGGAAAACCGCCCCGTATCCGTGCTCAGGGAAAAGAAGCTGGGATGAATCCGCTCCGTTGCGCTGTTCACATAGTCCAGATACCCGTTGATATAGGTGCTGGAAATCTTCCCCCATTTTCGGTAACTCTGCACCAGTTCAAACAGCCGGCTCAGCTCCGGCTTGTGAACGTCGCACCATTCTTTCAGCTGGATCATCACCGCGTCGTCCATCGATTCTTTGTTGCTTTCCGTCAGTCCGAAAACCGGCAGCTTTAACTTCTTGAAAAGATAGTCCCTGAACGCCTTCGTGCTCGCGTTGCTCCCGATGTCGATGTCTCCGATCATCCCGCGGATTTCCTTCCGGATGCGTTCCGTTTCCAGCGTTGCTTCCGCTTTCCGCTGCTCCATCAGCGCCCGGTCGACCGGTACGCCGTTCGCCTTCATGATGCCCAGGTACACCGCCACCGGGCTTTCGATGTGCTCTACGATCCACCGGTGACGCGGCAGGTATTTGTCAAACCACGCGTTGAACTTATGATAAAGCTGCAGCGCATAGTCGCTGTCCGCGCAGGCGTACCGGATCGTTTCCGCCTCCCCGGAGTCCAGTTCGTCGAAGAACCGTCCGCCTGTCACTTCCTCGAAGGTGGGCAAAAGCTCTCCCAGCAGCTCCGGAACCAGTGTCTTCAGTCCGCAGTCCCCAAGGCTGCGAAACGTCCCCGTCGCCTTCAGCGTCATCTGCGCCGCCGCGATCGTGTCGTATACCGGTTCCCGCAGGATAATCCCGTGCATATAGAGGAACATGGCCTCAAAGCTCATGTTATGCGCAATCTTCACAATCTCCGGATTCTCCCACACCCGGTCCCGCAGCAGCGGAATCACCTGCAGAGGATCGGCGTTCAGCCCGGCCAGATGCTGCAGCGGAATATAGATTCCCGTCCCTGCTTCTACGCTCAGGCTCACGCCGACAATCCCGGCTTTGTGAACATCCAGCGCCGCCGTTTCTTCTCCCCGCCATGCGCTCGTCGGCGCTGTTTCAAAGTCGAAGGCAACCAGCCGCCTGCCGTCCAGATAGGCCGCAATCCGCTCCGGTTCCGTGACTCTTTCATATCCCATGGCAATCTCCTCTCAATCTCACGGGCGCCCGGCGTGGAAACGCGACGGGCGCCCTCGTGTGTCAGGTCAGGGGCACAATGATTTCTCCGGTTTCCGCGTCGACGCATACTTTTTCGTCGTCGTCCCGCATCACGTCAATGCTCAGATTGCCTGCGTATTCCTTCACCTGCGCAAGGATCGGTTCGATCGCTTTGCGTTCGGCGGGACTGAGCAGCCGGTCATAGGTAAACACCGCTTGGGAATAGGCAACGCCGCCGGAGTTGGTCGCTTTCTTCAGGCTGATCCGCGTCACAACCTGGCTCAGCCGCCGTCCCTTGGTCAGCTGGATTTTCAGATATCGGATGAAAGGCTGCAGACTGCCGACCGGCAGGGAAAACACCACCGGGAACAGCTCCCCTTCCTGCAGCACATAAAGCTGCCGCCTGTTTTTGCAGCGCTTTCCCGCGCCCTCGCCGCTGCCAAACTGGTTGTAGGGGCATGTAGCGCATTCGCCGCCGGGATCCCCGATGCCCATCTCGCCGTCGTAACTGCCGCAGTCCGGCGGATTGTTCCCGCCGTTGTACCGGTCGTGGTATAGGGCATAGGCCGGGTGGTGGTACAGGATAACGCCGACGATTTCTTTCACAATTTCGGTCTCGTCGCCCTCGCCCTGCAGCTCAAAAGCCGTGCCCCCGCCCGCGGGAATCTTAATTCTGTCCGGCACGAGGGTAATGCCCGCCAGCTCCTCCTGCATCTCCGTCAGCAGGTCCTGTCCGCCGATCGCCGCGTATCCGCTCTCCGCGATGCCGTTGTCTTTCTGTTCCGCAATCTTCTCATTCTTTTTCATGGGTGAATCCGTCCTTTCATAAAATCTTACGCACGCCCACAGTCACCTTGTCAAAGGTGCTGACCACGGCGTCCAGCCAGTCCGGGAGTTTTTCCTTCTCGCCGGAAAGCTCAATCTGCTCCTTGCAGAAGCTTGAAAGTGTCTGGGAATTCACGGATTCGACGACCAGCGCGCCGTATCCGTGTTCCTTCAGTGCCCTGTTGAGATCGTCTTTCTGCCCTGACTTCGGAGAGGCATACAGCCTTGATGTCAGGTAAAAGGTCGTCCCGTTTCGGTTGAAATGCACCAGCTCGGCTTCCGCCATGGCGTCGGATAGTTCCAGATCCAGGTCGGCGATGGTCTTCGTCATCTCCTCCACTTCTGCTTCCAGCGTCTTTTTCTTTTCCTTTGCCGTCTTCAGCTTTTCCGCCAGGGCGAAGATCTTCTGTTCCTTCGCGTTTTTCATTCCTTCCCTCCCTGTCATGCCCGGTAGGGGTTCAGCCCCATCCGGTAATCGTCAACCAGCATGCGCGCCACCTCCTGCTTGTTCCGCAGCGCCTGGATCACCCGTCTGTCCATGGTGCCTTTGGCGCAAAGGTAAATGTATGTGCAGGCGTTCCGCTGCCCAGCCCGGTGGATCCGCGCCCGAGCCTGATCGTGGTTGCTCATACTGTAATCCCACGAATAGAAAACCATCAGGCTGGCGGCCGTCAGCGTCAGGCCGAGTCCCGCCGCGGCGATCTGCCCGAGAAACACCGTGCAGCCCGGATCGTTCTGAAATCGCGTAATCTGTTCGCCTCTGTGCTTGATGCCGCCGCGAATTACGGCATAGTCGATCTTCTTCCGCGTCAGCATGTCTTCAATGTCGTCCAGTTCCGCGGTGAACCGGGCCATGATGGTCACTTTCTGTCCTTCCGCCTGCGCGGCGTCCAGGATGTCTTCCAGCGCTTCCATTTTCGCGTTGCTCACCTTCCGCACGGTGCCGTCGTCGTCTGTCACGTGCCCGCCGGAAATCTGCAGCAGGCGCAGCAGCCGCGTCAGTACATTCGGCGCGCTGATCTCTCCGTCGCGCAGTTCCGCGTAGGAATCCGCTTCGATCTTTTTGTACAGTTTCAGCGCTGCATCTTCCAGTTGCACTGTTCTGATTTCATCCACCACCTCCGGCAGATCCAGGCATTCATCCTTCGTCACCCTGTAGGCAATACAGTGAAGACGCTGCAGGAAGTCTGCTGTCATGTCCTCCCGGAAAACCGGAGTGTGCTGACCGTACCCCGCCATGGTGAAGTACTTGTTCCTGAACTGATAGAAACTCTCTCCGAAGATCCCCGGGTTCAGGAACAGGTACTGCGAAAATACATCCAGTTCACGGTTGGCGATCAGCGTTCCGGTCAGCAGCAGCCTGTATCGGGCCTTGTGCCCCAGGCGATGCAGCGCTTTGGACTGATTGGTACGGTTTTCCTTGATTTTGTGCGCTTCGTCCGCGATGACCAGATCCGCGTCATACGCCAGCAGCTCGTTCTCCAGCCGCCATGCGCTTTCATAATTCACCAGCAGCACGTTCAGCCCCGGCCCATCCGCTTCCGAAATCAGCGTACGCTTCTTCTCCGGCGATCCGTTCAGCACCGTCAGGGTGTAGGGTAAATCCGCGAATCGTTCGAATTCCGTTTCCCAAACGGCCAGGATGCTCAGCGGGGCCACAATCAGCAGGCGGCTTGCCTTTTTAAACTGATACAGCGTGCCCGCAACCGCAATCGCCACAAGGGTTTTCCCGCACCCCATCTCAAATAGCAATGCCGCTCCCCGGCTGATCGGCGGCATGCCCGTCAGTACCTGGAACAGATGAAGAATAAACAGGAAGGCCTTTTTCTGGTGTTCGAAGGCCGTCGCCCGCACCGGCATCAGCAGATCCGCGTTTAATTCAGTGTCATACAATCTTTATCACCTCGTTCCTTTATCCGTAGTAGTAAGTGTCTGTCCAGTTTGTATGGTTCTTGGCCGGCCCGATTGGTTAGGTAGTTACGGGGTTCCTTGTGCACTAGGTTCCCAGTTACCTAAGGACATGTATATTTTCCCACAGGAGTCCGGGCTCGTCAGTCCGGCATCCTGTGCAGAAATCGCTGTTTTTGCCCGGATTCTTGGTCAGGTTTGCCGTTCTCGCTTCGCAATCATTCCTGCTGCCGTATATTCAGCCCAGCGTAGCAGCTCCTCAATCTCGGACGGCTCCAGGTCCGCAGCCATCTGAGCAAAACGCCCTTCCGTGGTCTGAACTTCCTGGGTCAGAAATAACTGATTCGGCGTCATGCCGGTGTGCTCGAAGAGGTTTCTGAGTGCGGCCGTGCTGGGCGGCGTCTCGCCGCGCTCGATACAGCCAAGCGTATTCCGGCTGACCCCCAGCACTTCGGCAAACTTCTCCTGCGAAGCATTTCTGTCACTCCGAAGCTTGGCAATCCTGATACCAATCGTCTTCTGATCCGCGACCCCGGCCACACTCTCACCTCCTCCCGCCTTCCCCAACTGTGCTCTCATGTTTCTCGATATCAAATCCATAATTGACCGTCGTTCATCCTCGTAGTAGAATGAGAAGCGGCCTTTGTTCTTCCAGTCAGTCCGCATTCATCTATGGTGCAAGTGTATCAAATGCCCTGTTTTTTTCCGAACGCGAGTGTACACAACTGTACATGTGTACACGGGAAGGAGGTGCGTTCGATGGCTGATACTGAATTCAGTGTTTTTGCAAAGGCGTTGGCAACTAAATATAAAAATGACAAAAAACCAGCGGAATTTACCCGGACACTCTTTGAAAAAATATACCTGGGTGACGTATCGTTTATTCAGCTCATGGATGATCGTAGACTTCGAGCATACTACTATGGACAAAATGACATTACAGAGCTTGCACAGACAATAGCTGATGATTTGGATGATAAAGGTTTTGCCGACTATATTGAAACCCCGTCAGAAGATACAATCCGGTATCTTTGTGAAACCTTTAGGCCATGGTGTCCGGACATTGATAAAGATAACTATGCTCAGCGTGTTGCCGGTCGATTTATAGCGATTATCAACAAAGCGGCTTCTCCGAAAGCTAAAAAGAAACCCAGGGTAAAAGTCGAAAGCCAGTTGACATTATTCGACCCAACGCCGAAAGACAAATACGGGGTTTTACTTGTGGCCGAAGCAGGAAGTACATGTCACGGTGAAGGATGTCCCAATCAGTTATATTTACGTGAGAACGGGCGCCTCGAGTTTTGCTATGACGTCGTTGTAATAGACCCTGCGCAGTCGGATGAAGATACAGAGAATCTGATTGCAATGTGCCCATCCTGTACAGCAAAGTATAGAGCACGAGGATCACAGTCAATTGAGTATCTTCAGGAAATGAAACGTCAATTGTTGGATTCCTATGATGACAGAGATGTCTCATCCTCTGAAACGGTACAGGACGGGGTACGTCGGGTTTTGCAGAAAATTCCGACTGTAAAGCCTCCCCAAGGTGTAGATTTGAATTACGATCCGGTTCCGCTAAGAAATAAAATACGCGAAGAGAACGTGGAGCTGTACATACGAACCAAAAATCATGTGAATGTCTATTATTCCGATGTTCATGAAACTTTTCAGGAATTAGGCAAGGAAGGTCTGCTTCGTTTTAAACCTTTCTGTGCCCAAGTCAGAATGTTGTATTTATCTTATGCGGATATGGGGTATGATCAACCGAGAATATACCGGGAAATGACTCGTTGGCTTCATACTGCGACGAATGAAGATTGGGATTATTGCCAGATTGTTATATCCTACTTCATTCAGAAATGTGAGGTGTTCGATGTTATTGCCGAATAAGTTGTATTCATATCATGAAAGTGTTTTATCAAAGTTTCCGTTGATTCTTAGGGAACTCAGGAAAAAGCCACTCACAGCCTCAGAACTATATCAACGTGTCCTCAACCGGGTTTCAGGAGTAAGCGAATATATTGATGCACTGGATTGTTTGTATGCATTAAAGAAGATTGAGTACGATGAGAAGGAGGGAGTCATTCGGTATGTTGTATGAGATGGAATGTGATAAGTTTGTAGAGAAAAAGAATGGCGTCACCATTCCCAGAGGAAAGATTAGGTTTTATGAGTATTTAAACACTGTTATGGGTGACGAGAAAGGTGAGAATTCTCTGGGAAAATCAACTTTCTTGTTAGCTGTGGATTTCTGTTTTGGCGGTAGCGCTTATGTGAATCAGAAAATTTGCAAAGTTGTCCAGTTTGTTGACAATCATGTGATTCATTTTGCCTTTAAATTTTGCGACAGAATTGAATACTATGCCAGGAGTACTTTAACACCGAATGTCGTTAAAATATGTGATGAAAATTATAACGAAACAGGGCGGGAGCTTTCACTGGATGAGTTTTGTTTACATCTGTATAAATCCTATGGAATATCAAAAGCGAATATTTCATTCAGAAATATGGTGGGGCGCTATATGCGTATCCATGGGCGCGATAATTATGATGAACGTTCCCCGCTGAAGAATGGCAATGAACCAATTGCTGAATCAATAAAAGCGCTAGAAATGCTTTTTGGTGTCTATGCTCTGATCAAGGAGTTCGAGTATGTGTATAACGAAAACGCTAAGCGCAGTAAGGTAAGAAAGGCTGCGACAGATATAGGTGAAATAGCGCCTGTCGCTACATCTGCAAAGCAGGTCAGAGAAAATGAAAAGGAAATTGAAAGGCTTCAGCAAGAGCTTGATCAGCTGACAATGAAAGAAGATGAAGCAGTCGCGTCTGCTGATTCAGAAAAGCTTGAAAAAGCCGCCGAGATAAAAGGAAAGCTGGCAGTGCTCAAGCGCAGAAGAACAAGGCTGCTCTCAGAGCTGAATGCCGTAAAGGCAAACATGCAGGGCGGCCTTATTCCAACTTCTGATGATATTGCTGAATTGGAAGAATTCTTTCCTGATGTTGAAATGAGAAAGCTGGAACAGATCGAATCTTTTCACCGGAGAATACAGGTTATCTTGTCTGATGAAATGAGCAGTGAGGTTGAACGCCTGGAATTGCTTATTGCTGCTGCAACAGAAGAGGTCAGAAAGTTTGAATCGGAGCAGAGGGAGCTTGGTTTGCCAACACACGTATCAAAGAAGTTCCTGGAACGTGTTGCGGAAATCAATAGAAAGATAGCCGTATTGCAGAAACAGAATGAAGGCAAAAAGAATAACGATCAGTTGAAGGTGAATACGAAAGACTCACGAGAACGCTTGGAGTCCGTACGAACGGAATTGCTTGAAACAATTCAAACGATCATCAATCAAGAAATGACAAGACTAAACGATTATATTTTCAATGCGGAACGATACGCCCCGGAGATAAAATTCGGAAACACGAAGACGGGTAAACCCACCTACACCTCTGAATGCAAGTGGAACACCGGATCTGGTGAAAACTATAAGAATCTTATCATTTTCGATCTCGCCATACTAAAAGCTACAGAACTCCCGGTTCTGGCGCATGATTCTCTTATATTTAAGAATATTGCGGATTTACCCATTGATCAGATCATGCACCTTTACCAGCAAAGCAAGAAGCAAATCTTTATTTCGTTTGATAAGCATTCGACATATGAAGAGTTTACCACTAAGATTACAGACGCTACGACGGTCATCGAGTTGTACGATGGAGGTGGAGAGCTTTTCGGATGGTCTTGGGGAAAGAAGAAAGAATCTGAAAATGCAACGCACCAATTGAATGATGAAAGTCAGAAGTCGTTAGAATGAATCATTTCGATGCTGACGCCGCGCTTCAGAAGCAGCTGCTCCTTGATCAGCCGGTTGATCTCAGGTCTGTGACATTTCCTTCAATGCCGGGATTCAGCGGCGGAAAAGGACCTTATCCTCTTCGCCCCGGAACTGGAAGATCTGGAAGGGGAAATCATCCGGAAGCGTATTCCGGAGTTCCTCATGCAGAGCCCGGGCACAATCCGCTGTTTCTTTCAGGGTAAGCATTCCGTCCCCGTCGGCGTCCGCCGGCATGGTTCCTGTATAGGCGCCTTCCGAAGTGCAGCCCAGCGCCTGCAGGAGGCAGTAAGTAAAAACACAGCTCGTCCGGGGATCGTCGTCCGGGAATGGGTACGACCAGTCCCCGTGTTCACAGGAAGCCAGCACCGTAAAACGTTCCCTGAGCAGATCGCCGACCCGGGTCGTCTCGTCGGAATTCAGGATCTCCAGGTCCGTCCCGTCCGTAGTCATCCCTTCCAGCGGTTCGCCGTTCCATACCGCAGAGCCGCTGCCGCAGGAATCCAGGATGACGATGACTTCCCCGGGGCAAAGCCGGTCAAGCGTGTCAGCCAGCTCCTTCAGCGGCAGAAGCGCGTCCACATAGTTCGTCCCCGGCGTGTTCACGTCGATCCCTTTCAGCGCTCCCGCATAATAGTCCGCGTCATAACTGCCATGGCCGGTATAGTAGAACAGGCAGACATCTCCTTCGGAAGCGTCCCTGAACGCTTCCTCCATGGCCGGAACAAACTCACAGCCTTTGATGTTGTATGCCTCTGCCACAGTCCAGGCGGGATTCATGTTTTCCAGCGCGGTCTTCATGGCCGCCGCGTCCGTGGCTGTTTCGGGAAGCGGTTCCATATCCTCGGCCAGGTATTTCCCGTTGCCGATCACGAGCGCAAAAAAGCGGGGAACGTCGCTTCCGGCGGCATCGCCCGCGAAGGAAATCATGCATGCACCGGTCATCACGATGCAGACAAGCATAAAAACAAATATTCTGGCAGAATTGCGCATCATCGTTCCTCCCCTGTCAGTCCGTCCCGAATACCCGGGAACCGGCTATTTTTGCTTGAGTTGATATCATTATAATGGTTCCGTGCGAAATAATCAAATATGCAGCTGCGGAGCAGAGTGGCAGCAAAAAAGAGAACGTTCGTTCTCTTTTTCACAGATTATGACAGAATTTTATATCAGTAACGTCAGTTTTTGGGCGTTGCTTCTGTCTTCGCCTTTTTTTGCTTTAATGTAAACGCCAGGGCAGCGCCCGCCACCATCAGGCCCAGGAGCACCAGCATAACCACGCTCATGGCGTCCTGGTAGATGGTATTGATAATCTTCTGATACGCCTCCTGGTCCCGTACTGTCAGGGTCAGTGGATCAACATGCCCCATTTTCTGCATATACATTTCCGCGTTCGCCCTGAATGCTTCCTCGGACAGTTCCAGGGGCGTATAGGTATTGATCGCCTGCCGCAGCCCGCCGACCGCGCCCAGCGTCATGACCGTGCCGATGATGCTGGTCCCCATGGACAAGCCAAGGCTTTGCCCTGTCGAGACGAGCCCGGAGCAACTGTTCTGCGCCTGTCTCGGAATCGTCAGCAGGGGCGCGTCGATGCTGAGGGACATGGGCAAACCCAGGCCGAAGCCGAAAACAAACATGCCGGGAAGCAGGCTTGTTATGGTGATGTCCGGGGTGAACCGGTTGCGCAGGATAAGGCATCCGGCTATGCCGATCGCGAACCCCGGAATCATGCTGTATCTGTGCCCGATCTTCGCAGCCAGCTTCGGGGCAACGATAGAAGCCGCCATCATCCCCATTGTCATGGGCACCAGAGTCAGGCCTGTTTCAAAGGCTGTCATCTTCAGGACGGACAGCAGGAAAACGGATGTGGTGAACATTGCGCCTCCCATGATCAGGGATGTGATCAGGCGCACCAGCGTTCCGTTTCTCAGGTTGATGTCTTTCAGCAGCCTGATATCAAAGAGTGGCATCCTGCCGGCCTTGCTGCGCCGCAGTTCGAAAATACAGAAAGCCAGCAGAAAGGCGATTCCCGCGGCCATCAGAGCCACGCAGAGCAGCGTGTTCTTGTCTGACAGCTGAAGGACTCCCAGCATAAACAGCAGCAGTCCCGCGACCGACAGGACGCATCCTATGATATCCAGGTCTTTCAGTTTGGCTGTCCCGGGGAAATCTGTGATCTTCCGGCAGAAGGCCAGCACAAAGGCGATAATAATCAGTTCGATATAAAAACCGTACCGCCAGGACAGCATCGTCGTCACCACACCGCCGAACAGGGGACCGACAGCCACCGCGACGCCGGCGACGGTGCTGACAATCGCGAGCGCTCTTGTCCGCTGCGTCCCGCTGTACGTTTCGGCCACAATGGAGATCATCGCCGGGCTCATCAGCGCGCTTCCGACCCCCTCCAGGACGGACCATCCGATAAAGAGCACCGTGGCATTCGGGCTCACAGCCGCAGTCAGGTCCCCGGCCGCGTAAACAATCATCCCCAGGAGGAAAAGCTTCCGTTTGCCGGCAATGTCCTGCAGTTTGGCGCTGACCAGCAGAAGTGAAGCCGTAATCAGCGTATAGAAGGTAACCATTTTCTGGATCGTTGCCACGTCGGTATTCAGGTCGGCCACAACCTGGGACATGGAAACATTCATGAAGGTCGCGTCCAGCGCGCTGACGAACGCCGCCGCGGCGACAACAATCATTGGCATCCATGAAACTTTTTGCGGTTTGTTCAGTCTCATGATCAGATCCTGCCTCTCGTCCGTATTCTGCGGATTATCCGGCTTTTGCTACGCGCATTGTACACAAAACGAAAAAAAAAGGCAAGAATCAGATCCCGCGTATGTTTTTTGCGCCTGATGGTATCCATACGATGTTCCCCTTGCTGACAGATACCTCATGCATTGCTCCTGGCGGGTTGCGGTTCCGCCGTCGCTGAAGGAAAGGATATGCTTCTGTACCAGGGTCGCGGGAGTCTGCACGAAGCTCGTCGGCGCCAGGCTCAGCATTCCGTATCATATGGCTCCCGGGAAACTGTAAGATCAAGGCCGTGCGGAGCTGTTTGACGTTCCGGACCGTCTGATTGTCCCGGCGGGTGAGGAAATCATTCTGGAAAAAGTCAGGACCACCACTTGAAGTGGTGGTCCTGACTTGTCAAGGTTCGAGTTTCACGGATTCGGGATGTAGTAAAGCAGGTCTCCCCGGGCCTGTTTCGCAGCGCCATCCAGGTACAGGCTCAGCGCTCCGGAAGCCTGATTTTCCTTATATTTCCTGTTGTCCGGTTCCCGTTTTCATGGTATACTGGCTCCGGAAAACCGGGCCCGGCAGCGGGCTGGCCCAAAGAAGGCGCCCGCCGGGATCCGGACTCCGTTTCCGGGCAGCCCGCCGCCCGGGCATTTTTGACTGCGAAAGGACGTACAAATATGAAAAAACTCACGGCGTTTCTCCTGTGCCTTGCCCTCTGGGCCGCAGCCTGCTGCGGATCTCTTGCGGAAAGCGGGGAACCTTCCGCCGAGTGGACCGTCATGCTCTATCTGTGCGGCTCGGACCTGGAGAGCGGGGACTTCGCGCTGGCTACCAGCAATCTCCGCCAGATCGCGAAAAACGTCCCCCCGGAGTCCGTTAACCTGGTCGTCGAAACCGGCGGAGCCGCCAGGTGGCAGGCCGATAAGGATCCGGGCATCGCCATCGCCGCGGACAGGCTGCAGCGCTGGGCCTACGGAAAGGGCGGGTTCGTTCTCGTGGATGAGCAGAAAGAAGCCTGCATGTCCCACGCGGATACACTGAGCGGGTTTATCCGCTGGAGCGCGGAAAACTACCCGGCGAAAAAGCACATGCTCATCCTGTGGGATCACGGCGGCGGCAGCTGCGGCGGCCTGCTCGCTGACGAAAACTACGATACGATCATGCCCCTCTATTCCCTGGAAAGGGCGCTCAGGGACGGCGGAACGCATTTTGACCTGCTCCTGACCGACGCCTGCCTCATGGCCTCGCTGGAAACCTGCCAGGCCGTGGCGCCCTACGCGGATTACCTGGCCGCCTCCGAGGAGATCATGGCCGGGGACGGAACGAACTACGAAGCGTGGTTCCGGTATCTCTGCGGCCGTCCGGACTGCACCGGCAGGCAGCTCGGAAAGCAGATCTGCGACCTCTCCCAGCAGTACTTTGTGGAGAAGGGCGACGACACTACCACCGCCATCTTCACCATGTCCCTTATCGATCTGAGCAAAATCGGTCCGGTGGTGGAAGCCACCGAGGCCTTCCTGAGGGCGGCGGCCGGACTGGCCGAAGCTCCGGACGAATTCTACCGTTACGCGAGGGCGACCTACTACGTCGACAACTATGAGCTGAAGGAAATGTGCGATCTGTTTGACCTCACGCGGCGCGCGGAAGAGGGAGGCATTCCGGCCGGCGTCACCCACGCGGTGCAGGACGCGATCGAGGAGGCGGTGGTCTGCAACCTCCGGTCCCCCTACCACAGCTATTCCCACGGCCTGAGCATCTGGTACAATCTGAGCGCGGACAGCAAGACCCTGGACCACTTCGCCCGGTGCTGCAAAAATCCGGAGCAGCTGGCCTTCCTCGACGCCGTCAGCCTGAACTGGGAGGCACCGGAATGGGTCTATGAGAAAGCGGAAAGGCATCCGGAACTGAGCCGCCTGGACTACTTCGTCAAGCCGGTCGCCTCGCTGTCGGAGGACGGAACAGCAGCGTATATGACGCTCGAAACCGGGGAAATCTCCTCCGTCTCCGTCTCCTACGAGCTGATGTACAAGGATCCGGCAACCGGAACGCAGTATACGCTGGGCGAAAACGGCAGCATTTTGGAGGAAATCGATGAAGAAGCGGGAAAAATCCGTTACGTCATGAATTTTGACGGCTCCTGGCCGACCCTGGCCGGCGTGCCGCTGTACATGGAAATGGCAGACGATACGGAAAACTACGCCCTGTACAATGTGACGGTGCGCGTCAACGACTTTTCCTACCGGCACCAGCTGCGGATCGCCCAGAATTACGGAACGCCCGGCGCCGAAGAAAAGGAAAACGGGCAGGATCAGGAGCCCCGGCCCGAATTTGAGCTGAAGGGCGTCTGGGACGGCTTTGACTCCCATTCCGGCCTTCCCGGCAGGAACGTCTTTTCTCTGAAGGAGCTCACGGGAATGTCGCTGACGCTGTACCGGAAAGTCTTCAGCGCCGAAGCGGGACGCGTTACGGATTCCGTCGAGGCGAAAAAAATCCAGGTCACCGACGGCCTTCAGGTGGTGAAGGCGCCGCTTCCGAAAGGCCAATACCTGTACCGTTTCGTGGTCCGGAATGTGTTCGGGGACCGGATTCACAGCGGCGAGCTGAAGCCCGTCAACTGGGACGGGAAAAACGTCAGCTTCCCCGCGGAAAAATAACCGGCTGTTTCCCGTGTAATCCGCAAAAACGTGCTGAACAGGAAAAACGCCCCGGAATCCTGACCCGGCACACCGAAAAAACGCCCCCGGAACATTTCCGGGAACGATCAATATCAAAACGAATCAGTCAAGCTTTTTCTCAGGAATAAACAGTTTTTTGTATATTCCCTTGCCAATATCCCAAACCATATCGCCAACCCCTTGAAATCCATGTGAATCACCACTCGAAAGGACTATTTCCCCTGCTGCAACCTTGTCCATCTCTTCCGGATTCAGTTCCTTCTTGTTGTTTTCCATTTTCGTTTCCACCTTTTCAATTAATATTTACAGTTTCTGTCAGGCATTTATCGGGATCCACGGACAGAAGATCCGGCTGGTGATTGCCAAAGAAATCTGAAAAGTGACCGCAGTGGTCAGGAGAGAACAGCAATGAACAGACAAACCGTTAACGATACTTTTTCCCTGAAGATCCCGGATTCCTTCGAGCCGGTAAGCGCGGAAGAACTGCACAGCCTGTCCCGGGGCAGCGATCCCTACCGCTGGGGCGTCCGGGACCGGGAGGACGAATGAACAGGAAGAGGAAAAGGAAGATCCGCAGCCCCTCACGGACGAGGAATTCGCCGAATACCAGAAAAAAGAAAGGCGGAAAGGTACGATCATCTCCGACATTATCGATTTCATCCTTCACTTTTTCGATTAATCAGGAAGATTTCTGCCCGCAGCGCAGGATGGTTCTGTTTTTTTCCTGTGTTTCCGCTTTGCATTTTCACGCTGCAGCGTTATACTTGTGCCCGTCGGATGGGTTCATCCGAAAAAACGAAAGGAGAAACTGAGCAATGAAAAAACTGTTTTCTGTCCTGATGGCCCTGTGCCTGCTGTGCACGGCCGCATCTGCCCTGGCGGAAGAAACGCCCACCTGGGAAAAAATGCCGCAG
>CACWXP010000034.1 GCA_902764875.1 uncultured Eubacteriales bacterium
TGCCATTACTGGTAGCAGCTTGCGGTTCGCTACACTTGGCGGTAAATACCCGTGGCGGGGCTTTCACCCGCTAGAATTGTGCCATGCCCGGCACACACAGAAGGATGGGGCTGCAGCCGCAGCCCCATCCTTTTTATCCTTTTCATTTTGATTCCTTGTCAGAATCCCCTATTTATCTCTCAGTCGCTTGTCGCACTTTCTGGCCAGCCAGGTACCGAAGGACTGCAGCACCTGCGTGATCAGCACCAGTACGATCACGGCAAGGTACAGCACCGCGAAGCGGTACCGCTGATAGCCGTAGGCCAGGGCCAGCTTTCCGAGTCCGCCGCCGCCCACCGCGCCGGACATGGCCGTATAGCCCATGATTGTCGTAATCGCCAGCGTGATATTGGTAATCAGGCTGGGAACGCTTTCCGGCAGCATCACATGCACGACAATCTGCCACGGGCTGGCGCCCATGGACTGTGCCGCCTCAATGATGTTCGGGTTCACTTCCCGCAGGCTGCTTTCCACAAGCCGGGCGATGAACGGGAAAGCCGCCACCGTCAGCGGAACAATGGAAGCCACCGTACCCACGGAGGTTCCGACGATCAGCCTTGTCAGGGGGATAATCATCACCATCAGAATAATGAAGGGTACCGACCGCAGCAGGTTGATCACCACGTTCAGCACGGTCATCACCGGCCGCGGAAGCGGGCGGATTCCTTTCGGTTCCCCGGTCACCAGCAGCACACCCAGCGGCAGGCCGATGATCACCGCGAAAAGCGTAGCCAGAAGGGTGGAATAGATGGTTTCCCAGATGGCAAAGGGGAATTCCGTCAGCAGGCACTGCCAGGCTTCCTCCAGGCGCTCTGCCGTAAACGCGCTCGCGAAATTCATTCTTTTCCCTCCTTTGCCGCATATTCCGCTTCAACCTGCACCGTCACATCCGGCGTCTTGCTCAGATAGCTCACAGCCTTCGCAAGCTCCTCCGGCGTACCGGGAATATCCAGAAGAATGTATCCGTAGGCCTTGTCGCCCACAGAACGGGTGGAAGCGCCCAGAATGCTGGCCAGGATGTTGCAGTCCACCGCCATTTTGGCGATGAGCGGTTCCCGGGAAGCGATGGCGCCGTTGAAGATCACGCGAATCCGCTGCCCGCCCTCGGGGAACACGCTGTCGTTGTCCGTATCCGCGGGATTGATCAGATTCCGGGTGGCCTGAGCCCGCGGATTGGCGAAGACTTCCGTCACGGTGCCTTCTTCCACAACGGTCCCGTGCTCCAGAATTGCGACGCGGTTGCAGATTTCCTGCACGACGCTCATCTGGTGCGTGATGACGATCACCGTGATCCCCAGCTTTTTGTTGATCTCCCGGATCAGGTCCAGAATCGCGTGGGTGGTTTTCGGGTCCAGCGCGGAAGTCGCCTCGTCGCACAGCAGCACCTTCGGCTCGGTAGCCAGGGCCCGGGCAATCGCAACCCGCTGCTGCTGGCCGCCGGACAGCTGCGCCGGATAGCTGTTGGCCTTATCCGGCAGTCCGACCAGTTCCAGCAGCTCTTTTGCCTTTTTCTCCGCCGCGTTCCGGTCCGTTCCCCCGAAACGCAGCGGCAGCATCACGTTTTTCAGGCAGGTTCGCTGCATCAGAAGATTGAACCCCTGGAAGATCATGGTAATCTGCCGGCGGGCCTGCCGAAGCTCCTTTTCGGAAAGGGTTCCCATATCCCGGCCGTCCATCAGTACGCTGCCTTCCGTCGGTTTTTCAAGCATGTTGATGCAGCGGACCAGGGTGCTCTTCCCCGCTCCGCTCATGCCGATGATGCCGTAAATATCGCCGTCCTGAACCGTCAGGTTGATGTGTTTCAGTGCCTCCACCGGTCCGTCGATGGTGGTGAACTGCTTGGACAGGTTCCTGAGCTCAATCATGGAAACGCCTCCGGTAACTTAAGTAAGTGGTATTATATCGCAAACCGGGGTTTCTTCGCAACGTCACATGAAAAAACCGGACCGAAACGATCGGTCCGGCTCACGGATCCATGCGAAATGATTATTCCAGACCCAGCGCGGTCAGATCCGCCTGCTTTCCGGCATAGAGGCCCATGGGCTCAACATGCACGCCGGCGATGGTCACGATCTTCGTGCCGTTCTGAGCGTTGAAGTCATCCTGGTAGGGCTGATGCGCAAAGTAGTTCGCGAACACGTCGCCCGCGTCCACCATGGTGTTCGGGGTCACATAGTCGTCCACAATCGTGATGTCCAGGGTGATGTCCTTTTCAGCCAGGATTTTCTTCGCGATCTCCAACACGAAAGAATGGGGATCCAGCGTGCAGGCGATTTTGATGGTCTGGCCCTTCAGGGCGTCGTAATCAACGGTGGCGTCGAAGCCGTCGGTGGGATTTTCAACCGTGGCAATGGCAGAACCGTCTTTATAGGTTTCGGCGAAGTAGTCCACAACCTGCTGGCTCTGCACGGCGGCAGCCAGGGCCTTGGCCATGTCGGTGTCCTTGTTGGCTTCGTTCACGCAAACCACGTTCACATAGGGGGATTCGGAATTCTCGTACAGCAGCGCCTTGGGCAGCTCGGCCGCCAGGGCATAGTTGCCGTTGATCACGCCGTAGTCCACGTCCGCCAGAACGTTGGGCACCATGGCCGCTTCAACTTCCTGGAACTTCAGGTTCAGGGGGTTGTCCTCGATGTCGGCCACCGTCGCGGTGATACCGGCGTCTTCCTTCAGGCTGATCAGTCCGCGGGCCTGCAGCAGCAGCAGGGCGCGGCCTTCGTTGGTGGCGTCGTTGGGAATGGCGATGGTGATCCCGTCAGCCAGCGCGGCAGACAGGCTCAGCGTCAGGACCAGAGCCAGAACCAGAGCAATAATCTTCTTCATTTCTGTTTTCCTCCTCCATAATGCTTCAAAACGGAATAAACGTATTATAGACAGACCTGCCTGCCTTGTCAATGAAATCCGTTGTACCGCCTTTGTTCCTTTTTAGGCTGCCTTTTCCGCGTCGGCATAGTCCTCAACCAGGGTGTCAAATGCGTCGATGGCCTCCTGGAAGCGGTTCAGCAGATCTTCCTCCGCAATCAGTCCGTCCGCGTTGGGTTCGATGCCTTCAAAGCGGATCTCCCCCTTCATGGGCGGATTCTCCAGAGACAGGAATTCCCGGTCGCGCAGCTGCTGCGTGCTCTGATAGATGATGCTCACCGCGTACCAGGCTTTACCTTCCGCGTCCAGATATCTCTCAAAGGTCAGCTTCCCGCCGATGGGCGTCCCGGGTTCCAGCGTATTCTGCAGTTCATACGCTTCCACATTCAGTGCACCCAGCACGCTGGCAAGATTGGAGTCATGGCCGCAGAGGAAGCTGAACACCCGACCGTCCTTTTCCAGCTCGCTTTTCAGTTCCTGCAGCAGCGGATGCGCCTCGTTCACGGCGATCAAAGGAGTGGAGAAGAGCATTTTCCCATAGGTTTCCACAATACCGCAGATGGCAAGCCAGTCCTCCCGGGTCAGTTGATGGCCGAAAGCAGCCTTCAGCTCGTCCGGCTCCTCGTAGTACTGGAACTTCAGCGCGTCCGCCACGGATGTTGCGGTTTTGATGGGGCCGGACATGGAAGGTTCCGCGTCCAAAGTCAGGGATACGGTAGTTTCGTCGTTCAGCAGATCGCCGTACTTTCCGGACTGATAGGCTTCGCTTTCCTTCATATCCGTTACGTCCATCAGCAGGGCAATCGCGTCCCGCAGCTTTTCACTGATGCCGGCCATTCCTTTTTCGCCGCCTATGGCAGCGACTTCTTCCAGGGCGGCCTCCGTATACGCGTCGGAAATGAAGCGCAATTTCGGAGTAAACACTTCGTCCATGGTGTCATAAGGCGCGTTCATTTCAATGGGCACAACGCTCACCGGGAACATCCCCGCCGAGAAGTACCGTGCCGTCGCCTGGGTCCGCTGCTTGGCGTTGGCATAGAACCGCACGGCGTCCCCCTCCGGACGCCAGTTTTCGGGAATCAGACCCTCGCTTTCCAGCCACTGCCGGAAATACTGGCCCATCAGAGTTTCCAGCTGCGCGCCTCTCAGGGATAGTTCGCTGGAAGCGGAAGTCCAGCTGTACCAGGTGTGCGGCGTAATGTCCCCCAGAAGGGAACCGCCGTCCGTCAGCGGAGAACGGATGTTGTGACGGCTGAGCACCACCACTTTATCCAGCGTATAGCCTTTGTGGGCTTCCGTCTGCTCCGCGCAGGCAAGCAGCGGAAGCGCAAGCATCAGAACTGCCGTCAGGAAAGCCACCATTTTTCTCTTCATTAATAGTTCCTCCCATTCACAGGATTTTCCCGTATTCTACCATATTTCGTTTCCCACCGCCACTGCCATTTTCATCTGAACGTTTCCGCGGGCAGACCTCCACCTTCTCCGGGCCCGTACCTGCAGAAGTCAATATCGGGATAAAAAAAGCAGAAATGAACGCTTGACATCCTTCAGAAAGCGCGGTATGATACAGACAACGATTTAACGATTGTTTAATTGTTAAATAAAAGGAACGGACGAAAGGGGTTTGGAATCATGAAAAAGACCTATAAGATCGAAGTGGACTGCGCCAACTGCGCTGACAAGATGGAATGTGCCGCCGCAAAGGTTGCCGGAGTGGAATCCGTCACCGTGAATTTCATGACCCAGAAAATGATCGTTTCCTTTAAAGATGGCTCTGAGCCCTCCGATGTCATGAAGGAGGTCGTCAAAGCCTGCAAAAAGGTCGAGGATGACTGCGAGATTTACCTGTAAGCGAGGATCTGACCCATGACGAAGAAGCAGAAAAAAATGCTGATCCGGATTCTTGTTTCCGGCGCGCTGCTGATTGTTCTTCATTTTCTGCCGGAAGATTTCCCGCACCTGGAGGGCGTCGCGGAGGACAGCGTCCTGCAGCGGCTTCCCCGGATGCTTCTGTACCTGATTCCTTACGGGATTATCGGTTACGACATCCTCCGGAAGGCATTCAAGGGCATCCTGAACCGCCAGATGTTCGACGAGAACTTCCTGATGGCTGTGGCCACCGTCGGTGCCCTGGTCATCGGCCTGCTGAAAACCGGCGACTTTGACGAAGCCGTTGCCGTGATGCTTTTCTACCAGATCGGCGAACTGTTCCAGAGCTATGCGGTGGGTAAAAGCCGGAAGAACATCAGCGAGCTGATGGATATCCGGCCGGACTTCGCCCGTGTGGAATCGGAAAACGGGCAGGAGGAAGTGGATCCGGAAGAGGTACCCGTGGGAAGTGTCATTGTGGTGCGCCCCGGCGAAAGGATCCCCCTGGACGGCGTTGTGGAGGAAGGCGATTCCTCCCTGAACACCAGCGCGCTCACCGGTGAAAGCGTCCCCCGGGACGTGCATCCCGGCGACGAAGTCGTCAGCGGCTGTGTGAACATGAACGGCCTGCTCCGGATTCGGACCACAAAGGAATTCGGTGAATCCACCGTCTCAAAGATCCTGGAACTGGTGGAAAACGCCTCTTCCCTGAAGTCCAGATCCGAAAATTTCATTTCCCGCTTTGCCAGGATCTATACGCCGGTGGTTGTCTTCGGCGCCTTGGCGCTGGCTGTGCTGCCGCCCGTGATCCGCGGGCTGTTCCTGGGGCTTTCCCCGGAATGGAGCGACTGGATCTACCGGGCCCTGACTTTCCTGGTCATCAGCTGCCCCTGCGCGCTGGTCATCAGCATCCCGCTGACCTTCTTCGCCGGCATCGGCGGCGCGGGAAAAGCCGGCATCCTGGTGAAAGGATCCGTCTGGCTGGAGAAGCTTTCGCAAACGGGTACCGTCGTCTTTGACAAAACCGGCACCCTGACCATGGGGCAGTTCGAAGTCACTGCGGTGCACCACAGTCCGCTGTCCGAGGAAGAGCTCCTTGAATTCGCGGCCCTTGCCGAATCATCATCTTCCCATCCCATCGCCGTCAGCATCCGCAATGCCTGCAAAACGCCGCCGGATCTTTCCCGGATCGGCAAAGTGGAAGAAATCAGCGGCGGCGGCGTAATCGTTCAGATCGACGGCCGGCAGGTCGCCGCAGGAAACGCCAAACTGATGACTAAACTCGGCGTTGCCTGTATGGAATGCCACCAGACCGGCACCATCGTGCACATGGCCATCGACGGGATCTATGCCGGCCACATCGTGATTTCCGACCGGGAAAAGCCCGAAGCGAAGGAAGCCATTGCAGCCCTGAAGGATGCCGGCATACGCCGGACCGTCATGCTGACCGGCGACCGGGACGCGGTAGCCAAAGAGGTGGCGGAAGATTTAGGCCTGGATCAGGTCTACAGCGATCTGCTGCCGGAGGATAAGGTCGCCCTGCTGGAGGAACTGCTGAAATCCAAACATCCGAACGAAGTGCTGGCTTTCGTCGGAGACGGCATTAACGACGCGCCGGTGCTCACCCGGGCGGATCTCGGTATTGCCATGGGCGCCATGGGTTCCGACGCTGCCATCGAAGCAGCGGACATCGTGCTGATGGACGATAATCCCCTGAAGATTGCCAAAGCCATCCGGATCTCCCGGAAGTGTATGCGCATTGTCCGGCAGAATATCATTTTCGCCCTGACGGTGAAAGCGGTCTGCCTGATCCTCGGGGCGCTTGGCATCGCCAATATGTGGCTGGCAGTCTTCGCGGATGTGGGCGTCATGATCCTGGCCGTGCTCAACGCCATCCGGGCTTTGTTTACAAAGGAGGTATAGCCTTGACTCATCTGCCCCACGCGCATGACGAAAATGCCGAAAAGCTGTTCGGGCATATGCCCGCGCCGGAAGAGTTTTCCGCCTCCGCGGATCTGTTCAAGCTGATGAGCGACGGCACCCGGATCAAGCTGTTCTGGCTGCTGTGTCACTGCGAGGAATGCCTGCAGGACCTGTCCGCCATGATGGATATGTCCAGCCCGGCCCTTTCCCATCACCTGAAACTTCTGCGCACCTGCGGACTCATCACCTCCCGCCGGGAGGGCAAGGAAGTCTATTACCGCGCCGCGGACAGCCGCCAGGCCGATGCTCTGCACCATATGATCGAACAGATTGCGGAGCTTTCCTGCCCCCGGTAAAACAGTGGCGTTTCACGCCTGTTCGTGATAAAATCCTCCTGAGAACAAAACAGGAGGATTTTTCATGTTTACAAACTGCAGGCCCTTTCCGGGCATCACCCATATCACCGACGCCATGGGCGTCAGTTTTACCCTGATCGAGGGAGGGGACTCCGCGCTGCTGTTCGACGCCGGCTACGGTCTCGAAGATGTGGCCGCCTATGTCCGGACGCTGACGGAAAAGCCCGTGGAGCTGATCCTTTCCCACGGTCATCACGATCATATGCTGGGTGCCCGTTGGTTTGACCACAGCCTGATGGATCCGGCGGATCGGGAGGAATTTGCGCTCCGAACCGCCCGGCTCCAGCGCCAAAAGGTGCAGCAGCAGGCTGAAAAAACCGGGCTCTCCGTCCCGGAAGATTTCTTCACGGCCGTCATTCCCATGCCGGAGCCGCTCCGGTATATTGACCGCGTCGGCGATTTCGACGCCAGCGTCTTTGACCTTGGAAACCGGGAAGTCTGGGTTCTCCGGGTTCCGGGGCACACCGCGGGCAGCGTGGTGCTGTATGTGCCGGATGTTCAGCTGCTGCTGACCGGAGACGACTGGAACCCCTGCACCTGGATGTGGTTTCCCTGTTCCCTGCCCGCAAGGCAGTGGCGGGATACCATGCTGAAGCTGATTTTCCAGGTGGAGAAGGAAGCTGACGGCGAAATCATTTCCGTGCTGTGCTCCCACCAGGCCGCGCCCCGGCAGGGCAAAGAGCTGAAAGCCTTCCTCGCGTATATGACCGACGAGCGTCTGCTGGCTGCTCCCGCCGTCGACATGGGAGCCCCGATCAACACCCATCAGGTTACCGTTCCCGAAAAGGGATGGATCCTCCTTTTCGACGCTGACAAGTAAACATTGCAAAAGTACATTAGCGAGTATATCATGTCCAAACACATTACCTGATGAGCTCAAACCCGGCAAACTGCAGGTGTCCCTGCCCCGCAAAGGTGAAATACAGCGACTGGATGCCGTCCGGAAAAGCAATCTCCGCCTCGGTGTCGTGCCAGACGTTGGCATAGCCGATCGGAACGGATCCGATCGCTTCGCCGTCCCAGGCGGTCCGGATTTCCATCTTTCCGTTGGCATACCCCTTGGTGCGGATTTTAATCTTCCGGACCCCGCGGCAGTCGAAATACCGGAACCCGGCGGTGGCAGAGTTGCGCATATTCGCGATGTATCCGATGCCCTTACCGCCTTCCTCGATTTCCTGGGTGATTTTCGGGAACCGGTCGTCCATCCAGCCGGACCAGGGAACATACGTCACCTCCGTATCCGTGAACAAATGGCAGGCAATATAGGCGGGATAGTAGCCCTCGCCGCGCAGGGGCCGGACGCTTCCGCAGGAAGTCATCTCCGCCTGGCGGATCGTTCCGTCCTCGTTGAAGGTCAGCTTTTCCAGGCATCCCTGGCGGGAATAGTTTGTACCGTTGGTATGCCGGTGATAAAAGATATACCAGTCCTCCCCGATTTTCTCCATGCTCCCGTGATTGTTGGCGGTATAATACATCGGCCTGTCCGCGGGCTTGTAGCTGTCGATTCCCTTGTCGCAGCTGCTGATGATCACGCCTTTGTATTCAAAGCCCCCCGTGGGTTCTTTGCTCACGGCATAGCACAATTCGTGGAACTGAATGGACGAATAGATAAAGTAGTAGAGATCCCCCCGTTTCCGGATGGAAGGGGCCTCAAAAAAGGCGTGTCCCTCAAAGCCGGTTCCTTCGCAGTACATCACCCCGGGCGCCACAAACCGCGGCGCTTCCGAAACCGTCAGCATGTCCTTTTCCAGCACCGTGACCATCGCGCCGTGGCGGCTCAGATCCCCGTAGCCGCAGAAGCCGGTATAAAGGTAGGTTTTCTCCCCTTCCCGCAGTACCCCCGGATCGAACTGGGGTTCGTCTCCTTCCTTTTCGCCCAGACGGGTGCCGTCCGGATAGTGCACATAACCGTAGAATTCATAAGGGCCGGCAGGCTGATCTGCCGCTGCGACGGAAACCACGCCCCAGTTGCTCAGCACATAGTAGAGGTAATACCGCCCGTCCGGGCCGACCGCTACGTCCGGCGCGTACAGATTTCCCTGCAGGTCGGTGTTGTGCGGATCCTGGTCCTTCCGGTAGATGACGCCCTCATACCGCCAGTCGCCCAGGTCGTTCTTCGGCGCCGACCAGCAGACATAGTCGCCCATGCAGTATACGTCTCCGCCGAAAAAGTCATGGGATCCGTAAACATACACCCGGTCTCCGAAAACATAAGGTTCTCCGTCCGGAACATACTCCCAGTTCGGAAGATAAGGGTTGATAACCTGTTTATTCATGAAGATCAGCCTCCTGTTTTTTCTGTTTCCGATCATAAACGGAAACTGCCGGCCTGTCAAACAATTTTACTGAAAACGGTTCCGAAACCGGCTTTCCGGAGAAAATTTATCCTGCAGCGAAAAAAAACAGGCACATCTTGACAGTTCGTGCTATAATCCTTTGCGGAAAGAATGCGGCGTGCGTTCTTTCCGCAAATAAATGTTTAAAGGAGAACCACCATGGATCTTTCACCCCTTCAGAAAGCACGGTATGCCTACAATCCCAAGCTTCCCGGAATGCTTCGCGGCGGCATCGCCGAGATCTCTGTCAAGACCGGTGCGCCCACGGAGAGCGTCGCGGATCAGGACAGCATCAAGGCTCTTTTCCCCAACACCTACGGCAAAAATGAAGTGACCTTCGTCAAGGGAAGCAACACCTCTGCCCCCAAAAAGCAGGTTGTGGGCGTCATTCTTTCTGGCGGGCAGGCCCCCGGAGGGCATAATGTCATCTGCGGTCTTTATGACGCGCTCAAGGCAACGGATAAAAACAACGTCCTGCTCGGCTTCAAGGGCGGCCCTTCAGGACTGATCGAGAACGACTACATCGAGTTCACCGATGAATACATCAATGAATACCGGAACACCGGCGGTTTCGACATCATCGGCTCCGGCCGTACGAAGCTGGAAACAGAAGAGCAGTTTGAAATCGTGACCAAAGTTGCGAAGCAGCATGGGCTGACCGCCATCGTCATCATCGGCGGCGACGATTCCAACACCAACGCGGCCGTGCTGGCCGAGTACATGGCTGCGCACAACACCGGCGTCCAGGTGATCGGCTGCCCCAAGACCATCGACGGCGACCTGAAGAACGAAGATATCGAGGCCTCCTTCGGTTTCGACACCGCCACCAAGACCTATTCCGAGCTGATCGGCAACATCGAGCGTGACGCGAACTCCGCCAAGAAATACTGGCACTTCATCAAGGTCATGGGCCGTTCCGCTTCCCACGTGGCCCTCGAGTGTGCCCTCCAGACCCAGCCCAACATCTGCCTGATCGGTGAAGAAGTAGCCGAAAAGAAGATGTCCCTGGCGGAAATCACCAAATACATTGCCGATTCCGTGGAAAAGAGAGCCGCCAACGGCGAAAACTTCGGCGTGGCCATCATCCCCGAAGGCATCGTTGAATTCATCCCCGAATTCTCCCGGCTGATCGCTGAAATCAATGAGCTCCTCGCCGGCAGCAAGACGGAAGCGTTCAACGCCCTTCCCAACTGGCATGCCAAGTATGATTTCATCAAGCAGGGCCTTTCCGCAGAATCATTCGCGGTGTTCGATATTCTGCCCCGCTTCGTGCAGCAGCAGCTCTTCCTCGAACGGGATCCCCACGGCAACGTTCAGGTTTCCCTCATCGAGTCCGAAAAGCTCTTCTCCGAGATGGTCAAAAGCGAGCTTGAAAAGAGAAAGGCTGCCGGCACCTACAAGGGCAAGTTCGCCGATCAGCATCACTTCTTCGGCTACGAAGGCAGAGACGCGTTCCCGTCCAACTATGACGCCGACTACTGCTACTCCCTGGGCTACAATGCTTTCATGCTGATCCAGTATGGCTGCAACGGATACCTTTCCAAGGTTTCCAACACCTCCAGGCCCGCTGAAGAGTGGGTGGCCGGCGGTATGCCCATCACCAAGATGATGAACATCGAAAGAAGAAACGGCAAGGACAAGCCCGTCATCCGGAAGGCGCTGGTGGAACTCGACGGTGCTCCCTTCAGGTATTTCGCGGCGCACCGTGACGAGTGGGCCGTAAAGACGTCCTTCATCTATCCCGGCCCGATCCAGTACTTCGGACCCGCCGAAGTCTGCGACCAGACCACCCTCACCCTGGCGCTTGAAAAGGGACAGAAACTCCCGGAATAAAAGCTTAGGAACACGGAACCCGGCAGTTCACAATGAACCGCCGGGTTTTTTGTTGGCTCTGCGCATCAGGTCTGGCCGCGGCTGATGATACTGTGCCGCTCGGGGCCGACGGAGATCCATTTGATCACCACGCCGGTCGCCTCTTCAATCCGCTTGACATAGTTCTGCGCTTCCTCGGGCAGGTCCCACCAGTTCCGTACACCGGAAATATCGCATTTCCAGCCCTTCATCATCTCATACACAGGTTCGCAGTCGCTGAGGATCGAGGGGAAAGGCAGCTCCGTAAACTCCTGATCCTTGTACTTATAGCGCACGCAGACCGGAATCTCGTCCAGCGTTCCAAGCACATCCAGCTTCGTCAGGGCAATCTCCGTCGCTGCCTGAACCTTCACGCCGTAGCGGGTGGCCACCAGATCCATCGGCCCGATCCGGTGATGCAGCTTTTCCGTCTCGCCGGTAGCTTCGCGCATAATTTTCGCATCCTCGCCCAGCAGTTCGCTGACGAAGTGTCCCTTTCCGACGCAGGTGGAGTATGCTTTCACCACGCCGATCACCCGGTCGATCTCCACCCCCGGCATGCCCGCGCCCACCGGCGCGTAAGACGCCAGCACGTTGGAGGAAGTCGTGTACGGATACACGCCGAAGTCCAGATCCCGCAGAGCGCCCATCTGGGCCTCGAACAGAATCCGCTTGTTGTCGTCGTTCGCCTTCTGCAGGAATGTACGCGTGTCCGTAATGAAGGGTTTCAGCGGCTCACAGTATTCCTTCACCCAGGCGTCCAGCTCTTCTTCGGTTACCGGCTCTGCCCCGTATACGCCGGTGAGTATCAGATTCTTCCATTTCCGCAGTTCTTCCAGGTCGCGATGGAAGTATTCGGGATAGAACAATTCACCGGCAAGGATCGTCTTTTTCTGGTATTTGTCAGAATAGAAAGGTGCAATGCCCAGTCGGGAGGAACCATACTGTTTCGCTCCCAGACGAATTTCCTCCAGCTCGTCCTGCTTCCGGTGCCAGGGAAGGAGAAGGGACGCCCGGTCGGAAATCTTCAGGTTTTCAGGCGTAATCGCCACACCCTTTTCCTGAATGGACCAGATCTCACGCATCAGCATCTCCGGGTCCAGCGCCACGCCGTTACCGATGACATTCACAACTTCCTTGCGGAACACGCCGGAAGGAAGAGCGTGGATCTCAAACTCACCGAACTGGTTGATTACGGTGTGGCCGGCGTTGGCGCCGCCCTGATACCGGATGACTACGTCAAAAGCTTCCGTCAGTAGGTCGACCATGCGGCCTTTTCCTTCGTCGCCCCAGTTGATTCCGACAATTGCGGTACAAGCGTTCATGCTCCATCCACCTTTCAGATTGATTCCGTTTTTCTGTTTCTGTCTGTATTCTCCATTCTACCTTCTGAAGCAGCCTTTGTCAATGCGGGTTCAACTGTTTCAGTCGATTCAGGTCCCAAACAGGTCCGGATACAGTCCAAGTTCCTTCAGCTTTTCCCGCAGGCTCTTCATGTCTTCCCAGGCTTCCGGCTTTTTGCTTTCGTCCCGCAGCAGCGCGGAGGGATGGTAGGTCGGCATCATCCAGATGCCTTTTCTTTCCGTCCAGATGCCCCGCTCCCGCGTGATCCGGATTTCCGGATTCAGCAGGTATTTCGCCGCCGTCGCACCCAGAAGTACAATCACCTTCGGTTTCACCAGCCAGGTCTGCATCCGCAGATGAATCCGGCAGGCTTCCGCCTCTTCCGGCGTCGGCACCCGGTTGTGCGGTGGGCGGCATTTCACCACATTGCAGATATAAACCCTCTCCCGGGGAAGCCCGATGGCCGCCAGCATCCGGGTCAGCAGCTGACCGGCCGGGCCGACGAAGGCCAGTCCCTGCTCGTCCTCCACCTGCCCGGGTCCCTCCCCGATCAGCATCAGCGGGGCATTCCGGTCCCCCTGCCCGGGAACCTTGTTCCGGATCTGCCCCCAAAGCGGGCAAAGACGGCACGCTGCCACCTGCTGCTCAAATAGTTCCCAGGTAATCGGCTCCATCTGGCTGTCTCTCCTTTTCTCACCGCCGGATTTTTCACAGTTCATTCCTTCATTTTATTTTTCGGTTTCGCAATCACAAAAAAGTATATCATACGACCCCGGCCGTGTAAACGAGTAACCTTTCCGAAAGTTGAATGTAAACCATGATTAACATTTTATGAAGGAAAAGGAATCTTTCATTGATTGACCCCTCTGTTTATTATCCCTATAATGGAGTTCGAAAGGTGGGAAATGAATGATTTGTGAGAACATTCAGATTCTTCGGAAAAAGCGGAGTATGACCCAGGAAGCCCTGGCAGAAGAGGTGGGTGTAACCCGCCAGACCATCGCCAAATGGGAAAGCGGGGAAAGCATTCCGGATCTGGAGCTGGCCGGCAGGCTGGCCGCCGCGCTGGATGTTTCCCTGGATGATCTGACACATGCTCCCCGTGAAGAGCTGGAGGAAGAATCCCTGCAGGGAAAGCATATGTTCGGCGTGGTCACCGTCGGAGACAAAGGCCAGATCGTGATTCCCGTCCGGGCGCGCAGGATTTTCGGAATCAAGCCCGGTGACCAGCTGATGGTCCTCGGGGAAGATGGCAAGGGCCTGGCCCTGACGGACGCAAGGTTATTTATGAGTGTTGCGGAGGCATACAGAAATGACAAATGAAATGAACAGCCCTCTGTCGGTTCGGGGATTATGTAAAAACTATCCGGAATTTCAGCTGAAGGATCTTTCCTTCACCCTGGAAGCCGGAAAAATCACGGGGTTTATCGGGCGGAACGGCGCCGGCAAAACCACGACCATCAACTCCGTTCTTTCCCTCATTCATCCCGATGCGGGAGAGGTGCGTTTCGGCGGTTTGCTCCGGGAGGAGCATACCCGGGAAATCATGGAAAAGATCGGCTTCGTTTCCGCCGGAATGACCTATTACACCCGGAAAAAGCTGAAAATCATCACCGGAATCACGAAGACCTTCTTCCCCGGATGGGATGATGCGGTTTACCGCAAATATTTGGAAAGTTTCGGTCTCTCGGAGGATAAGACCCCGGCGGAGCTTTCCAATGGTATGAAGATCAAATACGCCCTGACCCTTGCCCTGAGCCACGGCGCGGATCTGTTCATCCTGGATGAGCCCACCAGCGGTCTGGATCCCATCAGCCGGGAAGAACTGGTCGAGGTTTTCCTCCGCCTGCGCGATCTGGGAAAAACGGTATTCTTCTCGACCCATATCACATCCGACCTGGAAAAATGCGCCGACCGGATTCTCTTCCTGCAGAAGGGGCAGCTGAAAGCAGATGATTCCCTTTCCGCATTCCAGGCTGCCTACCGCATTCTGGAATGCAGCGGTTCCGTTCCCCAGGAAGTGGAAAAGGCCGCAAAGGGAATCTGCAGGATCCGGGACGGTTATACCGTTCTGCTGTCGAAGGAAGATGCCGATCCCCGGCAAACCAGGGAAGCAACTCTGGAAGAAATTATGGTGCATCTGGAAAAGGAGGGAGAAACATGCTGAAACTGCTGAAAAAAGAATTCACCCTCTGCATGCATCCGACCGGATACATCATGCTGCTGGGGGCGCTGCTTGTCCTGATTCCCGGCTATCCCTATCCCGTCTCCTGCTTTTATATGGGCCTGGCGATCTACTTTATCTGCCTGACCGCCCGGGAGAATCACGACGCCTCCTATACGCTGACGCTTCCGGTTTCCCGGGAGGATGCCGTCCGCGCCCGGATCCGGATGGCCTGCTGCCTTGAAGCGGCGCTCCTGGTGCTGATCGGACTCATGATCCTGCTGAAGCAGGCCATCGGCAACACGCCGAATCCCGCCGGTCTGGATGCCGGTGTGGCGCTGATCGGTGACTGCTGCATCACTTTTGCGATTTTTAACATGGTCTTCTTCCCCGGCTACTACCGGGATATCAACAAACCCGGCAAAGCCTTTTTCCTGGCCTCCGTTGCCGTCTTTGCCTGGGTCGCCCTGGTGGTGGTCGCAACCTACACGATCCCCTTCTTCCGCGATGTCCTGGATCAGCCGGATCCCGCCTTTATGAGCGATAAGCTCCTGTTCACCCTGGGCGGCCTTGTCCTCTTCGTTGCCGGAACGGCCCTGGCGGAAAACCGCAGCGCCCGGAGATTTGCACAGGTGGATCTCAGTCTGTAAAGCAAATCCCTTCCGTCGCAAGGACCTTTTCCGGGTATCATCCGTTCAGGAACGATATCTGCTCAAACTTTTCCGGGAACCGGCTCATAAAATCGAAGCACTCCTCCGGTTTGTACAGAATCCCGCGGTCCCGGCAGAAGGACCGGAACAGTTCCATCAGTTTCCGGTTGTTCGGGCTGGGCACCTCATACGCGTTCCCATAGGTTCGGATGTACCGCTCTTTCAGCCCTGGAAAATGTCTGTCCAGCGCCGCATAATAGTATTCCCGGTCGCCTTCCCGCAGAGTCAGCCCCATATCAAAGCAGATAATCCCTTTGACATTTACCTGCGCACAGGCTTCCAGAATCGCTTTCACATTTTCCTCTGTGTCGTTGATGAATGGCAGAATCGGCGTCAGCCATACGACGGTCGGGATGCCCCGTTTCCGCATTTCTTCCAGCACCTCAACCCGGCGCTGTGTATTGCATACGCTCGGTTCAAGGATTCCGCAAAGATGCTCGTCCCAGGTCGTCAGCGTCATTTGAACAACGCATTTTGCCCGCCGGTTGATCTCCTCCAGCAGGTCGATATCCCGCAGAATCCGGTCCGACTTCGTCTGGACCGCCGCCCCGAATCCGTATCTGCAGATGATCTCCAGGCACCTCCGGGTCAGGTCCAGTTCCGCTTCGCAGTGCATGTAAGGATCGGACATCGAACCCGTGCCGATCATCGCCTTCTGCCTTTTGGACTTCAGCGCCTGTTCCAGCAGTTCCGGCGCGTTCTGCTTCACTTCTATATCTTCAAACGCGTGAGTAAACTGATAGCACCTGCTCCGGCTGTCACAGTATATACATCCGTGGGAACACCCGCGGTAGATATTCATCCCGAAGTGACCTTTCCCGCCGGTCAGAATTCCCTTTGCGTTCACATAATGCATTTGTTCTCTCCTTTGCCGGGTTTGCAGTCTTTTCTTTCATTTATTGTAGCACTGTGCTTTCTTTCGTGTCTATACCACAGATCACGCCTCAGGGTCGGACGTCCTCTTCCGTAAACGGCATGATCTCTCCCTTTTCTATCTTGTGAATGATACCGATGATTTCAGCTTTGCCGTTTTTGATAAAGATGGCGCTCTCATCCTCCCGGTCATAGCACGTGTCATAAGAGTTCCTGCGGATCAGTTCGATTTTTCTGCCTGTTTCTGGAAATTTCGAAGCAGTTTTAAACTGGACATTCAGCATTTTCTTCACTTTTAAAGATGCAATCCCTGGCTGCAACCGGTCGGGTTGCAGCATAACCGCTGCCCTCAGCAGTAAAAGCTGATTTCACCAAAGACTTCTTTCCACTTGCCAATGATCATTTCATGCCTGGCACTGACGATCTGCATTATATATCTTAATTGCCGGTCCGGAATCTGAGAGTTATTGTTCTGCAAAATACAGCCGCCGGCCTTTGTCAGCCAGATCTTTGTCCCGTTTTTAACCGGTTTTCCTTCTGCAATATGAACATGAACCGGTTCCAACGGATCATTCTCATTTACCCAGAAATAAACCAGATATCCGCCGATCTTAAAAACCTGAGGCACGGTCAAACCCTCCATCTCTGGCCAGTTCAATGATAACATGGGATACACTTTCGATTAATTCCTGGTATTGATTGATTTCCTCTTTGCTGAATCCTTCAATCTTTTCCCATGTGTAGTCAGGCAGCCAGCAGACAGCCGAATGAAATCCGCCCGTTACGGGTTGTTCAATAACCACCTTCACTTTTTCCTTGCCATCAATCGTCAACGGTTCAGAATGAACAATCTCAGTTTCATCTTCCAGCGTCATAAACGGATACAGCATTTTCTCCCTCCGATGTCCTGTAGAGGCACTTTGAGTAAGTAAGTTCCAATTTCATTATAACAGAAGGGGGGGCTTGTGTCGACAATCAGACGATGCTATGGTTCTTTCTTCTTGTCAAAGAGTTGTTTTTATTCACACTGGCCAGGATTGCATAGAAACCCTTTCCGTGGTCAGCACTCGTGAAAGCAGCCCAGGACTGCATACAGGCGTTAGGCAGGCCGTTCCCCGCTGCCATTTTATCATACCCCACAGGCTGTGTCCATCCAGCAAAATTCGGCCACCAACCGGGCGTTCGTGATTCACAGCGGGAACTTATAGCTCTCCCTTCAGAAAAAATCGGGTTAAACGCAAAATTTCGCCAGGAAAATTTCAAAGTGGACATTTTCAAAGCGGAAAAAACCGGAAATTTGCGGAAATTCCCGGAAGTGAATTTTTTGAGGCGGAAATCAGTGCCTCACCGCTCTGCTGCAACCCGGCAGGTTGCAAACCGGAAAAAAGCGGAAAACCCGCTGGAAAAGCAAAACCCCGGGAGCATTGATTTTCAATGTCCCGGGGAGTCGAAGTGGCGGGATTCGAACCCGCGGCCTTTTGGTCCCGAACCAAACGCGCTACCAAACTGCGCTACACCTCGATGCTGGAGCCGATGAGGGGACTCGAACCCCTGACCTGCTGATTACGAATCGGCTGCTCTACCAACTGAGCCACATCGGCACAACCAGCAACGGATATTATATCAAAGCACTTCACATTTGTCCAGCACTATTTTTCCTGTGGGGCAGGGAATTCATTTACCCGTCCTCCCGAATGACTTCCTCATAATACGGATCACCCTCATACGCCGGATTGCTCTCCAGGTCATACGCCGGCGTTTCTTCTTCCGTGGAGGGTTCTTCTTTCTCTGCCTCCGGCTCTTTTTCCAGATTCAGATACTTCATCATGATATATCCCTTCTGTCCGTCGATATCGACAGCTGCCCAGGATTCATACTGATCGTTGACTATTTCTTTTTCCACAAGCACCCTTGTGCCCAGCTTCAATTCCCGGATCCGACGGCTTCCTGTGTCCGGTTTCGCGCGCAGCCGCACCTTTTCCTCGTTCGTTGTGGCATACTGCTCAATGGTTTTCCCATAAGTCTTGTCCACCTGCGCCCGCAGCGACTCGTTTTCAGCCGTCAGCTTCGCAATCTGTTCCCGCAGCGTTTCTGCTTCGCCCGTAAGCCTGCCGATTTCAACGTCTTTTTCGGATCCCTTCTTTTTCAGTTCTTCAAGCTGATCCCCCGTGCTCACGGCCGCAGATTCCATCACCATCAGCTGTCCGTCCAGGCTTTTCACTTCCGCTTTCAGAGTCTCGTTGTCCGCTTTGCTTGCTTCCGTCTCTGCCTTCAGGGTCTCAATCTCCGCCGTGCGGGTTTCCGCTTCCGTCTTCAGCGTACTGATCGTTTCTTCCTTTGCAGCCAATGTCTCCTGTTGTTTTGAAGCTTCCTCCTTCAGCGATTCAATCTCCGCTTTGCGGGTTTCCAGTTCCGCTGTCAGCGTCTTGATCGTTTCCTCCTTTGCGGCCAATGCTTCCTGTTGTTTCGCAGTCTCAGCCTCCAGAGTCTCTTTCTCCGTCTTGCGGGCTTCCGCTTCTGCCTTCAGGGTCTCGATCTCTGTATGACCGGCCTCTGTTTTTTCAGTCAGCGTGCTGATCGTTTCTTCCTTTACAGTCAGCGCTTCCTGCTGCTTCGCCGCCTCCGCCTTCAGCGTTTTGATTTCTGCCGTCTGTGTCTCCGCCTCAGTCTTCAGGGTCTCAATCTCCGCCTTGCCGGCTTCCGCCTCCGCAGACAACGTGCTGATCGTTTCTTCCTTTGCGGCCAATGCTTCCTGCTGCTTCGCCGCTTCCGCTTTCAGCGTCTCAATCGCCGTTTTTTGTTCATTTGTCTCCTGTTCAAGCTTTAAGATCTGCTCCACCTTGGATTCCAGTTCCCTCTTCCTGGATTCCCCGGTCAGTGTCAGCGCCGCCCGTTCGTTCTCGCTGTCCTGGTTCTCGTTAAGCAGCTGCTGAATTCTTTTCTCCCCGGCGGTTATCTCCTCCCGTTGTGCCGCGGCTTCTTCCTTCAGAGTAGCAATTTCCGTGTCTTTTTCCGTCAGTGAAGTCTGAAGCTGCCGGATCTGCTCTGCCTGTTCGCCGTTTTCCGCTGCAGCAGACTCCAACTGTCTGTCCCGCTCGCCGATGGATGCCTGTAGATTTTTGATTTCCTCCGCCGCGGTATCCGCGCTGCGGCTGAGCGCATTCTTTTCTTCCGTCAGCGACGCAATTTCCGTTTCCCGGGCCGCTGCTTCCCCGGTCAGCTTTTCCGTCTCGCTTTTCAGCTGTGCGATCAGGCCATCCTTCTCCGCAATTTCGCGGTTCAGTTTTTCAACAGTCGCGGCATTCCCCTCGTTTTCCGCGGAAAGATCCCCGATCCTGCCTTCCTTTTCGGAGTTGTCCGCGTCCAGCTGAATAATCTTGGCTGCCTGGTCCACCGTGTTGCCTTTCAGCGCTTCAATCTCCGCATCCTTGCGGATTGTTCCGGAAATAAAGAGAACACAGAACACAGCTGCGAGGATGCCCGCCACTGTGATCCAAAGAATTGCCATACTCTTTTTCATCCGCTCTTCCTCCCGCTGTCTGAAAGGCCCGTTTCCGTTCCCTTGTCAGTTCCTGAGTTTCTCCCTGGCGGAATCAATCGCCTGCTGCACCCTGCCCGGCGCCGGAGCCCCGGGGATATCCCGCTTCTCAACGCAGGCAATCATGCTCAGATCATCAAACACGTCCGCCTCAAACGCCGGGTGGAATTCCCGAAGTTCCTCCAGGGACAGATCGAGTAACGCTTTCTTTTCGTTCAGGCAGTAGGCCACCAGTTCCCCGACCACCCGGTGGGCGTCCCGGAAAGGAAGACCTTTCTTCACAAGATAGTCGGCACAGTCCGTCGCGTTGGTAAATCCGCCGGAAGCTCCCCGTTCCATTTCTTCTTTCCGGAAAGTAACGGTTTTCAGCATGGCTGTAAAGACCGTCAGCCCCTTGACCAGTGTATCCCGCGCGTCAAAGAACGCTTCCTTGTCTTCCTGCATATCCTTGTTGTATGCCAGCGGAAGACCTTTCATCACCGTCAGCAGGCCGATCAGGTGGCCGTAAACCCTGCCCGTCTTTCCCCGGATCAGCTCCGCCACGTCCGGGTTCTTTTTCTGCGGCATAATGCTGGATCCCGTGGCAAAGGCGTCGTCCATCTCCACAAATCGGAACTCGTTGGTGTTCCAGAGGATCAGTTCCTCGCAGAAACGGGAAAGGTGCATCATGCAGATCGATGCCGCCGCCAGATAGTCCAGCATATAATCCCGGTCCGAAACGCCGTCCAGGCTGTTATCGGAAACAGCGGAAAAATCCAGCAGCTCCGCCACCCGTTCCCGGTTCAGCGGATAAGTGGTTCCCGCCAGCGCCCCGGATCCCAGCACCATCACGTCTGCCGCCGCAAATGCCTGGCGGAAGCGGTTCCGGTCCCGCAGGAACATCTGTACATAGGCCATCATGTGATGGGCCAGGGTGATCGGCTGTGCCTTCTGCATATGGGTATATCCCGGCATAATCGTATGCAGGTTATCCTGTGCAATGCCAAGCAGCGTTTCCAAAAGATCTTCCAGCATGGCTTCCGTTTCCCGGCAGGCGACCTTTGCGTACATCCGGGTATCCAGCGCCACCTGGTCGTTACGGCTGCGGCCGGTATGCAGGCGTTTCCCTGCCTCCCCGATCCGTTCCGTCAGAAGGGTCTCCACGTTCATGTGAATATCTTCTGCGTCCGTGCGCCAGATGATTTTCCCTTCCCGGGCGTCCGCAAGGATGCTCTTCAGCCCGTCCACTATTTTCGCCGCGTCTTCCGCAGGAATAATCCCCTGTTCACCCAACATCGTTGCGTGAGCAATAGATCCGGTAATGTCCTGTTCAAACAGGCGCTGATCAAAGGAAATGCTGGAATGGAAATCGTCCACCAGCCCGTCCGTTGCTTTTTCAAACCTTCCGCCCCAAAGTTTCATATCTATCACACCTCTCCCCATCATTGTACACGAAACCCCCGTTTTCGCAAGGGGAGGAAGCAGGTTTTGTTCGCCTTGACATTCTCTTTCTGAAAGTTTACCATAGCTTTAATCGGCGCTTCCCTTCCCGGAAGCGGAAATGAGGCGGTTTTTTGATCGTTCTGGGGATTGACCCGGGGTATGCCCTCATGGGCTGGGGCGTTGTGGAGTCGGAGGGCAGCCGGATGCGTCTGGTTGCCTACGGGTGTATCGAAACCCGGGCCGGCGTTCCCATGCAGGATCGTCTGCGCACGCTTCAGCTCGGTATCCGCGATCTGCTCTCGATCTACAAGCCGGACGACGTGGCTTTCGAAGAGCTGTTCTTCGCCCGGAATGTAACCACCGCGCTCATGGTCGGTGCCGCCCGCGGCGCCGCGATTATCGCCGCCGCCGAATACACCGAAAATCTCTACGAGTATACCCCTATGCAGATCAAGCAGGCCGTCACCGGCTACGGCAAAGCCGATAAGAAACAAATCCAGCAGATGGTGAAGCTTCTGCTGAAGATGGACGAGGTTCCCCGTCCGGACGACGCGGCCGACGCCATCGCCTGCGCCATCACCCACTGCCAGGCCGGTGTCGCGAAAAAGCAATTTCTAATGAAGTAACAGGTTCAACGGGAGGTTCCGCATGTACGCGTTCATTGAAGGCGAAGTCTGTGAAAAGCTGAACGGGTCGCTGACGCTGCTGGCCGGCGGTGTGGGCTATCTGCTCAGCTGTTCCAACAACACGCTCCAGGCCGCCCCCTCTCTGGGAGAGAAAATGCGTTGCTATACCTTTCTGTCCGTCCGGGAGGACGCGATGGAGCTCTTCGGCTTTGCCTCGCGTGAGGAAAAAGAGCTTTTTCTCCAGCTGACCTCCGTCAGCGGCATCGGCCCGAAAACAGCTCTCGGTCTTCTGGGGTCCATGTCCCTTCGCGATCTGAATCTCGCAATTCTTCTTGGAGATGTGAACGCCCTATCCCGTGCTCCCGGAATAGGAAAGAAAACAGCTCAACGCATCGCCCTTGAGCTGAAGGATAAAATCTCCCAGGCCAGTGTCTCCGCCCATGCAGACGAGGGGGTCTCTCCTGCCGATGCCTCTTTCACCGAGGCAGATTCTGCTTCCGAGGCCGTGGAGGCGCTCATCGCCCTGGGCTATTCCTCAACGGAAGCCCGCAGCGCCGTCAGCCGGATCCGCGGCCAGGCGGATACCCCGGAGGATCTGATCCGCCTGGCCCTTCGCGCAATGGCGGGGATGTAAGGAGGCACCATGGACGACAGACTGATGAACAGTTCCTTTATGGCGGAAGACAGCTCCGTCGAGCAGACGCTCCGTCCCCGCGCCCTGAGGGATTACGTTGGCCAGAAGGCTGTCAAAGACAGTCTCGGCATTTATATCGAAGCTGCACTCTCCCGGCATGACGCCCTGGACCATATGCTGCTCTACGGCCCTCCCGGTCTCGGGAAAACCACCCTGGCCTGCATCGTTGCCGCCGAAATGGGTCAGAACATCCGTGTCACCAGCGGCCCTGCCATCGAACGTCCCGGGGATCTGGCCTCCATTCTGAGTAATCTGAACGCGGGCGATGTTCTCTTTATCGATGAAATCCACCGGCTTTCCCGTCAGGTGGAAGAAGTGCTGTATCCGGCCATGGAGGACTATGCCATCGATATCATGATCGGCAAAGGCCCCACCGCCCGAAGCATCCGTGTGGATCTGCCGAAGTTCACGCTTGTGGGCGCCACCACCCGCGCCGGCCAGCTTTCCGCCCCCCTGCGGGATCGGTTCGGCATGCTGTTCCGCCTGGAGATGTACACCCCCGAGGAACTGGCTCTGATCGTCCGTCGAAGTGCCGGCATTCTCGGTGTGGATGCGGATGAGGCGGGCCTGCTGGAAATTGCCCGGCGAAGCCGGGGAACGCCCCGGATCGCCAACCGCATGCTCAAGCGCGTGCGGGACTATGCCGAAGTCCGCGCCGGCGGGCACATCAGCCGCGAAGTCGCGCGGGAGGCGCTGAACATGCTCGATGTGGATGAACTGGGTCTGGACAAGGTGGACCGGAACGTGCTGGGCTGCATGATGGATAAGTTCGGCGGCGGCCCCGTCGGGCTGGACACCCTAGCGGCCACCACCGGCGAAGACGCAGTCACCATCGAAGACGTCTATGAACCCTATCTGATGCAGCTTGGTTTTATCATGCGCACCCCCCGGGGCCGGATCTGTACCCCCGCCGCCTGGGCGCATATGAAAAAGAATATGCCGGCCGCCGCGGAAGCGCAAATCAGGATGGAGATCTGAACCATGAAAACCTCCGATTTTGACTATGAACTGCCGGAAGAGCTGATCGCTCAGACGCCCGTGGAACCCCGGGACCACAGCCGTCTCCTGGTCTACCACCGGAAAGACGGCTCCGTCGAGCATAAGCATTTTTATGACATTATCGATTACCTGAATCCCGGCGACGCCCTCGTCATCAACGAAACCCGGGTCATCCCCGCCCGCCTCCTCGGCGTCAAGGAAGATACCGGCGTCCCGGTGGAGGTACTCCTCCTTCGCCGGCAGAACGCAACGGACTGGGAAGCCCTGGTGCGCCCCGGCCGCCGACTGAAGCCCGGAACCCGCTGTTCCTTCGGGGATGGGCTGCTCTCCTGTGAAATTCTCGGAAACGTGGAAGAGATCGGCGGACGCACCGTCCGGTTCATCTATGACGGCGTCTTTGAGGAAATCCTGGACCGGCTGGGCGAAATGCCTCTTCCGCCGTATATCCACGAGAAGCTCAAAGACCGGAACCGCTACCAGACAGTTTACGCGAAGCAGGACGGTTCCGCCGCTGCGCCGACCGCGGGCTTGCATTTCACGCCCGAACTGTTGAACCGGATTCGCCAGAAAGGCATTACCGTGGTGCCGGTACTCCTGCATGTCGGCCTGGGAACCTTCCGCCCGGTCAAGGTGGAAGACGCGGAAAATCATGTGATGCACAGCGAATTCTGCTCTGTCACTCCCAATGCCGCCGAAAAGCTGAACCGTCTCCGGGCTGCCGGCGGACGTATTGTCTGCGTCGGCACCACTTCCGTCCGAACGCTGGAGAGCTTCTCCGCCCCGGACGGAACCGTGCTTCCCGGCGCCGGAGATACCGCCATCTTTATTTATCCGGGCGTCAGACTGAAAGCCACCGACGCCCTGATCACCAATTTTCACCTTCCCCAGAGCACACTCCTCATGCTGGTCAGCGCCCTGATGGGTCGGGAGGAAGCGCTTCGGGTTTACCGTCTTGCCGTGGAGGAACGGTATCGCTTCTTCTCCTTCGGCGACGCCATGTTCATCGAATAATCATCAGAATCGGAGGTTTCTCATTATGGAAAACCAGATTCAGGACGCTCTCCTGTTCTCCTCTGTCGAATGTTTTCTGCACACAACCGAGCGCCCCGGCTTCCCGGTCAAGGAGCATTGGCATTATTTCGGTGAGATTGTCCGGGTGCTCAGCGGTTCTCTGAAAGTCACCCGCGGCGACAGCACCTGCCTGCTGAACACCAGGGATGCCGTTTTTCTGAACCCTCTGACGCCGCACTCTCTGGCCTACGGAGAGCCAGGCGTTGCCGCGTCCTATGAAGTGATCCGGCTGGATATGGAGCAGTTCGGCGATCTGCCTTCCTATTCTCCGGATCTGCGGGGCATGCTGCTGGAAGGGGAGCGTCTCGGTTTCCCGATGCTGCTGACCGCCAAAGAGCTGCATGAAGGCCGTATGGATAATATGATCGACCTGTGCGTTCAGGAATACCGCAACAACGCCTACGGCTATGATCTCCGGATCCGTTCCCTCCTTTATCTGTTTTTCACCGGTCACATCCGCCGCTGGATCACTGCCGGCTTCGTTCCCCAAAACTATGCTTCCCGCATCGATCCCATTTATTCCCTTCCCGCCTATATCGCCCGCCATATCCATGAAACGCTCAAGGTCGATGATCTGGCGAAATTCTGCGGGCTCAGCTATCCCTGGTTTGCGCACAGGTTTCACGATATTTACGGCATGAGCTGCAAGGAATATATCGAAAAAGTCCGAATCCGCCGGGTGCAGCATTATCTGCAGTTTACCGAGTGTGATCTGAACTATATCAGTGCGCACACCGGATATGTTGACTGCAGCCATCTCGTCCGCGATTTCAAAAAGTTCACGGACATGACACCCGGTCAGTTCCGCAGAGCCCACCGTCAAAAGCGTTCGTCATCGGCCAGTTTCCCCAAAACTATTGACACGCCCGTCAAAAACGGATAAAATACAATTTGTTCGCGAGTCTTTCAAGGCTTGATGCGGAACATGCAGGTGTAGCTCAATGGCAGAGCTCCAGCTTCCCAAGCTGGTCACGTGGGTTCGATTCCCATCACCTGCTCCAAACCGCATCAATGACTCGGAAGCAAATATCACACATTCGCTTTTGAGCGAGATAACAGGAGGAGGAAAACCCCAATGGCAAAAGGACATTACGAGCGGACTAAACCCCATGTAAACATCGGCACCATCGGTCACGTCGACCACGGCAAGACCACCCTGACCGCCGCCATCACCATGACGCTGGCTCTGAAGGGCGAAGCCCAGGCC
>CACWXP010000035.1 GCA_902764875.1 uncultured Eubacteriales bacterium
GCAAAGATTTCCCCGCAATCCTTGATTTATATGGCGTCAAGCCCCTTTTTAGGTGCAAAGAAATTTAGTGCCAAAGTACTACCAATAATGCGAATCCAGTCTCCGGCAAACGCTCGCCGCGCTGTCCGGCGCGTCATCATGCTCCGCCTGCTCCGTATAGGTCTTCGCGTAGTGCCCCCGCCGCCGGATCTCCTTACAAAAGAGCCCCTTGTCTCCGTTGTCTTCACAATACATAGGCCAGCACATTTTGCCGTGCTTGATCTTCATACTCGGTCCGCTCCTTTCTGCAGGGGGCTTCGTCATCCTGTTCACACCCCTTACAAGGTATAAAGGGGCGATTTCCGGAAAATTGTGCACGGGCTGTGCGCGGCGGGCCCCAAAAGGCCAAAAAGAATAAGGCGCGGAACCGTAGTCCCGCGCCCAGCTGCATCGAACTGGTTAGTTTTGATTCTTCTCCGTTTGTCAGATCATTTCATCAAAGAAGTCGTCCCCATTGATCACGTGCCTTGCTTCCATTTTCCCATAGAATTTCCTGAGTGCTTCGTATTCTCTTCGAAGGATGAATCGCCTCCGCCTGGCGTTCGAAGAACTGGTGCAGCAGATGCTGCTGCCGGTGCTGGATTGGACATCCCTCCATGTGACCATGGAGTATTCGGAAGAGGAGAAAACCACAACGGTGATCATTGCCTACGGCGGCCGGCGTTATGACCCGGCGGAAGGAATAAACGACCTGTCCTACACGGTTCTGAAGCGGTCCGTCCATGAACTGACATATCAGTACACCGAAGGGGCGGAACTGGCCAATACGATCCGTGCGGTGATCCTGCCCTGAGGTCACACTCTCCTTCGGTTGCTATTGTTCATCCTGTCCGGTATAATAGGAATGACTCATGCGTAGTCAGGGAGTGAATGCGATTACGCACTATGGCGTGGCTTTCAGCGAAAAGAAAAACCGCATCTGCCGGGATACACTGTAAGCATCATGCACACACGGAAAGAAGGGCTGCGCAAATGAAGGTTGCCATCGTGGAGGACGAGATCCGGATCCGGGAAGGCATCGAAAAGCTCCTGAAAAAGATGAACCGTCAGTACGAGGTTGTCGCCGTCGCAGAAAACGGCGAGGATGGGCTGAATCGGATCCGGGAAACAAAACCGGATATCGTCATCACGGATATCTGCATGCCGGTCATGGACGGGCTGGAGATGCTGGAAAAGATGACCGCCGAGGGGCTGGGCGCGAAAACGGTCGTGCTCAGCGCCTATTCCGACTTTGAATATGCCCGCTCCGCCATGAAATACGGGGTAACGGAATACCTGCTCAAGCCCACTTCCCTCATGGATTTCGAGCAGGCCATGGCCCATGTCGAAGAGCAGGTCATGCTGGACCGGAGCCGCAAGCCTGCCGAAATCGGCAGCATCGACCAGGTTTTCAGGGATCTGCTCCTGGGCAGAATGAAAGCCTCCCCCGAGCTGGAAAGATACCTGAGCAACAACTACGGCATCCGTTCCGACACCCGGCTCACGCTGATCCTGTGTGATCCCGGCCGGCCTTTCGAGGAAAAATCCCGGGCGTACACCGCCGCCCTGGACCGGATGCTTCCGCTGTTTTCCCGCTGCAGGTATGTCACGGTGGATTTCCCCTACCGCGGGGTGCTGGCCACCGTCGCCTATGACGATGCCGGTCCCGGCAGCGTCCCGTCGATTCTTCAGAGCCGCCTTGCCGATCTGGGGCCGGACGCGGCGGTCTGCTGCGCCGAAACGGACGGACCTTACTCCCTCCATGAGACGTACGAAAAAACGTTTCCCTTCCTGGACTGGAATATCGCCCTGGGCGGCCGGTCTGTCATCCGCTGGCCCGAGGCGGAGCGGATCAAAACCGAATCCTGCATCTATCCGATGGAGCTGGAAAACAGGATGCGCTCCGCCATGTACGCGGCCAACACGGACGAAATCGCCGCGGTGCTGCGTTCCTTCAGCGCCCGCTTTCAGGACGGCAGGTACTATCTGCCTCGTGAGGTCAAGGAATGCTATGTCCGCTTTCTGTGGCTCGTCATTTCCTTCGCAAAGGAATCCGGCGCGGAGCCGGACAAAACGGTGGACCGCCAGAAACTGCTTTCCGAAATCATGGACGCGAAAACCCGGGAGGCGCTGGAGCGGATCGCCGAAGACATCACCGCCTGCCTTTCCCCGGCGGAAACCGGCGGTAATGTGTCCCATCTGACCGTCCGCAAAGCCATCGCCCTGATCCGGGAATACTACAAGGACGGGATCACCCTGGATGAAATCAGCCGCCGGCTCCGGGTCACCCCGGAATACCTGGGCACCCTCTTCCACCGGGAGGTCGGCACCTCCTTCAGCACCTACATCCGCAATGTCCGGATGGATAAGGCCAGGGAGCTGCTGTGCGGAACCCAGCTCAAGCTGTATGAAATCGCCGAGAAAACCGGGTATTCCGACCCGAAGTATTTCAGCAAGGTTTTCCGGGAGGTCACCGGCCTCACCCCCGCGGAATACCGGAAAAACGCCCTGGCCCCGCGCTGAGGCCCCAATCGACTTTGGATTTTTCCTCTTTGTTTAGTTTTTTCGCTTTGTTCCCCCTTTCCGGTGCGGCTATCATGGAGCATGGAAAGGGGGAATCGTTTTGAACCGGATCAAAGCTTTCTTCAGGCATGACAACATCGGCCTGCTCTTCGCGCTGCCCGCCGTGGTGTATATGCTGGTTTTCGTCGGCTACCCGATTGTGCACAATATCATCCTGGGGTTCCAGGATGTGGACGTCATGAACTTCCTGCGGGGCAAAAAGAATTTTATCGGTTTTGAAAACTACGCCCAGCTGTTTCACGACGAGGTCTTCTTCAAATCCGTCGCCAACACCTTTGTCTTCACCGTCAGCTGCCTGGTGTTCCAGTTCCTGATCGGTTTCGCCCTGGCGATGTTCTTTAACAAAAAGTTCTCCTTCGCAAAACCCGTCCGCGGCATCCTGATGATGCCCTGGATGATCCCGATGACCGTCACGGCCCTGATGTTCAAATTCATGTTCTCCACCAAGGTCGGCGTTGTCAACAACATCCTCACCGGCCTCGGCATCGTGTCCGAAAACATTGAGTGGCTCACGGACCAGGGCATTGCGATGATTCCCGTCATTATCACCAATATCTGGATCGGCATTCCCTTCAACATGATCCTCATCTCCACGGGCCTCACGTCCATCCCCGGCGAGCTGTATGAAAGCGCCTCCATCGACGGGGCAGGTCCCTTCCAGCAGTTCACCCGCATCACGCTCCCGCTCATGCGCTCCACCATCGAATCCATCCTGGTCCTCGGCTTTATCTATACCTTCAAGGTCTACGACCTGGTTTATGTCATGACCTCCGGCGGCCCGGTCAATGCCACCCAGCTCATGTCCACCTATTCCTACAAGCTGTCCTTCGATAATTTCCTCTACAGCAAGGGCTCCGCCGTGGCCAATGTGCTCCTGGTCATCCTGCTGCTGGTCGGTATCGTCTATCTCCGGATCACCTCCAGGGGGGAGGCCGCTTATGAATGACAGCAAAGTAACCCCCGGGCGGAATGTTTTCCGCTGCGCGGTATCGGTCCTGATCGCCCTGGTGCTGCTCTTCCCCATGCTGTGGATGCTGAACACCTCCCTGAAAACGGAGGCCGAAATCTTTCAGAATCCCCCGACCCTGTATCCCCATACCCTCAACCTGAAGTCGTATATTGCCCAGATCGAAACCGGCGATTTCAACATGTTCCGATCCTTCCTCAACAGCCTTATCATCTCCCTGGGCTCCATGCTCATCGCCGTGCTGCTGGCGGTTCCTGCCTCCTATGCCATCGCCCGCTACCGCTTCAAAGGGCATAAGTCCGTGCTCCTCGGTTTCCTGGTCACCCAGATGCTCCCGGTCTCCGTACTCCTCACGCCCATGTTCATCATGTTCCGGAATATGCATCTGTATAACACCTGGGGCGCGCCCATCCTGGCGGACGCGACCATCGGCATCCCCTTTTCGGTGCTCATCCTCAAGAATTATTTTGCCTCCATCCCCCGGGATCTGGAGGAGGCGGCGTACATCGACGGCTGCCGGCGCTTCAGCGCCTTCCTCCGCATTCTGGTCCCCGTGGCCAAGCCCGGCGTGGCCGTCTGCGCCATCTTTTCCTTTCTCTATGCCTGGGGCGACCTGGCCTACGGCATGACCTTCATCCTCGAGCAGCCCATGCGCCCGATCACTGCCGGTATTTTCAACTTCATGGGCCAGTACGGCACCAAATGGAGCTACCTCTCCGCCTTCGCCGTCGTTTCCATGATTCCGGTGGCCATCATCTTCATCTTCATGCAGAAATATATTATAACCGGCATGACCGCGGGGGCGGTCAAGGGATAATGCCCGAAGCTTCCGGTGCGGCATCGCACCGGTTTTTCATTGTGCTTTTCGCATGGTTGCGGTACAATGACATCAGTTTTGCAGGGGTGATGGACAATGCGGAAAACAGGCGGTCAAAAACGTTCCATGCGGCAGATGCTGATCAGCCGTTTCAGCATTCTCACCGCGGTCATGATCACGGTGATCTGCGCCTATATGGCATACAGCTCCGCCGTCACCCTCCGGCGCGGCACGGAGGAGCTGGCGGCTATCAATATGAAGGCCGCGGAAAGCATCCTGAGCATCCGCTTCAGCGAATATGAAAACCTGCTTTATCAGATGTACACCAACGATGATATGGTCATCTGGGCGGACAATATCAATAAAGGCGAGAACGCGGCCGTCAGCGTCAGCAAAATGCGCCGCTATCTCAGCACCGTCCTGAACTCCAATTCCTTCATCAAATCCATCATGGTCATTATGGAGAACAGCCGCGTCATCACCTACGACCAGCTCACCTACTCCGTCCACGAAAACTCCTGGATCAGCCGTTTCAGCCTGAGCAGCGACGAGATCTACCGCCTCGCCTCCGCGGACTTCGCGACCCATGTCTGGCCCACGGAATTCGGAACCCGCTTTGCCAATCAGGATTACTGGCTTTTTCACCTGGCCCACCGCATCGTGAATTACAAACAGCTGGAAAAGCTCTACGGCGTCATCGTTCTCAGCCTGGACGAGCGCCTCCTGGAGGAAGTGCTCCTCACGGTCAAAACGGAGGACAGTCAGGTCTATATGACCGATGAAACCGGAAGGATTATCAGCTGCACCGATAAAGCCCTCATCGGAACCCCGTTCACCCCCGCCGCGGGAAGCAGCCTGGACAAACTGGAAAACGGAATCCTGGGCTGGAGCATCATCCGCGTCCATGATAACAGCCGCTATGTCCAGAGCCTGGTGGAAAAACTCCTCCAAATCGTCTGCATGGGGGTGGTGCTCATGCTGGCCGCGCTGTTCGTCATCAGCAAAATCTCCGGCAAGCTGACCCGGGATATCGACGGTATCGTGGAGGGCATGCAGCGCACGGACGAGGCGGGCATTCCCGCCCGCCTGCCGCGGAACCAGGAAATGCTGTCGGAAATCGATGTCATCGCCAAGCAGTACAACCATACCATCGACGATCTGGAAAAAGCCCTCCTGCGCGAAAAAACGGAAACGGAAAACAGCCGAAAGGCGGAAATCCGGATGCTTGAGGCCCAGATCAACCCGCACTTTATTTATAATATTCTCGATACCGTCAACTGGATCGCCATCGAAAAGGACGAATATGATATCAGCAACGCCATCAGCACCCTGGCCGCGATCCTCCGCTATGCCATCAGCAACAGCGATAAACCCGTCACCCTGCGGGACGAGGTCGACTGGCTGAAAAAATATGTCTATCTCCAGCAGTTCCGCCTGAAAAACAAATTCAGCTTCGAAATCAAAACCGATCCGGAAATTCTCGATGTCCGCGTGCACAAGCTGATCATCCAGCCCTTCGTGGAAAACGCGATCATGCACGGGTTCGATACCCAGCGGGAAACCTACACCCTGCAGGTCAGCATGCTGGCGGAAGGCAGCAAGGTGGCCATCACCATCGCAGATAACGGCAAGGGTATCTCCCCGGAAATCCTCGCCGCCCTCCGCAGCGGGGACGTAAAGGAAATCCGGGACAAGGCGGGTATCGGCCTGTCAAACGCGTTCCTCCGCCTCCACCGCTACTGTGAGGGGCAGGACGAGGTCAGCGTCCAAAGCGTCCTGGACGAGGGCACAACGGTCACCATCCGCTTCCCCTTCACGGCACCTTAGTTTATTCCCCCTTTCTTAAGAAATTTTGAGTTTCTTTTTCTCCTGTTCAAAAACATAATAGGGTCAGAGTCCGGAGAATGGACAAAAAAGAAGGAGGAGTCAAGAAAATGAAGAAGCTGTTTGGTATCCTGCTCACGGTCTGTCTGCTGGCCGGCATGGTGTCCCTCGGTGCGTTTGCCGATGGAGCCTCCGGCGATGTCGAAATCTGGTACTACTGGGAAACCGAGGGCCATCAGAAGGCGCTCAGCCATATCATCGAGGAGTTCAACGCCGGCCAGTCCGCCATCAAGGTGTCGGCCAAGTATGTTCCCTTCGCTGATTTCAAAAAGCAGCTGTCCATCGGCGCCGCCGCGGACGCGCTGCCGGATCTGGTCATCCTGGACAACCCCGACCACGCGGCCTACGCCGCCATGGGCGTCTTCGCCGATATCACCGGCAAATTCGATGTCAGCACCTACTATCCGGGTCCTGTCAATTCCTGCACCCTCGACGGCAAACTCTACGGCGTGCCCTTCGGCAGCAATGACCTGGTCCTGTTCTACAACGAAGACATGCTCGCCGCCGCCGGCTGCAAAGTGCCCACCACCTGGGACGAGCTGCTGGAAACCGCAAAAGCCTGCTCCAATGATAAGGTGTCCGGCTTTGCCCATTCCGCCCTGCAGAACGAGGAAGGAACCTTCAATTTCCTGACCTGGGTATGGTCCACCGGCGCGACCGCCTATGAAATGAACTCCGAAGGCGGCCTCAAGGCCCTCACACAGGTGAAAAAGATGGTGGACGAAGGCGCCATGACCCAGGAAGCCATCAACTGGACCCAGGGTGACACCATGAATCAGTTCATCTCCGGCAACCTGGCCATGATGATCAACGGCACCTGGCAGATCCCGACCATGCGCTCCGAAGTGCCGGATCTGAAGTGGAACGTGGCGCCCATCCCCCAGGACAAGGTGCAGGCTTCCGGCCTCGGCGGTGAAAACTATGCGGTCATCGCCGGAGGAAACGAGGATGCCGCCATCGAATTCCTGAAGTATGCCACCAGCAAGGATGTCTGCCTCTACATGATGAACGCCATGGGCTACATCTCCTCCGATTCCACCATCGCGGAAGGCCAGTTCGACGGCGATCCCGTCTACCAGGTCTTCGTCGATGAAATGCAGTACGCCAATGCCCGCGGTCCGCTGCCGACCTGGCCGCAGATCTCCGACGCGATCTCCCTGGCCTTCAACGAAGTCATGACCGGCGGCGATCCCGCTGCCTCCGCGGAAAAAGCGCAGGCCACCATCGACAGCATCCTCAAGTAAGCCGATCCGTTGCTTTCTCAGGGGCCGTGGTTTTTCCACGGCCCTTTTTCAAAAGAGTCCGCGAAAAGTCGCGCCGCCGGGCGCAAGCCCGTTCCCCGCCGTCCTCCTGCAATATAAAAACAAGCGAGGTGTTTGGAATGAAACCTGTGGCAAAGCCGCTGCCCCTGACCGCAATGCGGGTAACCGACCGTTTTTTCGCGCCGCGGATCGACCTAGTGCGCACCCAGATGCTCCCCTATCAGTGGGAAGCCCTGAACGACCGCCTGAAGGATACGGAGCCCAGCCACTGTATCGAAAACTTCCGCGTCGCGGCCGGTCTCAGCCGGGGCGAGTATCACGGCATGGTCTTTCAGGACAGCGACCTGTACAAGTGGCTGGAGGCCGTCGCTTATCAGCTGGCCGTAAAGCCCGATCCCGCCCTGCGTGAGGCGGCGGACAGCGCCATTGACCTGATCGTCCGCGCCCAGACCCCGGAAGGATATCTGAACACCTATTATCAGACCCATCCGGCCGAAAAGCGTTTCAGCAATCTCCAGGATAACCATGAGTTGTACTGCGCGGGTCATCTGATCGAGGCCGCCGTGGCCTTCGCCCAGGCCGCCGGGGACACCCGTCTTCTCGGCGTCGCCTGCCGCTATGCGGATCTGATCGACCGCACTTTCGGCCCCGGGGAGGACCAGCTGCACGGCTATCCGGGCCATGAGATCATCGAAATGGCGCTGGTCCGGCTCTTCCGGCTCACCAGGGAACCCCGCTATCTGCGCCTGGCAAAATATTTTATTGATCAGCGCGGCCAGTCTCCTCTCTATTTCGAGGAGGAAGCGAAGCGCGACGGAAACCGTGCCTTCGGCTGGAACGAAACCTTCATGCGCTATCAGTATTATCAGGCCGGAAAGCCGGTCCGCGATCAGGCGGAGGCCGAAGGGCACGCGGTCCGCGCCGTGTATCTTTACAGCGGTATGGCGGATGTCGCGGTGGAAACCGAGGATCCCGCCCTGCTGGATGCCTGCCGCAGGCTGTTTGACAACATGGTCGCCCGCCGGATGTATATCACCGGCGCCATCGGCTCCACCCATATAGGGGAAGCCTTCACTTATGATTATGATCTTCCCAACGATTCCGTCTATGCCGAAACCTGTGCGCAGATCGGTCTGTGTTTCTTTGCCCGGCGCTTGCTGAATGCCGAAATGGACGGCCGCTATGCCGATGTCATCGAGCGCGCGCTGTATAACAGCGTCCTCAGCGGCATGTCCCTGGACGCGAAAAGGTTCTTCTATGTCAATCCGCTGGAAGTCGTGCCCGAAGCCTGCGAAAAGGACGACCGCCTCCGTCATGTAAAGCCTCAGCGGCAGAAATGGTTCGGCTGCGCCTGCTGCCCGCCCAATCTGGCCCGCCTTCTGGGTTCCCTTCCCACCTATGCCTTCTCGGCCGGGGACGATACCCTGTATATGCATCTGTATATCGGCGGCGAGGTCTGCGCGGCCCTGGATCACGCGGAGGTCCGCCTCGGCGTGGAAAGCAATTATCCCTGGGACGGTCAGGTACGCCTCACGGTGCGCACGCCGGGGCAGTACGGCATCGCTGTCCGTGTTCCGGGCTGGTGCCGCGGCTATGAACTGAAGGTGAACGGCGAAAGCGTCTCTGCCACTCCGGTCGCAGGCTATATTCATCTCCATCGGACATGGCGGGAAAATGACACCGTAACCCTGACCCTGGAGATGCCCGTCACGCCGATGTACGCGAACCCTGCCGTGCGGGAAGATACCGGAAAACTCTGCGTGGTCCGCGGCCCCCTGGTCTACTGCCTGGAGGAAGCCGATAACGGCGGTGATCTCCATCTCCTCCGCCTGCCCCCCGATACCATCTTCGAAGTCCGCGATGAACCGGGCCTTCTCGGCGGTATCAAAACCATTCACTGCAAAGCCTTCCGCCGGAGCAAAGCCTTTGCGGAAGGACAGCTTTACGCCCCGGCCGGCCAGAAGACGGAATGGACCGAAACTCAGCTGACCCTGATCCCCTATTTCGCCTGGGCCAACCGCGGACTGGGAGAAATGACCGTCTGGATCCGGGAAATGTAGTACTGGTCTTGTTGCGCCATTATGGTCGGCCCGGTCATCCTTAAAGGCAGTCTCCCGCAAACCGCGTCAGCGCCCCCTTGTACTGCGTCAGCAGCAAAGCCACGTCGCTGTAATGAATCGTCAAATTCCGGTTTTCCGCGCCATTAACATTTTTGTAACAAGGCGAAAACGGGTCTGTCAGAATCGTTCAAGGAACTCCGCCGGTGTAAAAGCAGGGATTTTGCTTTGCTGATAATCTTTAATATTTCTGGTAATGATGGCTGTTGCACGTATGCGTTCAGCGGTTGCTGCCTGAACCGCATCTTCATAATCCTTCCACATCATGCCCGCAGCTTTTTCCATGTCGGAAATACTCAATTCAGTAAAATGAAAGATTAAGGCCAGTTTTTTCAAAACCTCATAAATCTTTGCAGGAGTCAATTCTTTCCGCATCACATAGACCATATCAGCAAAAGTCAGCGCGGAAACATAGCCATTAACCAGATTGGTTTCGCACAATTTCCATACTTTTGAGGATGCTTCAATATGAGGTTCCCGGTTTTGCAGAACATCCAGTATAATGTTCCCGTCAATCAGCACATTCATACTTCGCTTTCAGCCTTTCTGCTTTTACCCGGTCCAAATCAGCGCTTTCTTTCAGAATTCCTGTCAGGGAATCTGTCAGGTAAGAAACGGCGGCTTCCCGGGGGATGAATCTTCCGACTTCTTTTCCATTTTTGGTGACGATTACTTCGCCGCCGTTCATCACAATATGAAGATATCTGCCGAAGTTGTTCTGCATTTCTGTCGATGTAGCAGTTGCTATTGCTTCACTCATGTTAATAACAGCCTCCTCTCACAATGGCCAATTCTATTTTATATTATTTTAGCTAATTTGCAACAAAAAGCTGTCAATTCCTTAGTTGGATTGACAGATGGAGCTCCGACTCAGCTACATATGAACTCTGCCGAACACTTCTTCAATATCCTGTTTCGCTCCGTCAAATTACGGTCAGGCATGTATTCCCGTAAAGCGGTATATTCCCGCAAATAGGAACCGCGCTGTTCTTCGCTGTCATCTGCGTAATCCTGATGATGAGAAAACAGATCGATCGCATCCTGCAACGGAACCCATTGAGGCTCCAGTCCTCTTTTTTTCTCTGCATCAGTCAGGTTCATCTCTCCCTGACCTGTGACTTCGCAGATAAAATAATGGCTGATATAGCGGTATTCCTCATAATACTCATACAGCGTCAGAAACTCCTGCAGAGGCCGAACCATCATGGGAAAGCAGGATCATCCCGTCCCGGAGGATGACAGCGCGGCTTCCGGCACGGGTTTTGGTAAAGGTTTCAAAACGGTTGGCGCCGGATATTTCAATTTCTTTCATTTCGTAAAATCCTCTGTTGTCTCCTAAAATTCCCGTTTATCTTTTGCTTCAGAAGGCCAAGAGGGGGGTATCATGGCGGCCTTTGCGGACCGGCTGTCGGTTCCGTTATTCCAGCAGAGCAACCGACACATCATTGACGTTGGTGCCGGTGGGGCCGGTCATGATCAGGCCGCCGGTCTTTTCTAGCGCGTGATAGGCGTCGTTATCCTGCAGCACCGCATCGATTGTGAGTCCCTGGGCCAGAAGCTCCCGGCAGGTGTCCCCGTCCGCATAGCCGCCGGCGGCATCGGTAGGGCCGTCCGTTCCGTCGCTGCCGACCGAGAAAACCGCCGCCCGGGTCAATCCAGCAATGCCGGCGGCGGCGGACAGGGCGATTTCCTGATTCCTGCCGCCGAGCCCGTGTCCGGTGAGTTTAACAACAGTTTCACCGCCGGCGATAAAGGCCAAGGCTTTGCTGTCCGATGCATGGGTCTTCAGAATGGAGGCGAGGAAGCTGCCGGCCTCCCGGGCCTGACAGCAGAGCTGATCAGTCAGCAGAATGGGCTCATAGCCGAGATCGCGGCAGGTTTTTGCCGCCGCTGAGCACAGCTCCCGCACGCTTCCGTTGATCTGGGTGTGCACATTATCCAGGGTCTTGGGCGTTTCAATGCCCAGAAGGCGTTCCGCTTCAGCGGACATCCGCAGGCTGTATTTTTCACGGATGCGCATGGCGTCCTCCGCTGTGGAGGTATCTGGGCAGGCAGGGCCTGACGCGATCATATCCAGCGGATCGCCGAGAATGTCTGAAAGAATGACGGCTTCCACTTTGCCGGGCCAGCAAAGCTGAGCAAAGCGGCCGCCCTTTACCTGGGACAGGCGCTTGCGGATGGTGTTGATCTCCACAATATCCGCACCGCAGGCCAGCAGCTGGCTGGTAATATCCTGCAGCTCCGCTCCCGGGATCAGAGGCTTTTCAAGCAGCGCGCTGCCGCCGCCGGAAAGTAGGAAAAGCACGGTATCCTTTTCCGTCAGATCCGCCACCAGATCCAGAGCGGCCTGGGTTCCGCGGAAGGAATTTTCATCCGGTACCGGATGCCCGGCCTCAAAACAGGAGAAGTTCGCGACAGGACCCATCACATGGTTGTATTTGGTGACGACAACACCGTTTTCAATCCGATCTCCCAGACAGTCGGAAGCGGCCTTGGCCATCTGCCAGGCGGCTTTGCCGGCGGCTACCAGCAGGACACGGCCGGGAAAATCCATGCCGCGGAACGCCCGCTGCACCGCCGCGTCCGGCTGAACGGCGGCAATGGCTTCCCGGACAATTTGATCCGCGTGATTGCGTAATTGCTGATTCATATATTCCTCCGGATATCAGAAAAAGCGCGCACCCTGTCCGCAGACAGGATGTGCGGGATATGTCTGCCGATCAGAAGATGAGGCTGAGAATGAAGATTTCCACCATGGAAGCGAGACCGATAATCAGCGTCATCAGGGTCTGGGTCTTGTAGCCTTCTTCAGGCCGCATCTCACCGAAGTTGGTAACAACCCAGAAATAGCTGTCGTTGGCATGGGAAACCGTCATGGCGCCTGCGCCGATGGCCATAACCACCAGAGCGATCTCCACGGGCGTTGTGAAGCCCAGCACGGAAAGCAGCGGAGCCACAATACCGGCGCTGGTCGTAATCGCCACGGTGGAGGAGCCCTGCGCGGTCTTCAGGATGGCAGCGAGCAGGAAGGGGAAGAAGATGCCGATCGTCTGCAGCGCATTGGCATGGGCTGTGATGAAATTGACCATGTCAGAGGAGGAGATGACCTTGCCGAGCACGCCGCCGGCCGCGGTGACGAACAGAATCGGTCCGACGGTCTTGAGCGTGTCGTTGGTCATATTGTAGAAATCCTTCTGCTTCCCGGAGATGAACAGCTGAATGATCGCCAGCACGGTACCGACGGCCAGAGCCATAATCGGGGTGCCCAGGAAGGTCAGGAGATCGGCGACAGCGCCGGTCCATTTTGCCATGGCGGCAATGGAGGAGAGGGCCATCAGCAGAATCGGAACCACCAGGGGAGCGATGGCGTTCAGGCCGCCAGGCAGCTTGCCGTATTCAGCCTTGAGTTCCTCATAGGACTTGACGGTTTCACCGTTGTCTCCGGTCTCGTCAGAGCTCTTGATTTTTTTGCCGATAAACTTTGCGTAAATCAAGCCGGCAATCAGCGGGAAGATGGAGCACAGTACGCCGATACCGATTACCAGCAGCAGGTTCTCGCCGACGCCGAGCGTCTGAGCAGCGGCGATGGGGCCGGGGGTCGGCGGAATAAAGACGTGCGCGATATAAAGGCCGCAGGAGAGGCAGACCGTCATGGCCACGGAGGAAACGCCTGTGCGCTTGACCAGGGCCTTGCGGATGGGATTCAGGATCACGAAGCCGCTGTCACAGAAAACGGGGATGGAAACAACCCAGCCCATCAGCTCAATGGCTAGCTGCGGATTTTTCTCACCCACGAGACGGATAACCATATCCGCCAGCTTCAGAGCCGCGCCAGTCTTTTCCAGCACCGTGCCGATGAAGGCGCCCAGGATGATGACGATACCGATGGAGGTGAAGGTTCCGGAGAAGCCTGAACCGATGACTCCGGGAATATCCTTCAGCGGGATGCCGGCGACGATGGCCAGCAGCAGGGAGATAGCCATAATCGCGAGGAAAGGATGAACCTTCAGCTTGGAGATCAGAAGGATCATCAGCACGATTGCCACCACAAAGGCAATGATCAGAGGAAGACCAGTCATAGAATACCCCTCCTTCAGCATATAAAATTGTAGAACCCACAAAACCAGATTTAGTGTAACACCCCGGCGGCAAAAAGTCAAGCAAAACGCAAAAAAGCGGACAGGAAACGCAAAAAAGAAATACTACTATTTTGACTTGTTTCCTCTTTTTTGATGCGTTATTCTAAGGTCGTGACAATTGTCACCACAAACAGGAAAGATTGCCTGTCTCCGACAGGCATTGAGATAGATGATGAAAAACAGAACAGAAGTCTTTTTCTACAAACCCTACCTAGAGGATCTGTGGTTCCGTCAGTCCATGATGGCAGATCCCGAAACGATGGAATATAACCGTGTCTGGGGCGGTACGATCCCATTTTCATGTGAAAGGTGGGCTGAATGGTACAATAATTGGGTACAGAATCCCAATAAACGGTTCTATCGATACATTGCGACTGGAAAAAGCAGGTCGTTTGTGGGAGAAGCGGCCTATCATTACGATCCTGACGAAGGGATTTACCTGGCAGATGTTATTATCGCCGCCCATTGTCGGAGACAAGGCTTTGGCAAGGCCGGTCTTCAGATGCTATGCGAACACGCCAAAAACGAAAAAATACCGGAATTGTATGACAATATTGCCATAGACAATCCCGGTATTCATCTGTTTCTGCAATGTGGATTTCAAGAGACCTATCGAACGGACGAAATCATCATGCTACGGAAGATTTTATAGGGAACCTTGTTAGCGAACAATCTCCCGGTCTCTGTCCTTTCGTTCAGAAACAGTGTCGATGTTTGCCTTCACGGTCAGTAGATCCCTCATTTGATTTCTTTACATTTTCCTTCAAAATACCCCCGTTTTCTCCCAGTGCTGTTAGCTGGGTGTTAGCACAGCTAACAAAGACGGCGTGTTCGACTTTCACATCTACCGCCAAATCGTTAGCTGGACGTGATCAAGCACACGCCTCATACGATGGCCACACTCAGGGCACATGGCATATCTGCTCATGGTTTCTACCTCCTTCATTCAATCTTCATCGTTTTCCAGAAACGCACATCTGCCGTTTGCCCACACTCACTGCATATCAGGCTATCAAAGAATCCGCCAGTTTCCAGACGATCATAATCAGATGGATGTACAACCGATCTGACAGTTGATTTTCGCATGCAATATGGACAATAGTATGTATATTCCATCTGACAAGCCTGGCTGGATCAAGCACGCTGTACTTGTGCACATTACAGATAAGCTGAACCAGCTTGATATCTGATCATCCAGCACTATACAAGTTTTTTATCGAGGACTGGACAAAATATCATGGATGTGCTATCATTTTGTCGAAAGAAGGTGAGAGCATGGCTATCCCCATCAGTATTGAGCACTTGATCGGCCACCAAATCGTAGAATCAAGCCGTATTGAGTTTAAGCAGGGGTATAACCCCGCAGCCATTATCCGGACGATCTGTGCCTTTGCAAATGACATCGATAATCTTGGAGGCGGCTATATTGTCGTCGGCATCGAGGAGGAGAATGGCAGACCTAAGCAGCCGATCACAGGAATTCCTGCGGATCGAATGGATTCAATTCAAAAAAAGCTCCTGCAATACTGTCACGCCATTGAGCCGCTGTATTTACCAATCGCAGAACCGGTCCAATACGACGGTGCCTGGCTGCTTCTGATTTGGGTCCCGGGTGGTCACGGGCGGCCCTATAAAGCGCCAAGAGATGTGACTTCAACAAAGACAGAAAAGGAATACTTTATACGTAAGTTCTCCAGCACTGTGGTTGCTTCACACGAAGAAGAAAAAGAGCTGTTCTATATCTCTTCCAACATACCATTTGATGACCGTCCGAACCTGACAGCCGAGGTGAGTGATCTTGACATTGGACTGATGCGTGAGCATCTGCGTCAAATCGGCAGCAATCTGTATCCTCTGTCTCTGCAGATGGATACCTTGCAGATTGCCGGGGATATGCAGCTCATTGAAGGGCCAGCGGAGGACAGACGGCCTTTGAATGTAGGCCTTTTGATGTTCTCTGAACAAACGCAGCGGTTTTTCAGATATGCAAGGATTGAAGTGGTAGATATACCGGATCCCACAGGCAATGGTATGACAGAGAAAACCTTTGTGGGTCCTATTCAGCGCCAGCTGCGCGACGCCCTCGCTTATCTCCGCAACTATGTTCTCCAGGAGGCGGTACTCAAAGACGGCCGAAAGGCAGAGGCAACGCGAATCTGGAATTATCCCTATGCAGCGATCGAGGAGATTTTGTCAAACGCAGTCTATCATCGTTCCTACCAGATTCCAGAGCCAATCACGGTTCGAATTACGCCTACATGCATTGAAATTACGAGCTTTCCGGGCTTTGATCGAAGCATCAGCGACGAAGCAATTCAACGGCAGGAAATCCGGGCACGGTCTTACAGAAATCGCAGAATTGGCGACTTCCTGAAGGAGCTCCATTTGATTGAAGGTCGGAACACAGGTTTCCCGAATGCTAAAAAGGCACTTGAGGATAACGGATCTGGGCCTTTGCAATTCGATATGGATCCGGATCGCAGCTACTTGGCCGTCACGATTCCGATTCATGAGCATTTTGCGCCAAACGCAAAGAAAGAAAAGCAGATCCAATATGAGCAAAGAATCCTGTCCTGCCTGCAACACCAGGAACTGGATCTGACCTCGCTGGCGAAGGAGATGGGATACAAAGGGATTTCTGAAAAGCTTCGCACAGCCGTTGAATCACTTCTCCGGCAAAAGCAGATCAGACAAGTCACCATCGGGCGTAAAATAAAGTACACGACAAACTATTGATATTTCATCATGCCCAGCGGATCTCATCCACGACATCGACGAGTACTATCACGATTCATATGTGTGCCGCAAGGGAATGGTAACAGATTTCTGCCTGAAAGAAGTCAGAAATCATGGAATCATGTATCGTCTGGTCTCAGGAGATTATCTGAAATGGATGCCGGAAATGATATTGTAATTCGCCGTAAGTAAGGAGCTGCACATGAACACCATTTTAATCATCGGCACAGCGCTTGTGATCCTGAACCTCGTTTCATTTGGCCTGATGGCTTATGACAAACATTGTGCCAAAGCAGGAAAATGGAGAATCCCGGAGAAAACGCTTTTTATAGCTGCAGCCTGCTTCGGAGCTTTAGGCGGGATCCTTGGGATGACAATCTGCCGGCATAAAACCAGGCACTGGTATTTCCGGCTGTTCTTTCCTGTGCTGCTTGTACTTCAGGTTGCGTTGCTGGTGTTTGGATACGGGAGGTTTGTGAATCCATGACGATTTACATTGACGCAGATGCCTGTCCCGTGACCCGGATTGCTGAAACAATCGCAAAAAAACATGGCATCCCTGTGACGTTTCTGTGTGATACCAATCATGTTCTGAGCTCGGATTACAGCACCATAAAGGTCATCGGGGCCGGTGCGGACGCGGTGGATATCGCACTGATTAACCTCTGTCGGCGCGGTGATGTGGTGATCACCCAGGATTATGGTGTCGCCGCCCTTGCCCTGGGAAAAGGTGCGCGTGCAATCCACCAGAGCGGCAGATGGTACACGGATGAAAACATTGACGGACTGCTGATGGAACGGCATCTGGCAAAGAAGGCCAGGCGAAGCGGAAAGCATCATCTGAAGGGGCCTGCAAAGCGGACAGAAGAAGATGATCGCCGTTTTGCAGAAAGCTTTGAACAATTATTAAATGAAGCCGGGATTGATGGTATCTGATTATTGCGACGGAAATTTGATTTGGGGAGGATGTACCAATGGCGAAGAAAAAGGATCTGAGCATTCTGTTTATTGGCAACAGCCACACATATTACAACGATATGCCGCTGATGGTAAAACAGCGGGCAGAAGATGAAGACTTCAATTGCCGCGTCACCATGATCGCCCACGGCGGATGGTATCTCTCCCAGCATGCGGAAGAGCCGGATGTTCGCTTCAACATCCTTTATGGCGGCTATGATTATGTTGTCCTTCAGGAGCATGCCCATCCGTTCGGCCCGGAAGAAAAGTTCCTGAACGCCGCAGTCTCTCTGAATGAGATGATCCGCAAAGCAGGAAGCACACCGATTATTTACGAATGCTGGTCAAGGAAAGATGAGCCGGAAAAGCAAAAGGACATGGTTGAATCCCATAAAAAGGTTGCGGCTGCAATCCATGCGCTGCGGGCTCCCGTTGGTGAAAACTGGTGGAGCTACAAGAAAAGCTGGACGGATCTTGAACTGTATGCCGAAGATGGCGCGCACGCTTCTCCTGCAGGATCGGATTTCGCTGCAAAGCACATCTGGGAAGAAATCGTGACAGATCTTCATCGGAAAGGATTTAAATGAGAATTGCTGTAATGACCTTCAGACTTCGGGCATCATGGGTTCATAGTCTGAAGGGAAAAAGGATGATCGTCAAAAGTCTGACAGCCAAATTGCAGAACAGGTTCCACGTTTCTGCGGCGGAAACAGATGAGCAAGATACACATCAAATCATCGTGATAGGAATTGAGTATTTGATAAAATCAAAATCAATATCCCTGGTGGCGCGGCGGACATTTCCGGTGATGCTTCTCATAACAACGCCGCCCTTGATTGTCACATTCCTGCTTAATGAACTCTCAGAGATTGCTTTTAAAACAATATCCTGACATACTCTTGCTTCCGCAAGTAACGCACTGTAGCCTTCCGATCTGTAATTTGCTGCCAGCTTTTCAAGATTTGCCATTAGAAAACCTCCATTTGTAACGTTCTGATAATCATATCTCGCTTCGGCATGATTTCTGCATAATCTCTTATTTTTTCCGGATCAAGCTGCGGGAGAATTCTTCTGTAGTTGCCTATGATTTCTTTGTAATAATTAAACGACAGCTTGCTTTTATACCGGATCAGTTCAATTAGCATTCGCTCCCGGTCAAAAACAGGAATTGGAAAACCTTTCTCTTCAAAGGTTGTTTTTCCGATCGCCAGGAGATCCTTTGGCATGAAAATTTGCTTGACTCGTTTATCAGAAATAGGCGCTGCTTCTCTCTTTGTTGCGAGATAGTGCTCGTCAGGGATCTCGTCCGTCAAATCATAAAGGTAAAACGCCGTGTTCAAAGTGACGACCGCGTTGGGGTATTTATAACAGACAAGAGCTAATTCAGGAACATATTCTGTTTCTGAATAGATACCCTTATCAATCCGAAACAGTTCTCCAGCGCTTATTTTTTGGCGGATAAAGTAATCAGATCCATATTCTTGCAAACATTCCGAACGCGATTTCATAATCGATCTCCTCACTCTAACCTATGCAAAAGTATTCGTTTTGCATAGGTTTGTATAATTTTACCTTGATTTCTGACCGTTGTCAAGGAAACTGTTCGATAATCATCTGCATTTTATTTAGTTTTGCATAGGTTCTTAAAAACTATCAAACAGATATTTTAACTTCGCTATCCGCGTTGACTAATGCTGTCAGAATGTTCAGATCATGAAGATTGACACAAGATATGTTTGTGAACCCAGTGGATCGTAAAGAATCCTCGATCGCAGAACCAGCAGAAAGATTTGAGTCTGCCGCTTTGAATAGAGATTGGTCATCGTCCGCCTGAAATGTGGCAGGCAGGAAAATGGCTTGCTGCCAATAAAAGCGACAGTCGTTAGCAGAATCGTTAGGTGACGCAGAAACCCAGCCAGTCATTAAAGAAGAAAGATGCCTGGAAGTGCTTATTTCAAGCCACTTTCCGGCATCTGTAATCATATGCTCGGTCTGATTGATCTACCACTTCTCCGGCCTCATGGATATAGACAGGAATATCCGTTTCCTCCCGGATCGCCGCAATGCCGCCGATATGATCGAAATGTCCATGGGTCAGCAGAATTTTCTCTATGATCCAGCCATTTTCACGGCATAATTCCATTAGCGCATGTCCCTGAGCCCCTGGGTCAATCAGGAAACCGTGCTTCGTCACATCGTCTATCCAAAGATAGCAGTTGACCTCGAAATAGCCCTTCACGGGCACACAGACGATCATGCTTTGTGATCTGCGATCCGGCATCCATCCGGCCCGCAGGTCATGCCCTGGGGTTCATCCGCCTTCTGCGCGTCCATCACCTGGCGAAGCGCCTGCTTCATGCTATGCGCCTGGGATAGCAAGCTGTCCATCCAGCAGGAAGTAAGGAACGCCATGGACATTGTACCGTGCCGCCTCCCGTTCATCCAGGCGAACGTCCATGGCAAATTCATCCGTAGCCAGCAGCGAACGGACTTCGTTCTCATCCATGCCTTCTTCTCGGGCAATGCGAAGCAGCACATCGTAATCCGCTAACTCTAAGCCTTCTGAAAAATAGGCCTTATAGAGCCGTTCTGAAAGACGGTCTGCCAGTGCCTGATCCTTCTTCTGGGCCAGTTTGGTCAGGCGATGGGCATCAAAGGTATTGGTGTAGCGGGTTTCCGCATACCGGAAATCCAGTCCTGCATCACGTCCCATCTGAGAGATAGCATCAATACGAGCCTGCGCTCCCTGAATGGGAAGGCCATACTTTTTCGCAAACCGCTCCACAGTTGCGCCTGTATATTCTTTGCTGGCGTCAGGATCAAGTTCAAAAGCTTTCATTTCCACTTCTGCCTGATCCCCGATCCCAAGCTCAGCGATGGCTTGTTTCAGGTAAGTTTCCCCGATATAGCAGTACGGACAAGCGTAGTCTGACCAGTACGTGATCTTCATGTTCATTCCTCCTCACTCAATAGATATTCTTTTTCAAGGTCTTGGGACGTGATGCCATTCTGTGCCAGTCCGGACATTAACTGGCTTTGCGTATAGTCTGCGATCAAAGCCTTGTTTTTTGCCGTTGCTTCTCGCATCAATCTGCGCCGCTCTGCTCTGTTTGCCATACTGTCAACCTCCCGAATAATAAAACGTGTTCTATTTGCAATTCTACGCCTTTTGTGATATGATGTCAAGGAGATTAGAACATGTTTTAATTCGGAGGTGCGTATGAAAAAAAGCGGAAGACCCGGAAAGAACGATGAGAATCGCGCCTGCAAGGAAGCAATTCTGGAAGCGACTGCCAGCCTCATCGAGGAAATCGGCGCAGATGCGGTCACGGTTCGGAAAGTGATAGAAAAAGCCGATGTTTCCACCGGCACCTTCTACCACTATTTTGCTGATAAGAATGACCTGATGATGGCCTTTGTTCGCGAAGAATCATTCGATGGGTTTGCGCTTCAGACGTCCATTCAAGATGTGGCAGGAAGGCAGGCGGAGCTTTATATGCACCTGATCAACCGCTATCAGGCCTTGGGAAAGGACTTCATGAAGCGGTTTTATACCACAGATAATCAGGCGCTGTCTGCCTATCTGGATGAGGAAGACGGTCGCTTTGCGGATGGTACAGTGATGGCACGGTCGGAAAGGGAGCTCGAATTGAGTGCAGCGCAAGGTTATCTGTCTGCCTCCGCGGATCTGCATCTGATCGCCATGGATGTCTGCACCATTGTCAAAGGGTGCGTGTTTGAGTGGTGTCTGACCAGAGAATGTGTTGAAATACAGGAAACTCTAAATAGGATACTCCGTCTTTACTTTTCTTCCCTTAAGCCTGAAATAGCTGTTGGATAGATTGTCAGCAGGAACCGCCAATCAAATCATAAAAGCCCGGATTTCCTGCATCCGCTCGCTTTGCCGCACGGAGAAGGGACAGCGGCTGTCGCAATGGCCGCATTGAATACAATCAGCGGCGTTCTTTTCCAGTGTTTTATAATGCTCCACCGCCAGCTTGTCTCCTGCTTTTGCCAGATCGTAATACTTGTTCACCAAGCCGATATCAATTCCCATGGGGCAAGGCTTGCAATGGTTGCAGTACACGCATTTTCCACTGGCCTGGGGCGGGGCGAAAGAACCGACGATGGAATAATCCAGCGTTTCCTCCGGCTGGTTTTCATACGCAAGTAGCTTTTCGATTTCCCGGATGCTTTGCGCGCCGGGCAGCACCGTCAACACGCCCGGCCTGTCCAGGGCATAGCGGATGCACTGATACTCCGTCAACGCCTGACCGAAGGGCGATTGCCTGGCGTCCAGGAGCTGCCCGCCGGAAAAAGCTTCATCACGGAGATGCCAATCCCTTCCTTCTCACAGCGCCGATAAATCGCGTTGCGCTCATCCACGCCGCCGTTGGCGTATTCCCCTTGGCCGTAGTCATAAGCGGGATTGACGGAGAACATCAGCATATCCACCTCCGCGTCATCCAGGATGCGCTGAATGACGTCGGGCGTATGGGAGGAAAGCCCGATGTGGCGCACGATACCCTGTTCTTTCAGCTTCAGGATATAATCATACACGCCGTTTTTCCGGTACGTTTCCCAATCGGAAAACTCGTCCTGGCAGTGGATAAACCCGTAATCAATATAATCGGTGCGCAGCTCCTTCAGTTGCTTTTCAATGGATCGCTTGACGATATCCAGGTTCATGGACCAGCCATAGGTGCCCTTGGAATAATCCGCGCCGAAATGGATCTGGTACAGGATGCTTGTGCGCACATCTTTGAAGGCCTCTCCATACATGGGAAAGGCTTTTCCGTCACCCGCCGCAAGATCGTAATAGTTGATGCCGCCCTCATAGGCCTGCCGCAAGGCCGGGATGGCTTCCTTCAGCGGGGTTTGTGGCATATAAGCGGAACCCAGGCCAATCTCGCTGATTTTGTCCTGCGTTTTCTGATTGATTCTGTACCGCACTCGTATCATTCTCCCTTCGCCAGCCGGAAAGCAGTTCGACGCTTTGGGGCTCTCGGTATACCATCACTGGATGTGCGAGGCCAAGAAATCTGTTGCGTACTGCGTGGAAATCCGGAAGGGCTCACCGGAATAAAACCCATGCCCCGCTCCATGGATGATTTTCAGCTCCGCGTGGTCATAGACAGACACAGCGCGTTCTGAATAGGTCAGCGGAACAACGGTATCCCTGTCCCCGTGGACGATCAGCACATCCCGGTGATAGTTTGCAATGACCTCATAGATATCGAAAGACAAGGCATCCCGGGCATAGATGGCGCTCACGCCAAAGGAAGGATCATCCTGAAAAACGTGCCCCGGTTCATCCCAGCCGGGATTTCTCTCCTTCGCGTCATCCTGCAGCACGAACGCCGGGTAGTACAGAACCAGCGCCTGAATGTCCTCGCGCCGGGCGGCGACGTAGGCGGATACAAACCCGCCCTGGCTTTCGCCCAGAAGAAATACCTGCTCCGAATCAACGCAATCAAGCGCTTTGATCTGGTCGATGACCGTGTCCAAAGTGGCTGCCTCCGTCAACACAGAGGTGTTCAGCATGCTCCTTGTGTCCGGATTGCGGAGATTGAACGCATAGGCGGCAAAGCCGGCACCCGCCAGTTCTTTGGCGATGTTCCCGGTAATATATGTATAGTTGCCCGTGAACCCGTGTGTCAGGATCACCGTCGGAAAAGGGCCTTCTCCGTTTGGCGTATACAGCACGCCTTCGATCGATACTCCGTTCTGCTTAATTTCAGGCTTTAACAGCATGGTGCTTTCTCCTTTTGCGCTGTGTACCGTAAAGCAGATGATCAGAAGTGAACTGGCAAACAGCGCAGCGAACCTGCGCCAGTGTCTTCCGTCATTCCATTTTCTGCTGCTCAGCATCCTTGTCTCCTCATTCCATCTTCCCATATCGCTGAAACTGTCGGATCATGCGGTTTGGCGCATCCATTTCATTCGGATACTTCAGTCGTCCATGGTCAGCGTCAAAGCAAAACTGATTCAGGGATGAATCTGTATGCTTTTCATGCTTGCTCGTTTGCCCTCCTGTGGTATGCTGATCGGATCGTTTTCCAACTGCTTGGCCACATAGAGACTGTTTCCGGTTGCTGTAAAGTAGAAAAGCAAGGTATTCTCTCCTCATTATTATTGTGAAGGCATCTGCAATTAATTCGCCTTTGGGGTCTTAAAGATTACAAGTCCTCCGGATAATCGCCTATAGAGCTGTAATACTCCTTTGCTTTTTGATCAACCCAGCGATCATATCTTGACTTGTTACGGAAAAGCAATTGCAAAGAGTTGTCGTAAAGTTTGCCAGCATTCCAGACATCACTTTCATTCCGCTTCTTCCTCTCTGCATGAAGCGGTGATCCAGGCAGCTACATCGTCATCATTCATCAGGCCTGCCGCTTTTCCTTCGCCCTTCATCTGTGCCTGAAAGCGCTGCAAAGCATAGATGGATATTCTTTGGTATTGTAACCTGTCCTTTAGCCATGACGCGAGCATCATTCACAATAGCTGCTTCTGACATGTTCATGCCTCCTTACGAAAAGTAGGAAAGTAGGGATTTCCTACTTCATTATAACCCTAACTTTTCTTTTTGACAATATGAAATCAGTGCGCATTAAACACACTCTTGGCAAGACTGCTGGTCTTAAACAGTGTGAAGCGCAGAAGGACCGTAGGTGACATTGTAGGCTCTGTTTATGAATGGAACAATATCAAAACCAAGGATTTCCCACTTTTCAGAGACGATTGTCATTTCACCGATGATACTGTTATGACCTGCGCAGTAGCTGAAGGGATAATGAATGGTGGTAACATGAGGTCGTATTGTTGTCTACGAAAGTTGACATCCCCCAAAAAACAAATATCACAGGCTGACCTGTGACACCTGATAGTACAGCAGGATCATCAGTGCTTGCCTATGATATTTACATTTTACCATATCAAATTCAGTTGTCAAATTTGCCAATCAATCAGAATATGATCATCTCGCTGATTGAAATCAGTCATAGAAGGATGCACTGCCCAGTAGAATAACCTGATGGGTTTCATCGCTGCCGCTTTCTTCTACACCGAGCAGCTGCCTGTAAAAGGAGGCGAGTCTTGGCACATCATTTGTCAGTAAACATACCTCGCCGATTTTCATATTGCCCCCATTTCAATCATGGTACGCCGTTCGGTGATCAATTTCTTTCTTCATTTCTTTGACAACCTCCCTGATGCTCTTATTGTCCGTGTCGATCACAATGTCCCCCGGGCAGGGCGGAAGATGCAGCCAGAAATAGTTCGTTTCGCCTTTGTCGCCGCGCCTGTCGTGCCGCTTTTTCAGCGTTTCCTCCGAACAGGTGAGCGTAAAGGTGATGGTTTCGTAATCCTTCGCCATGATCCCGTTCAGAATGCTTTCACGAATTCCAGGATCTGTCAGCGCAACCGACGTAAAGAACACGTATTCAAAATCCGATTCCAGATAGTTGGAAAGAACAAAGGACATGCTTCTGTCTCCGTTGCGAAGCCGACTGTCCGTGACCGAAAAGGGATGCACGCACCAGCACCAGTCCCCGTCCAGATACGCGCTGTTGTCATAGCTTTCAAAGAGCCGCGTACCCACGGCTGTTTTGCCCACGCAGGGGGAGCCGCTGATGAGGATCAGCTTTTTGTTCATACCATTCCCTCTATTTCTGCTTCTTTTTCACTTCATCCATTTCCGCAATGAGTTTCTCCAGCGGGTGATATTCTCCGCCCCACCATTCAAATACATGCATTCCTTCCTCTTCGAGCACGGATTCCGTGAGCGTCATTTGGATGCCCAATTGTTTCAGCAGCCCTTCGCGATCCACCGCCTGATAATCAAATGGCAGCAGCTTGCAGAACTCTTTGTAGGACACGCCGCACACAATCTGATGCACCCCAAGTGATGCGATGGCCGCTAGACACCGTTCGCAGGGTGCGCAGCTGGTATAAACGACCGCGTGTTCCAGGATTTCATCAGAATACTTGTTGGCGCATTTGTGCACCAGATTGAATTCCGCGTGCCCGAAGATCCTGTGAACATAGTCTGCCGTGTTTTCCGCTTCCTCCAGGATTTCTCCGTGATGCACAAGCACCGCGCCAAAGGTATCATGGCCTTTTTTCCCGGCGCTGATTGCCAGCTCATAGCAGCGTTTCATATACTTCACATGATTGTCATCCACAGGTATTTCCCTCCTGATAGGATTCGGTATTTGCGCAGAACCGGAACAGCGGATCGCCGTTATCTTCCGCCCCATACTGCACCATGCCGCCTTTTTCCATGGCCCGGGCGGAGGCAATGTTCTCTTTGGCACAGCCGCCGTGCACGCCGGGAAGGGCATAGTCCTCCGTCGCGATCCTCAGCAATTCCTTCACGCACAGCGTGCCGTAACCTTTGCCGCGGTATGGTTCATCCAGCAGAATGAAGATTTCAGGCTCCGCAGGGTTACGGCTGCCGTCCAGGCCGCACCAGCCCATGATGGTGTGAGGATTGTCTGCGCGGCATACAGCGAGGCACAGATGATAAATACCGCCCTTCGTATTCCTTTCATAGTTTCCGCGCATGTAAGCAATGGCCTCCCGCGCCTCCGCGTCAGAAAGCGGATGATGATCAGCGGGCCACGTCCGGGCGACTTCCGATATATCGTCCTCTGTGACGAAATGAAGGATCAGGTTTTCCGTTTGATAATCCATCATCATCCTCCGATATTCGTATCCATCCGGGATTCTGATATAACCTCTGATATGCTCATCTTTGGGGCGCTCGATGATCCCTGATCTGTTGGCAATATTTCCTTCCGCGACAACGATCGTATCTCCCCGGTTTTCAAGGACAATACCGATATGATCATGTTCCTTATTTTCAAAAACCAGGTCATACAGAACGATGTCACCGGCATCCGGAACAAAGCCTTCACCGCCTTTATGATACGTGATCCGGGGATCACCCGCAGCCAATTCTTCCCAAGCGATACAGCCTGCCAGATGGCAGGTTTTGCATGCTTCCGGCCTGATGGGGATCCCAAATCCCGCTTCCCGGCAGCAATAATAGACAAATGCCGCGCACCATAACCCGTTGGCTTCCTTTAGCGTCCATTGTGGGAAAAACCGAATGATCGGTTCAAGATTCGATTCTTTCCCGTCAATATACCCATGAAAAGGGACTTGAGCCGCTTTTTCGGCCACCTTTGCCAGGTTTTTTCTTGTTGACTTTTCCATGACAAATCTGCCTCCGAACATTCAATCTTTATTCGCAAGAACCGTATAAGTGCTTTCGCCCCACTGCTTCATGATCCGGACATCCCGGAAGCCTGCCTGGCGCAGGATATCCATTTCATGTTCGACCGTCAGCGGCGTGTCATAGTGATAGAAAACATCTTTCGGAAGCCCCTGCTCTCTTTTCAGCGCCGTCAGGTTTTGAAAGTATTCTTTTTCCATTTCCTCCGATTCCGCGAAGTAATCCGTCAGCACAAAGACGCCTTTTTCCGCCAATGCCGAATGCAGCTTTTCGTACAGCGACGTTTTTCTTTCCGCCGGAAAATGGTGCAGCGATTCCACGGATACGGCGGCTTCATACTGCCCGCTTCCAAGCGGCGCATCAAAATAGGAGGCATGGATCAGCGTCAAGCCTTTGTCCGGGAATTTGGCTTTCAGCACATTCAGCATGGCTTCGGACAGATCGATCCCCGTGACGGCCGCGCCGGGGTTCAGCACAAAGTATTCCTCCAGCTCAAGACCGGTGCCGCAGCCGAGATCCAGCACCCTGCTTCCGCCCGCCAAAGGCAGCAGGGAAGCGGTATAGGCATAGAAGCCGGAAGCGCCCTCTATATCACGCTTCATGTGCTCATCATAGCCATCGATCCGGGCGGCAAAGAAATCGTCCATTTTTTCAAGCTTCATCATTTTTCGTTCTCCATGCGGTTCCTATCACAGGGTGTTTCCGATTGTCTTCAGCGTTTCATCGGTAAATATGGTGGTTCCGCCTTTGTCGATCCAATGGATCTTGCCAAGCTTCCAAACAGCGTTGGCTTTGATAAAGATTGCGCTTTCATCCTCCATGGCGACGATCGGATGAGTCCTGGACAATTCTTTCAATATCGGGATAAACCACGCGTCCTCGGCATAGTGCCCCTTCATGACAATGTCCGTCAGGCCGATCCCTTCGCTCAGCGCCTTCGTTTCCCAGACGTCGGCCGCATACCGCCCCATGTTCATGGACCCCGCGCTGATGCCCAGGATCACGGCGCGGCTGGCCTGAAGCTCCGCGACAAGCCCCAGGTCGCGGATCAGCGACATCTGCTTTGTCACATCTCCGCCCATCAGAAAAATGCAGTCCGCCTCCCGCGCCAGCCGCACCGCATCCGCCGCGCTCGTTCGCCGGTCAATCACACGATGGTTATCAAACGCCATGCCGCGTTCCGCAAACATCCCGTGCATCCCGTCGCTGTCATCGTCGTTCCGGGCGTATTCCTCCGGCCACGCGCTGATAAAGACCAGGCTTTCCTACCTGCGCGATTTCATCGGGAAAATGATGTGTCGGAAAGCCGCTGAACAGGCCCAGTAAGCTCGCGTTCATTTGATTAATATTCATAGGATTGGTTTACTTTCCTGAGTGCAGCTACATAATCGCAACCTTTTTCTTTCACATCTTCTGGATTGATCGGATAATGGACATTGTAAAGAATCCCTTTACCTCCGAACATATCCTCCATATAATCCTTCTCTATATGCCCGCCTATGACTTCCAGGCAAATCATAGCATGATCATCACCCGGTACAATTTCTTTCTCCCACAAATATTGGCACTCAAGGTTCATGAAGCATTCAGCGACCATCGGCGCTTCAATCCATGAAGCTTTCTCCACAGTAAGCCCTGACGAAGTTATCTCATCCGTCTCGAACTGATTGTTCTGTATCGTCTTCATGCAGGCTTTGTATAAATCAGAAGACATGAAATTCAGCACGGCTACCTTCTTTTCATTTAGGCTTTGGTAAAGATGTCCACACTTATTCACGCTGCATAGAATCACGTAATACCCGCCTCCATGATTCGCACTCGTAAACCCTGCCCATGACTGCATTGTAGCATTTGGCTGTCCGTTAGATTTATATGTTGTGACAAGAAACATCGGCGTCGGTATGCCCATCACAAACTCTTTCCAGTTAAACCCGAAACTCTTTGAATATTCTCCATATGTCCCCCGAATGGATTCCGGCATTTTTTTGTATTGGTATTTCATCTTCCTTCCCTCCGTACTAAAGAATTGACTTCAATTATCTCGATATCGATAAACTTGTCAATCATTGCTTATTTCATAAGATAGCGATTCAGGTCAATCTGTGAACAGCTCCAGATATGATCGGATTTTCGCTTTGCAATATGGTTCTTCTTGGCGAGATGTCTTGTCAATGCGTTGGCGAATGCCGTTTTTCCGCTTCCGCAGGGACCGGATATAAAGATGATTCCATTCATTTCTCTTTTTCCCTCCAATGATCGATCTTTGGCAGACACTTCATTCCGGCAGACCGGTCATGAAGGCGATGATTCTTTCCGCGGTTTCCTTCGGCGTCTGGTTTTCCGTGTCGATAAACAGCTGATACTTGCCCCGGTTTTTGCCGATCCACTGATTGTATTCGATGTGGGGGCGGATGGCTTCGTCTGTTGTAAATCCCCGCTCTTTGGGACGGGCCCGCAGGCGCCGGTCAATGATCTCATCCCTTGCCCACAGCGCGATAGAAAAGGTGGCAGTCAATTCCTCCGGCACAGTTGTTTTCGTGATGTAATCATGAGGCGCCATGCAAGTGACGAAGATCAGATCTTTTCCGCCGGCGATCCTGAACGCTTCCCGCAAACTGTCCGCGCCGTATTGTCCTTCCTGCTCGGTGCCGGCATAATCCCACCAGTTGAGGCCCGTTTCGTCCGAATCAACGCAGGCATACCGATTCGGGTCCAGTCGAAACGCCAGCTCATCCTTCATGGTGGATTTCCCGGCCCCGCAGGTGCCGGTGATGATAAACAGTTTCATTGCCTTTTACCCCCTTATCGCCGGATCACGGTGCAGTCTTTCACGTACTCCCCGTACTTTGAAAGGAAGTCATCCTTTTCCGCTTCCTCTGTGATCCAGAGGATGACCCACGCGTTTTCGATGCCCAGGTTTTCATACGCCTGGTGGCGGTGGTTGCCGTCGTTGAGTTCATATTCACCCGCCACGTAATGGACGATGAGCGGCGGCATATCCGGATCGTTCTGAATACTCTTCTCCAGATCGGCCACCCTGATCGCCCACCATTCCTTGTCGATCCGGTATTTCATCTCCGGCTCCGGCCCTGCGCATCGGTGAAACAGCCGGATGGGAAACAGGGCCGGGCTAAAATAAAACCGGTTGAAGAGCTTCAGGCCGTCCGAGAAGGGGATGTTCCGCCCGTCCTCGTTGAGGTACAGATGGAGCCAGGCGTCCATTTTCCCGGCCTGTCCATAGGCCTGGGCGGAGGATAGTGTTGCGCTGTACTTGAGCATAGCGATCTCCTTTCTTGAATACACGATTCGCTTGATAGAATCATAGGAGAGCGCGTACTTGTCCATGAGCTGGTCGATGGTCTTACCCTCTTCAAATCCCAGACGGATTTCCCGGTTCCGCTCCCGGATATACTCCTGATAGCCGGATGTTTCACCCCAGGCTTTTTTCTCCTCCCTGGCCGGCACATAGATGGTTTCGCCGGACACATACCGCTGGATCTGTCTGAGAAGTCCTTCTGGAAAGACCTCCTGTGCGTTTCGATAGGCCATGGTTTCGCCCTCCTTTCAGAGAGGATTGTAGGGCATGCTCATTCAAAAAGATATATCGTCTTTGGCTGGAAGCGTTTTTGACACACCGGATCACAGCTTTTTCACATACGCCACGATCCGGTTGGCTTCCTCAAAGCCGACAGCCCGATGGAACCGCTGGCTATCCGTGTTGTCCAGCTCGCAGTCGCTGGCATATTCCTTGCAGCCTTGCGCTTTTGCCCAGCTTTCACACGCGGACAGCAGCTTGCGGGCGACGCCCTGCCGACGCGCGCCTTCCCGGACGTAGATTCCTTCCACATAATCGCGGCGAAGCTGGCACTGGGCAAAGCCCACGGCTTCTCCCTGCTCTCTGTACACAAAGACCGCCGCGTCCTCACGGGCGAGCAGGGATTCAAATTCTTCTTTCATCTCTTCCAATGAATGCTCCGGCCACAGTTCGCAGGCCAGCGCAGCGACCGCTGCGGCGTCTGCGCTGACAGCCTGACAGGGGTTGGTCACAGGGGCATCCGCCTGCTTTTCCTTCCGCTTCCAGAACGTCCAATGGATGCCCTTTCCATACCCAAGCTTTTCGTAAAAGGGGTCCCCGCCGCCGGCCATGTGGGTAGCGCCCAGGGCCTTCATTCGGTGATAGTGCCGGGAGAGAGCGGCTGCCGCCAACCCCTTCCGGCGATGATCCGGGTGGGTGCATAGGGGTTCCATGTATGCCAGCCTGTTTTCCGGCACCCACCACATGCCGGAGAAGCATACGTATTCCCCGTTTTCATCCGCGATGATCACGTCGTATTCATGGGTGGAATGGGGCGCGGGCGCAGCCATGGGGCCGATGACGCCCTTATAGGATTTGGCAGGTGTCCAGTCGGTGGAGCAATCCTCCTGATCCCAGCCCTCGAATGGGCCTTTTTCTCCATGGCCGAAGCCGTACCAGAGGAGCTTTGCCAGCTTGAAGCCGTCCGCATCCTCCGGGTCTACGAAGTGATAGTCCTCTGGCAACGGATGATTGAGTTCGTTCCG
>CACWXP010000036.1 GCA_902764875.1 uncultured Eubacteriales bacterium
TTCCTCCCCTCCTGACATTGCTGACAGCAGCTTGCGGTTCGCTACACTTGGCGGTAAATACCCGTGGCAGGACTTACACCTGCTAGAATTGTGCCATGCACGGCACACATACGAAAAGTTCCGGACGCATTTTCCGCGCCGGAACTTTTTCTGTAAGCATTATATCACACTTGTCAGGTCCGAATATCCTCCGATATCCTCCGACATCAGCCAATATCGAATCAGTTTTGATATGTTTCGATGTTTTTCTGCGAATTTCTCCGTTATGCTTCTCTAAACGTAGCTCCGCATTCTTCTGTTAAAGCCACCGGATCCAGGAAGCTGAAGTTCCGGTGCATCATCTGCTCCCGGGTATAGGTCACCTCCATCACCGTTTCCTCGTCTGCCACGGCCTTCACCCCAACTTCGCTCACCGGCAGGCAGGCCAGCAGATCCCGGGCAATCCGCACGCCCATGGCGCACAGATATTTCTTCCCGTCGCTTTCCAGATATTCCGGCTTGCAGTTAAACTGCGCTTCCAGCCGGTCGGCGCTGGGCGCCCGCATGGTAATCCCCTTGGAAAAGGCCATCAGCTCGCCCAGCGGGTTGGATTTCCGCAAAACCTCCGCATAGGCTTTCACGTTCCCACTCAGAACCTCCTCCGCCTCTTTGTGGTAGAAGCTCCAAAGCCGCATGTTCGTCAGCCCGTCCGTGGGATATTCGTGGGCCAGTGCGTCGGTCCAGTCGATGGTTTCGTCCGCCGTCATCCAAAGGTTGTCAATCCCGATCTCCGGGCTTTTCACAACGACCTTCTCCGGTTTCTTGGTTTTTTCCTTCGTTTCCGCGGCAACGTCCGGCGATTCCCGCCAAAGGTCGTTGGTAATCGCGCGCATCTTTTTCAGCAGTTCATTGGTCGAATCCGGCGACATCCGGTTGATGTCCTCACTCATCTTTGCCCTCTCCTTCCACGCGGCAGCGGATGCTCGGCGGGTTCCCCGCCGTCTCAAACGCTTCGATCACAATTTTCGCGTTCTCCGTAATCTCGTGGTCAAACAGCCACCGGCTCAGCGGGTTGATCAGCAGGCTTTCAACCTGGTTGCCGATGCCCCGGCCGCCGTTGGACAGGTCGAAGGTCGCCGCCTCTTCCAGGCTCTTGTAGGCATAGTCCTCGATGGAGATTTCGATGTTCTTCTGCTCCCGCAGCTTCGAGATGATTTTGTTCACCTGGCTCTTCAGGATCAGGTCGGCCGCATCCTTCCGGATGTAGTCGAACACAACGATGTTCTCGCCGATGCGGTTCAGGATCTCCGGCCGCCCAAGCTCCAGCTTGAAGTAGTCTTCAATCGCCGTCCGAACCTTCATCTGGACCTCGGAATATTCCATGTCCATCGTCACGTTCGGCTGCCGGTTGCCGAAGGCGTCCTTCACATAGATGCCGAGGTTGCTCGTGAAGATGATAATCGTCTCGCTGAAGTAAACCGTGTTGCCCTGCCCGTCCGTCATCCGGCCGTCCTCAAGGATCTGCAGGAATTTGTCCAGAATCGTCGAATGCGCTTTTTCGATTTCGTCAAACAGCAGGATACAGAAGGGGTTCTTCTTCACCGCGTTGGTCAGCTGGCCGCCCGCCTCGTATCCGACGTATCCGGGAGGTGCGCCCATCAGCTTCTGGTCGCTGTGCCCCTGGCCGTATTCGCTCATGTCGAACCGGACGCATGCGCTCTCGTCGCCGAAAAGCTTCTCCGCCAGCGCCTTGGCGGTTTCTGTTTTACCGGTACCCGTCGGTCCCGCGAAGAACAGCACGCCTTTCGGTTTTCCCGTCGACGAGGAGTTCACCCCGTTCATGCCGGTTACCGCGCGCTTCACGACGTCCAGCGTCCGCTCCAGCGCCGTATCCTGGCCCTTGATCCGCTTTTCAAAGTCAGCCTTCGCCGTCTTCAGGCTCTTCACGCTCAGCGTGCTCCAGGGGTTTTCCTTGATGCCGTATTTGTAAAGGTCAACCACCTTGCAAAGATCCCGGATCGGAATCTCCTCTCTTTTGCAAAGCATCCGCATCTCGTCCAGCTCCGTGAAGGTCATCCCTTCCGTCAGCCCGACGAATTTTTCCTTAATCCGGTCCAGCTCGTCTTCGTGTTCCGTGTAATAGGGCATGTCCCGCCGGTAAGCTGTACCGCTGAAGAAGGAAGCGAAGTTCGTCCCGGTCATCATGCGCTTGCGCTCTTCCCGGTCCGGCGCTTCCAGCTGCAGAATCTTGCAAACCGGGTTGTTCAGATAGAACCACGCCGGCAGGTCGTTCAGCTTGTTCACCAGCAGAATCAGCAGGTTCTGCTTCTTCCCGTGCGCCGTCCGCACCCAGCTGCTGCTCAGCGCGCTCTGCATCAGGATGTTGAAGCTGTTCACGTCCTGCTGGTCCATGCGCTCCGGCGTCGTGATGTAGTGGCTCGCCATCTCCATGATCGTCACCGTGGCCGCCTGCTGCTGGCACATGGCCCGGCGGATCACGTTCGGAGCGGTCTCCGCGCCGTTTCCCTTGAATTCCGAGGGTATCGCGCCGTTCTTAATCTCCGCTCCGGTCAGCGCCGCGTACCGTTCCAGCATCGTGGGATCAAACGGACTCACAAACCCCAGCAGATTGCTGTAGAAGATCACCTGGTCGTATCCGTTGTCGGAAAAGTAAGCCTGAAGATACCGGCTCAGGCTGATAATCTCGTCCTGTTTCACCGAGCCGTCCACCGGGAACCGGTACTGGTCCGTAATATTCCCTTCCAGAATCAGCAGCGGCTTGATGGCGCTGAAAAGTTCCAGTTCCCGGTGCCATTTGGGAATCAAAGCTTCCATGGAAATCCCTCCTATATCTCCCCTACTCCTCCCCGAGTCCTTCAAACCGCCGGCACCACGTATACTTGCTGATGGCGCTTGGCTGCGCCCCCTGGCAGTACTGGGTCAGCAGATCCCGGATATAGGTCGGAAGAGCGTGGTTGTATTTCACTTCCAGAATGATCACGTTGTCGTCAAAGGGTGGAATCGTCGGTACGTACGGATCGAAAAGCTCCTTGCTGTAAAGCCCGCTCCGCAGCTGCTTGTCAAACGTAATCCGAACCTCCTCCGCCGGATGCAGGTAAGCCTCCCGAACGTAGTCCACCAGCACCACCGGCCGCAGCAGGTTCACCGTCATCTCCCGGAACATGTCGTTCAGCAAGCCGCTCCGCGTCGTTTCCAGCCCTTCCGGATCCCCGGCCATCAGCTGTTCGCAAAGCAGCTTCGGAATCGTCAGGCTTCGCTTCGAAATCAGCGTCCCGACCTTTGTCTTGCATTCCAGTTTGATAATCTTGTCGCTGAAGTTGTAAATCCGAATCCGATATTTGTCGCGGTTCTGAACGCCGTTCAGCTTGTCGTAAAGCGCGTTGTTGAAAACCGTGTCAAAGTACAGTGACCGGATGTGGTATTCGTTGTATTCGTCCCCGTTCGGGTCCCTGGCAAGCACGGAATCCAGAATGCCCGAAAGCACAAAATACTGCCGCTCATTGATAAAGTATTTAAGTTCATGCCGCAAAGGCAAAGTATTCATGGACACCCGTGCTCACCTCCTCTCCCGAACTGTTATTATACTTTATTGCCCTGCTTCTGTCTGGCAAGCGACCAAGGTAGCGTCATGAACACCTTCAATATTCAAAACAGCACTCACCAGATCCTGTTTCGAATCCAGCCGAACCTCAACCGTCATCTCCGCGCCGGCCCGCGTCACCGTCTTGCTCCGCAGCTTCCGCTGTTTAACGGTCCGCCGAAGCAGCTGCGTAATCTCCTGCTCCGCATAGTCGTCATAATGCACTACAAGCAGATACCCGTTCGGATTCCGGAACCGCACAAACGTCATAACGAACAGAATAATGCTGATCCCCAGCACAACCGCCAGCGCGTGTACATAAAGCTCCGCCCCCAGCAGGATGCCCATCGTCAATGCCCAGAACATGTAGGCCGTGTCCATCGGATCCTTCACCGCCGTCCGGAAACGCACAATGCTCAGCGCGCCCACCATGCCCATGCTCAGCGCGATATCGCTCTTGATGCACATGACCACCGGCGTGGTGATCAGCGTCAGCATCATCAGCGTCATCGCGAACGTCGGGCTGTACAGCACGCCCCGGTAGCACCGCTTGTAAACAAACGCGATAATCAGTCCCACAAGGCAGCCCATCGCCAGCCCGATCAGAATCTTCCACGGGGTCAGGTTCTCAAACTGGCTCAGGAAATACGAGCTCAGGCTGGAGTCGTTTTTAACAATGGATTTAACTCCGTCGGCAATTGCGGTTGAAATGAACATATCCGTTTCCTCCTTGTTTTACTGGATCGCGTCTGCCGGAATCTCCGGCTTCTTCCCGAAATATTGCTCCATCTGCGCGTTCGTCAGGTTGAACGCTTCCTGCGTAAAGTCCCAAAGCCGCGCCGGCCGCAGTTTGCAAACATTCTTCAGCCGGTCCACGCGCTTCTCCCAGTATCGGTAGGCGCCGTCGATCGTCGTCGGAACCTCCGCGATCACCATCGGGTCGTTCTCTTCGCCCCACCGGGCCCAGTGCAGCTGCATCTCCGGCTGAATGATCTTCACCATTTCTTCCAGTGTATAGATCATGAATTCTGTCGTCAGTTTCTGGAAGATCGTTCCGTAGATCGTCAGGTACCGGTCCTTATATTCCGGCACGCTCAGCAGCTTCAGAAAGATCGTGTTGTCAATGGCTTTCTGGCCCATGCCCTTCGCCTTGGTGTAGCTCCACGGGCTGTTGAAGCTCGAGGAGTAAAGGCCGTAGTCCACGTCGTAAAGCACCCATTTCCATTTGCTGCCTTCCTGGTTCGTCCGGTAGTAGCGGGTGTTACCGATGTCGCTGTTCCCGAAGAACATCTCAAACGCCATGTATTCAAACAGGTTATCCACGTCCACGTTGTCCAGGATGTACTGCAGCGCTTCCGGATCCTTCGCCGGGTTGCTTTCCTTGATCTGCTTGCGCATGGCCTTGAAGGCCTTGTTGCTGCCGCTCTTAACGCTGCCGCTGCCCTGCAGCAGGTCAATCTGATCCGCCTGGTCAAAGGTCAGCCCTTCAAACTGGGCGATCATGTATTTGTCCGTCCGTTCCCGAAGGTTCATGTGCCCCCAGTACTGGCCGTTCAGATAAACCGCGTAGGGTTTCCATGCCTGGTGGCAAACCTTCGCGTCCGTAATCTTCGCCAGCTCGTCCGCGCAAAGATCCATCAGATGCTGCTGGAATCCGTCCTGCAGCCGCGTGAACATGCAGTCGTTCCCGCTGTTCCGAAGCACGAATCCCTTGTATTCCGTGTAGTCCCGGTCCGGGAAAAGCTTCGCCTTGAACGTCTTGTCGCCGTAAAGGCTCTTCGCCCGGAATTTGAAGCTCTTCTGCGGCATGTCCAGCGAGTAGTCGCCCATCAGGCCAACCTCGCCGTTCTGGTCCAGAATCAGCGTTCCGTTGTCGTCGTACAGCTCAATGCTGCATTCATATTTGACCCCCTGATCCTTCACCTTCCGGTAGATCGTGTTCGGGAAGGGCAGCTTGCCCGCCTCCTTCACGGCGTTCTTGCCGATGGTCAGCATCCCCCATTCCTCGTCCCAAAGGTTTTTGGGATCCGTCACGATGGAAACAATCGGCAGCGCGTGGAAAGCGTTGATGAACCAGGTGCCCGTAATCGTGTCGCTGGGCTTCGTCAGGCCGGCGGCAAACGCCCGGGCCCGGATCACTGTCGTAAAGTTCAGCTCCAGCCGCTCCCCGTTGTAGGGCGTACTGTTCTGTGTCGGGGTGCTTCCGTCCGTTGTGTAGAAAACCTGCGTCCCTTCCGGAATGCTGATCTCAATGTACTGCGTCGAGGTGTACTGTCCCGGCGGAATGTTGAACGAAGGTGCCACCGCGTATCCCGTAAATCCGGTGCCGTTCGCCTGGAAGGGCGTAGGCGTGTCATAATAAAAAAGCCCGGCCATTCCGATCGTCCGGCCGTAGGATACGTCCGTTTTCATGTCTGGCAGGATCACCTTGTCCAGCACCCGCCCCGTCGGATCCGTCAGGGTGATGGTTTCCCTTTTCAGTCTGCCGATTTTATAGTTCGTATGGGGCTGTGCGGGATTGTTCTTCGCTGTATCCTTGTCGCACTGGATCACCTTGTATTCCCCGGGTGAAATGTAAGTCCCCTTCGGAAACTGCCATTTCCGTCCCCGCCCAAGGTCGTCGCTCAGTCCCCAGTCCGATATGTCAACGACCTCTGTGCTGCTGTTGTAGATCTCAATCCAGTCGGTCTTCGCCGCCCCGTCATAGGTCTCGACGCCGTTGTTGCTCGCCAGCACTTCGCTGATCCAAACGCCCGTCTTGTTCAGCGCCCGAAGGTTCACGTCCATCTGGTTGAATCCCGTCTGGTTGTTCGGCAGCGTCGGCGTCGGTGTTGTGAAAACCTGCATCTGGTTGTTGTCGTTCCGGCCCCAGCTGCAGTCCTGCGGAAGGTTGTCGATCATAACCCGGTCCAGCACGTGGCCCTGGCTGTCGCTCAGGATGATCGTCTCGTTCTCCGCGCTGATGCGGAAGTTCGTGTGCCAAACGTCGGGCATGTTCCGGTCCTGCCGGTCCTTCCCGCTGCAGAACACAAGATAGTATCCGTTCGCGGGAATCACCGCGCCGTCCGGGAACCTCCATTTCAGCGGTCGCTTCTCGTTGTCGCTCAGTGCGAAATTGCTCAGCGCGATGTCGTGGCTCGTGGTGTTCCGAAGCTCAATCCAGTCCACCAGTTCGTCGTCGTCGTCCCGCAGCCCCGTCATCGGGTCTGCCATCACTTCGTTGATGATCACGCTGCCGTCGGTCACGGTGATGCTCTCCCGGTAGGCCTGGTGCCCTTCCTCCGTGTTCGGGTATCCCGGGCTGAACCATGCAACGCTCTTGTATTCGTTCCCGACCAGCGACCAGCTCTCGTCGCTGGCCATGATGGGATATTTAACGCTGTCGATCAGGTAGGCGTTCGGATCGTAAAGGAAAACCGTCTCGCCGAGGCTGCTCAGCTTGAATTTCGCGTGGAAAGGAAGGTTCACGCTCGCTTGGTTTTCGTTGTCGCAGTATACGATGGTTCGGCCGTCCGCCGCCAGCGAAACCGCCGGGAAAAGGAATTTGACGCTCGTTCCGTCGTCGCTCAGGCCAACGCCCTTCAGGTTAATCTCGTGGTTCGAACTGTTCCAGATCTCAATCCAGTCCGGATATCCGCCCGTCTCGTCCGTAACCGACGATTTGTTCGAGGGCATGATCTCGCTGATCCGAAGGCCCTCGTATCCCGTGGTCAGTTCTGCCGATCCTTCCACTTCGCCGCTGTCCGTCCCGACGGTCCGGGTCGCCCGGCGCAGTTCGGTGAAGGGTGAAGGAAGACCAAGCCATAAGGGCAGCACAAATACAAGCCAGAGAACGGCCGCAATCGCGCCGATCAGCAGCAAAGCGTTCATCCGCTGCTTCCGCTTGCGCAGTTTTGTGGCCCGGGAAGCCGAACGGCGTCCCTGTGAAGGCATATTGTCCTGACGGTCCATAAGGCTCCCCTCCTCTCATAAAACTCCTGAACTACTATCCACTAACCGCTATCCACGATCCACTATCCACTAACCACTATCCACTCACCGCTAAACCCTAACCAAGAAATTATACCACACAACCCGCTGTACTGCAAATCAGCCCATGAAAAAACCGTGAGCCGAAACTCACGGTTCTTTAGCCGTTGAATTATTTCTTTTTCTTGGCGGCCTTGGGGGCGGGAGCGTTCACGGCATCCTTCAGAGCCTTGCCGGCCTTGAAAGAAGGAGCCTTGGTCGCAGCGATCTTAACCTGTTCGCCGGTCCGGGGATTGCGGGCCATACGAGCGGGCCGTTCCTTCGCTTCGAAGGTGCCGAAGCCGATCAGCTGAACTTTCTCACCCTTAGCCATGCTCTCCGCGATCACATCCAGAAGGCCATTCAGAGCAATTTCGGTTTCTTTTTTAGTCAAGTCAGTTTTTGCCGCCAGAGCAGCTACCAGATCTCCCTTATTCATTGAGAAATCCCTCCTTAAAGGATATTTTGCTACTTCAGTATATCCAAAAAGTCTTTTCTGTCAAGGCTTTTGTGAATTTAGCCTGCCGCATCCTGGCCCAGGAAGTCCCGGATCAGCCCGGCCGCCTCTGCAGCCGGATCCCCCGTCATGTCAAGCCAGTGGATCCGCTCGTCCCTCCGGAACCAGGTCATCTGACGCTTGGCAAACTTCTTGATGGCGTTCCCAAGCTCCTCCACCATCTGTTCGTATCCGATCTTCCCCGTCAGGTACCATGTCAGGTATTTGTATTCCAGCCCCAGTTTCACCAGGAACTCTTCGGAAACGCCCTCGTCCAGCATGGCCCGCACTTCGTCCACCATGCCTTCCCGCAACCGCTTTTCAAGCCGCTCGTCGATCCGCTTTTTCAAAATCTCCCGCGGCCATGTCACCCCAAGCTTCAGCAGCGTATACCGCGGTTTCTTCCCCGTCGGATGCCAGTCGTCCGCCGCCAGCCGCTCCAGCGCCCGCATAACCCGGTGCCGGTTTTTCGGGTCGATGTCCGTGTCCGGAAGCTGCTTCACCAGCATTTCATAGAGCGTCGGCGTGTCGAAGGTCTCAAAATGCGCCCGCAGAGAGTGATCCGGCGCCCGGTCTGAAAGCTCGTATCCGTCGGCCACCGCGTCCACGTAAAGCCCGGTCCCGCCCACGAGGAAAGGAACCTTCCCCCGCGCCAGGATCCCGTCAATCGCTTCATAGGCCATCCGCTGAAAATCCGCCATGGAGAAGAATTCACCGGGATCCCGAACGTTCAGCAGGTGATGCGGAACGCCCTTCATCTCCTCTTCCGTAATCTTCCCCGACCCGAGATCCAGCCTCCGATACACCTGACGGGAATCAGCGGAGATGATCTCTCCGCTGAATTGACCCGCCAGTGTAACCCCCAGGGAGCTCTTCCCGGAGGCATTTGTTCCTTCGATAACAATCAGTTTAGGTAGCATTTTTATCCCACCGCCAGTGGTTACTCTTCTGCTCATTAACCCCTCTTCTTCTGTGCGGAATCCGAAGGGGATTTAGGGGGCGTTTATACCGCTGAATTTTTACTCATCCGCGCGGAACGCATAGATAGTAGTAGTATCATACTTCTCCCCGGGCCGCAAAACCGTCGTCCCCGGGAAATTCGAATGGTTCGGATCGTCCGGGCAGTGCTGCGTCTCCAGGCAGAATCCGGAGAACTTCCCGTAGTCCATGCCTTCCTTGCCGCCCTTGATGTCCGTCGTGCAGGCGGTGTAAAGCTGAATCGCCGGCTGATCCGTCAGCACTTCCATGTACCGTCCGCTCTCCTCGTGCCAAACGCTGGCCGCCGCGCCCATGGTCTCGCCCTTGCGCAGCACGAAGTTGTGGTCGTATCCGCCCGCGGGGATCATCTGCGGACAGCTGTCCATGACCTCCAGTCCTTCTTCGATCATCAGCCCGTCCCGAAGATCCAGCGGTGTGTCCACAACGGCCATGTATTCCCCTGTGGGAATCAGTCCCGCGTCAACCTTGGTGATCACGTCCGCGTCGATCGTAACAACGTGGTCCTTCACCGTCCCGTGCTTGTGCCCGCCCAGGTTGAAGTACGTGTGGTTCGTCAGGTTGCACAGCGTGGGCTTGTCCGTCGTCGCCTGATACCGGATGCTCAGGTCGCACATGTCGTTCCATGTATAGGTCACCGTTACGTCCAGGTTCCCGGGATAGTTTTCCTCGCCGTCCGGGGATACCCGGTGGAAGGTAACGGAGTCCTGGAATTCCCCTTCGTTTGCATATCCGTCCCAGAAGTGCTGCGAAAATCCGACGTTTCCGCCGTGAAGGTGGTTCACCCCGTGATCGTTCAGCGCAACCTGATATTCCGTCCCGTCAATGCTGAATTTGCCCCCGCCAATCCGGTTGCCGTAGCGGCCGACCGTGTCGCCGAAGCAGCCGTGCGGTCCGATGTACCGGTCCAGGGAGTCAAACCCCAGCGCCACGTCGTCCATGTTTCCGCCCGCGTCCGGCACGATGATGGAGGTGCAAATCGCGCCCCATTCAATCACTGACACGGAAGCGCCCATGGCGTTGGTCATCGTAAACTTGCGTACGTCTTTCCCCTTGGGAGATTTTCCCCACACTTCAATTTTGATTGACATGGCTGTTCCCTCCGTTTTTAAGTATTTTTCTTCATTTCTCGCGAATTTCCGCGGCATTCCTCGAAAATCCTCTCAAATTCATCCATGTTTCTCAATTGTTGCTGTGCAAAATTTGCTGTGTTTTTTCACTCTGCTCAACTTTTGCCCCGTTTTTGGCCCCAAAAGCAACAACTGAGAAACCGTTCACTACTCACTATCCAATATTCACTATCCACTATTCACTATCCACTATCCACTAAATCTTTTCGTCCACCAGCTTCTGCAGTTCGCTCATGAAGGTTCCGACGTCCGTGAATTTCCGGTAAACCGCCGCGAACCGCACGTAAGCAACGTCGTTCAGGTCCTTCAGCTCGTCCATCACCATGTCGCCGATCTTTTCGCTCGGAATCTCCCCCTCCATTGTGGAGTAGGCTTTCTGTTCCACCCGCGTCACGATCTCGTCAATCTGCTGCATGCTCACCGGCAGCTTGTCGCAGGCGTGCAGAATGCCCGCCTTGATCTTCTGCGGTTCAAAGCTTTCCCGTCTTCCGTCCTTTTTCACAACGAACAAAGGGCTCATCTCAACCTTTTCATAGGTCGTGAACCGCCGTCCGCATCCGATGCATTCCCGCCGTCTCCGGATGCTGTTCCCGTCGTCCGTAGGTCGCGAATCAATAACCTTGCTGTCCGTACAGCTGCAAAACTGACACTTCATCCAAAAACCTCCATCGCTATCCACTATCCACTATACACTATACACTATCCACTACCCACTATCCACTAACCACTACCCACTACACACTATCCACTATCCACAAATCACTCAATCGTCCCAAGTTCCTTAAACAGTTCCTTGTTCGTCGTATATACCTTCTTATAAACCTCGTAAACCTTCTCGTACTTCGGAATGTTCTCCGCAATGGGCGCCTGGGAAGGATTCACCTTGATCATCGCCCGGCAAGCTTCCTGAACGCTGCCGTAAAGTCCCGCGCCCACGCCGGCCAGAATCGCCACGCCCAGGGCCGGGCCTTCGGTGTTCACCGTCGTGGCAACAGGGCACTTCATCACGTCCGCCAGCATCTGCCGCCAGATGGGGCTCTTTCCGCCGCCGCCGCAGGCCAGCATCGTCTCCGGCGCAACGCCCATTCCCGCCAGCACGCCCAGGCAGTCGTTCAGGCTGTAGGTCACGCCTTCCATAACCGCCCGCATCAGGTCTCTCCGCTTGTGCATCGCGCTCAGGCCGAAGAACATCCCGCGGCAGTTGCTGTCCAGGTGCGGTGTCCGCTCGCCCATCAGGTAAGGCGCGTAGATCAGCTTGTTCGCTCCGATGGGGCTCTTTTCAATTTCCTGGTTCATCAGCACATAGGAATCCACGCCCATGCTGTCTCCAACCGTCACTTCCGGCGCGCAGAAGTTGTCCCGGAACCATTTCAGGCTCAGGCCCGCCGCCTGGGTAACGCCCATCACGTGCCATGCCCCGGGCACAGCGCAGCAGAAGGTGTGAACCCGGCCCTTCGGGTCGATGGCCAGCTTGTCCGTGTGCGCAAACACAACGCCGCTCGTGCCGATCGTCGTAAAGGCTTTTCCGTCTTCCACAACGCCCGTGCCCACGGCCGCCGCCGCGTTGTCGCCGGCGCCGCCGACCACCAGCGTCTTCTCGCTCAGTCCCGTCAGTGCCGCGGCCTTCGCGCTGATGTGTCCCGTCACTTCGCAGCTCTCGTAAACCTTCGCCAGCATGCTCTTGTCGATGTCCAGAATCCCCAGCAGCTCGTCGCTCCAGCAGCGATTCGGAACGTCCAGCATCTGCATGCCGCTGGCGTCGGAAACTTCCGTCGCGAAGTCCCCCGTCAGCATGAACCGCACATAGTCCTTCGGCAGCAGCACATGCTTGCATTTCGCGTAGTTTTCCGGTTCATGGTTCCGAACCCAGATCAGCTTGCTCAGCGTGAATCCCGGCAGAGCGGGGTTCGCCGTAATCCGGATCAGGTTGTTGTATCCGACCTTGGCCGTAATCTCTTCGCATTCCTTCGCCGTCCGCTGGTCGCACCAGATGATCGAAGGCCGGATCACTTCGTCCTTCTCGTCCAGCATAACCAGTCCGTGCATCTGCCCGCTGATACCCAGGGAAACCACATCTTCCTTGTCAACGCCGCTCTTCGTTAGCACCGTGTGAATTGTGCTCACCGCCGCGTTGTACCAGTCTTTGGGATCCTGTTCCGCCCAGCCGTTCTGCGGCTGATACATCGGATATTCCACCAGCGCGGAGCAAATGCCCTTACCGTTCTGGTCAAACAGAACCGTCTTCGTTCCGGATGTCCCCAGGTCAATACCAAGCAGATACTTCATATGCATTTTCCTCTCATTCCACAAAATATAGTGGTATTCGCTCTTTTCTATTATAGAGTTGTGGTTTTTCTCTGTCAACCATGAATTAAGGGGAATTGGCCGTAGCCAATTCCCCTTAAGGGTACCTTGTTGCTTAGTCGAAGCAGTCGCCTACATGGTTAATCAGAATCTCGCCGCCCAACGCGGTCTCATACTCCTCAAAGATGAACCACAGGTTGCCCGGCACCTTCGCCTTCGGCATGTTTTTCGGAATCGGCGGCACATTCACAAAGTGGTTTGTGAAGGTCGCGTTGTTTCCGTTAACTGCCGGTTCGCCCCACGGTACGTATCCGACAACTTCCTGCTCGCTCCAGGTGTAAACCGCCTCCTGGCCGTTGATGTACTTCTGCAGTCCGGTCACGGTGGCTGTCCAGCCGTTCTCTTCGTTCAGCAGTACTCTCGTGCCGTCACTCAGCGTCATGGCGATGCTCGTCGGCCGCATGCCTGCGATGTTGTCCTGATCCTGCCAAACCTTCCGTACGGTCGCGCTGGTCAGTTCAGGCGTGTAGATGTTCCGGATGTTGTATCCGTTGATCTCCGCTCTGTACCACCGCACCGGATCTTCGCTGATGGTGTACTCGATTCTCTCGGTTCTCTTCTCGTCTCTCCATCTCGGCAGATCGGTGAACGTGTACTTCCAGTTGTTGCCCGCGTGCAGTTCAACTTTGTCCACTTCCTTGCCGTCCGCGTACAGGTGTACTGTAACGCTTGTCGGCCGGTTGCCGTACCTGTCGTAGTTGTCGTCCCAGATCTTCACCACAGGTACTTTCGTCTTGTCGTTGCCTTCCGGAGACTCGAGTTCGAACTTCTTCTCGAGGATCAACTTGCCAAGATCAAGCGTGTTCGTGATCGTGTAGCTTGTCACATTGGCCCCGGCATCCGGAGTTACCGTCTTGATGTAGCCTTCCGGAACCTCAAGTTCATCCACGGAGTAGACAATCGGTTTTCCGTTCTCGTTCTTCTTCAGGTTCTCCCATTTGTAGGTCCAACCTGTCTCATCGGTTCCCAGAGTCACAACTGCGTCCTTAACATCCGCGAGTTTACCGTTGGCGAACAGCTGCACTGTGATAGTATCCGGACGCTTTCCAGTAGCATCTTCGCTGTCTTTCCAAACCTTCTTTACACTCACTTCGGTCGTGTCAACTTTGTGTGTGTTCGTCAGTGTGGTAATGACACTAACTGCTGGAGTAGCCGGTGCCAGGGTGTACTCTTCATCGTTGATGAAGTTGCCTTCCTTCCAGGTATAGCTGATGGGGCACTGGCTCTTCGAATAGACCGTCGGAAGGTTCTTCACCATTCCCGACCAGCCATTGGTCTGATCGAGTGTCTTGGTACCCGCTGTATACTCTACACGTTCACCATTTTCGTCGGTGTAACTTGCGGTCAGTGTTACGGTCAGGCTAATCGGGCGTACACCGTCGCGGTTCTCATCATCGTCCCAGACCTTCTTTACAGCCTTTTGAACCGTAAGCATCGTATCCTCGACAAGCAGAACTCCGCTGTTATTGATCGTGGCACTGCCGGTCACGTTTCCATTCTCATCGATGCTGAAGGTAGTATCTACGGTGATGTCGTATCCTTCCGGAGCTACTGTCTCGTGCAGTATGTACTCTGTCCCTGTCAGAAGCCCTTCAACCACGTGGGTCTTATTCTTTTCAGAAACCCACTCTTCAACAACCTCGTATTCAACTTCGTTGATCGTAACATAAGTCTTCTTATCACTCTTAGCTTCGTTCTCGTCAAGCTTCCGCAGGATCTGGATGGTCGCACCGCTCAGTTCCTCGCCGTCCGCAATGTCAACCTTGCTCACTTCAATGTGAGTCTTGTTGTCTTTAATCAGCAGGACTTCGTTTCCGTTTTCATCCCGCTGGTAACGAGGTATCCATCTGGAGCCACTTCTTCATGCAGTGTGTACTCTGTCCCTGTCAGAAGCCCTTCGACCACATGGGTCTTATTCTTTTCAGACACCCACTCTTCAACGACCTCATACTCAATCTCGTTGATTGTTACATAGGTTTTCTCGCCACTCTTAACTTCGTTCTCATCAAGCTTCCGCAGGATCTGGATGGTCGCACCTTCCAGTTCCTCGCCGTCCGCGATGTCAACCTTGCTCACTTCAATGTGAGTCTTGTTGTCTTTAATCAGCAGGACTTCGTTTCCGTTTTCATCCGTGGTGGTTGAGCCGGTCGCTGTAACCTTGCCTGTCTGATCAATCGAGAAAGTCGTATCGCTGGTAATTTCTCCGTCGACAAGTTCTCTCAGAACCTGGATTGTTGCGCCTTTCAGTTCCTCGTTGCTGGCAGCATCAACCTTGCTTACCTGGACATAATTCCTGTTGTTCGTGAATTCTGCTGTCGGAATACTCGCCGTGTTATTCGCCGTAACTTCTACATCCACGCTTGCATTGCCCACAATGCTCATGCCTGCAGGATTGCTGTCTCGGTTACGGTGTAGGTGTCCGGAATCAGGTTGTCGACCTGCACTTCGTTCGATTCGCCATCTGTAATGGTGATCGTCACGTCTGCTACGGTCTGGCCCTTCGTCCCGGTGATCGAGAACGTGTATGTGCCGTCCGCCAGGTTCTTCGTCGCCGCATCCACTGCCACGCCGTTCACCGTGACGTTCTTCTTCACCTTCAGGCTGCCCACGTTCTTGTTGTTCGTGAATTCAGCCGTCGGTATACCCGCTACGTTGTTCTCGGTTACATTAACTGTTGTGTTTTCACTGTCTGCCAGCGCAACACCCAGTCCCAGATTGCCCGTCACTTCGCTGACGGTGTACTGGCCTACCTTCAGGTTGTCGACCTGGACCGTCTTCGCTGCGCCGTTCGTAATTGTGACTTCAGGTTCCGCGACTACGTCGCCAGCTTCATTCTTCACCTGGAACTTGTATGTTCCGTCAACCAGATCGCTGTTCGCTGTACCGCCGTTCACGGTTACCTTCTTCGTGATCTTCAGGCTGCCAACCGCGGTCTTGTCATTCGTGAATTCTGCTGTCGGAATACTCGCCGTGTTATTCGCCGTAACTTCTACATCCACGCTTGCATTGCCCACAATGCTCATGCCTGCAGGATTGCTG
>CACWXP010000037.1 GCA_902764875.1 uncultured Eubacteriales bacterium
TGCCACCGCTCCTTTGATGCCTTCCGGATGATTGTGCGTCACGCTGGCGGTATCCTTTGCGACAGCCTGTGTTTCTTCCAGCGTGTCATACATCCAGCCAACGGAGGAAACCCGCATGGCAGATCCGTTTCCCCAGCTGTTGTAGGGTTCCGGATGATCAGAAAAGATCCATTGTTTGAACTTTCCGCCGTAACCGGCGTCCGGATACCGCTGACCCCATTTCTGCAGGGAGTCAGTCAGCGCTTTTCTGCGTGCCACATCCGGCTGCCCCCAGGATTTCATCAGTGCATCCGCCACGGCAATGGTCATCATGCTGTCATCCGTATACCTGCAGTACCTGTGAAACAGCGGAAAATCCTTCGTTTTGATGTTTTTCCATTCATAAACCGATCCGACAATATCTCCGATCAAAGCTCCGTACATGGGCGCACCTCCTAAAAAATCGTTCGTTTCATTTCCCGGGCAATATAATACCAGATCCGAAAACGGAAAGGGTCGCTTCTCAGGCGACACGTTTTTCATTCGTATTGAATGAGCATGGAATAGCATACGCGAGTTGACGCTTTGCGGAAAGCAAAAAAGGCCGGGAGCGTGAATTCCCGATCCTAAACCTGTCAATGTTCACTATCACCAGTGACTGACTCAATTGTCTTCTCTTTTTACTTTATCGTTCGCAATCATCGCTTTCAGAAGGCGCTTATCCTGATCCATTTTCTGATTGATTACGTCGGTAACATACACACGCATACGTGCTTCATTAATCCAGTAATAAATGTTGTAGCCTATATGCGGAAAAAAACGAATACCATTGCTATGCCACGGTTCTTTGGTTACAAGCGTGTATCTGTATGGAAGATATCCAAGTTCCCGGATAGCCTGTTCCATCCTGTCCAAAAAAAGATCCGCAGTCTCATCGTCCAGAAGATCATACCTGATGCTGTCGGCATAATCTTGAAGAGAGGACTCGGCGAACGGCGTCACAATAACTTCATATTGCTTTTCGCTCATTCTTTCCCCTACCTTTCAGCCGTCCGAAAACTTCTGAAACAGATTCTCCCATATCGGCCCGTGCCTGGGAAAGCCCGGCCGCCATACGCCGGTCAAATTCCTCATCCGTCATTTCTTCCAATGACTTCTGTTTTGAAGGTTTAGCAGATGGGGTAAAAGGCAATCCGTTTTCCCTGATGATCTGATGATAAAACATATTGATCCCCATCGAGGCGGAAATGCCCATTTCAGCAAGAATACTCTCGGCCTGTTCCTTGATTTCAGGCTCGATTCTGGCTACTACATTAGCACTTTTCTGCGCCATGATTTTCACCGCCTTTCAGGTTCATTATACAGCAATGTATTAACAATCGCAACACATTATTGACATAATGTCTTTTCCATTTTATCCTTCATGAAATCTTTAGTCGTCATCGTCCCAGAGTTCCATTTCCTCGATGAACTCGTCGTCATTCACCCTGGTATCCGCAAACCGGGCGCTGCTCATTCCTCTTGCAGTTCGCACAGCACGCCCTTATCCAGGACATACCGGATCGTGCCGCTGGCCGTGTCGCCGATCTTGTCGTACAGCCTGCCGGCGCTGTAGCTCTCGCCCAGCACGGTGAAGGTGCTGTTCGCCACATAGCCCACCAGTCCCAGGCCTTCCATCGTGACCTTGATGGCCTCCCGGTCATGGTCGTTGTCCGGCTCCTTCTCCAGAAAAACCTTCATGTCCTTCTCCATGAAGTCGCTACCGTAGTGGTGGTTCGTTCCCGCAATAGTGAAAAAGATAGCCATGTTGTTCTCCCTCCTCTTTCTTATCCCAGTTCGACCCTGGCACTGCCGCCCATTCTTCAGTTTCAGGCCCCCGGGAAGTTCCTTCTCTCTCCCCTGCATATACATCGTACCAAACGGTATGGCAGAAAAAACTGACACACTAAAAAAGTCGCAAAAAAGCTTGATTAAGAAAGCAAATCAAAGAATAATAGAGTTCTTATTCTGCGAACGGGCAAAAAAAGAAGGCCGGGAGCATGATTTCCCGACCTCAAATCAGTTATATGATACCGTATCCGGCACCGCCCGTCACACCTGATACTCTGCCGCCATCTTCCGTATCGTCTCCCGAATCTCCTCCACCAGTTCCGGCGGCGAAACCACCTTCACCGTCCCGGCCATCTGGATCGCCCACCGGCGCATGGCCTCCCGGTTCACAATCGGAAAGCCGGATGGAGACATCACTACGATCAAGCCCTGTGCAACTGCTGCCATGTAAGTATGGCAACGTTTTGGCAACAGGAAAGTAAAGCCTGCCCCGTCGGACAGGCTTTGTATGTGCCGGATTCCTCAGTTTCTGATCCGGATTCCGTTCACTCTTTTATTTTCTGTTCCACGGCCGCGATCTCCGGAACGCTGGCGATTCCTCCGTGTTTCTGCGTTGAAAGGCTGGCGGCGGTGCAGGCAAAGCGAACAATCCGGCGCAGTTCCTTCTCTGTCAGATCGGACGGGTTTTTGCCGTACTGAATAAACCGGTTCATTGCGCTGCCTCCGAAGATGTCACCTGCCCCGGTTGTATCGACCGCCTGAATACCGGAGGGACTTTGTACTGTGACGCAGTGACTCCCGTTTGCCGCATAGCATCCTTTCGGTCCCAGCGTAGCGTAAACCAGGGACACATTGTATTCCCGGATCAGTTTTTCGGCGCCTGCCTCAGGCCCGATTCCCCACAGCCAGCCAATCTCCTCATCGCTGATCTTGACAATATCCGCCTGGTGCAGGCTCCATTCAATCGCGTTCTTCGCGTCCTCATCCCGTTTCCACAGGGGTTTGCGCAGATTGGGATCAAGGCTGACCAGCGCTCCGTATTTCCTTGCCAGCCTGATTGCGTGGCGTGTGGCGTCGGATGCGGGAGCATCCGTCATGGACAGCGTTCCGAAATGAAACACCTTCGTATCGGAGATCAGGGTTTCATCCACTTCCTCAGGAGTCAGGCAGATATCGGCTCCGGGTTTCCTGGCAAAGCTGAAATCCCGGTTTCCCGACGCGTCCAGCGATACAAAGGCCAGCGTGGTAAAAACGTCCGGATCGGTCAGGACTCCCCGGGTTTCGATCCCCGCCTCCTCCAGGGTTCTCACCAGCGCCCTGCCGAAAGTGTCGTCGCCCACTTTTCCGATCATCGCTGTTTTGCAGCCGTATTTTGTCAGCGCCGCCAGGAAATTGGCCGGGGCTCCTCCCGGATTGGCTGACAGGACCGGATAACCTGCCTCGTTCGTGGAATACGGAGAAAAATCGATCAGTAGTTCTCCCAGTGCAACCACATCATATTGTTTCATTTTTTATACCCCGTCATACAGTGTGTATTTTGTGATATCCATCACAGCCTTTCCGTCAGTCTCAAAGGAGATTCCCCTCGCCTCGGAGCCTGTCAGGATGGTTGCTGTCATCACCTGTTCCCCATCGTTGATAAACATTTCCACGCTGAAACGGTCCAGGATCATATGCAGCCGGATTTCTCCGTGCCGGTCGGGCACCAGGCACCGGCGCTGATGAATATACGCTCTCCGTGATCCCGAGAATTTCCGGTCGATCTGCAGCCAGGATTCATGGGGCCGGTAGCTGAGAATGGAATAGTATTTCTCATTCCGGGCAAAATACATGATGAAATTCCGGTAAGGGTTGCCGGGATCCGCGGGGCGCACCCGGATATCCAGTTCCGCAACCCGTCCCTCAATGCCTTCCAGTGTCTTTTCTCCGTTCAGCAGGACGTCCTGATACGCGGTTTTTCCGCTCCTGTACTGAGCCAGTTCCCGCACCGGCCGCTGATAAAGGCGGCCGTCTTTCAGAAACAGTTCGCGCGGCAGGCTCATCTGGCCGAACCAGGGCCGCTCCTCATAGCCGGTTGTTTTGCAGGTATCCCAGTTCTGCATCCAGCCGATCATCACGCGTCTTCCGTCAGGGGTCAGAATCGTCTGCGGCGCGTAAAAGTCAATCCCGTAATCGATCGCCTGGTTATGCTCCTCAACGAACCGGTCCCCGTCCATATGCCCCGTGAGGCAGACGGTGCCGTTGCCGTTGTGGTATTCAAATCCTTCCGGGAGCATATCCTGCGGGCTGACAAACAGCACATGCTTTCCGTCCAGCGGGAAGAAATCCGGGCACTCCCACATGAGGCCGAACCGTCCGTCGTTCTCCGCCAGCACACCGACATACCGCCATTCAAACCCGTCCCGGCTTTCATACAGGAGCAGGACGCCGCGCTTATCCTGCCTGCGGGCCCCCACTACGCACCGGTACCCGCCATCCTCCGTCCGCCAGATCTTCGGATCCCTGAAATCATAGGGGCTCAGGCCCTCCGGAAGCGCGCTGCTGTCCAGAACCGGGTTCTTTTCATACTTTTTATAATCCGTTCCGTCTCCGACGGCAATGCACTGGGTCTGGTACTCCTTTGCCTTGTCTCCGCCCTCCTGCCGCACGCCGGTATACATCAGCAGGTGCCTTCCGTCCGGCAGTTCCGCCGCGCTGCCTGAGAAGCATCCGTAGGAATCATACGGAGCATCCGGAGCCAGCGCAGCAGGCAGATAGGTCCAGTGGAGCAGGTCGTGGCTGACCGCGTGCCCCCAGTGCATGGCGTCCCATTCCGTATCATACGGGTTGTACTGATAGAACAGATGATACTGGCCGTGATAATAGCAGAAACCGTTGGGATCGTTCATCCATCCGGTCAAAGGAGTCAGATGGAATGCCGGACGGCTTTCTCGCGGGATTTTTCCGCCTGCAGCCTGCTCATACGCTCTGGCGAACAGCAGACTGTGATTTACCGTTTTCTTCATCGCTTTACCTCGTGTATTCTCTCAGGTCAGTCCATGTGATGGTATTATTCTCCGCAAACAGCCGGATTGCCTTTCCGCTGACACCGTATAGCCGTACCGTCAGGGACGCTTCGTCTCCCAGCCAGAAGATCCCGGCGGATCCTTCCTGGATATAGGTGAAGCTGTATTCCTTTCCGGCTTCCAGTGGTACGTCTGTTTCAGTGATCATGGTGCTGCCCTCGTTAAACGTGAGCTGCAGTTTCTGCTCTTTGGGATTCAGGCAGATGATCTTCGTTTTATCATCCTGTCCGTTATAGTCGAATGCAAGCCCGAAGCTTCCTTTTCCGGTGTACGTCAGTTTTCCCTTCAGCATAAAGCTTTCATAAGCCGTAAATACGTCTGTGTAGCTGTAGCGGGATCCGGCGCGGGTCTCAATCTGATCCTGATCGATCAGTAATTCCCGCCTTTTGTCAAACTGGGCTTCCATGGCCTTTACCGGAACCAGTGCCAGATCCCCGTTTTCTTTCTGCTTCAGCTGCTGTACCGCCAGGTTGCCCGCCCAGCCGGATACTTCCGATGTGGAGGAGGGCGATTCGCTCCGGCGTGCCCAGCCGACCATGTAGGAGCCATCCGCGTTTTCCACGTGCTTCGCGGCATAGAAGAGCTTTCCGTCCAGCCGCTTTGCTTCCCCGTACGGGCCGTAGGGAGTGTCAGACATCGCGTACCAGAGGGTATCGTCCTGTGCGGAATAGGTCAGATAATACTTATCCCCGATCCGGAACGTGTCGCTGCACTCCAGGTTCCAGAAGTTTTCCGCCGCCGTATTCGTGAATATAATCCCGTCGTAATCGGCTTTCTGCAGATCGCCGCTCAGGGTATATTTGAGAATCCGGGCTTTTCCGTCCTGCGCGGCAGTCACCGTCATGTGGATCACGTCGTTCTCTGCATCATAGTATGCCTGCGGATCCCGAAAATCCCGCTTCTGTCCCAGTTCAGCCGGCGGTGTGATCTCCCAGCCTTCCAACTTCTCAAACTTGTTCGGAGCGGTTCCCTTCGCTACCATGATTTTTTCCATATATTCATAGATATCGGAAGAAGCATGGCCTGTATAGAAGAAATAATAGGTATCCTTTACCTTCACAACAGACCCCGTACCTGCCCATCCGTCCTGCCCGCCGCTGCGGCTGCTCTCCAGGATGGGATCGTCGTATTCGGTATAGGTCACAAAGTCCTTTGTCGTCGCCAGATAAATGGAGTGGTTGTATGAGTCTCCGCCCTCTTTCAGGTAATAGATATACCAGGTCCCGTCCTCATAATAGGGCATCGTGTCCCCTACATAAGGCTGGTTGATTCCGTCGACGGCAGGCCTGAAAAAGGTTCTGTATTCATAGGCTTCCTCCTGGCTTCCGGGTGTCCGCAGCGCGGAAAAATCCTTGTCGTTATCAACGACGGCAAACGGTTCCCCATTCTCCGGGGCAGCGATGTCAGCAGCCGCAGGAGCCTCGGTGGCAGCGACCGACGGAACCTCGGTAGCAGTGCTTTGCGCGTTCTGGTTCTGTATGTTCTGGCATCCCGCCAGCGTTATGCATGCCAGGAGCATGGCCAGCAGAAGGGCCAGTCTTTTCTTGTTCATCATAAACCTCCTGAAAGAAGGACAGGGAGGATGAACGGATCCATCCTCCCTGCGATTCGTTTACTGCTTACTGAACGGACATCTGGTAGATCGTCATGTTCTGGAATTCAATCGTGACCTCGCCCATCTTGGACAGTGCTTCAGAGCCGAACTGGAACAGCAGCTCAAAGTCCATGTCCACCACGAACGTATCCTTTGTGGAGAAGCGGAAGGTCTGGAATTCCGTCGTCAGGTCCATGCTCTCAGAGAAGCGGGGATCCCAGCCGCCCATCGGGTTCAGGAACACGCCGCAGGATACCGGCTGGGTCGCTCTGGCGGTGATCTCCACGGTGTAGTAGCTGTCGGAGGCCAGTGTCAGCGGGTTGCCGCCGAAACCGCAGATCAGCTTGTCGTGCCAGTCGACGGTACCGCCGTTGTCGATCCGGTAGAAGAAGCTGCCATTGTCCGCCCAGATGGTGCCGACACCGCGCTCGTTCTCCTCATCCGTTCCGTTGAAAGTTTGCCACGGACAGGCGGAATTTGTCGCGTTGGCCGTATTCGGGCCGAAAGGCATGAACGCATCTGTTGTCTTATGGGTTTCCTTGTCTCCCTCCACATGGCCGAAGACGACGTCGCTGATCACGATGCTGTTGCTCGTGGCGCCTTCCGGAGGATTACCGATCTGCAGGCGGATCACGGGATCATCCACGTCTGCTTCCGCGGTGAAGACGCTGGAGATGATGGCTTCCTCCCCGGCACCGGCACTGATGCCATTGAAGTTTGCCCGGTTTTCCCAGCCTTTTTCCGCACTTTCCACAAGTGCTTCGCCGCCCTGGCCGTTGGCCGCCGTCATTTTGAAGCTGTAGAAATACTTCTTGCCCTTCTCGACCTTCGTGTCGCCCAGCAGGATGTCAGCCTTGACGCTCCATACGCCGCCGTCCGCATTGGGATAGGTGTCGATGGTCACCGTCGCTTTGCCGTCAGCGAAGCCGACGCTTCCCGTCGCTTCTTCACTGGTCGTGACTGCCACGCCTTCGCCGGCGGTGAAGTCCGGGGTATAGTCCGGAACCTGGGTCTCCTCGCCGGAGATTTCATACAGTTCGATCTTGTCAATGGTGACTTTGAAATCTTCCGGTGTGGTGTCTTCCGCGTTGTCCGGATTCGGGGTGATCTTGCCCAGGTTGAACAGCAGTTCCGCGCTGCCCTCGCCGGGGGAAGTGAAGTTCAGCTCCAGGGGAGCGATTTCCGGTCCGATCTCCACATTGAACGCGCCGCCGAAGGTTTCCCAGCCTTCCGCCTGCTCATTCCGGGCCAGGATATGCGCATAGGTCTTCTTGGTGGATTTTGCCCAGATCTTGATCTTGTAGTCCGCTGCTTTCAGCGGATATCCCGCCTTGGCCAGCTGCACGTCTCCGTCTCCGTTTCCGGGATTTTTGATCTCGATGATATAGGAACCTTCCTTCAGTTCCGCTGTCGCATCAGCTGTTTCGGCGTTGATCTTCGCTTCCCATCCGCGGTTGTCCGTCACGGCGGCGGTGCTGAAATCGAAGGTCCTGTACACCGTTTCTTCACTGGTCTTTTTGGTAACCGTCAGGGTGGCGTAATCCTCTGCGGTTTCGCCGTTCGTGTCGGTTACGGTATAAACCAGTTCATAGTCGCCCGGATTTTCTGGGGTCGCTTTGCCGTTTTTGAAATCCAGCGACGGAGTAGATTCGATCACAATCATATCCGTCAGATTGGCGCCTGACGCGTCAGTCGCGATAATACCGGCCAGGGCGTCAAATTCCGTTCCGGCCATCACGCTCTGGTCATGCACGCCATCCAGCACAGGAGCGCCGTCCGCGAAAGCCAGTCCTGCCGTCGCCAGCATGCACACAGCCAGCAGCAGGGAGATGATTTTATGCAGCCTGTTTTTCATCACGGTTTCCTCCTTCATCACTTCGCAATGTAGCGATCATAGGCATCCTGATATACCTTCTGAATGCCTGCCAGGTTGACTTTGCCGTTCAGGTCATTCTGGAACGCGGCCCAGGCGTCGTCGCTCACGCCGCCCTTCATCAGCCAGCTGATCAGGTTGGTGCGGATATAGTCGTTCAGGTTCGTCTCATAGTTGCTCAGCGTGTTCAGTTCTTCCAAAGTAAACTGCAGGTTCGGGAAAGGCGTTACGTTTTCGGGCACAAAGGGCTTTGCGCACTGCTGCAGGCGTTCCAGGCGCAGCTGGGCGCGGGGTTCCATATGAACCACATTGTTCCATGCGTATTCACCCAGGTAGATGATGCCCAGCGGCGCGTTCTGCAGCCGCAGTTCATCCGTCGTGACGCCTTCCGGCAGCGGTTTCTGCACCAGCATGCCCTTGTCGTCCCGTTCTTCCTCATACACGATGCCGATTGGACCGTAGTTGATCTGGGCAGAGATCACAGGATCGTAATACCGGTCAAAATAAGCCAGCAGGATTTCCGGATACTTGCAGCTGGTGAACAGAATCACTTCGCCGGTGCTGACTTCCGGATTGTTGGAAACGCAGATGGTCTGGTCCCCGTTCGGTCCGATCATCGGGCTGCACACGATGTAGTTCTCGGGATTGGAAACAACGGTCTCGCTCTCCCACCAGTAGAAGGCGCCATAGGTTTCCAGGCCTTTACCGTTGGCCAGGAAGTTATCCTGGCTCTGCTCAAAGCTGACCTTGTCAATCAGGCCCGCGTCCACCCACCTGGAGATGAAGTTCGTCGCTTCCTTGAAGCGGTCGTCCTGGACGCTGTACGTCACTTTGCCGTCCACCAGCACCCGGTGCTCCAGGTTGTCGTTCAGACCGAACATGCCGTACAGATCGCACTGGTTGCCCTGCCAGTTGTTGTACACGAAGCTCAGAGGCCGTTCGTCGTCTGTCTTGCCGTTTCCATTCATATCATGATCCCGGAAATAGGTCAGGATTTCTTCCATCTGGCTGCTCTTCAGCGCCAGGCCGTCCTTCAGCTGATCCGCCGTCAGGTCGCTGACCGCGCCGGCTTCAATCGCTTCCTTCGTCCAGGCAATGTTCAGGAACAGCAGGTTCGGGCTCTGCAGCAGGCCCATCTCTTCAATTCGGGGCAGGGAGTAGATCTTTCCGTCCTCCACGTTCAGCAGCTGGTTCCTGATGTCAGGCCGCTCCTCTAGCAGTTTGGAGAAATTCGGCATATACTCCAGATAATCGCTGATCGGCACCAGCACCTTGCGCTTGGCGTATTTGATGATCTCGCCGGCGCCCATGCCCGCGTGGTAGATCGCGTCAGGACGGTTGTCCTTGTTGCCGAAAATCAGGTTCTTCTGCTGGGAATACACGGACTCGGATACATTTTCCCAGTTGACCTGCACATTGGTCTGGGCGAACAGGTCAGCCATAATCTTCATATCGTTGTAATCCTTCGCGCTGGCGTTCTTGGAAGAATACACCCTGAAGGCGATGTCCTTCGCGCCCTGTTCGTTCAGGATCGGAGCGGAAGCGTCCTGCCACTGGAATCCATAGTTGTCCACCAGAGGATTTCCGGTAGCAGCAGCCGGCGCGGCAGCGGGTTCTTCCTTCTTTTCCTCAGCCGGCGCTGGTGCAGTTTCTTCTTTCTTTTCTTCCACCGGCGCGGCAGCTGTCTCTTCCTTCTTTTCCGCGGGAGCCGCGTCCTTGTTGCCGCTGCTGCAGGCCGTCAGGGTAATCACCAGGACAGCCATCATCAGGACAACCAGCCATTTTTTCAGGTTTTTTTTCATTTTGTTTTCCTCCTTATTAACCCTTCAGGGAGCCGATCATGACGCCCTGTGCAAAGTATTTCTGGACAAACGGGTACAGGCACAGCACCGGCAGGCTGGAGACGATCACGGATACGTACTTCAGCTGGTTCGCCAGGCGGTACTGCTGCAGGATCGTTTCGCCGCTTCCGCCCACCGTGCTTTCGCTGGCGATCAGGATTTCCTTCAGCACCAGCTGCAGCGGATATTTGTTTTCATCCTGCAGGAAGATCATGGCGTTGAAGTAGCTGTTCCACTGTCCGACAGCGTAGTACAGCGCCATAACGGCGATGATGGCCTTGGAAAGCGGCAGCACGATGGAGAAGAAGGTCCGGAATTTTCCGGCACCGTCGATCCGGGCCGCTTCAAGCATGCCTTCCGGTATGGAGGATTCAAAGAACGTTTTGCTCATGAACAGGTTCCATACACTCAGGATCGCCGGCAGGATCACCGCCCAGGGGGAGTTGATCAGCTTCAGGCTGCTCATCACGTTGTAGAACGGGATCAGTCCGCCGCCGAAGAACATCGGGATAATGAAGTAGATCATCCAGAATTTCTTTCCGGGCGTGGTTTTCCGGCTCAGGCCCCATCCGGCGGGAATGGTAACCACCAGGGACAGGATTACCGTCACCACGGTATAAATGATCGTGTTCAGGTATCCCTGCCAGATATCCCCCCGCTGGAACACCTTTTCATAGCCCTCAAATGTGATATTCACCGGGGCCAGCACCACCTGGCCGCCCAGCACCGCGTCCGGGTCGGAGAAGGAGGCGATTACGATAAAGTAAATGGGATAGAGAATAATCAGCGCGAGCAGTCCGAGAATGAAAGCGTTGATGGCAAAGAAGATCTTGTCGCCCCTCGTATCTTTCAGCGCGTTGTTCTTGATTCTGATAGCAGGTGCTTTCTGCGTCATCTTCGTTCCCCTCCTTACCACAGCGAGTTCTCGGAGAACCGTTTGGATGTCGTGTTTGCAATAATCAGCAGGACCACGTTGATCACGGAGTTGAACAGGCCGATTGCCGTTGCGTAAGCCTGGTCCGGAACCCCTGTGAGGCCGCGTTTATAGACGTAGGTGGCAATCAGTTCGCTGACAGCCAGGTTGCCGTCCGTCTGCATCAGCAGGGCTTTTTCATATCCGACGCCCATCAGGCCGCCGATGGACATGATCAGCATCACGCTGATCATCGGCATAATGGCCGGGATATCCACATGGAGCACGCGCTGGAACCGGCTGGCGCCGTCAATCATGGCCGCTTCATGCTGTACAGGATCCACGTTGCTCAGCGCGGCGATGTAAATCACGGCGCTCCAGCCGAAGTCCTGCCAGTTGCTGGAAAGGATATACAGCGGACGGAACGCGGAACTCTCCAGGAAATAGGAGACCCGCTCCGCTCCCAGGCTGGCCGCGATATTGTTCACCAGGCCGTAGCGGCCGAAGAACAGCTGCAGCATACCGACCAGAACAACCAGGGAGATGAAGTGCGGCGCGGTATAGATCGTCTGGAAAACCTTTCCTGTCTTTTTCCGTTTCAGCGCGTTGAGCGCCAGGGAAACAATGATCGGCAGCGGAAAACCGATGACGAAGCCGACAATGCACAGAATGAAAGTGTTCTTCATCAGCGGCCAGAACTGCACATCGTTGAAGAAACGGGTAAAGTTCTCAAAGCCGACCCAGATGGTGGTGTCTGACAGGATCGCGTCACCGGGCATAAAATCCTGGAAAGCGATCAGGACTCCGTAAATCGGAAGATAGTTGAACAGGAATACCACCAGAACCGCCGGCAGAATCATCAGAAGATACGGACTGTTCTCCCTGAAAGTCCGCAGCCTGTAGCCGGGGGTCCTGTTTTTCTGCCGCTTTCGGGCGGCAGGCAGTTGCTTCACACCTTGCATTTTTTCCCCTCCTCGCCTGTTTACAATGTCGTGTGTCTGTGTAACTGTAACGTCCAATATCCGATATCCCGGATGTCAACGCCATTTTACACCTCTATTTACACTTTGTCAATCTTAAATGTGCAATTTGCACATTTATTTTGTAAATTTGTGTGTAATTCACCTTGTTCTTTGCAAATTCGCTTCGATTTTGTTTTGTATTTTACATTTTGTAAACTTGTTTGCAGGATGACACTGTGTTACAATATGTAAACAAGCAGCCTGTTTGTACCATGAAGAGAAAGGGTTGAAACCATGCCTCCCAGAAGAATCACCATGCAGGACATTGCGAGTGCCTGCGGTCTTTCCCGGAATACTGTTTCCAAGGTATTCAACAACCGGGGCGCCGTGCCGCAGGATACCCGGAATCTGGTTTTGCGGAAAGCGAAAGAGCTGGGATACGGATTTCCGGCGGATGAAATCCCCGTATTGCCCCAGCCCGCCGGACATATCGCCCTGCTGACGCGGTATCTGCCCAGCCAGCTTCACTACGGCACCCTGTTTTTGTCCTCCTTTACGGATCGGGTCAGCCGGGAAGGCTATACCCTGCAAATCTATGAGATTTCCCCGGAAGAGTTGAAAGCGAAACGGCTGCCGCCGCATTTTGTGTCCACACAGATCGCGGGGATCGTCGGCATTGAGCTTTTTGACCGGGATTATATCGACATGGTCAGCCGGCTGGATATCCCCATGGTATTGACCGACACGCCTCCCGACGCGATCACCACACTCATGGACTGTGACCGGGTGACCATGGAAAATATTGCCGGAATCATGACGCTGATCCGCCATATTGTGAAAGCCGGAGCCCGGCAGATCGGGTTTGTCGGGGATTACAACCACTGCGGCTCCTTCCGGGAACGGTGGTATGGATATCATCAGGCTCTGATTGAGAATGGTCTCCGGTTTGACAGTCAGTGCTGCATCTGCGAGCCTGACGATTCCCCCTATGATGCTTCCGCGTGGCTGACGTCCCGGCTCGATCGGATGCCATCCTTGCCGGATGCCTTTATCTGCGCCAATGATTACCTGGCTGTCCCGTTAATGCTTGCCCTGAAAAAAAGAGGGTTGTCCGTCCCGGAGGATATCATGGTGACCGGCTTTGACGGCATACCGCAGTCTGCCTACACGGATCCGCCGCTGACAACCGTCAGAATCCACGGAACGGAAATCGGCCGCCTCGCTGCCGAACTTTTGCTCAACCGGATTCATACCCCCGCTTTCCCGTACAGCTGGACCCGGGTCAGATCGACGCCGATCTGGCGTGAAAGCACGCGCAACGTCTGAAACAGCGCTGCTTTTTTTCTTACCCGGTTATAAAGTTGGAGTTTTCATATCCGACAGGAAACGGCCGAGCACCTTCCCTGTTGCCGTAATATCGCCAAGGGCGTCGTGGGCCGCTTCGTTGACAATGCTATATGAGTTTAAAGACTGGGAAAACAGTTCTTCGATCGACAGCATTTATTCTTCTTTGAAGGATGGTGTTGCCAGAAAATATGGTAATCCCCTTGGAAATTCTGGTGGGACTACTCATTCTATAACTGGTAAAGCTTTTGAAGAAAACATCGGCATGATCTATGTTACACTAGCCCCTTTCTTTTTTACAGGTGTCGGAAACCGGGTTCCTGCCATAGTTTGTACATCAGCCTTGTTGGGCTCATGTAAAAAAAACAGCGGGAGCGCTTCACTCCAAATATAGATTTCCTGGAACCGCCTGTCAATGTCCCTGCAGGCTCATTGTCCGGGTTTCCCTTCTTCCGTATTTTCTCACGGCGGCCATATAATCGACGGTATCCCCGCGGTATACATCCTCATCAGGGATCCCTTCGTACGTATCGCCATTATAAGTGTTGACTAACAGAATGATTTGTCCATCAAGGTCTGCCTCCTTGTAGTAATCAGTGGCAGTTGCCACATTTCTCGCAACAAGGGCTTTTTTTGATCGCGCCCATCCGTAGGGTGGAATCATAACGCGATCAAA
>CACWXP010000038.1 GCA_902764875.1 uncultured Eubacteriales bacterium
CAACAATCTTTTCTGTAAAATAGGGCCAGGAGTTCTACTCCAAATTTACAGAAAGGAGCCAAGAACATGGCCCGAAAAATCAACGTCAAGCTCATTCTTAAGCTACGGGAAGCAAAGCTTTCCCGGAACCAAATCGCCGACAGCCGGCATATTGCCCGGAATTCTGTCAGCGATGTGCAAGACAAAAGATGCGTCCCCTTGTCTTCGGTCAAACAGCTTTTGGAGGATATTTACCACGAGGTGAATCTGGATGAAGGGTTTGGACTGCCCCTGGAAACAAAGGGCCATACGGCGACATTGACCCGGGAGAGCCAATACACGATGGTGATTGACTGTGATGCGGATGCCATCCGGTTTATAGATTATGACGCCTTCTTTGTGCCGTCTTATTCCCCCACGGTTATAGATGAGATGTGAGTCATTAGAGGGAACCCCGATCATTCGTGTATGTCGGTTATTTCCGGTGCACAATTGAAATAGCTGAATCCATCAGGTATAATGTACTCTGTCCTGATGAAAAAAACAGGAAGGTACAACGCATTGTGAGGAACAGAACAGGGGGCAACAACCTATGAAGAGAAGTATTTCCGCGCTGATGGCCGTGATGTTTCTCTGGCTGGCGATGCCTTTGAAAGTGATCGCCGAAGCGATCAATCCGCCGCCCACTGCGGGGGAGCTTTCCGCCGCCATTGCCCTGACGGGCCTGAGCGAGGATGCGCCGACATATCATTCGGGCATGGAAATCAGCGTAAACATGAATATTCAGCAGCTGCTGGGCTGGATCAACGATTTCACCGATAACAGACTGTACTATGTCATGGACAGCTTTCAGAACTATGACATCCTGCTTTCCGACCTGAAGAAGGATTATCCGGCCAAATACAATCAGATGAACAGTGATCCGGACACGGGGATCGGCCTGTTCTATACGGATTATCATTATGCCATGGAAATGCGCGACGAGGTGAACTATTATCGCGACAAGCTGAGCATTGCATCGGGAAGGATCCTGGCAAACTCGGAAATGCTGCAGAGCGGCGACTGCACGGAAGAAGAGCAGGCGGTATACGCCTACCAGATCCGGGAAGATCAGAGAAACCTGACCAAAGACAAAGAACTTGTGACAGATCTGGCCACTAACTGGATGATGGCCTGCCGGGAGTTTGAGCGCCTGTTCCAGGGGAAATCCGAACCCGGGAACCAGGAAACCGTTACATGGTTGCTGGATGAAATCGACAGAATCCGCAGCGCGGATACCGCGGCCACTGTGAAAAAAGAACTGACGGTTTCCGCCAATGTTGTGCGCGTGGAACAGGAGGAGACGGTGTTAACCCGTCTCGCGCGCCTGATGCCGATCGGCAATGCCCTTGCCGATTCCGACCAGAAGATGAGCGTCATGGTCATGGACGACAAGAGCTTCTACATCGGCGCGCTGGACGGCAGTACACCGCTTTCCGGAACACAGATCACCGTCAATGCCAAAAATGTGAGTCCGTCTCAGCAGACGACCCACGCCAGCGGCTATGTCAGCTATCCCATGCGAAATTATCCCAGCGACCGGGACGGCGAGGCGCAGGTTAACCTGACAATCGTTCACAGCGGATACCGCAGGCTGGAAGCCTCCGGGATCTGGATCAAAAAAGGCGCCGAGCTGAAGGTGCCCATGTATAAAGACGACGGTACACCCTATCCCGTTTCCTGGAGTTTCTGGGGAAACGATATGCTGATTGCTGATTATGAGGTTGTACTCAGTCCCTTTAACGATACAAAACAGGAAATCGCCATCAAAATCTCCGGAAACAAAAAATACTCCCTTTCCATGTATTTCGCCGACAACAGCGGGAACAAAAAACTGGACGTCGGCACCGGTAAAGGAGACGTTGGAGAGAAAACCTTCAAGTTTTCCGGCGAGTGGCTCAAGAATGCGCCGACGGGCGGCAAACTGATTGCGGAAATTACCGCTGAGGGCGAACAAAAGCAAACCTACCAGGCTAAAATCAAACTGATTGCTCCGAAGCTCCAGAAACCCATCGGCGATCCGAATTTCAAACTACTAACCACGCCGGGGCTCAGCTTTACGCTGCCCAGCAGCTGGCCTCAGCCTTTGGGCGGGCTGAATATTTCCTTCAACACGCCGCTGGATGACAAATTCCAGATCCGGGCTTACTTTGACCTGAACGGCAACGGAGCAATCACGATCGGCACCACCGCCTTTGACGACCTCGTCAACGAAGCGAACAAGAATACCTGGAAAAGCAAAGACAAGAAAGCGATGGACAAGGCCGTCAAACAGAACGAAGAGAAAGGCAGGCTGGCCAAAGCCAAGGCGGCCAGCGGAGGAGACTGGGCAGGCCGGAAAAAGACAAACCCCTTCAAACTGGGTTCCATTATGCTAAGCATGTCCTGGTTCGGGTTTGCCCAGGTGCAATACCGGGAAACCGAAGATCACTACGGACAGATTCTCGGTCAGGGCGGCGCAGGCTTTACGCTGTCTGTGACCGGTGAAGCAGGGCTGCAGTGGCCTTTGGCGAGCCTCATGCTGACAGCGACGCTTGCCGCCACCATCTTTCCGGAAATCGGTGTGGCAATTGATACCTGCTGGCCGGAAGGCGACAGAATGTTTTCGGTTCAGCGACTGGACTATATCAAAAAATCATTCAACGTGATTATCCGGCTGGAACTGGGGCTTACGCTGACCCTGGGCCTCAAGGGTTTCCTGAGTGTTTCCGTGATGGGGCTGGGTTTCCTTGAATTCCAGTTCCGCATGAGCGGCAGCATTGATCTGGGCCGGTGGATGCAAGACAAGGAAAATCATATCGATAAGTCAGACAGCGATTACCTGAACGGGGATATCAAGCTGGCGCTGTACGGCGGCGCCGCGTTCCGCGTGATTGTTGAAATTCTGTTTGCAAATATGACGTATACACCTTTCGGACCCGAATGGCGCTGGCGGCTGCTGCCCACCCCGGTTGAACGGGCTGACGCCGATCCACAGACCCCGGTTGAACGGTTCCTTGCATTCCTGATTTCAAACGCCCGGGCTGAGGAGAATATCGGCAAAACCGAGGGCGCCATGCAGGTTGATACAGGCAGCGACGATCTGGCTCTGGCGGGAGAGGAAATCCGGTATCAGAACAGATATATTCCCGGAGCCTCATCGGGCCGGATCTTTTCCATGCGGACAAGCGACAACGACTACAAGGGGCCCGTGAGCGTCCCTGTCATGCTGTTTATGACCCCCTCCATGGAGGAATACAATAGTCCCGGATCCGACGTCCACTGTGAGTCCACGAAACATATCACCCTTGTCGGCACAGCCCTGGAAGGCAACGGGCCTTTTTATACACCTATCGCCAAGACAGAGGACGGATTGCGGAAAAATGGGCTGGGTAAGCTTACGGATGACAGTTACGACGTGATCGATTATGATTACTGGGTGGAGGATGTGAGCGAGACCGGAGCCGAAACCTATACAAGTTCAAGCAATGGCTATAGACTGACCGATGTGCTGTTTGTGGTAACCGTACTCGCGAAAGATTATGAAGAACAGACCATTACCCACGACGACGGAACCAGGGAAACCAGGAAAGTGCCGGTTAAAACCTGGACAAGGATCAGCTGCTATTCTCTGACACATCATCATTATACAGAATCAAACGGGCTTTATCCCGTGGATAAATTGTGCTATATCCTGGAACCGGTGACGCTCGCATGGGGGGATCACTGGGTTACGGCCTTCAGTGAAATTGATGAGGAAGGTTACCGGTATCCCTGCTATTTACCCCGGATTGCCGGAACGATTATCAGTAACGATTCCGTATCCATGGCGATCTTCAAGACCGCGTACGCGCCGATCCAATCATCCACGCATGGCAGGCATAACCGGCCCCGTGAAGTTCTCGGCTATGTCGTTTCGAACGGAAATACATCTTTAACCAAAAGGGTTTTTTCGACAGGCGTACACACAGACGACAAGGACACCTATCAGGACATGCAGTTTTTCAGCGATCTGTTCTCTGATAATCCGGATGATTTCATCCACGCCCACAGTGAAGCAGACAGAATGGACAGAATCCGAAGAAGCTATTACAGTTTCTTCCTGAGACGCAGCGGGGATGACAAACCGTGGGAGATGACCTATACCAGCAAGCATTCCCGCGATCTTATCTTCGTCGGAGAAAACGTTGCTTCCATGGCTGCATACCGGCCGGACATCAATCAAAACGTGTCTGCATTTTTTGTCCAGAAGGATGCAAACAGCGATGCTTTCAGGCTGAAAATGGTGCAGCCCGTTCTACTCAGTCAGGGGGGTGGCTACGAATTCGGCCACAAGGTTACAGACTTTGGCGTTCAGGTGCCCGCCACGCAGATTTTCCAGGCAACGCTGTATGGACGGCCATGCGTTTACTGGATGGAGACCGCGGGAGAAACAGACGACGGGAAAAACCGGCTCTTCAGGGTTCGGGCTGTGTGGTATGACGATGTTTCCAATACGGTTTCCGAACCCTACACCATCGCTACAGTAAAAACGTCCGCCGGCAGCTCCCCGCGCGATTTGATCCTGGGTGATGGCAAAACAGGATATTACCTGCTGTCTGACAGCAATGGAAAAATGACGGCGTACCGGTTTACCTTCCACCTGGTACCGGGGATCCGGATGGTGGGCAACCTGCTGACCGAAACACTGGTTTCCCCCGGCGTCTATGATGATATGGTGCTGACCGTTTACAACAACGGCAATATTCCTCTCTCCGGCCTGGATCTGGTTGCCTACGACCAGCCGGAGCATGGCAGCGCGACAGCGTTTGAAACCATTCATCTGGATGTTCTGCATCCGGAAAAAAACCGGGTTACACTGAACAAGGGGCTGGAGGGCTCCATGAAGGAAAAACAGGGTCAGGCTGTGGCCCGACAGGAAGAAAGCAGTTTGAATGTGAGCGGAGCGAACTGGTGGCTGGTGAAGGAAGAAACATTCCGAGGGACTATAAAAGTGTCGTCAAACAGCTCCCTGCATAAGACCGATCTGATCATGCCCGGTACCTTTGCGGCTTTCAACATTTCCATGCTGCTGCCCCAGAACTGGAAGGATGAGCATTCCTTCTATCTGCAGGTGGAGAGATTCTATACAACTTCTGACAACAGCTTCAGCGGTGCGTCCGCATCCGGTCAGCCCAGATTCATGATCCGGGCTGCCGCAGCCGGCTCCGGCACTGTTTCTGATTCCGGTACGGGAAACGGTTCGTTTATGCTGACAGGGGAACCGGAGATTATCTCCATCGGCCGGGACGGTACGGTTCGGAATGAGAGCGGCGGGCTTCAGATATTTACGGCGGGAGACGGCACAGACGATGCGCTCTCTTATACCTCGATGTACAAAAGCGAAGTAACATTTGATTCCGTTAAACTGTATGATGAACATAATGATCTTGAAATTGTATCCAGGCGATGGGATTCCAGCGACGGTGTGCCGATGGTGACCCTTACGGTGACAAACAGGAACTATATCGGGAATGAAGCCAGCAAAAGCAATATGGTTGTGATGGAGGCTTTCCTGGACGACGAAACGACCCCGGTGTTCCGCTACAGCCTGCCGGAGTAGATCAGCGACACGGAAAGCTGGAATTTCGATCTGCCGTTGTCCCTGCTGACCGGAGGACGCAGCGCGGAGAAGGTGACTGTGAAGGTCAGCGGAAAAGACTATGTTGAAATCGGAGAATTTGACAACAAAACCGAAATCTGGCTGGATCCTCTTCCGCCGGATCCGGAGCCGACGGAGAAACCGATTCCGGTGACCGGAGACGACTCTGCGCCTTTTCTCTGGATGGCATTCGTTATACTGTCGATGGCAGGAATCGCATTCATTATCATCCTGCGAAAGAAGGACAAACATGAAAAAACTGATTAAGATTCTGATCGTTTTTCTCTGCCTGGCGGCGGCTTTTCCGGCATTTACCGAAGAAGAAACCGACCCGGTCATTGTCCGGGTCGGGCAGGTCGAATACCCATTGTCCATGGCGAAATATTCCTATCAGTCCAATCTGGACATGATGGCCTATCAGAACTATACGCCCACAGCAGCGGAAAAGCTGGAGATCATTCAGCAGACCGTTGACCACATGGTGGATCTTGCTTTGATTGAAAACAAACTGATCGAGGCGGGAAAGAACGAACTGACGGAAACGGAACAAACCCTGCTGCGTTCTTATGCGGGAAACGTCTATGACAGCCTGTGGCAGGGATTCCAACAGCGGGTGAAGGAAGCAGGCTATGACGCGACCGAGGAGCAGATTACTTCCTGGCTTTCAGAGCAGGGATACACGCTTGACATCGTTTATCAGGAAGCGCTGGTGAACGTGCGATACAGCCGTATTTTTGAGCTGTACTGTCCGGATGTGACCGTGTCCGAGGAGGAAGTGCAGGCTTATCTGGAGGACGAATTCATCACCCCGGACCGGGAAGCTTACGAAAACGACGTTCCGCGGTATGAACGGGAAATTCTGACTCCCGGCAACGAAGCATTCTTTACCCCTGCCGGCTACCGGGTGATCCGGCAGATTCTGCTGCCTTTCCCGGCAACCGTGGTCAAAGAGATCAACGCTTTGCAGCCGGATCTTGAAGAGGGGGCAGCCGCCCTTGAGGACGCATATAACAAGGCAGCAGACGCAGCCATCGCGGGGGGCGACGTGGAAACAGCCCGCCGGGAATATCAGAATCAGGCCGATGCTTACACGGAACTGCTGGGGAAAGTCGTTGAGCTGGAACAAAGCGCGCTGCCGCTGCTGAAGGAGACTACCGAGGAAATCGCCAGACGATATAACGACGGGGAATCCTTTGAAAGTTTGATTGAAGCATTCGGCCAGGAAGCGGGAGAAGCGGCGGGCTCGGAACTGCTGTATCATACGGACAGCGAGAATTGGGCGGAAACTTTCAAAAAGCACGTCGATGCGCTGCAGAACCCGGGCGAAATTACGGAACCGTTTGTAACCGACCTTGGGGTCCATATCGTCTGCTATGTATCCGACTTTCCCGGCGGCATCCATGAGCTGACAGAGGAGGAGAAGAATACACTGCAGGCATCCGCGCTGGAAGCAAAACAGATGAAACGCCTTGAAACGTTCCTGCAGGAATGGAGAAAGGAGTTCACGATTGAAACCTATCCGGAACTGCTGCAATAATTCACGTTTGCTGAAGAACGTGTTGACCTGCACTGTTTTTACGGAACATTTGGAACGGGGGTAAACAACGATGCCATATTATCCGCCCCATCCGGAACCGGAACCAAACGGGCCGGAGAAAAAGAGAGGGAAAAAGCAGGAAAAGGAACCCTTTCGGAGCCATGCACTTCGCACAGGTGCCGTCTGTCTGCTTGCTTCTTTGGCACTTTATGGCGGAATTCGCCTGATTTCTTATATAACAGACCTGGCCGCTTCCCGGAAAACAAAATATGAAATGATGTCTGTGATGCATGAAACGGAGAGCAGCCGGGATACGGCCCGGGAGCCTGCAGCAGCCGAAAGCAGTGAAAACCGCCGGATGAAGCTAAAGCTGCGGGAAATCACCGTTCCGGCTTCTGAAGTGATTGTCGCGAACGGATCAGATGACGAATCGGAGCAGCCGGATCTTCTGCCTGCGGTGGAATATGAGAACAACTATCAGGTTGTGCCCGCTGTTCAGAAACTGAAACAGAAGGATCCGTATGTTACCGGCTGGCTGAAAATGGGTGATCTGGAGGAGCCGGTTGCGCTGAAGGACAATTCTTTTTTTCTGGATCATGACGCCGCGGGCAAAAAGAATTACAACGGCGCCATTTTTCTCGATGAGGACACAAACCTGCTGACAAGGCCTTATACACTGTTCCTTTACGGCCATAACATGAAAAGCGGAAACATGTTCGGTAACCTGCGAAAATATAAAGCGTTCTCTTACTGCCATGCCAATCGGTTCATTCATTTTGACACGATTTTTGAGGAAGGAACCTACGTGATTTTCGCGGTTTCCGAGATCAGTCTGACGCCGAATACCCTGAATTATGTAAATCTTTCCGGATTGCAGGGGATATCCCGATCGGAAAGGACGCAGGCATTGAATACAATCATCCACTGCAGCGATTATACCAGTACACTGGACGTGGCTGCGGAGGATCAGATCCTTCTCTTGATTACCTGCGTCGGAAATCATGATGAACGGCTGATTATCGCGGCCCGCAGACTGCGACAGGGTGAACAGGAAAACAGCCTGAAGCTGTAGTTCGTCGCCGGCGGCCAGAATCCGGCGGAAACTGAAAACCTACGAAACATTAAAGGACGACCCGAAGAGGACCGGAGAGAGCAGACTGACCGCTTTCTCGGTCTTTTTTTTATGTACCTTTTGGAGTGAATAAAAGGGAGAACGCCAACGTTACGGTTGCATAAGACAGGGGAACGTAAACAGGATCCGATTCCGGATAAGCCAAACAGTCGGTTTCAGAAATATGTGACAATACGGTGAATGACAATGATCAGTAAAGACATGACCCTGATGCTGTATAAGGACTATCCGGCAAACTGTGCTTGCTTCCGCTTCGGTTGACTTTGACCCGATTTTCGTATGGAAACATATCATCCAGTATACTAACTGCAGAGAAACACAGGTATTGAAACTAAATCTTGCGGCTGGGGGAGGAATCGTGTAGAATAATGGACGTTATCTGACACGGAGGAGAGAATACGGGATGAGCGACAGGCTGTTGCTTCTGGAACGGTTTCTGGCGGAAAACACGGATGAGGAAACCTTTGTTTCCACCGGGGATATTGTTGCCGCATACGAGCAGAATGAAAAAACAGGTACTTGTGTTTGCTATACCCCGGAATTTCTTGCTGTTGCTGAATTCTGGGCAAAAGAAGAGGGGCTGCCTCTTATGATCCTCTCAGATCATTTTGAGACAGCCCCTGGTCTAATTATTTCAAACGCCTCTTTCTCTCTTCATAATATTCACCACTAGTATAACGTCCTCAAAACATCTGGACTAAATCATGCCGGAAGCAACGTCTCCACATGGGGTTCCTCCGAGACATCGATATCGTCCAGCTTGTATTTCCAGTGAAACACCACCGGATCAGCGTTGACTTCATCGAAATACTTATAGATTCGATCAGTCAATTCTTGCTTGGATTTAACCCGTATACCCCGGAGCATCTGTTTGGTCATTTTGCTGAAAAACCCTTCCACCATACGGAATTGCTGAATCAGGGAATTCCGGCTGAACGGATTCTGAAATACGGATTCACCTTTAAAGGCAAGGAATGCCTGATCCGGAAAGGATGACGGAGAGATCGGAAGCAGACAGTTTATACCCTTTTCGCCGCCACGATCAGCCGCTCGTCGTCGTCCCCGACGCAGGTGATCAGCAGCAGAATCTGGTCTTCTTCGTCCACTTCATTGAATCTCCCATGCGGACTTATATTGATCAGCGCCTCCAGCGCCGCCGCCCGCGTTTTCCGGTCTGTGCTCTGCAGCCCGGCCAGGTCGATATACTTTGCCTTCCCGGGCGTCAGGCTGATCGTCGCCACGGCGAAGATCTCAAACTTTCCTTCCTCATACAGTGTATCAAACTGCAGAAACCGGTGCTTGAAGCAATACGAAAACTCCTCATATTTCCGCAGATTCCCGAACATCGCGCCGGTTTTCATGTTGTGCCCGTACAGCAGAATCGTATAAGGCCGGGTCAGCAGGCTGGTCCCCTGGTCCATAAAGATCGCGCCGTTCACGTTCTTCTTCCCCATGGCGTCATGGTTCAGAAAGAACGTGTTATCTTTATGCACAACCGGCTCGTCCAGATCATCCATCGTGATCCAGCCGATGATGTATTCGCTTTTCTTTCGAAGCTCCTGAATCCGTGGAACCAGAGCATATCCGTTCGGGTATTCCACGACAGGCAGTTTGTCGGAAACCGCTGCCGCCCTGTCTGAGCCTGCCATCGCAGGCAGATTCCCGGAAATTGCAGCAGCTCCGCCTGTGTCTTCCGCCGACAGTTGCTCCGGAATCGCTGTTTCAGCCGCAGGCTGCGGCGGTTCCTCCGAAGACGCCTCGTTCTCTTCATCCGGTTCTTCCGGAATGGGTTCCGCCGTCTGCGCTTCCGCCAATGCCTCCCGAAGCTCCTGGGTAGTCTGTCTGGAACGCTGCAGATCGTTGAAATAGCCAATCAGGCGCACCCCGCCGTAAACCATCAGCGCAACACAAACACACAATCCGATACGCTTCCAAGGTACAGACATCCGATGATTCTGTTGTTTCTTTGGAGACGGATCCGACGGATTCGTTTCATATTCCGGAGAATCATTCGCCATAGCGTTTCCTCAACGATTCCTGTGTTTCCTGCCCACCAAGCCGGTAAAAGCAATGATACCAAGGAATCCCAGGAGAATCAATCCGATCCATAAGCCCAAATTCGCCCCATCCCCGGTCTTCGGAACATGGGTCGGCGCGGCGGTAGGCGCAGGCGGTGCATTCACAATGGAGATAGTAGCGTCCGCGCTTCCGTCCTTGAAGGAAATCGTAACCTTATGGGTTCCGGTCGAAAGCGTATCCAGATAGGAGCCCTTCAGTGTCAGAATCAGGCTTCCCTGGGCTACAGAACTGCCGCCTGCCGGAATTCCGTTTCCGTCCACAGAAGCTCCGGTGTACATGCTGTAAGTGATATTGTCCGCCGCATTGCGTTTTACGGTGATAATTATATCATTGGGGTAGTCGATGGTATGCTCCCAATTCTCAACAGATGTTACTGTATAGAAACTGTTCGTGATATAGACCGTCACGCAGTCCGGAGCTGAGTCATTATGATCCAGATCGCCTTTGGCCTTATACCAAACATAATAGGTTCCGGCGTCGGTGGCTGTAGGGATGGATGTGGTATAAGGTTGTGTAGCTTCGGTTGCCGTGCCGAGAGCGTACTGCATCGTGCCGCCTTCGGTTGAACCAGCGGTCACAAGCGACTGTGCAGAACCGGTATAGGTCAGAGTCTTGGCTTCAGGTGCTTTTGTCACAACTGCTGCTTCTTTTGCCGCATAAGTATAGGTATAGGTGGTCGCCGCCGTGATGGCTGTATCTGCACTCGGTGTTACATCCCAGCTTCCCGCCTTATAGTTATCGTTCGGCTTGGTGCCGACTGACGGAATCTGGTTTGCCGCCAGTTTGAGGGTGTCGCCCTCATGTCCGGTCAACGTCACAGTTTTGTCTGCTGTAGCTGCCTCACCTTCACCTTCGTTCCAGGATCCGTTCACTACCTTGAATGTCACAGTGACAGAGATAATAGAATTTATTGTTACAGTTTGATTTCCAGAAGCAAGTATTGTTCCACTGGCTTTGACACGAATCAGATATGTACCTGCTTCAAATTCCTGATTTGCAGTGCAAGTCGTCCAGGTGTTGCCATTGTCGCTGCTGTATTCATGACTGGTGGTTGTAGCAACAGTTCCCTTTCCTCCAACTACTGTCGGCTGGGTTACGGTCAGATTGGGTGTTTCAG
>CACWXP010000039.1 GCA_902764875.1 uncultured Eubacteriales bacterium
GAAGCACGGAAACTATCCGTAGAAGGCTCATTCGGGTGATGACTCGGATGAAAAAAGTGTTGATTCTACTGAATTTGTTACTTGACAAAATGGGGAGGGAAAAGAACATGAAACAACTGGCGATTGACATTGAAACCTATTCCTCGGCGACACTTTCGGAATGCGGGATTTACCGCTACGCGGAGGCGCCGGATTTCCGGATCCTGCTGTTCGGATGCTCGGTGGACGGCGGGCCGGCGGTGGTGTTCGACCTGGCGGACGGGGAAGGACTTCCGGCGGAGATTCTGGCGGCGCTGGTGGATCCGGGAGTTGAGAAATATGCCTTTAACGCGGCGTTTGAGCGGGTTTGCCTTTCGCGGTATCTGCGGGATTACGGGTACCTTGGGGAGGGGAAGTTTCTTCACCCGGCGGGATGGCGATGCACGATGGTCTGGAGCGGATACTGCGGGCTGCCGATGAACCTGGCGGGGGTCGGAGAGGTGTTGGAACTTGAGAAACAGAAGCTAGAGACCGGGAAGAACCTGATTGAAATGTTCTGTGTTCCGCCAGGGGCGGATCCGACGATGGCGCCGGAAGCATGGGCGGCCTTCCGGGAATACAACCGGCGGGACGTGGAGACGGAAATGGAGATCCGGCAGCGACTCGCGAAGTTTCCGCCGCCGGAAAGCCTTTGGAAGGAGTACGCGGCGGATCAGGTGATTAACGACCGGGGGATCCGGGCGGATCTGGCATTTGTGCGGGCGGCGCGGGAGGCTTATGTGGAGATTCGGGCGCGGCTGGATCGGCGGTTGCGGGAGATTACGGGGCTTGATCATCCGAAGGCGCCGGCGCAGATGAAGGGGTGGCTGAAGAGGATGGGGGTTGAGACCGGGAGTTTGGATAAAACGGCGGTGCAGGGATTGATTGATGCTTTGGCGTCGGGCTTAGTTGGCGCCAGCGTAGGGCCTACAGGGACGGTTCTTTTGGGCCCTGATCAGGCCCAAAAGAAGCCGAATCCAACGCAGGCTCCACCGGAGCCTGCGCCCTCTCGATCCACGCCCCAAGCTTGTACTGAACCTCAATTAGTAAGAGAAGCTTTGGGAATCTATCAACAGTTGGGGATGACTTCAGTGACAAAATATCAGACCATTGAACAGTGCGTTTGTGCGGACGGGCGGGTTCGGGGGATGTTCCGGTTTTACGGGGGATCGCGGACCGGGCGGTGGAGCGGGCAGCTGGTGCAGCTGCACAATCTGCCGCGAGGGGAGACGGAGAACATTGAGGAGATGCGGGACGCGGTGCTTGCGGCGGCGAACGCAGATCCTGACGCGGGATGGACCGGGGACTGCGGTGATCATCCCATTACGATGGAGGTGCTGAGCGATTTGATTCGGACGGCTTTTATTCCGGCGGAAGGGAAGAAATTCATCGTTTGCGACTATTCGGCGATTGAGGCGCGGGTGCTGGCCTGGCTGGCGGAGGAAGGATGGCGGGAGACGGTTTTCCGGGAGGGCGGGGACATTTACGCGGCCTCCGCATCGGCGATGTTCCATGTCCCGGTTGAGAAGCACGGGATCAACGCGGAACTCCGACAGAAGGGAAAGATTGCGGAGCTGGCGCTTGGATACGGGGGCGGCGCGGAAGCACTGAAGCATATGCACGCCGCGGACTACGGACTGAAGGAAGAGGAGCTGGAGGGTTTGAAGAAATCCTGGCGGGCGGCAAATCCGCGGATTGTTCAGTTTTGGTACGACATCGACCGGGCGGCAAGAACTGCCGTTGAGGAGATGAAGATTATCCGATGCGGGAGGATCGAAATGGAAGGATGGTACAGCATGTTATTCATCCGGCTGCCCAGTGGACGGAAGATGAGCTATTTTCAGCCGGAGGTTGCGGACGGGAGATTCGGGAAGGTGATCCGATACCTTGGCAGGGGGCAGGGCGGGACCTGGGAGACGAAGGAAAGCTACGGCGCGAAGTTTGTGGAGAATATCGTTCAGGGGATCGCGCGGGATCTTCTGGCGGAGGCGATTTGCCGGATTGAGGGCTTCGAGAGCGGGGGCGGTCGGTTACACGGTTGTGTTGTGGCGCATGTGCACGACGAGATTGTCGTGGAGGTTTCAGAGAGGGTCACTATTGAGGACATTGCGCGGGAGATGACGGTTGTGCCTTCGTGGGCGGACGGGTTGATTCTTGACGCGGACGGGTTTGAGAGCGCTTATTACAGAAAGTAAAAGGAAAAGCATAAAGTGGGGCTAAAAGAACCGGATTCAACGCAGGCCGCACTGTGGCCTGCGCCCCATAGGCCCCGTCCCGCCAGGTCCAGAAAGTAGATGGGAGCGTAAAATGGGCCTAAAAGAACCGTCCCTATAGAACCAGATCAGGAGGGTGAAGAATGGATACGATGGTGATGATCGCGGTTTGCGAGAAGCGGACCGACAAACGATACAGAAATCAGAGATGGACATGGAAGGACCTGAAGGAAAAGAACCGGCAGGTTTACCGGACGACGGTGAGCCTTGCGGAATACTCGAGCCTGCCGAAGGCGAAAAAGGACGAGCTGAAGGATCACGGCGGGTTTGTCGGCGGATTTCTTCAGGACGGAAAACGGAATACCGGTAGCGTGATGGGACGGCAGGTGGGCTGCCTGGACGCGGACAATATTCCGAGCGGGGTGGACTTTATCTCCCTGGTTCGGAAAGCGCTGCCGGACACGGAATGGTTTCTTTATTCAACGCACAAGCACACTTCCGCTGCGCCGCGGTACCGGGTTGTGATCCTTTTTGACCGGGAGGTCAGCGAAACGGAATACCCGGCCATTCTGCGGCAGGTTTCCTGCTGGGGATTTCTGCCGGAGCAGCTGGACTTCGTCTTTAATCCATTGGCGACGGAAACGGCGGGGCAGACAGCGGAACTGGCAGAGCGGCTGAGCAACACGGTGATCGAGGCCTTCAAGGCCGGGCTGATTACGCGGGACGAGGCGGCGGCAGAGCTGAAGGCACGGGGAGAAAAGTATGCATGGTGGTGCGGGCTGTCGGGAAGGACGGACGGTAGGATTTAGGATTTAGGATATAGGATTTAGGGGTTCGGAGCTCGGGTTTCGGTTTTGGGGGTGGTTTCTTTTGATTGACTATATGGGGTTGCTTCCGGGGTATACGCGGTCGATGCCGAAGTTTTCGGCTTTGGCTTCCGCCGTTCTGCAACAGGTTGATGATCTTCTGACCCTGGTTCCTTCAGTGGAATCGGGGTTTTGTGTCGGGCAGGCTGTGGGGGTTCAGCTGGACGCTGTGGGGGCTTCGGTTTCGGTTCAGCGGGCTTCCGGATGGGACGACGAAACGTACCGGAGCATTCTTTTGAAAAAGCTGCGGCGGAATCAATGGGACGGGCTGAACGACAGCAGCTTTGACTATGTCGACGACGGGGAAAGTTTTTGCGAGAACGGGAATTTGACCATTACGGCAGTGACCTCTTTGCCGGTTGCAGCCGGGGAGGTTTTGCCGGTGCCGATGGGGGTGAGAGCGGTATGATCAACGGAAAGAATCTTGCGGAGGCGGGGTTTCGGTATCTGGGGGTTTCCTACAGTCAGATGGACTGTCAGGCTTTTGTTGAACAGTGCCTGCGGGACTGTGGGCTGGAGAAGAATCTGGCGGGATCCAATGCCTGGTTCCGGGAGGTTTATCACAACGGAGCGGTTTTGACGCCGGAGGAATGCGTGCGGCAGTTCGGATGCGTGCCTGCGGGGGCTTTTCTTTTTATCCTGACGCAGGACGGCGGGGAACCGGCGAAGTATCACGGCGACGGACTTGGGAACGCTTCGCACATCGGCATTGCGACCGGGCGGGGCGAAGGGGCGATTCATTCGTCAGCTTCGCGGGGATGCGTCGCGGAGAGCAAGTTCCGGGGGAAGACGATTCACGGCGGATGGAACCGGGTCGGGCTTTGGAACCGAGTTGCCTATGATTATGGCGAGGGCGAGAGCGGGGTGGCCGAAACGTCCCAGGGATCCACGGCTGCCGGGGCTGATGCCGGTAACGGCGAGACCGGGGGTGAACGCACGTCCCGGCTACAGTCGCCGGTCAGCCAGGCAGTGGTTTGGGCAGCAAACGGGCGGCCGGTGAACACACGGTCGGGGCCGGGAAAGGGCTATGCGCTTTCCAAGGCCGGGAAGCTTGCGGTGGGGACGACGGTTGAGGTTTTGAAGCGGCGGAACGGGTGGTGCCGGATCCGGGTGACTGATGAACACGGCGCCGTCTGGTACTGCTGGATGACGGAAGAGTTTCTGAAGGAGAAGGCGACAGATGAGGACGATTTTTCCGACTGGATTTCTTCGGAACAGGACTGTCTCGAACCGTGCTGGACGGTGACGATTCAGCATATTTCGAGATTTGACGCTGACCTTTTGAAGATGGAATATCCGGATTTGATTCTGATACGGGAGGGGGATGCAGGATGACGGTTTATCAATGGATTTGCGTGCTGGGGATTCCCGGGATGCTGACGGGGCTGGCGGCCTTTATCCGGCTGCAGGTGCATCAGAACAAGGCCATGAAGGCGGCGGTGCAGGCGATCCTGCGGGACAAGCTGCTGCAGCGGTTTCAGCTGTGCCGGCTGCAGGGATACGCCACTTCGGACGACCGGCAGAACTTTGAGAACATGTATGTTCAGTATCATTCGCTGGGTGAAAATGGCGTGATGGATGACGTTCGGCAGAAGTTTTTTGCTCTGCCGATGGAGTGAATCTTTTTGAAGGAGGGGCTTTGCTTATGAAGACGGTTGACTGGATGACCTGGGGGAAGGCGGCTTTGATCCGCGGAGTTCGGACCTTTGCGGAGGCGATGCTGGCCTACATCGGTACCGGGGCTTTGGTGTTGGGGGACGTGAACTGGGTGGCAGCGCTTTCCGCCGGCGGATTCGGGTTTATTTCGGCTTTGCTTCTGGCTTTAACCGGGCTGCCGGAAGCGGAGGGGTAAGGGTTTTTTGCGGGACCATGAAAAAGTGGTCCTAAAAGAACCGTCCCGATAGGCCCAAAAATAAGAAACGAAGGGAGCGTGGGAAATTGCAGTATTACGGGAACCGGATTTCGGAGAATATTTCGCGGCGGGAACCTGAAGGGTACCTGCTCTGCCTGAACGTGCCGGTGGCGCGGACGGGGATGCAGGAGTATCTGCCGGAGGAGCTGGGGGTGACCGCAGGTTCCACCGGAGTCTGTACCCGGTATGGTCATGGTCAATTGATTCAGGTTTACCGGCCGGAGGAGGAGGTTTTCGCGCCGGAGACGATGGCTTCTTTTGAAGCCGTGCCGGTGACGAACGACCATCCGGCGGATGGGGTGGACCTGGACAACATCCGGCGGCTTCAGGCCGGACACGCCCAGAACGTTCGCAGGGGCAGCGGGGAGGAAGCGGACCTGCTGCTGGCGGATCTGGTGATTACCGACGAGCGGCTGATTGAAGCGATCCTGGACGGAAAGCGGGAGATCAGCTGCGGGTATACCTACGAGCTGGCCGAGGAGAACGGCCGGTACATTCAGCGGAAGATCCGCGGGAACCACATTGCGGTGGTTGACGCCGGGAGAGCGGGGGCGCGGGTTTCCATCAAAGATCATATGGGTTCCAAAGGTAAGGCGCCGGGGGCGCCTTTTCCTGTGAAGGAATATACACAAAACGAAAGGAGAAAGGGTTTCATGAAGAAAGGACTGGAAAAGATTCTGGCGCGGATGGCGAAGGACGGCGACGTCGAGACGGTTGCGGAATTTATCGAGGAGATGATCGGGGAGAGCGCGCCCGAGGAGGAGACCATGAACGGAAGAACCGCCGGCACTTCCGCGGAAGAGAACGCGGAAACACCGGTGATTGTGGAGGCGCCGGAAGCCAAAGAGGTCATCCTTGACGAGGAATCCGCCACGGGGATTATTGAAAGACTGGACCGGATCATCGAACTGCTGAGCCCTGTGCCGGCGGGAGATGAGGAACCCGGAAACGAAGGTTCCATGGCCGAAGAGATTGCTGAAGTCGTTGAGGAGGTTGTTGAAGCCGCCGAAACGGACGAAGACGCGACGGAAAGCGAAGCCGGCGAAGTAGCCGAGATGGTGGAGAATATTCTGGCAACCGAGATTTCCACGACCCTGGAAGAGGACGAGGAAGAGGAATGCGAGACGCCGGAAGAGGCGGCGACCCAGGACGCCCTGCGGGCGGCGCTGACAGCGGTGCGTCCTGCGCTGAGCCGGATGACCCGGAAACAGCGGCAGCAGGTTTGCGCGGACATTGCGGGACGGCTGTATTCGAAACGGAAAGGTTCCGACAGAAATACCTATGCGGCGCTATCCCGCGCTTCACGCCGCCGTCCGGCTCATCCCATGGACCTCGGCAAGCGCATCATGGCGGCGCGGAACGCGAACTATAAGGGGGTTTGATTTTATGGGTAAAGTCCTCTCCAATTTCACCAACGGCTGGCCGGGAACGCCTTCCCGGTCCGTCGACGAAATCATTATGTCCATGCGAAACGGCTCCGACGGGGAGATCCCCTTCGGGGCTGCAGTGTTCTTCGTTGCGGGACAGAATGCCTGCGAGCCTTTTGATCCCGACTACGCCTCCAGCTATTCGATGGACAATTTCATCGGCATCACCGTGCGCAGCGGCGACAAGACACCGAACCTGTTCGGCAGCAACGAGGCCGTTTTCAACGACGGCGATCCCGTGGAGATCCTGACCCGCGGCGCCATCGTGCTGCAGTTCGCCCACGGGGTGGATCCGGGCGCGACGGTTTACATCCGGAAGGCCGACGGCGCTTTCGTCACAAACCCCGGCGCGGAGGGAACCACGCTGGCGCTGACCAACGTGCATGTGAAGACCTCTTCTGATTCCGAAAACCGGGCGGAAGTCGTCGTGCTGGAACGCAATCTGCTGTAAAGCGGAAGCTGCCTTTGGCGCTTCCGCTGAGTGAATAGTGGATAGTGGTTAGTGAATATTTTATTTGCTTTTCCTATCCGCCATCAAAAAAAACCGAATGAAGGGAGAATTTTCTTATGATCAAAGCCCCCACGATTCGCCGGCTGGCGGCGAATGACTCCTACACGTTCCTGATGCAGGAACTGGAGCGGATCGACGAGCAGATCCTTGAACCGCTCTCCGGAACCGACTGGCCCCGGGATATGCCGGTGATCACCGGAGGCGGACTCATCGAATCCATTTCCTCCATCGACGTGACCTATGCCTCCACCGGAAAGGACGACGACAACCTCTTCTTCGATGCCGCCAACGAGATCCCCGTGATCCAGGCGGATCTGAGCAAGCAGGTAGCCCGCACCTTCAACTGGGCGGAGTACATGAGCTTTACCGTGACGGAGAAGGAGAAGATGATGAGCGTCGGCCGTGATCCGGAGACCTTCCTCAATAAAGGTATCCGCCTCCACTGCGACAAAACCATCGACCGGAACGTCTATCGCGGATTCAGCAAAGTGAACTCCACCGGCCTGTGCAACAGCCCGCTGGTCACCCGCACGTCCGCTTGGCCCGGTGCCGGTGGAACTTCCACCTGGCAGAGCAAGACCGCGGACGAGATCCTGGAGGATATCAACCGTGCGATCAGCGCTGTCTGGCGGGACAACGACTGCAGCAGCGATGCGCTGCCGAATCACATCCTGATTCCGGTGGAGCAGTTCGGCATGCTGGTGACCCGGAAGGTCGCCGACGACTCCGAGCGGTCGATCCTGACCTACGTGCTGGAGAACAACATCGTTGCCAAGCAGGGCAAGGAACTCGTTATTTCCCCCTGCAAGTGGTGCGCGGGCATCGGCTCGGGTTCCACCGACCGCATGGTGGTATACATGAACCAGGTGGACCGGGTTTGCTTCAACCTGACCCAGCCCCTGCGCCGGATGGAGACTGAGTACGCCGAGATGCGGATTAAGATTCCGTACATCGCGCAGTTCAGCGAAGTGCGGTTTTTGTATCCTTCCACCGTCCGTTACGTCGACGGCATCTGATTCTCAGGCTGCAACGGAGCAACTAACCAAAATCAAACTCGAAAGGAGAATTCTCATGCTTGTAGTTCCCTTTGCCTGTGCCGAATTTCACGACAAATCCGGCAATGTGATTCATCGGATTCATGCCCACGAGCTTCGGAATATTACTGAGGTTCCGGACACGATTGTACAGGATCCTCTCTATGCGCTGATGGTCGATGAAGGCAGCCTCAAGGCTCCCGAAAGCAAGATTGACCTGAAGGCTTTGGAGAACGATCCGGACGCTGCCATTGCGAAAGGTGAAGAGCCTGCTAAGGTCGCAAAGACAGCAAAGGCCGCGAAGTAATGGCGCTGACGGCTGAAGCCTTCCTGGCTTTTTATCCGCAATTTTTCACATTTGCGGAGGGCCTGGTCCTGCCGGAATATCTCCGGCAGGCCAACGCTCGTTTTTCGGATTTCGGGGAGGATGCGGAGGAAGCGCGGCGGCTTTTTACGGCGCATAAGCTGACGCTGTACAGCGCTTCGTGCCTGCCGGAGGGCGTCACCACTCCGAGCAAGTCCCAGATCGCCAGCGCCGGCAAGGGCAGCATGCAGGAAATTGCGTCAAAAAAAGTAGGAGACGTTTCCATCTCCTACGCTACGTCGACCTCGATGTCCAGTGCCAATTCCACCGGCCTCAACGATCTGAACCAGACCGTTTACGGCCTGCAACTTCTTAGTTTGCTCCGCCTCTACGGCTTCGCGCGGTATATTCGTTGAAAGAACCCAAAACGGACCAGAAGAAAGAGAAAACATTTATTTGTCCTGGATAAAGCCCTGCCAGACATAACCGCTGATATTATTCTTCAGGACACGAACCGGGGTCATCTCATTGATGGTGGATCCGATGATCATCACCTGATCACCGTTATCAAGCCGGAGATCCGGAATGGCATTGGAAGATTCATTTTCCGGGCTTCTGTGCACCAGGATCTTTTCTCCGGAACTATCAAACACCGTGGCGCCGCCTGACACGGCCGCCATTTCATCCATGTTAAGTTCTCTGGTTTCCGACATGGTTCTTCGCCTCCTTTATCTATGACTGAGTATAATACATGCGCGGGGTTATGACAAGTTCATTCTATGAAATTCACGATTCACGACGAACCGGAACTGCTCACCGAGTGCCTCCGGGCCCTGAAAAAACTGAAAACGGCGACTGTGAAAGTCGGCCTTCCCGCGAGTGCAGGCGGCCGGCTTCATTTCATCCTCGCCGTGCAGGAACACGGTTCTCCGATGATGCATATTCCTTCGAGGCCGGTGATCCGGCCTGCGCTGGCGCGGGATGAAACACGGACCGCTATGGCTTCCGCCATGAAGGACGCTATCGCGGCGGCCTGGGAAGGGAAGAACCCGGGGCCTGATCTGGAAACCGCCGGGCAGGCCGGCGCCGACGGTATCCGTGCCTACATCGATTCCCACATTCCGCCGCCCAACAGCCCGGCCACCGTGAACGGCGGCTGGATCTGGAACCGGGCGGCAAGGAAAGCCGTCTACGTCAAAGGCAAAGGCTTCAACAAGCCTCTGTTTGATACCGGAACACTGTACGACGCGTTCGGGTATGAGATTGAGAATTAACCGGAATTCGATTTACAGGTCGGAAGGCGAGACCCTTTTTTCTATCGCTTCGCAGAAATCAGGCATAACCCGTTTCATCCGGACAAACTTTCCGTCCCGGTTCAGGAATACGTGCTCTGATGTGCCGGAAAACACCTGATCGCCATTCAGACGCATATCATAACCGATTGTGATAACAACACCATTGAAACCCTGAACGGTTACCGTGATTTCGACCTCATCTCCGAAAGTGCACGGTTTCAGGTAATTGACCTGCATACTTTTTACCGGAGAAAAAACGCCTTCCGATTCCATCCTCTTGTATGGAAAACCGATCTGATCCATAAAATCGATACGGGCTTCCTCCATCCAGTGAATATAGTTCGCATGATGCGCCACACCCATCATGTCTGTTTCATAGTACTGTACTTTATGCTTCACAGGGTTCTTTCCTTTCTGCTGCGGGAGTCTGACCGACCTGCCGGGATCGGCGCATGCTTTGGTTCTGTGTTCAAGATTGTAACATAAGAGGCTGATCAAAAAAAGCGGTGAAACGGATTGCACTCTGTTTTTTTCATGCATGCGATATGAAACGGACACAACAAGAATGACTCAGGAGTTTTCCGATGAATATCACTTCCGTCCTTTTTGATCCGGAACTGGGCTACACCGGCTTCACCGTACAACGCACCACCTACCGCCGACAGGACGGTTCCTCCGTTCCGTCGAATCAGACCTTTTCCGCAGCCGGAACGATTCATCCGGGAACGTCTGAAATGATTCAGTTACTCCCGGAAGAAGAGCGCTATGAAGAGTTTATTGCTATCTATACTGACTTTCCCCTAAGCCTGGGTGAAAACGACGGGGGAGAGACCTACACAACCCCCGACCGGATCACCTGGCAGGGCAAAACCTGGCGGGTTGTGAAAGTTCGGGACTGGTCTGCTTTCAATTATTACCAGTGTCTTGCTGTGCGAGTCATGTAACAGGATTTTGATATTGGAAGTAGGGATTTGAATTCATGACCACCACCATCTACCAGGCTCTTTGCGCCTGCTTCGGGCTTTCGCCCTCATCGGCTGACGCCTCTTTATTGATTCGGGAAGCTTATCAGGAGCCGGAGAACGCTCCGCGGCCCCCACGAAATGTGGACGTGATTTATTTCTATATCGAACCGGACAGCGCAACCAGCGAAGCTCCTTCGGAGTATTCCACGGAAAACTCGGCGGACAATTCTTTTTCATCGGTTGTTTCCAATTTTGCTGCCTGGCGTTTGGAAATTATCTGCTACGGTCCACATGCCCTGACAAACGCGCGGCAGATCCGTGGCTTCCTCTTCGTCGACGGAACGAACATGCCTCGCTGCATCCTGCGTAAAGCTGGCATTCGCCCGATTCCGGATCCGCCGGAACCGCTCCTGCTCCATGAGCCGGAAGGCTCCCTCTGGCGGCTCCGCTGTGATCTGACGATTCAACTATGCAGGGAGGAAAAACAAACGCACCCCGTCAGGCAGGGTGCGATAGGTGCGGCTCCGGTCGTCAAAGTCCTTCACACATAAGGTTCATTTGGCGGTTTCCTGCTGCTCAGATGTAGTCTCCAGCTTCAAATTGTAGGAAGCAAATCCGGTTGCAAGAATCAGCGAAGCCATGATGATCAGTGCATACGTCATTTCTGTTTCCTCCGTTTCCTGTTTCTGCAGCGCCTTTACAGGCATCTGCACAAGTTCATACGCGGAGACACATCCATCTGGCAGAAAGTTTTTCAAAAAGGAGGTCCATCTTCATGCTTTCCATCAACACCATTGCCCGCGTGATTGTCAACGTGGTTCGCCCGGCGGCTTCGCCTACATCCTGGGATACGGGGCTGCTCCTCGTGAAGGACGCCTCCTTCGCCGACGCGAAACGTCTGCGGACTGAGGCCGCTGCCGGCCTGATTGCAGACGGCTTCGATAACACGACCGAAGCCTATAAAGCCGCGCAGAAATACTTCGCGTCTTCGCTGATCCCGGGCCGTCTCCTGGTCTCCTGCTATCCGGCATCGGAAACGCCGGTTGAAGCGCTGGACGCTGTACTGCAGCTGACTTCCGATTTCTACGGCATTGCCCTGACGGATACCCGCACCGATGAGGAGCTCCTTGCCCTGAATACCCACCTGTCCGGGCTGGATAAACCGGCGATGCTGTTCCTCTCTCTGATCGGCACCGCCACAGAAGTGGTAGCGTCAGACTCCCTGCTGGATAAGCTCCACGCCGCCGATTCCCGGCGCGTGATCGCGACCTACGCGGCCGCCGTCTCCGATGCTGCTGCCGTGATGGGCGCGGCCATGGGCCAGCAGTCGGCGCATGCTTCTTCCGCTTTTTCGCTTTGACACCCATACTTTGCTCGAAAAGGGAAGCACCCCGTCGGGCTATCGCTTCGACGAGGTGCTGTATTTGGACATGATTGCGGAGGACTTGCAGAACGCTGCGGTTTCCCTCCTGGCTGACAATCCGGACAAGATGCCGCAGACGGACGACGCTTCGGCCCAGTTCATGAACGCCTTCAGTTCCGTCCTGATCAGCTACACCAACCGGGGGATCCTTGCCACCGCCAAATGGCGGGGCAATACTGTCGGCCGGATCTCCTCCGGGGACTACATCGAGAACGGCTTCGCCCTCTGGGCGGACAGCTACGACAACCAGTCCGAAGCGGACCGGGCGGCCCACAAAGCGGTCCCGATCCAGGTCGCGCTGACACTCGCTGGATCGCTGGAGTCTGTGGTCATTACCGTGAATGTGAGGGTATAAAGAAGTCAGGGGAGACAATATTTTCTGACTTTGCAACTTCCGGGTTATCGGTTCACCTGTCATTTTGCAGCAAAGCGAAAAACGTATTTGTTTCAACTGAGCTTACCGGCTCAGTTCATGGCCGAAGCGCTTCTTATATTCTTCCAAAGTAATGATTTCCGGTTCGACTTTGAGGGCCTTCGCCAGATCGACCGCACATGCCTTATTGGGAGCGGGAAAAACGACCACACCGTCGTCCTTTGTGACCCAGTATTTGTTCGTCGCTGCATCTTTCACAATAAGACCGCCGTTTACGTTATCAAGTTCGTTGAGAGTCAGTTCTTTTTTTTCCATCTTCATTCACTCCTGTTCCTGGTAAGGTCACTATTTGATGCCTTCCACTTTTTTATACGGATGATTTTTCCACCTGGCACCGATACCGGAGAACGAGAAAATTTTTTTCACTTATTTGTTTTACTCAAAGAGCCGTTTCATAAGCAGTCCTGGTTAAGAAACTTCAGTTTTCCATACAGATGATACACCTAATTTTTGATTATTTCAATACAGGAGGTCCTGCCTCATGGCCTACAACGTTTATTCTCTCCCGGACTGCCGGACGGTGCTTTATCACCCCGACGTCGGCACGGCGAACCTTCATCAGTGCGGCCACGGGAAGATTACGATCTCCAGCGCCGGTGATCTGACGTCCCATACCGCCACCGCAGACGGCTACGTGGTGGTGAACAAGCTGAAAAGCACCAACGGAACGATCACGCTGGAGCTACCGCAGAACAGCCTCGGCGACTGGTTCCTGCGCCGATGGGCGAACTGGCAGAAAAACAGTCAGGATCCCGCGCGGGTTGCGCTCGGGACCCTGACGATTTCGGACGCGGCCGGGAACTTTTCGATTGTCTGCACCGGCGTCACCCTGCAGAAGGTACCGGACCGGGTTTTTGACCGCACGGCCACCAACCTGGTTTACACCCTGCTGGCCACGACGATCACGGAACAGTGACCGAAGGGGTGTGAAGAATTATGCGCGAAATTACGAAAACACTGACGATCCCGGTGGCTGGGAAGAAAACGGACTTCCGCCTGACAAAGCTGGATGCATTCTCCGGTGCTTCACTCCTGCGGATGCTGTCGCATCAGCCCGCTGGGGAAGATTTCCTGTCCTTCTATTCCACCCTCCCGGACGAAGACATGCGCCGCCTGATGACCGTGTGCCTGGAGCATTGCGAAGTGCTGCTGCCTGCCGGATGGAACCCGGTGATGACCCGGGGCGAGTGGAGCTGGATCGAGCTGGAGCACGACGTCGCAACATGCCTGAAGCTGACCATCGAGGAAGTGCTCTGGACGCTGGAAGGTTTTTTCGGCGGAGGGGCCTCGGGCTCACAGCCCGGGACCCCGGATTCCTGATCGCTGAATGCCCGAACGTGGATGAGTTTGCCTTCCTGCCGGTGATGGCCGGCATGTGGCGGCAGCACGAGCTCTGGGACGGGACGTATACGCTGGATGATCTGCTGGACGCGGTGGAAGTGATCCGGGTGCGGCGGGAGAATGAACAAAGAGCATTGGAGACGATGAACCATGGCTGATCA
>CACWXP010000040.1 GCA_902764875.1 uncultured Eubacteriales bacterium
GTCTTCCTTGATCACGTTCGTGCTGATCCGGTACAGCTCCACCTTGATGCCCTTCCGGTCAAACTGGCTGCCCGCGCTCCCGATGGTCAGGGTCACCTTTCCGGTTTCTTCCGAAAAGGCCAAGCCCGAGCCCAGGCACAGCGTTACCAGCAGTGCCAGACAGATCAGCCGTTTCCAAATCTTCTTCATCCCAAATCCCTCATTTACTGCCGTCGTTCCTGTTTCCGTCTTCCTCTTCCATCTGCACGTCCAACTGTGTTACTTCATTATTATATATATCGTCATTATATATATCGTCCGGGTTCTTCTTTTCACCCGGCAGGCGGTACGCGTGCTTCTTGATCCGTTCGATCACGAACATGATCAGCAGAGTCAGCAGTAGAACCGGGCATCCCAGCGCCAGTATTGTGATCCAGTCCGCCGGAAGCTTCGCCGAATCTTCGGCCTGAAGCTTCTCCGTCGCTTCCCGAATCCGGATCCGCACCGCCTCCACCAGCAGCCGCCGTCCGTCCCGTTCGGTGATCAGCGTCAGCCGGTCTTCCTCCGGATCCCGCTCTGCCACCCAGCCCTTCAGGCCTTCCGGAGACAGGGTCTGCACGTTGTACACTTCATACAGCAGCGTCCGGTTTCCGAGCAGGATCATCATCTGATCCCCCGGGGTCACCCGGTCCAGGTCCTCCAGCATCCGGTCCCCCGTCAGCGCCAGATCGCCCAGGATTCCGGGAGCCTTCTGCTTCCGCGGTCCGGCCAGCACCGTGTGGGTGTTGCCCGTTTCCCCCGGAAGGGAGGAGCCTTCCACATGCACCAGCGCCTTATCCGGCCGCACATCCGTGTTGATGTGCTCAATCGGAATGGAAACATGAATCGAAGGAATCTCCAGCACGCCGATGATCCCGTCGCCAAAGTCCAGCAGGTTCCGATACCGGGTGGAGGAGCGCTCCGCATGGGCTGTGAACACGTCCCCGGGCCGGATCAGGTCTCCCGCTTCCGCCGCCCCGGTCGCTTCGCCGTCGGCCGTGACCGGCAGAGCGGTCTCTTTCGGTTCGACCTCCGCATCCGTCGGCAATGCTGCCGCCGTGGGCTCGGCGGTCGGTTCCGGCGTAGCGGTCGGCGTAGCGGTCGGTTCCGCCGTCACATACACAAACTCGGCTTCCCCGGTGATTTCGTTAATCCGGTACTCCTTCGGAGGCACTTCCGTGGGTTCGGGCGTCGGTTCCGGCGTCGGTGTCGCCGTCACTTCCGGCGTGGCGCCCGCCGCCTCCAGGGCTGCCGCCCTGGCTTCCGCCGCCGCCTTCTCTTCCTCAGCTTTTCTCGCCTCTTCGGCGGCTTTGGCCTCCGCGGCGGCTCTCGCTTCCTTAAATTCCGGTGTGATGCCGTTGGCCTCGTCCGCGTCGTCCAGCATCCGGGTGAGCGTTTCGCTCTTCATCACCCGAACGGCCCGCAGATACTTTTCCGTCTTCTCCAGCTTCTCTTTCCGGGCCAGCTCGTTCGCGACCGTCGGATACAGCAGCCATCCCAGCGCCGCCAGAATCAGCAGGAACGCCAGGATTTTCAGGATCACCTTTTTCATTGGCCGACGCCCCCTTCCGTGAGGGTCGTGTTCGGCATTCCAAACCGGGCGATCGGCCACAGGATGAAGCTGGCTTTCCCCGTTACCTTTTCCACCGGAACCGTTCCGTAACTCCGGTACCGGCTGTCCACGGACAGGCTCAGCTGGTCACCCTGAACAAAAATCTCTCCCTCCGGAACCGTCAGACGCCGGGTGGTCACCCCGGTATCCTCCGTCCGTCCGGCAAAGGTGTCCGCCCGGTATTCCAGGCTGTTGACCCGGATTTCGCCGTAGGTGTTCACAACCACACGGTCGCCTTCCATGGCCAGCACCCGTTTCATCTGCCATCCGTCGTCCGTCTCGAAGAGCACAATATCGCCCTGCTGAAGGTCTTCCGTTCCCCGTCGGATCAGCACCAGGCTTCCGCCCGGTACCGCCGTGCTCATGCCCGGCCCTTCGCATACCGCGAGGGCAAAGAGCTGGCCGAACAAAAACCAGCCCAGGGCGGCGGTCAGCACCAGCCCGATCAGCAACCCCCAAAGGATTCGCTTCAACTTCCCGGAGCGGCGGACCCGCCGCATTTCCCGCAGCAGCTCTTCATCCTGAGGATGGTAAATCTCCATACTTGGTTACCCTTTCCGTTTCCCATGTCCCGAAGTCATGATCATCACCCAGATCACCATCAGCAGCAGCACGGGCACCGCGATGAACGGGGCGACATAAACCGGTTCAATCTTGATCGCGTCCGCCGTAATACGCACATCCAGGTAGTTCTTCTCGTTCTCCACCCGGCTCCCCCGCACCAGCAGCCGGTGGGTGTTGATGCCGTACGGCGTGCAGGTCATCAGGGTGCAAAGGTCCATCCCGGGAATAATCTCCATCTCCGAAATGTCCTGCGGCTCGATCACCGTAATCTGATCCACCCGGTAAGTCAGCGTCTGATCCAGAATCGTCAGATAGAAGACATCTCCGATTTCCATGGCGTCCAGGTCGCTGAAGAGTTTTGCGCTCGGCAGTCCCCGGTGTCCGCTCAGCACACTGTGGGACCCGAAGTCCGGCTTCAGCCAGTCCTCCTCGTCCGTGTGCGAACTGCCCGCCGGCAGCGACGTCCCGGTAATATGCCCGATGGACGTCTGCAGTACTGCATCGCTGGTCCCGTGGTAAATCGGCAGGTTTACATCGATCTTCGGGATGGAAATGAACCCCATGTTCCCCGTCGCGTCGATATTCAGCTGCGTCTCGTAGTCGTCCAGAAGATCCTGGTCATCCTCAATCGACCAGCGGTTTGGAAGCTCCAGCAGCTTTCTGTTGTACTCCAGCGCCGCGTCCCAAACCTTCTCATATTCTTCATTGCTCATCTCCGCCACGCGCTCGGCGTATCCCATGATGGCCCGTGACTGGTGCATGCTGTTCCAGTACTCGCTGAAGGTGGGATAGGCAACGATCCCGATTCCGATGATAAAGATCAGCACCAGAAGCAGATTGGACCACCGGTGCTTCTTCTTTTTCTTCGGTTTCTCTCCTTTAGCGGTCTTCATGTCAGCTTAATCTCGCTCCCTTACGGCTTTCTTTTTATTATACCAAATCGCTCCCCCAGCCGCAAGGATAAGTGACATTCCCAGCAGGATGTAACCCAGTGTTCCGGGCCCGCCGGTTGCGGGCAGTTCCACCCCGGGCGTGTTGATGACCGTAACAGGGCCATGCAGGTTTGCCTGGTCGGAAACCTCCGAAAGTTTTTCCCCGTCGCAGGTGATTGAATCGAACGTCTGCTTCCGGTTGTAGGGTTTCAGGCTGTCCTGTAATGTACCAACACCTTGGTCTTCCGTCTGGTTCCATGCCCAATACTTTTCTGTCAGGTTGAGCTGAATGACCGCAGGCGTGCTGCGCATCATATAGCCCGCCGGAGCCTGGGTTTCAACAAGATAGTATGTACCGTCCGGCGCGTATGGAAGCGGATCCACCGTCGCCGTGCCTCTGTTGGTCGCAATCTCTTCGCCAACCTGAACAACGTTGATTGTGTTTCCGCCAACCGTCAATGGAATGGTGTCCTGTTCATTCGCTTTTGCTTTTCTGTAAAGCTTGAACTTTGCCTGACTGGCTGTAATCAGCTGGTTATTGTTATCCTTCTTTTCAATGGTCAGTCCCTTGGCAAACACGTTGATCGTGTGGTTGTTCACGCTCTGCATGTTTCCTGTCGCAGCGCCGCGGGATCCGCCGGGTGTGGTATGCCAGGCGTTGTCGGCGATATCGGCCGCTGTCGGTACATAAGTAACCGTCAGCGTATACTGTTCTACATTCTGTCCGGTAACCGCTGTGTCATGCGGACTGTTCTCCAGACCTTGTTCTCCTTTAGTCACGTTCTTTACCAGAGTATATGATATTTTTCCTACCTGATGTGTATACGCCGTATAGTTTTTCTCAACTGATTTGCCCTGAATCAGCGTATTCCAATCATCGTCATTAAGAGGCGCAACCGTTGATAACGGGAAAGTTTCCGGACTTGCGCCGCTCTTTGCATCTCTCCCATCCGTATCGGATTGTACAATCGAGTAAATCGTATCATTAGCGTTGGTCATGGTAACATGGCTGCCGCCTGCCGTCTGTGTCACAACCTCTTTTATCTGGATCTGTTCAAACAGATTTTTGAGCTGTGTTTTAGGATCAACCTCTGTACCCAGATATACAGTCCACTCGGTGCTGTTTCCGGTCAGCGCCAGCTCATCCACGTTGACATGCGGCGCAGGAGGATTGATCGATGGTCCTGAATTGCCCAGAAGCGCCCAGCCATCTATGCCATTAGAATCGGGTTTCTGGTTTAACGTTTCCCTGTAGGTAAAAGCTTCCTCTGTAACCGTACACCTGTCATTGGTTTGAATCGCATTGCCTCCCAGAAAATTCTCCTTAGCTTTGATATAGAAGGTCCCTTGCCATGGGCGTTTGCGCGGATCCGAATCTGTAGGATTCCATCCGATGTATTGGCTTTCCCATGTGATCTGCCACTTTCCATTCGTTTCTTCCCACTTATAGCGTGATCCCCAGGGACTCAAATCGTTGTATTGTTTCAAAGTAATTCGTTCACCATTATTATTGTAATAGCTCGTTCCGGGTGGAATAGGTGTTCCATCCGCATTTACAGGATAAAAAGCCTCATCTACAACGTCTTCGATCTTGCCGGCGGAAGTTGCGTTCTTCACAACAGTCTGCAGAATTTCATAAAGAATATTCTCCAAATCCTCACCGGTTTCCGCTTCAAAGAACAGGTTGTCACTGGCAATAGCAGCCAGTTTTTCCGAACCGCCAGAGACATTCCGGGTACTCAGACCAACCGTGATCAGTTTAACACCCATCTGCTTCAGTTCAGTCGCCCGCGTTTCGACATTTGTCCGGACTTGGTCGAGTGTTTGGTTGTCAAATGTTCCTTTGCTGCCAACTACCGAAGCACCGTCAGTAATCAATATGGCGTATCTCTGCCCTGCATCAATGCTATTCCAGTTAAAATCACATGCATCCTGGAGACCAAGATCCTGACGGGTACCGCCATCCGTATCAATCAAATCAACCGAAATATTGTTATCCTTTAGACTCTTAAAATTCTCCCATTTAAACTTGTTCGGATTATCACCATCCCCGTACTGACGATTTGTATAGGCAGCAAAAGTATTGTAAGCCACATTAATTTTATAGCTATCGCTGTTCACTTGATGAACTATGCTTCGCATAGTCTGGAGCATAGCATGCAGACCATCGTTCAAATAATCCTTTCTTTTACCAATGCCGCCGTCCTGATAAATCGGATAAGCCAGAGGCAATTCTTTCTTATTTTCCCACGTCTCTACATACGCTGAATCCCATTTAATCTGTGCCGCCTTTGACAAATCAGTGAAAGACGCATCGATGGAATACCAAATTCCGTTTGCCTTATAAATCCGAATCACGGTGGACGTACCTTTGGGATCACTGATGATATAGTACGGGCCTTCACTGTTTCCAAAGGTATGATTCAGACTCTCTTGCGTCAGTGTCATTGTGATACCCGTTCGCTGCAAACTCGCAGGAAATTCCATAGAGCTTGATGCATCCAGTATAAAAGCAATTCCGAGATTAGCTGTAGCCGACATGCGCGCTGTTGCTGCATCGATCTGAACTTTATATATCCGGTTGCTATAATCATGCACTTTTGCTGTTTTATTCGCCGACAGCGTCTGATCATGCTCCAACGAATCCAGCCAGCGCCGGAACTGTTCTTTTTTCTCTGTACCGACATGAATCGTCGAATGAGATCCGTCGTTTGCATCAATAACCGTTGCAAATACAGCTTCCAGATATGATCCTTTAAGAAGCTCACCCTGATTAAGGGTATCTGATGTAATGGACAGAATCTCTCCATCCAGCATCCAGTAACCAAATACATACTTTTCATCTGTTGATATTGCCCGGATAGTGTAAGGAAGTCCGTCATTCTGCAGCTGTATTATTTCAGGGCAATTATTTCCGTTTCCGTCAACCAGTTTTCCGGCACTCGGCTTGTCCACACTGACTTTTATATTCCCGGAAGGCAGGAAAGTTGCCTTATAGAACCAGCCCTTACCACCGTTAGGATTAAGGTTGAAAGTTCCCGGTGCATAGCTTGACTGGTAAAGATCCTTGCTAGGATTCCTCGTCCATACGTCATTTTTGGTTTCTTCATAGTATTCCCACCGGCCAAATCGATAGCCTTGGTTTGGTTCTGCTATAATTTCCCCTTTGTTGAATCCACTCCCATTATTCCAGATATCTTCATCATACCATGCTTGATTTCCTTTAGAATTTGGAATTGTATATGGGCTGGGTGCTGTAACACGTCCATTGTTATAGTTATCATCGATGCCCAATATGCGCTTAATGGTGACAAATTCAGCAATAAGGTTGTGATTTCTTTTATCAAATATGTCCATGGATAATTCTCCAGGACCTATTTCAGGTTTCGTGGAATCTTGCAAATCCGTAATATCCGTCCCATCAGATTCTTTCCACTTTGAAAAAATATATCCTGCTTTTGCCTCAGCCCTTATTCTGCGCTGATTATATCCACCCGAATCTCCAATATTGCCTTTTAGTACACTAGAGCCCTTATCCGTGTTTGCCACATAAATTGTTCCCGCATCATTCGGTGATGCGATAATAGCGTTATCTCTATTATCCGTCACTTTCAATATCATCTTTTTTCCGTCCTTGAAAGTGATTGTCAGAGACTCCTCCGTGAAGAAAGGCCGTAGACTGACCAGCGCCCAGTCGGGAGCGGTCATCTGCATAGCTTTGATCTCCGCGATTTCTTCCTCGGTCAGATCGGCAGAATAATCGATTTCCACACCCAGCGCATCGATAATGTCCCCTGCGGTGGTATCCTCGCTTACCTGTACGGGTTTGACCAGGGTTTCGTCAGAGAATTCGACCTTTTCAATATTCTCAACGAACTTCACCACTTCGTTTATCTCAGTTTCCGGGTCGTCTTCCACAATCTTCAGGATCGGCAGCAGTTCCTTCAGGCTCTGCACGGAACCGCCCCGGATATGGTATTCATAGGTCTGATCGTCCGCATCGTTATAGAAATCAACCGTATACGCGACCACCGCATACACGGAGAACGTTTCGGCTTCAAACTGAATCTCATTCCCCTCGCGCTGGGCCTCAATCACTTCGGTTCCCGCCTCCGCGAAGTGAACAACCGCAAGTTCATCCGCCGCCGCTGCCGCCGGAGCATCGTCCAGGGAAATGCTGACGGAAACATTGGTGCTGGGGTCTTTCTTTTCACCGTCAACCTTAATCTCGATATCGAAAAAACGGGCATACTGTTCCTCAACGATCGGAATGCTTCCCGCTTTCTCCGTTCCTTCTGCTTCTGTTGTTTCTCCGTCCGCCGGTTCAGCATCCTCTTCCGACACTGGATGGGTTTCGGGCTCCGCTGCTTCTTCCGTCTTGCCGGCCGCGGCAGCCTTCAGCGCTTCCTGCAGAAGCGCGTCATACTGCCCGGTGCCGGGCAGAATCTCTTCCGCAACCAGTTCCGCGTTCAGAGGAATCTCGGAATGCTGGTCATAGGTCACTTCAATTTTATAGGTATTGCCGTCGGCGGCAATAATGTTCCTGGTAACCTTTGCCGTCTGAACAAAGCCGTAAACAGAAAAGCTGTCTGAAGAAAACGCTACGGTGTCTACAATGGTATCGTCCGAAACGACCGTTTCTTCCACAGACTGGGCCTCGGATTCGATCACCTGGGCGCCCTGCTCCTCGTCAAAGTGGATGGCCTGCACCTGCAGCTCTTCCTCTTCCTCTGTGGTCACGGCAATCGCTTCGGCAAAGGTGATCTGAACGTCAATCGGCGCCTGGGGCTCGATTTCCTTCTCGATTTCTTCTCCGTTTTCATCCAGTTCTTTCACAATGAATGTGATATCGAAGAAACGGGCAAACTCGCCGGTCGTGTCCCAGTTTTCGTTCAGGACTTCTTCGGTCTGACCGCTGTAAAGGGCATATTCGGCCGTGCCCGGCAGGATCTCGCGGACTCTGAGCTCCGTTCCCTGCAAAAACCCGGCGTCCTCGCCGAATTGAACGGTCACAGTATAGTCCTCCCCTTCATAAACCAGGGGACTTTCCTGATAAATCACTTCAGGCTCGGTTTCAGGTTCCGGTTCGGGTTCCGGTTCCGGAAGAACATTCACGGTCTGGGACTCGGTCTTATCAATGACCACGTCTTCTTCTTCCGCAAGGGCGGAAAACGGGAAGAAATCAAACAGCATGATCAGCGAGATGATCAGGGCGACAACTTTATTTTTCATATTGCTCATCATTCATTCCCTCTTCTGTCATTTCGTTCAGAAAAACCGTCTCTTGCGCAGAAGGGCTCCAAGATTAACCCTCGGAGCCTTCGCCGGTCTTTGCCAGATGAATCACAACGATTGCGCGCCAGAACAGCTGACTGTTTTCTTCGGTTATCACAAGATCCATCTGTTCTTCGTTCGCTTCGGGAATATCTTCCCAGTTTTCATCGTCCGCGCTCATCTGCCACTGCAGGGTGTAGTTGAGTCCTTCATATCCGGTCAGCTGGGCGTTGAAATGCACAACATCGCCCATGCGGATTTCATCCCCGTCGCCGGTAATGGTGAAAGTCGCCGAACGGTCTTCTGGAAGAACGAAAGCATCCTCTTCTTCCGCTTCCTCTTCCTGAATTTCCAGGCTGAATTCCTCGGAAAGCACGCCGTCGGACGTCTTGAAGCGGAGGACGCCGGTCAGGGTTTCTTCCGTGATCTCCAGGGCGTAAGTGCTGCCGTACCAGACGTTCTTCCAGTCTTCTTCGCTGTCCGCTTTCATCTGCCAGGCAATGCTTTCGTCCAGTTCAGCCTCGGCCATTGCTGTCAGATTCAGCATATCGCCGGGTGCCCAGGTTTCCGCATCGGCAACGATCCATGCCCGGTAATCCGGCACAGGATCTTCTGCTTCGGTTTCATCTTCGGTATCATCGTCAGCGTCCGTGTCGTCCCCGTCGGATTCCTCTGTATCGGCCGCGTTCTCTTCCGCTTCCGCCTGTACCCCGGTGTCGGTTCCGTCCGCTGCTTCCGTCTCCGCGGCGTCTTCATTCTCCTCGGTCTGTTCCGCCGTATACGCGGCGGCGATCACCTTCAGGGAGAAAGCGGCGTTGGTTCCGGCGCTCAGCCGGACCAGCCGGCTGGAGCCCTGCTCAAAACGCACAGCATTCAGAGTGTACCGGTTTTCGGTCGCTTCGCTTTCTTCGGTTTCCTCCGCATCTTCCTTTTCGAAAGGCGTCCGGTTTTCATCGTCTTCCGTGGCCAGCACGGCATCCGCCTCAGCGCCGGAGGTCAGCACAAAAGTCAGGCTGGTTTCCTCAATGGAAACGATCCGGACGATATATTCCTTTCCCGCTTCCAATTCGCCGCTGATGCTCAGATCCGCGTCAGCCGCTTCTGCGGCAGCAACGATCTCGCTGTCGGCCGTAATGGCTTCCGCTTCTGTCGTGTCCGTATCATTCCCGGATTCTGCTGTTACGGCAGTTCCGTCGTCATTCCCGGTTTCCGCTTCCGTTCCGGCCGCGCAGGCGTTATTCCCGGATTCTGTTTCCGTTTCGGCTGCGCCCGCGTCACTCATAGATTCTGCTTCCGTTCCATCCGTCGCGGTTTCTCCATCCTCGGCAGAAAGATTTTCGTTTGTTTCCCCGTCTTCGTTTTCATCGGTCTCCGGGGCGTCTTTGGGCGCTTCCACGGTGGTTTCCTGCGGTTCAGAGGGAGCGGGTTTCACGGATACTTCCTCCGCCGGTGCCTCTTCATCGTGGTTTTCCTCAACAGGTGCTTCCGCAGGGGGAGCTTTCTCGGCAGGCGGTTCCGCAGCCGGTGCTTCAGGCTCCCCGGCTCCTTCTTCGCCGCCGTCACCGATGATCACTTCATCTTCTGCCAGGAAGGGAAATTCCTCATACTGATCCGGTGCGATGTCACTCCTGATTACCGTTTCTTCAGAAAGCGCAGCAGCAGGCAGGCAGGTCGCCAGCAGGCCGGCCGCACATACCAGGGAGAGCGTTCTGCGGAATCTCATCTTCATTGTTCTTCCTCCATCAGGGGTCTGTCAGAAAACAAGCTTTCGTCGACTGTCTTTCAATGGGACATTTCTAACATGTCCTTACACTAATAATTGTATACAGTGAAGGTTACATTTCAGATACATATGGAGGAAGTTTTATTTATCAAGGTTCAAAATTATTTGAAAACAGGTTGAAAATCTTTCGGTTCTGTTTTTATGCGGACGGTTCCCGAAAATGATGGGACATTTTTTGCAAATTGGAAAATCAGGCATCTATCCGGGACATCTCTCCCTCTTCCGAAAAAAGATCTCCTCCTTTGCCGCTCGCTCTGAAGCGGTAAGGAGGAGATCTCGTTCTTGTTGATTATTCGTAGCACACGCCCACATGCATCTGAATCATTCCGATGCCCAGGGCCGTCTCGTAATCGTCAATGGTCCGATATTTCCATCCGACCTTCTTCGTGTAATACAGCACCGTGTATTCCATGTCGTGGTTCGGCATGATGCCGACAACCTCCGGTATATCATAC
>CACWXP010000041.1 GCA_902764875.1 uncultured Eubacteriales bacterium
TTCCCTTGAAATCGTTGTCCGAACTTCGGGGTAATCACCGATCAGTCAGCCGGATTTTTTCAAAACCCGAACTGTCCGATTTACAGGGTACAGTTTATTTTTATTGCTTCAGAAGAAGAATAGAAAGAAGGATATATTATATAATAATATAATATATATCTATCCTTCTTCCTTCTTGGTTCTTCTTCCTTCTTCGGGGAGGACGGAGGAATCAGCTGATGTGCGAGTACGACGGCCCGAGAAGGCGCTGTTGCACTCGTTTTCAGTTGCACTAAAAACGGCCTTGCGGCCTTGAAAAATAAGGGATTCACTGCAATTGGTTGCACTAAATAAGGAGGGGTGGACGATGGCGTATTCAAGCAATCCGGTTAAGATTCCGGAGGTTGCGGGGAAGATCTCATTCATGAAAAAGACGGACCGGACGTATGTGCGGTACGAGTTCGGGAGGACCTACAACCCGGACCTCGGGATCAGCGATCCGGCAGGAGGGGAGACGGGGCGCCTTTGTGGACGACGGTGAGGCGGTGGAGGGGGCGGGTGAGCATCACATACAGCACGCGGCAGAGGAATTCATCCTCCGGGAAGTTTTCCCGGGAGGCATCGCAGACGGCGACGCAGTCGAACTCCATGCCCTTGACGATGGCGGCGGGGAGGATCATGACGCCGCCGCGGTAATCGGAATCGGACTCCGAGAGGAGGCGGGCGTTCAGCTCCGGCCCGAGAGCGCGGAAAAGCTTGCGGGCCTGGTCGGCTGTTTTCTCGATGAGGGCGATGCTGTGGAAACCTTCGCGCTGCCAGGAAAGCACCTGATCCCGGAGGAGGGAGAGGCGCTCTTTTTCATTGGCCGCCGGAAAAATCCGGGGAGCTTCCCCATGGCGCAGGACGGGCCGGGATTCCCGGACGGAAGGGATGGGATACTTTGCGGCCACGGATTGGGCGAGGTTCATGATCTCCACGGTGTTGCGGTAGCTGACGGTGAGATGGGTCAGTGTCGCCTGCCCATTGAAAACGGGACCTTCCCACTCCTCCCAGCCGCGGATGCCTTCATCGGCATGGATCCCCTGATACAGATCGCCGACGAGGGTGAAGGTTGCGGCGGGGTTGGCCTGCTTCAGGAGCGCAACCATAAAGGGAGAGAAATCCTGGCATTCGTCGACGACGATATGCTTCATGGGACGGGTTTTGAGGCCGTAGACCGCGCGGCAGATCAGGGCCAGGATCGGGAGATCTTCCCGGCGGACGGTGTTATCCTCCGGCAGCATTTCCGCCGCATCGGAAGGATAGCACTCCTGCAGGAAGGCGCGGTAGAGGCCGACGAGATCCGGGAGGGCGAACTTTTCCCGATAGCGGCTCATATACGCTTCGGCCCGGGCCTCCACCTCGGCATAGCGCTGATCCCGGAGGAGATAGAGGCCCCGTATTTTCTGCTGACGCGCCGGGGTGTCCGGCAGGGCGGAGAGGATCCGGTTCACCTGCTGCTCGGTCATGGCGTTATAGCGGTCCTTCAGGAGGGTGACCGCGGATTTCACCCTTTTGCGGATGATTTTTTTCAGCTCGGCGACGCGGGTTTCCAGGGGGAAGACCCGCAGATCCCGGAGGAAAACGGTTTCCAGCTCCGGACGCTCCATGAGCCAGACGCCGGCCATTTTGAACCCGACGGGCAGGACTTTTTCCTGCAGGGCGGAGAGCCAGGCCTCCAGCTTTTCCATGAGGGTGAGAGAACCCTTGAGCTGCAGGACGCGGCCGGCGGCGCGGCGCTGCTCCGGCGAGAGGGAGAGATTGCTTTCAAAGCGGTCGGTTCCCCGGAGCTTCGGCATGCGGGCGCCCATGCCCAGGCGGCACCAGCCCTCGAAGGTGGTCTGGACGACGCGCTCGACGCCGAGATCGGGCAGGACCTGGGAAATATACGAAAGGAAGAGGGGGTTGGGGGCCAGGATCATCATGTTTTCCGGCTTCAGGGTATTCCGGAAGGTATAGAGCAGATAGGCGATACGGTGCAGGGCGATGGTGGTTTTGCCGCTGCCGGCGGCGCCCTGGACCATGAGATGGACAGAGAGGGGATGGCGGATGACGATATTCTGCTCCGCCTGGATGGTGCTGACGATATCCTTCAGGCGGTCGGTGGAGATGCTGCCGAGGACTTCCTGGAGATATGCCTCCTGGGAGACGATGCCGGTATCGAAAAGGCTGATGAGCTGACGGCCGCGGACGGTGAGCATGCGCTTGAGGGTGAGCTCGCCCCGGACGCAACCGTCCGGCGCTTCGTAATCCATGGGACCGATCTGGCCGGAATAATAGAGATTGGCCACGGGGGAGCGCCAGTCCACGACGATCGGCGAGAGGGTTACGGGATCGAGCACGCCCCAGCGGCCCAGATACCAGGTTTCCGGCTTTTCGCCGACGGGGATGAAATCCAGGCGGGCGAAATAAGCCTGGCCGGAGGCCAGATGCAGCTGGCGGAGGCGGTCGAGCTTAATCCGGAAGAGCTGGACGGTGACTTCCTCCTGCTGATCCGGATCTTCCTCCATCTGCACATCCATGCATTCGCCGGCTTTGGCGCCGGTGAGCGCCTCGACCTCCCGGATTTCGCGGTCGACGGCATCGCAGGTTTCGAGGAGATGGCGGTATTCCTCCCGGGCGGCCGGATGATCCGGCAAAACGGTTTTTTCCATAACAAAAAGCCTCTGTTGTTCATTTATTCGCAGAGGCTTACAGCGTATTGCGCCTGCAAGCGTGTGGATGTGCATCATACAGGAGTTTGGGGGATTTGTCAACCGTGGTTTTTTGCGGTTGACAGGAGCAGAGACGGAAGTCGTTCCCTTCTGAGACTGAACTCCCGCAACGGGAAAAAGAAAGAAACAACGGTTTTACTGAGAACCGCCCCCGCCGACGCCCTTGAGGCGTTTGATGCGCTCGGCGGCGTATTCCTCAATCTGCTGCCAGAGGCTGGTCAGCTGCTTTTTATGGGCACAGAGCTTTTCGGTGCAGTTTTTGCAATGGAGATAGGCGTTGGTGTTTTCGGAAAACCTTTCCGGATGGCGGAAGAAGGTGATTTCCCAGCGGATGAGCAGGGCCACGGAGAGGGCCAGAAGGCTCCAGGCGTAGCTGCGCCGCACGAAGAAGAGGGGCGTGAACATCATGGCATAATCCCAGTTATAAATGCGGCAGGTGCTGCAGCACTTGTTCTTGAGGAACCAGGTCTGGAAGGGACAGAAGAACTGGATGCAGATGATATCGCAGACGGAATAGGCGCTGCAGAGGAGGATCATGATGCCGTCGTCGAGGAAGCCGACCATATGCAGGGCGCCAAAGAGGCCGTTGAAACTGATCCAGATGAGGGCGACGAGGACGGCGGCGTGGTTGTCGGGAATGACGATATCGGTTTTGCCGGTTTTGATATAATTCCTTTCGAACTGCTTCTGGCAGCCGGGGCTTTCGAGCCGGGAGGGGAAGAAGCGGAGAACCATTTCCACCACAAAAATCGCCCAGGCGACCATGAGGATTGCGGGGCGGCTCTCGATGGCCGCGGTGACTTCCTCGCCGCCGTTGAGGCGGAAGGAGATATAGCTGATCAGCAGGAGGATAAACAGCACGGAACGATAGACCAGGCGGACATTATGAAGAATGTTGACAGCCGTATATTTGCGCTTCTTCACGATGCTCCCCTCCGTTCCGGCAGTTTGCGCTGCTTTTTTCGTTCCCTGTCTATTTTAATCAGAACCGGGGATTTTTCAACAGGAAACATTCATTCTTGCGCCGGCGGGCGGGAATGCATATAATAGATGCATCTGCACGAAGTTCAGCGCCGGTATCTTCGGAATCGGACGCGGAAGAACGCAGAAATATATTTATTCGACGGGCATTCGGAAGAAGCCCGAACGGAGGGTTGCTTTATGACAAACAAAAGAGGGCGCGGCAAGGTTGCGCGGATGACGCTGCTGGCGATGCTGGTGGCAATTTTGATCGTTCTGGCGTACGTGAACATCCCCATGCCCATGGGGCTGAGCATTACGTTCAACATGATCCCGGTTGCGATTGCGGCCATTGCCATGGGCTTGCCCGGCGGGATGATCGTGGGCGGGGCCTTCGGCCTGATCAGCTTTTTGCAGTGCTTCGGGATTTTCGGCACCAGCGCGCTGGGCGCCGCCCTTGTGAACGTGAGCCCCGTGCTGATGTTCATCCAGCGGTTTGTGAGCCGGCTGCTGGTGGGCGTGCTGGCGGCGCTGGTTTACAAGGCCATGTGCAAAACGAAGGCGCCGATTTACGTGCGCGGGGCCGTGACCGGTTTCTCGGCGGCATTCTTCAACACGCTGTTCTTCATGACGCTGCTGGTGCTTTTCTTCGGGAACACGGAGAAACTGGCCGGGCCGATTGCGGAGAAGGGCGTGCTGATGTACATCATTACCTCGGTCGGGATCAACGCCGTTGTTGAAATGGCGGTGGCGGCCCTGGTGACCGGCGCGGCGGCCGCGGCGCTGAAGAAGGCGCGCCTGCTTTGAGGATTTAGGATATAGGGGTTTTGGATATGATTCTGACCATGGATATCGGCAACACCAACATCAAGACGGCTCTTTTCGACGGGAAAGAGATGTTCAAATACTGGCGGATGTCGACCAACATTTCCTCGACGTCGGACGAATACGGCGTGCGGCTGACTTCCATGTTCGCCCACGAGGGCGTGAGCACGGACGTTGTGGAGGGGATCATCGTTTCCAGCGTGGTGCCGACGATCAACTACACGATTGAGCACATGCTGCAGAACTACTTTGGAAAAACGCCGCTGGTGGTGGCCCCGGGGGTGAAGACCGGGATCAACATCAAATATGAAAATCCGCGGGAGCTGGGCAGCGACCGGATTGCCAACGCGGTGGCGGCCTATGAGGAATACGGCGGGCCGTGCATCTTCATCGACTTCGGCACGGCGACGACCTTCGGCGTTGTGGACAAGGACGGATCGTTCCTGGGCGGGACGATCTGCCCGGGAATCAAGCTGAGCAGCGAGGCGCTGGTGACCGGGACGGCGAAACTGCCGCGGTTTGAGCTGGCGCGGCCGGAGAACGTGATCGGGCGGACGACGCTGACGAACCTGCAGAGCGGGATGTACTACGGATACGTCGGGCTGGTTCGGAACATCGTTCGGAAGATCAAGCAGGAACTGGGCGAGGAAGCGCTCGTTGTGGCGACGGGGGGTATGGCCCTGATGATCGCCGACGAGAGCAAGGTGATCGACAAGCTGGACGGACTGCTGACCCTGAAGGGGCTGCGGTTGATCTATGAACGGAATCATGCAGACTGAAGAAACGCGGAGGGAACGGAAAATGAAAGAGGTTGTGCTGGGACTGCTGGGACTCGGGAACATCGGAGGCGGCGTTTGGGATCTGATTCGCGAATTCGGCGACGAAACGGCGAAGCGGACCGGCGTGAAGATGCGGGTGAAAAAGGCGCTGGTGCTGGACAAGAAGATTCACGGCGGCAAGGAAGTGCCGGACGAGGTGCTGACGACCGATAAGAACGACATCCTTGAAGACCCGGAGATTCAGATCGTCTGCGAATTCCTGGGCGGGGAGCAGCCGGCGGCTGGTATGATGCTGCGGGCGCTGGAGAACGGCAAGAGCGTCGTGACGGCGAACAAGATGGCGCTGAGCCTGCACTTCGACGAGCTTCGGGCCATGGCCCGGAAGACCGGCGCGGGGCTTTACTACGAAGCCAGCGTGGGCGGGGCGATTCCGATCATCAACGCGATTCAGAGCCCGCTGATTTCCAACCACATTGAGCAGATTATGGGCATCGTGAACGGCACGACCAACTACATCCTGACCCGGATGGCGGCGGAGGGCGCCGAATACGCCGATATTCTGAAGGACGCCCAGCGGCTTGGCCTTGCGGAGCCGAACCCGGCGGCGGACGTGGAAGGCATGGACGCGCAGTACAAGCTGAGCATTCTGGGGTCCATCGGGTTCCACAGCCGGGTGAACGTGGAAGACGTTTACCGGGAAGGCATTACGAAGATCAACAGCGAGGACATCAGCTTCGGCCGGGAAATGGGATATGTACTGAAGCTGCTGGCCATCGGCAAGGACAACGGGGATTCCATTGAGGCGCGGGTGCATCCGGCCTTCCTGCCGGCGGACCATCCGCTGGCACGGGTGGACGGATCGCTGAACGCGGTGTATCTTTACGGCCACAGCTTCAAGGACATGATGCTGGAAGGCCGGGGCGCCGGAGACGCGCCGACGGCCAGCGCCATCGTGGGCGACATTATTCAGGCGGCGCAGAACGCGGTGCATCCCATGCCGTATCTGCAGGAGCAGGCGAAGCCCGTGGCGGACGACTGGCACAGCCGGTATTTCATCCGGATGAAGGCGAAGGACGAGCCCGGGGTGCTGGCGGAAGTGACGGGGAAGATGGCGAAGGACGGCATCTCCGTTTCCGCGATGATGCAGAAGGACGCGGACCCGGACGGACGGGCCACGCTGATCTTCATCACCCACAGCGCATCGGAAAAGGCGGTTCAGCGGATGCTGAAGGCGCTGAATCCGGAGATCTGCCGGGTGGAAAATGTGATTCGGGTTGAAGGGTAAGATATGTGGGTTTTGTTTGATCTGGACGGGACTTTGACCCAGTCGGAAGAGGGAATCTGGAACTGCGCGCGGCACACGCTGCGGGAGATGGGACGGCCTGTGCCGGACGACGCTACGCTGCGGAAGTTTATCGGACCGCCTTTGATGTGGAGTTTTCAGAACCTTGCCGACATGACGGAGGAAGAAGCCCTGGAGGCGCAGGTGATTTACCGGAAGCGCTACAACACGGTGGGGCTTTTCGAAAACCGGGTGTATCCCGGGATCCGGTACGCGCTGCGCTGTCTGCGGAAAGCGGGATTCCACCTGGGCATCGTGACGGGAAAGCCCGAAGAACCGACGCTTCGGATACTGGAGCACTTCGGGCTGGCGGGGTTCTTTGAATCGGTGATCTGCGCCACGGACAACAAGGCGGACAAGGAAGAAATGATCCGGAAATCCCTGCCGGAAGGATACGGTGAAGCCTGGATGGTGGGGGACCGGAAGTTCGACATGGAAGGCGGACAGCGGGCGGGCATCCATACGCTGGGCGTGACCTACGGCTACGGGAGCGAAGAGGAACTGACGGAAAGCGGGGCCGAGCGGCTGGCCCGCAGCCCGCGGGAGATCGCGGAAATCCTCTGCCCAGAGGTTTCGGGGGTGCGCGGCGCTTTCCTGAGCATGGAAGGACCGGACGGCAGCGGCAAGGGAACGCAGATGAGAAGGCTGCTGGACACGCTGGGCCGCTTCGGATATGAAGTGATTGACACCCGGGAGCCGGGAGGAACGCCCATCGGCGAGAAGATTCGGAAGATCCTGCTGGACCGGGAAAACATGGGCATGACGGATGAGACGGAGGCACTGCTATACGCTGCTTCCCGGGCGCAGCTGGTGCGCGAGGTGATCCGGCCGGCGGTGGCGGAGGGGAAGATTGTGCTCTGCGACCGGTTTGTGGATTCTTCGGCGGCCTATCAGGGCGGCGGAAGACAGATGGGGATTGAACGGATTCTGGGGATCAACGCGCCGGCGGTGGACGGGACGATGCCGGACCTGACGGTGTACCTGGACATCGACCACCGGAAGGCTATGAAACGGCGCTGCGCAGTTTCGGAGCCGGACCGGATGGAAATGGAAGCGGAAAGCTTCCACGCCCGGGTTGAGGAAGGATATCATCAGCTGATCGCGATGGACCCGGAGCGGTTCGCCGTGGTGAACGCCGAGGGCGAGCGGGACGCGATCGCGAAGGAAGTGGCACAGAAAGTGCTGGCGCATCTTTGGGAGACGGAAGATTGAGCGAACGGATTGTTGTCGGAATGAGCGGAGGGGTGGATTCCTCCGTTGCGGCCCTGCTTCTGAAGGAGCAGGGCTATGACGTCGTCGGCGTGTTCATGAAGAACTGGGAAGAAGAGGACGAGAACGGCGTATGCACGGCGGAGAACGACTGGGCTGACGTTCGGGAAGTTTGCGAGATCATCGGGATTCCCTACTACAGCGTGAACTTTGCGAAGGAATACTGGGACCGGGTGTTTTCCTATTTTCTGAAGGAATACCGGGCGGGGCGGACGCCGAACCCGGACGTGCTTTGCAACCGGGAGATTAAATTCAGGGCTTTTCTGGACTTCGCGATGACGCTGGGGGCCGGGCGGATCGCCACGGGGCACTTTGTGCGGACGGACGGAGAGGGACGGCTTCTGAAAGGGATCGACCCGGGAAAAGATCAGAGTTACTTCCTATATATGGTGCACGCGGCGCAGCTGAAGAAATCCGTTTTCCCGGTGGGCGGGATGACGAAGGCGGAGGTTCGGGAGATCGCCGCGGCGCGGGGACTGCCGGTGAGCGCGAAGAAGGACTCCACGGGGGTTTGCTTCATCGGGGAGCGGAACTTCAAAAAATTCCTGGCGGAATACCTGCCGGCCCAGCCGGGGGACATGGTTTCGCCGGAGGGCGAAGTCGTCGGCCAGCACGACGGGCTGATGTACTACACATTAGGCCAGCGCCGGGGCCTTGGCATCGGCGGCCGGGGCGACGGGCGGAGCTGGTTCGTGATCGGGAAGGATCTGGAGCATAACCGGCTGCTGGTGGCCCAGGGGGAGGATCATCCCATGCTTTACAGCAGCCTGTGCCGGGCGGAAGACGTGACCTGGATCGGGAAGGCGCCGATCCGGGAGGGGGAAACCCTGCGCTGCAGCGCGAAATTCCGCTACCGCCAGGCCGACCAGCCGGTGGAGGCGACTTTGGAGAACGGGCAGCTGCTGATCCACGCGCTGGAACCCCAGCGGGCGGTGACGCCGGGACAGAGCGCGGTGCTTTACAACGGGGAGGAATGCCTCGGGGGCGGCATCGTAACGGAAATCCTGGATGCGGGGCATACGGGGCTGAATTTTTGACACGAACGATCTTCTTGGCTTGGCCGCTTACAGAATGGCCAAAAGGCGAACATTATTCTTCGACGAGGAATGCAACGTACGGAAGCGTTGAAATTCCTCATTTTTTTTCAAAAAAACCTTAAAAAAGTGCTTGACATTCCCCTTTTCGTTTGTTATTCTATGCAAGCTCGCTTGCGGGAGACCGCAGAAACGGGCAAGGCGAACCTTGAAAACGATACAGAAGAAAGAACGCTTAATTAAGGAAGAAGACAGCGAAGATTCCAAAGAGTTTAGCACCGAAAGGTGTTAAGGATTAAACGGAAGAGTTTGATCCTGGCTCAGG
>CACWXP010000042.1 GCA_902764875.1 uncultured Eubacteriales bacterium
TTCTTCATGTTTTTCTCGTTTTCCGTGCATTTCACGTAGTATTGACTCTGTTTTGAATTATTTCTGTGGATTTCATTGAAATACTTCGTTTTTCTTGCATAGAACATCAACGAAAAAGGGGAACCCACTAGAAAAGCAGGTTCCCCAAGCATTTACTCACTGGTGATCTCGCTGTACTCCCCGGAAACCCATCCGACTTTGCTTCCGATCTTCACAGCCTGCCAGCCGTTGAAGGCGCTGGCCACATACTCCAGCGTTGTGCCCGGCGCGACAGCGGTGATGCGGCTGTAGCTGGTGCCGTTGCCTGTTCGGATGTTCACCTTCCCGCCAGAGGATTTGATCAGCACCCGAATGGTGGTCTGCCCGGCGACGGGCTGTTCCTGTTCCGGTGCGGGCTGCGTTTCCGTCATGGCCTGCTGCCCGGCATCGTCTTCCGCCACAGCAGCCATCAGGGCGGCATGGGTCTGATCACCGTACTTGCCGTCCTGCTTAATCCCTGCTTTCTTTTGGAAAGCCCTCACAGCTGCTTCCGTTTTGCTGCCGAACTGGCCGTCTACCTCAAGGGCGGCACCCAGCTGGTTCAGTAATTCCTGCAGGGCTTTGACATCAGCCCCGATGGAACCGTTCTTCAGCAGCCTGCTGCCCAGAGTGTACACGGTGACCGCCTCAACAGCGACCTGTGCGCCGCTGGTATCGCCGTAATCGATAAACGGCAGCTTGTACCAGTGTGTCCAGGGCCGTTTCTTCACCTGCGTCTTCACGCAGCCCCAGCTGAAGCCCTGCCACTCCACAGCATAGCCGTTGCCGATGTAATACCCGGCATGACCGTCCTTGTACAGCGCCAGACCAGGGATCTCCGGCAGGGTGTCAATGGTGCCCCAATGCTATCGTTAAGGTGAAAGAAAACGCCTTGGTTGCTAATGCGTTATAAGTATCGGTTTCCCCTCCTTCAGAAATTCGGTCCGTCATCGTTCTCCTCCTCTACTTCACAGGAAACAGACAAAAGCAAAAGTGAAAAAAGCTGCTCCTTCGAGCAGCCTTAAATGAATCTTCAGTACACCTATCGGTACTACCTTTGGTGTCACACTTTCGCTTTTTCCTCGTCCAGGAGGGCCTGAACCGCTACAAGGCCCCGGCCCTGGGTCTTGCGGCACCAGCTGGGAGAATAATGCTTCGGCGCTGCGATCTGCGCGTGGGTCTTGAAATCCAGATATCTGGCCGCCATGAAATCGCGGACCGTTTCATTCTGAATCCGCAGGATCAGCAGCCCCACATCCCAGACGGTTTCACAGTACTCCTCCCGGATCCGGGCGGCCTTCTCCCGGACTTCCGAGAGCTTGATCGCTGCGTCCTGCATGGCGGAGACATTGGTCGTATGGCTGACCGGCTGGGACTCCGGGCCGAAAGGAACCGTGACACGCTCCGCCAGCGACTTCAGATAGTCAACCTCCATGTCTGCCTTATCCAGCTGTTCCTTCAGCCGGCGGGGCTGCTCCAGAAATTCTCTTGCGTTCATAGGCTGTTCACTCCTTTTCCATTTAGATGAATCAGCTCAGCTGATCCACGATGTAAGCCATCTTCCGGCTGATCAGTTCCAGCAGTTCGTTGGTTCTCTTCATTTCCTGCATCATGTAATGGGTGGCCTGGATGGTTACGGTCTGGCGATGCTCCACCACCTGGGGCTGCTGCGCAGGCGCCGGCTGCTGCATAGGCGGGTTCTGCGGCGCGGCCGGATTCAGCTGCTCCGGCTGTTTCGGAGCATCCTGGGTTTTCGCCGGCTTCCTTTTACCGTAGGTAGCCGCCTGCATCACCCTGTACTCCTGAAAGGATTCCGCCTGGCGGACACGGCTGATGGAGCTGAGCGAGATATTGAAGTATTCCGAGATTTCCGTTGAGGTTGCGCCGCCGGCGATCATGATCTTGACCGCCCGGAAGAGTTTGTCCGTCATTTTGGTTGCCATGGTTTTTTCCTCCTTCATTTTCAATCAATCTGCGCCTTCACGGCGGCAATCAAAGATTCCTGGGTGCGATCCTTGCGCCCGAGAGCTTCCAGGATCTGCTCATCAATGGTTCCTTCGGTGACAATGTGGTGGATCGTGACGGTTTCGGACTTCTGCCCCTGCCGCCAGAGGCGTGCGTTCGTCTGCAAATACAGTTCCAGCGACCAGGTCAGCCCGAACCAGATCAGGGTGTTTCCACCCTGCTGCAGGTTCAGCCCATGCCCGGCGGACGCCGGATGGATGGCGGCCATCTGGATTTTGCCTTTGTTCCAGTCGGTCAGATCCTGTGAGTTTCGCAGGACGCGGACATCCGGGAAGCGCTGACGGATTCTTTGGATATCGTGCTGATACCAGTAGGCGATCAGGACCGGATGGCCGTTGGCGCTTTCGATCAGATCCTCGAGGGCGTCGAGCTTGCGGTCATGGATACGGGCGACGGTTCCGTCTTCGGAGTAACAGGCGCCATTGGCCAGCTGACAGAGTTTGCCGCAGAGCGCTGCTGCGTTTTTGGCGTCGATCAGTGCGCCGGCGGGGACAGTCCCCTGTGGTGCGGGAGCGGTTCCGCGCGGTACCCGCAGGAGCAGTTCCTCCTTCAGGGTTTCGTATTGCTTCCTTTCCCTTTCATCCATGCGGACTTTGGTGGTGTTCATGATGCATTCCGGCATTTTGAGGAAGTCCACGGATTTCATACTGACGGTAATATCGGAAATCTTCCTGTAGATTTCCTCCTCCGCCCCGGGCCGGGGCTTCCAGGTGAAGAACTGATAGGCGTTCCTTTTGTCCGGCTGGAAGTAGGCTTCCCGGTAGCGGCCGATGAAGCTGCCGAGGCGCTCACCCAAGTCCAGCACCCGATACTCCGCAAACAGGTCCATCAGGCCGTTTCCTGTGGGCGTGCCGGTAAGCCCGACAATCCGTGAAACGAAGGGCCGGAGCCTCATCAGTGCCCGGAATCGTTTTGACTGCCAGCTTTTAAAGCTGGACAGTTCATCCACGACGATCATGTCATAGTTCAGGGGCAATCCGGATTCCATCATCCAGGCGATGTTCTCGCGGTTGATGATATGGATCTGCACCTCCCGGCGGAGAGCGGCCCGGCGCTCTTCCACCGGGCCGACCGCCACGGAATACGTCAACCCCTGCAGGTGATCCCACTTCCGGATTTCCTCCGGCCAGGTATCCCGGGCGACACGCAGCGGGGCGATGACCAGTGCCCGGGAGATCTCTCCCCTTTCGAAAAGTTCCTTCATGGCCGTCAGGGTGATGACGGACTTGCCGAGACCCATCTGCAGCAGGATCGCGGAGATGGGGTGCGACAGGATGAAGTCTGTCGCGTATTTTTGGTAATCATGGGGTTTATATCGCATAGGCACTCCTTTTCATTAATCGGTTCAACGACCGTAACGGTACAGTCTTTGCACACCCGGAGACACCTTGCGATCAAGAATGTCCCCCTGGGCATTGATCCTTTCAGGGGCCAGTTCCTCCAGCGCTTCGTAAATCTTTTGCACCGAGTCGATCACATAGACCCGGTAACCAAGACATCTCAGTGAGACATGGCGGAAGCTCTGCATAGGCCTTGGTTTCTGCCCGGGCGCCTTCATTTCCACAAAAGCCATCTTCCCTTTCGGAAGCAGCACCAGGCGATCCGGAAACCCCGCCATACCGGGGGACGTCAATTTCAGGGCATAGCCGCCCATGCGGCCAACGGTTTCGACGAGCTTGCGCTCAAGGGTTTTTTCTTTCATGAAATTTTTCCTCCTTACTGTTCTGTCGTGGGTTCATTGGACAACGGACAAGTGGACAAAGAATTCCTTTGAGGGTAATACGTATACGTGTATGTACGGCGGGCGAAATCCTTATAATCAAAATACGCTCTATAAGGATTTCTTGTCCCGTTGTCCCGGCCGCAGCATTCCATACCCCTGAAACCCTTGATTTCAAGCACACCAAGGCACTCGCTGCCGTTGGGACAAGGGAAGGACAAGGCCGTGGACAAGCGGGACAGGACATGCCTTCAGAGGCCCGCATCACTCTTCGCTTGCCTGGACAAGTGTCTCCGGCGCCCGGGAACCGGAACGTACGTAAAGGCGCTGGCGGCCGTAGAGCGGAATATGTTCCCTTTTGCTGGTTCTGACCCAGCCGGGGCTCCGCATCATGATCGCCGAGATTTCATAGGAATCCATCTTCTTCATGACAGCGGGATCCTTGCCGAAGCATTCCGCCCAGATCTCCACATTGGAAACCGTTTTCCGGCGGAGAACCCCCTGGGCCCGGAGCGGATCCTTCGGATCATAGAGGTAATTACGGCGGGCGTAGAGATCCATATCCGCCCAGTTTGCGGGCAGCAGCGTCTCCAGATACGCCTCGACCAGGCCCTGGCGGTCATCCTCTTCCATGGCCGTGGCCTGCACGGTCTCCGCCTCACGGATCAAATCGCCTTCCAGGAACAGTTTTTCGCCGCTTTGCCAGAGCGCTTTGGCCTCCGCCCAAATCTGATCCCTTTCCTCCGGAGTGATCGAAAACCGTTTCTTCTGCTCCGTCTGGCCGCACTTCACGATCCAGAACCGGCGGTTGCCGGTGATGTCGCGCAGATAACCCTTCTCGCCGTTCACGGTGGCGATGATCACCGCCTGGCGCGGGTGGGACTCCACGACGTGGCCGTAGGACGGGCGGTAGATATCATCGAGAGTGGACAGGAAGTTCTTCACCTTCTCAATATCCGCCTTGCGCATGCCGGCCAGTTCGCCGATCTCCACGATCCAGTAGCCCTGAAGCTTTTCGGCGCCGTCCTTGGAGGACATATCCGTAAGAGACAGTGTTTCCGAATAATACCGGTCCGTTACAAGCTCCCGGAACAGGGTGCTTTTACCGATCCCCTGGGCGCCGTCAAGAACAAGAATAGAATCGAATTTCGTGCCGGGACGGTAAATGCGCGCTACCGCGGCGGCGAAGACCTTTCGGGTCACGGCGCGGACATATTCAGAGTCTTCAGCCTCAAAGCAGCGGGACAGCAGAAGTTCGACGCGTTTTTCGCCGTCCCAGGGCGGAAGGGCGTCCAGGTATTCCCGGATCGGATGGAACCTGCGGTCGGCGACCACCTTCCCGAAGGCCACGTCATGGTTCCGGTTCGTGAAGGACGTATAGCGGATATCCAGCAGAGCCTTGAGCTGATTCGTATCGGCCTCCTCCCAGAAACGGTTGCCTTCCGGGCGGATCCATGGAACGGGACCGGTAACTTCGATACGGCCGAAAAGCTCGTTGAAAGCGACGTTACGGAAATCAGGGTCGTTATTGAGGATCAGCAGAAGATTCCAGACGGAGTTCTCCAGCTTCTTGGCACGGGGATCGTACCGGAGCTTTTTCGGCCAGTCGGGATCCACGGGCTGCGGTCGGGCCGGGCCGCAGGTTCCGGATCCGTCCGCATCGTCCGGAGCACTGCTTACGGTCGGAGGAACCGGGCCGTTCACGCCCTGCGGGCTGTAACCGGTAAAATCTTCGGCAAGGCTTTCGCGGCGCTCCGCGTCCAGCTGCAGCTTCACCTCATCCTGCTCCAGGGCGAAGGCAGACATTTGCTTGAAGGATTTTTTGGAATCGTCGTCGCCGAACATATGAATCCGTACGATATCGAAGGCGTTCAGGAGTTTGCCGCAGGCAGGGTCCGTGGTGTGATGGGAGTAGACAAACCTGTCGTCGTAAATCACGACGCCGGAGGTCGAGTCCGCGGGGATGTAGTCCCAGCGCCCGTCGTGATCCGTCGGGGCGTAGACGTCCGCGAGAAACTTTTCCAGGGCCAACTGAATCGGAAAGAAGGCACGGCAAAAAGTGCCGACCAGGCCGGGCTTGCTCAGCGGATCCTCCTGCTTCGAAGCGGACCTCTTCACGACCTCGGACTCCCGGGAGGATGTCGGCCATTGGGACGTGTCCCGCCAGTTTTGATACCGGCCCAGGAATTTGTCCGCGGGGAGGGGCTGACCCTCCGCCTCTTCAAAAACGAAAACGCCGTTGGAGGGGCAGGACGCCCAGTACATCATGCGGTTCGCCTGATAGGTACTGTCGTCGAAATAGTCCATGCCGATGTCGTGGGCGATCTGGCGCATCAGCGCCGGATACTCATCCTCACTGACCTCCCGGTCCAGGAGGATCACCAGGCGATAACGTGGAGATAGTGGCGTGTGCCTGTGGGTCGAATACAAAAACCATTCGAAGCCGGCGAGCCGGGCGCGGACCAGCGCCGGGAAATTGACCGCCGCCGGGATATTGTCCGCGTCCAGGGCGCCGACGGTCCGACAGATGACATTGCCATTCTTGCGGATGCCTTCCCGCAGCCAGCCGCCGACGAAGCCGCCCTGATCCTTCAGGGCGTCGCGTTCGGCTTTCGGCAGCTTTGGGTATTCTTCCGCCGTTTCCGTGGTGCGGACCGGAACCCGGTTCCGGTCCTTCAGCCACGTCCACGGTTTCTCCTGGTTCTTGTACCGGCGGTTGTCCCGCCTGTTACAGAGAGAAACCTTGCAGATAACGTTCATTGCTTACGCTCCTTCTTTTTTCTCCTGATTTCGGGTGTTTAGTCTTTACGGTAATAATCACAGGAATAACCGTCTCCGCGAAGGATCAGACCTTTTGCCCAGTGCGGGGCGACGGACATCTTATCGGCGACCTCTTCCACCGTCACGGCGGAATCGGTCTCCAGGATGACTTCATCGTGGACATGCGCCACAATGTCAAGTGAACCTATACGGACGCATGAGCCGGTTGGTCCTAAGGGTGGTCCTAAGGGGACGGTTCTTTTGGAGTCACTTTGCAGTTGAAACATGGCGTGAACCAGCAGATCGCGGCTGATGCCTTGCACGATGTTTTCCACAAACTTGGGCCCGTAGCTTTCGATTTGTTCCCAGCGGCGGGTCGGCCCCGGCCCCATATAGCACACAGACTCTCCGCCGAATTTGTTCTCGCACAGCCTCGGTTTCGGATAGCTCAGGGCGCGTCCGGAAGGCAGTGTGATGAACAGCATGCCGGAACGGTACGAGAACTTCAGGTGGAAGAGCTGAACCGTGGTCTTCTGGCGGATGGCCGTTTTCACTGCCTTATCCACATTCCACCACAGGCGGACGATGTTCGGATTGGCGCTGCGCCAGGCGTCCACCAGGGGCTGCAGTTCGTTTTCCGGGACGCCCATTTCCAGAGCGCCCATCGACTTCAGTGCCCCGACACCGCCGCCGTAGCCCAGCGCCAGTTCGGCAATCTTGCCTTTCTGTCGCAGGTGACCGTTCACGCCGTGCTTCTCCACCGGGACATGGAACATGGCGGAAGCCGAAGCGCAGTAGATATCGCCGCCTTTGGCGAAGACTTCCTGCCGCCAGGATTCACCGGCCAGCCACGCGATGACGCGGGCTTCGATGGCGGAGAAGTCACAGACGATGAACTTCTTCCCTTCCGCCGGAATGAATGCTGTGCGAAGAAGTTCGCTCAGCACATCCGGCACCGAGTCGTAAAGCACCTTCAGCGTCTCGTATGCACCACTGGGGACAGACCCCAATGGCGCAGGTGAACCAACGGAGCTGCCACTGGTGCCAGGCACCAGTGGCTGTTGTACGATACAGCGGACAGCGTCGAGTGCCTCCAGATGATTCTGCGGAAGATTCTGTAGCTGCACGAGCCGCCCGGCCCAGCGGCCGGATCGGGCGGCGCCGTAGAACTGGAACATCCCCCGGACGCGGCCGTCGGCACAGACGGAGTTTTCAATGGCCTGATACTTCTTTACGGAAGTTTTGGCCAGCTGCTGACGAAGAAGAAGCACTTCGCGGATACCCTCGGGCGCCTGTTTCAACATTTCCTTCACTTCCTTTTTTGACAAGCTTTCCGTCTCCTGACCGTGGGCACGGAGCCATTCGCGGATCTGGGCGGCGGAGTTCGGATTCTAAATCTTCGTAAGCCGGGACAGCTCTGCGGTCAGGTCCAGTCGGGAGCGTTCATCCAGCGCCAGCGCGCTTTCCACGAACGCTGTGTCCACCCGGACGCCCCGGTCGTTGATCCGCTGATCCATCTCGTATTCCTTCCATACTTCATCTGGCACCGGATAATTTGTCAGGCGCTGCTGAATGCCCATTTCCGTTTCCACATCGCGGATGTTGTAGGCCACGAACTGTTTCCACTTCTCCGGATCCGCGGACGGCGGATTCCGGGTCTGCAGGCCGTTCAACAGGCTGGGTTTACAGGGCCGGCAGAAGTAGCGGATCAGGGATTTGCCGGTTTCCAGCTTCTGCCTGTCCAGCCCCAGCACCGCGCCGGCTCCGGCCAGCGACATGGGCAGCCCCAGGTACGCCGACCAGACCATGGAGCAGCGCCAGCCAACGGGAGAAAGGTATTCGCCCTCCTTCAAGTAGCCATAATCCCGCAGAAGTCGGGAGAGGCAGACCCTTTCAAAGGAAGCGTTGAAGGCCCACTTTTGCAGATCGCGGTTATAAATCAGCAGCATATTCACCAGTCCGGTCGGGAGTGGATCGCCGGAGGCAAGATCCACCACTTCCACCGGACCGCCGTTTACGGAATATCCGATCAGCAGCACCCTGAAATCCGGGGATTCCGCATAGCGGTAGACGCCGGATTTTGCAAGTTCCACCGGGGAATAGGTCTCGATATCCAGGGAATCGAGTAGGAAGGGGTGATTAACCCCCGTCCTCTCACCGCACCGTGCGTACCGTTCGGTACACGGCGCGTGTAATGCAATCAGGTTATCAGCTTACA
>CACWXP010000043.1 GCA_902764875.1 uncultured Eubacteriales bacterium
GTAATCGGTATGATACAGCGATTCCCCGTCCTTCTGGATGTTCAGACTCATCTCATGCTTCACGGATAGTACGCCGGAAAAGCGATAGGTATACCCGTAATCCGGAAGGTAAATCGAAACAGAGGAAGCCATCAAATCGCGCCTTTCAAGGTTCGGAGCAAATACTGCTCCGCGACATCATAAACCGATCTGCCGACAGCCTCTGGATCACTTCCGGAGGCTGTTACATTAATGCTCACCGGGGCCTGCACGGAATTGTTATTGGTCTGATTCACAGTTGGAGCATTCGCTCCGGAAGCAGAAGAAAGCAGGCCTGACGCCGAGGGAACTGCCCTGCAGGCTTTCCCTGGCAGAAGCGGAAAGCTCTCCGATCAGCTGCCGCAGCAGCGGCACGGCAATGCCTTCCTTCTTCACCGGGATCACGTATTCGGGATCGCCGTCCTCCGCGATCTCGACCTGCTGCGGCCGGGTAAACCGACCGCCTGTGGCGGCCTTCAGCATGGTGTTGAGGTTGATGCCACCGCCGGAAGTTGAAGAGGTTTGTACGTTTGCCCTCACGCTCAGGGTTGTGGAACTGTACAGCGACCGCAGGGAGTTCAACGCACTACGCCCGGCGGACACAACGCCACTGGCATCCGCCGTCAGCTTTAGATTCTTTCCGGCTTCCTTAAAGAAGGCGTTCAGTTCCCGGTTCGTTTTTGTCATGTCCAGGGAGAACGGAATGTTCAATCCGTGTGAAGCTTCTCCTGCGATCCCGCCGGAGCCGAAATCCAACGTCGGCATGGAAATCTCAGCCATGGAATCAAAAAAGGATGTCATGGCTTCCTGGGCGCGGTTAAAAGCTGCGGCCAGGTCATCCGCCAGGGCCCGGTTTTTCGTCAGCGCCTCCTGCAGCCGCAGGAGGCCGGTTTCATCAATCTCCACCCCGAAGGACGCAAGGAATTCCTGATCAGCCATGGTTCATCGTCTCCAATGCTCTTTGTTCATTCTCCCGCCGCACCCGGATTACTTCCACCGCGTCCAGCAGATCATCCAGGGTGTATGTTCCGTCCCAGAGCTCATGCTGCCGCCACATGCCTGCGTTTACCGGCAAAAAGGCGAATTCGTCCACGTTGGGGCATTCGGCAATCACGAATCTGGGGTCGCGGGTTGGGAGCCCGAGGCCCCTGCGCCGAAAAAACCTTCCAGCGTCCAGAGCACTTCCTCGATGGTCAGTTTCATACAGGTGGCGACGTCGTGCTCCAGTTCGATCCAGCTCCATTCGCCCCGGGTCATGACGGGGTTCCAGCCCGCGGGCAGGAGGACTTCGCAATGCTCCAGGCATACGGTCATCAGGCGGCGCATGTCTTCGTCCGGGAGGGTGGAGAAGAAGGACAGGAAATCGTCACCGGCGGGCAAATGCGACAGCATCCGCAGGAGCGAAGCCCCGGAGAATGCGTCCAGCTTCGTCAGCCGGAAGTCCGTTTTCTTCCCAGCCACCGGGATCGTCAGTGTTTTCGTGATTTCGCGCATCGATATTTACCTCATTGCTCCGTGATCGTCGTCGCCAGCAGCGTATACACCAGATTCGTCGCCGTCCGGTCGAAGACCCGGTCCGGTACCTTCTGCAGGGTGACGCCGGTGCAGACAATCGAAAAGTTCCCAGCCGCGTCCGAAATCGTCAGGGTCCCGAGCGCTACTCGCGAGGGATCCTGACTGTTTTTCTGCCAGTTGGCCCACCGGCGCAGGAACCAGTCGCCGAGGCTGTTCTGCGGCAGCTCCAGCGTGATCGTTCCGTTGGTGCTTTTCAGCTTGTTCACCACCACGTAGCCGTCGGCAGTGGCGGTATGGGAGGTCAGATCGCCGGCGCTGGAAATGGTAATCTTCCCGTGCCCGCACTGGTGCAGGTTCGCCGTGCCGACGTCGGGGTGGTAAAGGACAGTGCGGCAGTCCGGAAGAGAATATACGTTATAGGCCATTGTCAGCACCTCCGTCTGGAAAAATAAAGGAATCTGGTGTATAGTTTGTTTGTGAAAATCTGAAGTCTTCGTTTCTTCGGTGGATGCAGCCCCCGTAAATTCACGCCGCCGGCACAAAAGCCGCTGAAGCATTTACAAAGTATCTCATAAAAGGAGCTCCTGATCATGAAGAAAACCGCCTTTTCCCTGTTGATCGCTGCCGTCCTGCTCGTTTCCGCGTCCCTGGCCGAAAAGCCGGCGGCTACCCGGGAGTATTTTGAGAATCTTGACAAGGAAACCCGCCTGGAAGACATTGTGGAAGACTTGGGATCGTACGGAGTAAAAGGATCCGGCATCCTGTACCATTGCTGGCATCTGGAGGACGGATCCGAAGCCAGGGTGATTTTCGACAGTCAGGGCCGTATTGCCATGATTTATATCAACGGCGAAAACAGCAGTGAAAGAATTTACAAACGACTGTATATGCTCACCGAATCAGGTATGGAAGCACCCGATTTTCCGGAACCGTATCTCAGCGAAGCCATCACAAAGATGAGACAGGCCATGAAAGGTCATTTCCTGTCCGGCGCCTTGCCTCTTCTTGGCGTGGATAAGCCGGATATCGCTCTTTATGATCTCACCGGCGACGGAACCCCGGATCTGTTCACCAACGTCACCTGGGGAAGCGGTATGGTTCGTACGGACCTGGTTGCCTTTGACCCGGTCACGGAATCTTTATATATCCTTGACGGCTATGATTACGATTACATCATCGAAACCATTGAGGATAACCGGATTGTCGTCGGAAAGGAAGGGCCTCATGGATACGGTGATCCGGTCACCACAACCTACGGCACAGTCATTCTGGAAAACGGTCATCTGGTTTTCATCCCCGATTCCGATGAACCGTGAGGATGCTTTTTCGCCGAAGAAAGCAACTATACCCGTACGTTCACCGTGATCACAACGGATTCCAGTGAACCGGCCAGCGTCAGCGCGCATTGAATCGGAACAGCCTTGTGGGCGGCCCTGTCGGCTTCGCTCTGGTCGTCATAGCTGTCGGCCCAAAGGACGAAACCGTTCTCGACATAGTCCCCTGCCGAAATTCTGCCGGCGCATGCGCCCCGCCATTTGGCGGTGGCCAGAATACCACGGTTAGTATAGCCGATCAGCACGGAGCTGAAAGCGTTCATGAACTGGGCCGAAGCATCGTCCGTCTGGGGTAGTTTGTCCGGGTTGTCAGCCAGCAGCGAAACCGCCGCGTTTTGAAGATCCTCCGCAATCATGTCCAGATACAGCACCTCGTCGAAGCGGTAGCCCGACGGGGTGCTTCCCTTTTCAAGCAGGGTGTGGGTGTAGCCGCGGGTGACGTAAACGTTCCCGCCCAGGGCTTCAATCGCTTCCACCTGTGCCTGGGTCAGAGAAGACGGCTGCATGCCGCCGACGGTTTTGTAACACAGGGAGAACGCGGAAGACGTATGCGCAGAGTGCTGCCCCATGGCACAGCCCATCACGGCAGCGGCGTCGGATACGGCGGCCGCGAAGGTCGCGATGACGCGCCGGGATCCGGCATTGTGCAGCTTGTCCAGCAGGGAGTCTGTTGCAACCGTTTCTGCAGCCGTCCCGATCAAAGCCAGGAACAGCATCGCCGGTTTATCCAGCCCGGTCAGATGCGTGTCCAGCGCCAGCAGTTCCGCGTCGGTGCGTGTGTCCGCCAGGGCAATGCCGTAGAAATCGGAGGTCAGCTGCAGCACAGCGTCCAACGCTTCAACCGGCGATTCAGATGCCGGATAGCAGGAAACCAAAAGCCGCCCCGGCGAAGGCGAAGAAGCGAAATACTTCTGCGCGGCCTTGTAGGCCTCGGAAGAAGAATCAAACCCGTCGGTGGTCATCCCGGCAGCGGCTTCTGTGGAGTTGGCGTACGTCCGCAGGCGCTTCGCGTCGGCGAAAGCCGCATCCTTCACGAACAGCAGCCCCGTATCCCAGGAAGTCGGCTGGGCTGCCGGGCGTACAACGTTGACAATCACGCGGGCGATGGTGTTAATGGAAAGCATGGGCGTTTATCCCCTTTCATGAATCTGAACCGCCGGGGCGATCGTCACCGCCCCCTGTCTCTCGGGGTGCGTTTGTTTTTCTTCCCGGCGGAGCGAAATCGTTAGATCGCAGCGGAGCCGCCAGAGGGAGCCTTCCGGCTCATGGAGCAGAAGCGGTTCCGGTGGATCCGGAATCGGCCGGATCCCGGCTTTGCGAAGAATGCAGCGGGGCATGTTCGTTCCGTCGACGTAGAGGAACGCCCGGATCTGGCGTGCATTGGTCAGGGCGTGCGGGCCGTAACAGATGACCTGCAGCCGCCAGGCAGCGAAGGATGCAACGGCAGGCTTGAAAGAGGCATCCGTAGCGATTTCAGCGGAGTATTCCGGCGGGGCTTCGCTGGCAGCACTGTCCGGCTCGACGGAGAAATAGATCACGTCGGTATTCCGGGGCGGGCGTGGCGCGTTCTCCGGATCCTGATAGGCTTCGCGGATCAGGATGGAAGCGTCGGATGAGGACGGCTGCAGGCCGAAGCAGGCGCAGAGGGCCTGGTAGATGGTGGTGGTCATAACTGTTCATCGCTCCTGATAAAGTAAAAACCTGCTTGACAAGCAGGCCTGATCGTCTTACTATAATAACGAAGAGTGAACCACGCACGCGGTTAGCTCCTCAGTTAATCAGCCGTTATTGTGGGCAAGCCCACGACAGCCGTCACTTGGCAGAGTGGCGGCTGTTCTTTGTATGTGTCCGTTTCAGCATAATCGTAACGGTAAACCGTCCGATATGGAACGTAATACGCATACGCATCACCTCCTTTCGGAGGGATGGAGCAACCGCCTGCGCTTGTGTGTTCACTCCCGGCCTTTTCAGGCAATACCATTATAGTCCTGAAGTCCTTATGGTACAAGGGGAACAAACATATTTTATATCATTCCACGACCTTCACGGCCATGCATTGGTAATAGTTGAAGGCGGACCAGTCGCGGATTTTTACCACACGCCAGGTTTTGCCCTGCCAGGTGATTCTGTCCGGGGTGGTATAGGTTTCACCGCCGGCGTTTTCTCCAAGGCTCAGCGGGAAATCTGTGTAGATCGAGATGAACTCTTCATGACGTTCTTCTTCAGGGAGTAACTGGATCATTTCAGGCGTTCCCGGGTGGACGGTTCCGGCAGCGGAAAACGTCTGATTCGACGGAACGGAGGAGCCGTTCTGGCGGCGATACGTTGTTCGCTGCACGGTAAAGCCGGTATAGCCCAACTCCGGATCAAAGATGGCGTCGGAAACGTTCAATGGCATTACTCCTTGATTTCATAGCCGAAGGCGTTGTAGAGATTGCCGGTATCGAACAGAGGCTTGTTGAAGCCTTTGCCTTTCACGTAGACGGCTTTCTTCGCCGCCCGGTTCCAGATCCAGCCGCCATTCACGGTGGTGGGGCTGTTGGGCGGCGGAATGTGGGAGTCGATGTAGGCACGGATGCCATCGGCTCCGGCCTGCCCGGCGGCTTCCAGATCCGGCCGCGGGTTTTTCCCTTCCCAGGCGGACTGGATCGCCGCCTTCATGGCTTTGGCCATCTCAGCGCGGGTTTCGTCTTTGGCCAGGGCCGGGTGGATTACCGGGCGGCTCGGGATGTGCATGATCGGCGAGCCGTGCTCCTGCACGGCGAGGATAAAATGAAGCCGGCCTCCCGCAGAGGACGGAAGGCCGACTTTCACTTCAGTGGATTTCAGCTTTTTCAGAGCCCGGAGGCGCTCGGTGAGCAGTTCCGGGTCGTCATGGATGGTGAGTTTCATGGTTCCACCGCTGCTTTCTGTTTATACGACCGGGTGCCAACGGAAGTTGCATTTACTTTTGCAAAAGGGCCGAAAATTATTTTTCATTTTGACTGCCATCCGGGGGAAGAACAACGTATAATAAGATGTGCCCGGTAAAGCGGACCGGAACAAAGAACATCAGGAGGATGAAAATCATGGATAACGAAAAGAAATACACCGAGGAAGAAATGAAGGCCATCGCGAACGAGGAAATCCGCAAGGCGGGTCTGAAAGCAAACAGAGAGCTTAATTTGGATGAAATGGAAAAGGTTAGCGGAGGTGACTTTATTATACCGGAAGGGACAACGCACGCAGACATTGACGAAAAATGGGACATCATCCAGACAACGCTTGATTTTTACGGTAGTGATGTCGCTTATTTAACAGCACAGAAGCTGGGTTGTGCCCCTGGACAAGGCGAAAATACTGCTGCAAGTATGTTTGAAAGTGGAAGAGTCGACAAATTCCGTGGTTATATGCATGATTTGCTCAACGGGACGGCCAGCCCATTTGTCCCCAAAAATTAAACTGTCAAACAAGCCCGGATGATCGATTCAACCGGCAGCTCGGGTTTTTCTTATCAAGCTTCGCCGGAGATTTGTGAATCTGTGAATCTGGCGGGGTCAGCTCAGCCCTTCACGGAATATACCTTGCAAAGCCGTACAGGCGGAGCAGGCTGATGAGCTGCAGGCCGTAGACGGTCTGGTTCAGATCGTTAAGGCCGGTGGAGTTGCCGTTGGACGTCGAGGTTGACGATGCGTAGGAGATGGAAACGTCTCCTACTTTTTTTGACGCGATTTCCTGCATGGAGCCCTTGCCGGCGCTGGCGATCTGGGACTTGGTCGGTGTGGTGACGCCCTCCGGCAGGCACGAAGCGCTGTACAGGGTCAGCTTATGCGCCGTGAAGAGCCGCCGCGCTTCCTCCGCGTCTTCTCCAAAGTCCGAAAAGCGGGCGTTGGCCTGCCGGAGATACTCCGGCAGGACCAGGCCCTCCGCAAATGTGGAAAATTGCGGATAAAAAGCCAGGAAGGCTTCCGTAGTCAGCGCCATTATTTCGTATCGTTCTGCCCGGCGTCGGCTTTTGCTTCAGCCGCGGCAGACGTATTGTCCGGTCTGGCCGGTTCCGTTGCGCTCTCTTCAGCCTTCCTGGTTTTTTCGGTTTTAGCAGCCGCTTCGGTCTTTTCAGTCTTCACGGCTTTTGCTGCCTTTGCGGTTTTAGCGTTACTTTCGCCTTTCGCAACAACAGCATCCGGATTGTTCTCCAAAGCCTTCAGGTCAATTTTACTCTCGGGAGCCTTAAGGCTGCCTTCCTCGACCATCAGCGCATAGAGAGGATCCTGTTTGATGGCGTCCGGAACCGGTGTAATGTTCCGGAGCTCGTGGGCATGAATCCGATGAATCACGTTGCCGGATTTGTCATGAAATTCGGCACAGGCAAAAGGTACAACCAACATAAAAAAACATCTCCTTTCTCATAAAGCCGAACTGGGGTCCGCGGTTATATGGGGCGAAGGAGCCAGTGGTTCCTTCGTTGGATCCGGTTTTGATATGACCAGAACTGGTCATACAGAACCGTCCCCGTATGACCTGCGAGTACCAACTAAGCCTTAGATCCCATCCACATACCGAACCGTAGAAGGGCGAAGAACCGACGACCCGCAGTGCGGGAAATTTCGTCGGTTCTGAGGTCAACCAATAGGAAGCGATCTCCACAGTGTGGAGTCGCGACCATATTGGTTGCGGATATCCGAGCCGTCAGGGCGTAGGCGGCATTAAATGCCGTCTACGTATCTGACGGTACTCGGATACAAAAACCTTACCTCGCTGAACTGCGCGATGTACGGAATCTTAATCCGCATCTCGGCATATTCGGTCTCCATCCGGCGCAGGGGCTGCGTCAGGTTGAAGCAAACGCGGTCTACCTGGTTCATGTAAACCACCATGCGGTCGGTGGAGCCGCTGCCGATGCCTGCGCACCACTTGCAGGGGGAAATAACAAGTTCTCTGCCCTGCCGGGTGGCGATGTTGTTCTCCAGCACGTAGGTCAGGATCGACCGCTCGGAGTCGTCGGAAACCTTCCGTGTCACCAGCATGCCGAACTGCTCCACCGGAATCAGGATGTGGTTCGGCAGCGCGTCGCTGCTGCAGTCGTTGTCCCTCCAGACGGCACTGATTGCCCGGTTAATGTCGTCCAGGATCTCGTCCGGCGTCTTGCTCCGCCAGGTGGAAGTGCCGCCGGCTCCGGGCCACGCGGAAGTCCGCGTAACAATCGGGCTGTTGCAAAGGCCGGTGGAGTTCACCTTGCTGAAACCGCGGTAAACGTTCCGGTCGATGGTCTTGTCGCAGTGTAGCCGGATGCCCTTGTTCAGGAAGGTCTCCGGATCCCGCCCGACGCTCATCATCTTCTCCTTCTCCGTCACCGTGAAGCTCATGTATTCCGCCCAGTTGAAGGTGCGGGCCACCTGCTTGCTCAGGTCCGCCTGGATCACGGGGATCTCGTTGGCGGCGTCGAAGAACAGGTTGTCGTCGTCTTTCCCGCTGGAGGCATACGTCACGTCGATGGAAGCCACGGACTCAATCAGTCCGCCGCCGGTAATGACCGGCATGTCCCGGGGCCAGTCGGTCCCGCTCAGCGGCTCGAGGATCTGCTCATCGATCCGCTCCAGTTCCTGCATCAGGAACGTATAGGAGTCGTTCGCCGCCAGCCGGCGAAGAGTAGGGGCTGTGATCATAATAAATTCTCCCTTCATTCGATTTTTTATTCACTAACCACTATCCACTTTCCACTCAGCGCAATCTGCTTACAGCAGATTGCGTTCCAGCACGACGACTTCCGCGCAATTCTCGCTGTCGGAAGCAGTCTTCACGTGCACGTTGGTCAGCGCCAGCGTGGTTCCTTCAGCGCCCGGGTTCGTCACGAATGCGCCGTCGGCCTTGCGGATGTAAACGGTAGCGCCCGGATCCACCCCGTGGGCAAACTGCAGCACGATGGCCCCGCGGGTCAGGATCTCCACGGGATCGCCGTCGTTGAAAACGGCTTCATTGCTGCCGAAC
>CACWXP010000044.1 GCA_902764875.1 uncultured Eubacteriales bacterium
GCAAACGCCCGATTCCTTAAAGGTTTCGGGTGTTTTTGGTATGTTTTTTATTATATAGAAAAGGGACTGCCTCACTTTTTCTTAGTGAGACAGCCCCTTTTCACGGCTTTGATGCTTTATCAGGTGTAGAGGGGGTAGTTGGCCATGAGGGCCTCGACTTCCTTCTTCACGGCGGGCACGGCGGCTTCGCCTTCCCGGAGGATCCGGGCGATCCAGCGGGCTACGCGGTCCATTTCGGCTTCCTTCAGGCCGCGGCTGGTGGCCGCGGGGGTTCCCACGCGGATGCCGCTGGTGATGAAGGGACTGCGGGTCTCGTTGGGCACGGTGTTCTTGTTGACGGTGATGTTCGCGTCTTCGAGAAGAGTTTCCATCAGCTTGCCGGTCATCTCGGAGCCGGTGAAGTCCAGAAGCATCAGGTGATTGTCCGTTCCGCCGGAAACCATGCGTACGCCTTCTTCGCGGAAAGCCTTTTCCATGGCCTTGGCGTTCAGGATAATCTGGTGCTGATAGGTTTTGAATTCGTCGGTGAGCGCCTCGGCAAAGGAAACGGCCTTGGCGGCGATGACGTGCATCAGGGGGCCGCCCTGGGTTCCGGGGAAGATGGCCTTGTCAATGGCCTTGGCGTATTCCTCTTTGCAGAGAATCATGCCGCCCCGGGGGCCGCGGAGGGTTTTATGGGTGGTGGTGGTGACGAAATCGGCATAGGGCACGGGACTCGGATGTTCGCCCGCAGCCACGAGGCCGGCGATGTGCGCCATATCGACCATCAGGAGGGCACCGACCTCATCGGCTATGGCGCGCAGGGTTTTGAAATCAATGATCCGCGGATAGGCGGAGGCGCCGGCCACGATCAGCTTCGGCTTATTTTCCAGGGCGAGACGGCGGACTTCGTCATAGTCAATGACTTCGGTTTCGGGAGAAACGCCGTAGGGAACAAAACGGAAGAAGGAACCGGACAGGTTCACAGGGCTTCCGTGCGTCAGATGCCCGCCGTGGGACAGGCTCATGCCCATCACGGTGTCGCCGGGCTTCAGCATCGCGAAATAGACGGCCGTATTGGCCTGGGCGCCGCTGTGGGGCTGGACATTGGCGTGCTCGGCGCCGAAAAGCTCACAGGCGCGCTTACGGGCCAGGTCTTCAACGATGTCGACACATTCGCAGCCGCCGTAATATCGTTTGCCGGGATATCCTTCCGCGTATTTATTGGTCAGGCAGGTGCCCATGGTCGCCATGACGGCCGGGGAAACAAAGTTTTCACTGGCAATGAGCTCAATATGGGTGCGCTGACGGTTCAGCTCCAGCTCAATTGCTTCCGCTACCTGCGGGTCGGTCTTCCGGATCATTTCAAGTTCCATACGCAAAAAAATCCCCCTCTGTGAGATATCCCTGTCAGTATATCATACTTCGGGCTATTCACAAAGAGCGATACAAAAGAAAAACCGTCTGCGCTCAGACCGGGCAGCCCCGCAGCACATCCGTTCAAATGCTTACTGCTGCTTCCGTCAGGACCTGACAGGGTTCACACCGAAAGATCGCACGGGACCCAATCTTCATCGCGCATACGGCAAAAGACAGTATATCTTTTTTTTGCCGGAAATGCAAGCCGGTTTTTTTATCGTTTCTTCCGGCAGATCCATTGACCCTGCCCGCCTTCGGAGGTAGAATGGATCTGTTGTTCAAAAAGCACTCCGGGAGGGACGGGAAATGAAAATCGGTTTTGACCACAATCGGTACACACGGATGCAGTCCGAGCGGATTATCCAGCGGATTGACGAATTCGGCGGAAAGCTTTATCTGGAGCTGGGCGGCAAGCTGTTTGACGACTACCATGCCAGCCGGGTGCTTCCCGGATTCCAGCCGGACAGCAAGATGCAGATGCTGCTGAAGCTGAAGGACAGGGAAGAAATCCTGATTGTCATCAACGCCGACGATATCGAGACGAGCAAGGTCCGGGGCGATTTGGGCATCACCTACGACCAGGACACCCTGCGGCTGATCGACGCCTTCCGGGGCATCGGCCTGTATGTGGGTTCCGTTGTGCTGACCCGCTGGGCCAACCAACCGGCGGCCATCGCCTTTGAACAGCGGTTGAACTCCCTGGAGATCCGCACCTACCGGCACTACCCGATCGAGGGTTATCCGACGGATATCGACCACATCGTCAGCGACGATGGTTTCGGCCGGAACGACTACGTCGAAACGACCCGCCCGCTGGTGCTGGTGACGGCTCCGGGCCCGGGCAGCGGTAAAATGGCCACCTGCCTGAGCCAGCTGTACCAGGAAAACCGGAGGGGGATCAAAGCCGGATACGCCAAGTTTGAAACCTTCCCGATCTGGAACCTGCCGCTGAAGCATCCGGTGAACGTGGCCTACGAAGCCGCAACGGCGGATCTGAGCGACGTGAACATGATTGACCCGTATCATCTGGAAGCCTACGGGGAGACCACGGTCAACTACAACCGGGACATCGAAATTTTCCCGGTGCTGAACGCTCTGTTTGAACATGTATGGGGCAAATCCCCCTACAAGAGCCCGACGGACATGGGCGTCAACATGGCCGGCATGTGCATTACCGACGATCCGGTTTGCCGCAGAGCCGCCGAAATGGAAATCCTGCGCCGCTACTACACGGCCCGCTGCTCCTACCTGCAGGGCCATGCGGCGAAGGAAGAGGCTGAGAAAATCTGCCTCCTGATGAAACACCTGAACCTGGACGACACGCTGCGCCTGGTGATCGCCGCCGCGCGGGAGCGGGCGGAGCAAACGGAGAATCCGGCCCTGGCTATCGAGCTGCCGGAGGGCGAGATTGTCACCGGCAAAACCACGGATCTGCTGGGGCCTTCCGCCGCCGTGATCCTGAACGCGGTGAAACGCCTGGGGAACATTCCGAAGGACGTGCACCTGATTCCGCCGGAAGTGATCGAGCCCGTGCAGGAACTGAAATGCAAATACCTGGGCAATCACAACCCGCGGCTGCATTCCGACGAGGTGCTGGTGGCCCTGTCCGTTTCCGCGGCCTCCGATCCCAACGCGGCCAAGGCGCTGAGCATGCTGCCACTGCTGAAAAACTGTGAGGCCCATTCCACAGTGATCCTTCCGGCGGTGGATGACAACACCTTCCGCCGGCTGGGAGTGAACCTGACCTGTGATCCGAGCTACCAGAGCCACAAGCTGTATCATAAATAAGCCGAAAGTGCAGAAAATGTACGGACAACCTGTTGACAAAGGGGTTCGGAAGTTCCTACAATAGTTGCTGTCGGGAATTACAGGAAACCGGTTTTGAAGGGAGATTGTGAGAATGAAGAAAATTATTGCCATGCTGCTGGGACTGATGCTGCTGTGCTGCGCGGTGTTCACTGCTGCCGGCGCCGCCACGGAAGACACCAAGGCGCCCGCAGAGGGCGCGGAAGCCACGGAGGTCACAGAAACCGCGGAAACGCCGGCTGAAGGCGCGGAACTGCCCTATATTGAGTCGGAAGACCAGGATGTGTATATCAGCGCCACCGTGCTGACAGAAGCGTCGTATCCCCAGGTCTGCATTTCACCGTACAGCTCCTATGAGCTGTTTGCCCGGAACAAGAAGGATCCCTGGTATGTGACGTTCCCGGTTCCGGAAGGACTGCGCTGCGAAAGCTTCAGCGTGGATAACGCGAATTTCCTGAGCCTGGACGCGAACAACGCGTATGAAATCTACTACCAGGCAGCGGACCGCTACAGCTATGAAGACTTCCTGCTGGACTGCGAAGACAAAGAGAACAACATGCTGATGGACGGCAGCGAGAAGGTGGCCGCCTATATTTCCCCCGACAGCGGCCGCGCGAGAGCGCTGTTCGGCCTGGACGAGATTCAGGAAGGCGCGAAGCTGTATGTGCAGATTCATGTGCAGCACCTGAACAAGAAGGAAGACGCCGAAAAGGCGGAAATCCTGAAGAAGGCCATCAGCGACGAGATCGCCCGCATTCAGGGAAGCATGAAGTGCGTGAAGATGGACAAGTTCTGGACGGACGGTGCTTACAAGGGCGTAAAGCTGTACAACAAGTCGCTTCCCGGCAATTATCTTGTGATGGACATGCCGGAGATCACCTTCCATTTCACGGAAGAAGGCTTCGGCGGACAGGTTTTTCCGGTGGATGTGGACGGAATGGACGTGAAGGCCTATGTGTGCAAGGACCGCGAAAAGTCCGTTGACATCAGCATCGACGCCGACACCTACTCCTATGTGTACTACAACCGGGACGAATCGGAGATCACCAAGGTGACATTGAGCGACGGAAACGAATGGGGTATCTATGTGGCCAACGAAAAGGACGGACAGCCCTATTCCGTGCACGCGGCCCGGGTGCTGACCACAACCGGCAGCGGAGACGACGAGAAGCCCATTTATCTGACGGTGCAGATCAATGCTTCCAGCAGCGGCCTGTACTGGGCGGACGTGGACGCTTTCACAAAGGATCTGGACGTGATTGCCCAGAGCGTGAAAACCGCCGAATAAAACCCAAGAAACAAACGACGCGGAACTGCCGAAAGACAGCTCCGTGTTTTCTTTTGCCGGATGCCGTGAATACTCTTTTCAAACGCCAAAAACCTTGACAACACAAGGCCCCGCGATATAAAATATGCCGTTGCGTTTCACGCGGGGGCGGGAGGCGCAGCCCAAAGAAATCAACGAACGGACGGAGGAATCCTATGCTGCCACCCAAAGACACACCGGAGTTCCGGAACCTGCTGCACGAGCAGGTGGAAAAGCGGCGTACCTTCGCCATTATTTCCCATCCCGACGCGGGCAAAACCACACTGACCGAAAAGCTGCTGCTTTACGGCGGCGCCATCCGCAGCGCGGGCAGCGTCAAAGCCCGGAAAACGGACAAACACGCGACGTCCGACTGGATGGAAATTGAGAAACAGCGCGGCATTTCCGTGACCAGCTCCGCCATGCAGTTTGTTTACGACGGCTACCGGATCAACATTCTGGACACGCCCGGGCACCAGGACTTCTCCGAGGATACCTACCGGGTGCTGGTGGCGGCGGATGCGGCGGTCATGCTGCTGGACGCCGCGAAGGGCGTCGAGGCTCAGACCATCAAGCTGTTCAAGGTCTGCCGGATGCGGAACATTCCGATCTTCACCTTTGTGAACAAGATGGACCGGGCTGCCAAAGATCCCTTCTCCCTGATGGAGGAACTGGAGCAGGTGCTGGGCATCCGTTCCTGTCCCATCAACTGGCCCATCGGCGTGGACGGGGATTTCCAGGGCGTGTACCACCGGGACACGAAAATGGTGGAACTCTATACCGGCGGGGACCACGGCAAGAAGATGGTTGAAAAGACGGATATTGCCATTGATGATCCCGCACTGGAAAAAGCCCTGGAAAAGCATTACCGCGACCGTCTCAGCGAGGAAATCGAGCTGCTGGACGAAGCAGGAGACGCCTTTGACCTGGAAAAGGTCCGCAGCGGCGAGCTGACCCCCATGTTCTTTGGATCGGCGGTGACCAACTTCGGTGTTGAACCCTTCCTGGACCGGTTCCTCAGCTTTACGCCGCCGCCCCTGCCCCGGGAAAGCGACCAGGGCATGGTATCGCCGGAAGAGCCGTACTTCTCCGGATTTGTTTTCAAGATTCAGGCCAACATGAATCCCGCCCACCGGGACCGGCTGGCCTTCATGCGGATTGTCAGCGGCGCCTTTGAAAAAGGCATGGAAGTGTGGCACAGCGGGACCAACAAGCCCGTTGCCCTCAAGCAGCCGCAGCAGTTCATGGCCGACGAGCGCGAAGCCGTGGAGGAAGCCTGGGCCGGAGACATTATCGGCCTGTTCGATCCCGGGATTTACCGCCTGGGAGACACCCTGAGCACGGGACCGAAGCTCCATTACGCCAACATTCCCGTATTCGCGCCGGAATTCTTCAACCGGGTTCGCCCCCTGGACAGCATGAAGCGCAAACAGTTCCAGAAGGGCATCAGCCAGCTGGCCGAGGAAGGCGCGATCCAGACCTTCATCCGCACGGAAACCGGCCGGGAAGAGTTTATGGTCGGCGTGGTCGGCGTGCTGCAGTTTGAAGTGCTTGAACACCGGCTGCGAACCGAATACCAGACGGAGATTGTGATGGAAGGCATGCCCTTCCGGCATGTGCGCTGGGTGGTGAAAACGCCCAAGCCCGTGGAGGATCTGAAACTGACGTCCACCTCCGGCCGGGCCAAGGACAGCCACGGACGGGACGTGCTGCTGTTCGAAAACGACTGGAGCATCCGCCTGGCCTGTGAGAACAACGAAGGGCTGGAACTGAAGGAAACCGCGGAGAGATAATATAAGAGGTTTGATTGAAATATGATTCGTGAAGATATCAGAAACATAGCGATTATTGCCCACGTGGATCACGGCAAGACCACGCTGGTGGACCAGATGCTGAAACAGGGCGGCGTATACCGCGAAAACCAGCAGACCGTGGACCGGGTCATGGACTCCAACGACCTGGAGCGGGAACGCGGCATCACCATCCTGAGCAAGAATACGGCCGTGCACTATCGGGGCCACAAGATCAATATCGTCGATACCCCCGGTCACGCCGATTTCGGCGGCGAAGTGGAACGCGTGCTGAAAATGGTGGACGGCGTGCTGCTGCTGGTGGACAGCTTTGAAGGCCCCATGCCCCAGACCCGTTTCGTGCTGAAAAAGGCACTGGATCTGAAGCTGAAGGTGCTGATCGTGATCAACAAGGTGGACCGGCCGGACGCCCGCTGCGACGAAGTCGTCAACGAGATTCTGGATCTGCTGATCGACCTGGAAGCCGACGAAAGCACGATTGAGAATCCAATCCTTTACGTCTCCGCCCGGAAGGGAACCGCGACGCTGGATCTGGCAGAGCCCGGAACGGATCTGCAGCCGCTCTTTGACGCGATCCTGAAGTACATCCCGGCGCCGGAAGGCGATGCGGAAGGTCCTGCGCAGGTACTGATTTCCACCATTGACTACAGCGAATATGTGGGCCGCATCGGTGTGGGACGCGTGGTTCGCGGCAAGTTCACCGAAGGCATGAACGTCGTGCATACCAACCTGGAAACCGGCGTCACCAGCCCCGTGTGGCGGCTGGGAGGACTGTTCCAGTACGACGGACTGAAGCGCGTGAACGCCACGGAAGTCGGCATGGGCGATATCGTCGCCCTCTACGGCGCGGAAGATATCTCCATCGGCGACACGGTGTGCGATCCCGCACAGGTCGAAGGCCTTCCCTTTGTGAAGATTTCAGAGCCTACGGTGACCATGACCTTCTCCGTCAACGACAGCCCCTTCGCGGGCCGGGAAGGTCAGTATGTGACCAGCCGCCATCTGCGGGCCCGCCTGATGCGGGAACTGCAGACGGACGTATCCCTGCGGGTGAACGATACCCAAAGCACGGACTCCTTCGAGGTGTGCGGCCGGGGCGAACTGCATCTGTCCATCCTGATTGAGAATATGCGGCGGCAGGGTTATGAGTTTGCCGTCAGCAAGCCCCGGGTGATTTACAAGGAGATCGACGGGGTGAAATGCGAGCCGGTGGAACGCCTGATCGTGGATACGCCCCAGGCTTCCGCGGGTGCGGTGATCGAGAAGATCGGCCGCCGCCGCGGCACACTGGAACATATGAGCGGCGCGGACCGGGTGCGGCTGGAGTTTCTGGTGCCCTCCCGAGGCCTTTTCGGCTACCGGAGTGAATTCATGACCGACACCCGGGGCGAGGGCATCATGTCCTCCGTGTTTGAACGCTATGAACCTGTCAAGGGCGATATTCCGCACCGGAACGCCGGCGCCCTGATCTGCTTTGAAACCGGCGTCACGACGAGCTACGGCCTGTTCTACAGCCAGGAGCGCGGCACGCTGTTCATCGGCGCGGGCGAGAACGTCTACATGGGCATGATCTGCGGCCAGAACGCCCGGCCGGGTGACCTGGTGGTGAACGTCTGCAAGGCGAAGCACGTGACGAACATGCGGAACGCTTCCGCTTCCGAAGACGCCATGCGCCTGATCTCCGTGCATCCCCTGACCCTGGAGGAATGCCTGGAGTTCATCGACGACGACGAACTGCTGGAGATCACGCCGGAGCATCTGCGGATGCGCAAGCGCCAGCTGGATCATTCCCTGCGGGCCAAAGCCCGGAGCCGGGGCGAGGAAGCCTATTGAGAGAACAGATCAAAAGGATAAAGGAAGGGCATCGTTCCTTCCTTTTTTGTGTATTTCCGGGAAAAACGAATCGATGAGCCGGCGATGTTCTGGCTCATCTCGCAACAATCGGCAAACCAATCAGCGACCGTGATGCTTTGATCGCAGCCCACGCCCGTGCGCTTTCTATCCCGTTGGTCACACATAATAAAGGTGAATTCAGCCGGGTTCCGGGTTTGGTTCTTGAAGATTGGCATCAGAGATTCCATCATTTGACGGAAATTACAGTACTTGATGGGTCATAGTAAAAGGGGCTGTCTCAAAATGATCTGAGAGGATCATAAGAGGCAGCCCCTCTTCATTTGCCCCAAAATCAGTAATAGTATGAAAATCCTGGGTATAGCAA
>CACWXP010000045.1 GCA_902764875.1 uncultured Eubacteriales bacterium
CTTCATCCACCTGCATGGTATATCCAAGAGCGCCGGATGTCCTGGGGATAATCGTGATCTTTGTCACAGGTGCAGAATCGGTCTGCAGAGCTGCCACCAGTGCGTGGCCGATTTCGTGATAGGAAACAATCTTTTTTTCACTCTCAGACAAGACTGCATTTTTACGCTGATAACCGGCGATAACCGTTTCCACACTTTCCATCAGGTCATCCTGTGTTACAGTATCGCGGCCCAACCGCACCGCATGCAGAGCTGCCTCATTGATGATATTGGCCAGTTCCGCACCGCTTGCACCGCTTGTTGCCCTGGCGACAGCTTTCAGGTCAATGTTATCGGCCATTCTGATCCCCTTGCTGTGCACACGCAGAATCGCATCACGGCCGCCGACATCGGGCAGTTCAACCGGAATCCTTCTGTCAAAACGACCTGGGCGCAGAAGAGCTGGATCCAGGGATTCAGGCCGGTTGGTTGCTGCCAGTATGACCACACCCTTTTTCCCGTCAAAGCCATCCATTTCTGTCAGCAACTGATTCAGAGTCTGTTCACGCTCATCATTGCCGCCGATGCCGGCTCCGGTATCACGTTTTTTCCCGATTGTATCAATTTCATCAATAAAAACAATACAAGGGGCCTTTTCGTTCGCCTGTTTGAACAGGTCCCTGACTTTTGCTGCACCCATGCCAACAAACATCTCCACAAATTCGCTGCCAGAAATGGAAAAGAAAGGAACCTTGGCCTCGCCGGCCACAGCTTTCGCCAGCAAAGTTTTACCTGTTCCGGGAGGTCCGACAAGCAACGCGCCTTTAGGCAGTTTGGCGCCAATGGAGGCATATTTATCCGGGTGTTCCAGAAAATCAACAATCTCTTTCAGTGCTTCCTTAGCTTCTTCCTCACCGGCCACATCTTCGAAAGTTACACCCGTTGATTCTGAAGCAACAATCTTTGCACCGGATTTGCCGAAGCTCAGCGCATTCATCCCGCCCATCATCCGCCTGGATAATATCCGTCCCAATGCCCAGAACAGCGCGATCGGGATTACCCAGCTGATCAAAAAACTGATCAGCAGATTATTCTGAGTTGGGATTTGTGCGGAAAAGGAAACTCCGGCATCCTCCAGCCGTTGGCGCAGGCTGTTATCCGGGAAAACCGCTGTCTTATAGATGCCATCCTGTCCGTCTTTGCTTTTGGCAATAAAGATCAATTGTTCTCCGTTTTCATCCATGGATACTTCTGATACCTGTTTTGAATCCACCATTTTCAGAAAATCGCTGTAACCGACTTCCTGAACCTGGCGCTGCAAAAGCATCGGAAAAACGAACGCAAGCAGTATAATCACGATGACTGCAACAGCCATGTAGAAAATGAGCGGCTTTTTATTCTGACTGGGATCATTGATCATAAGGCCATCTCCTTCTTAGGGGTATCTTATATCCTGAACATAAAGGACAAGTGAAAAACGGAAGAATAACAGGAAAAAGCTGCAGAAAAGGCAGAAGGCTCCGACTCACTATTGAGCTGGAGCCCTTTTGATTTGCTTCGCGCATGCCGACTGGCGGCTATGCCGGTTAACCTTCGATCAGGATCTGTTTCTTCTCATTAACCTTCTGCTGTTCCTTCTTCGGAATCATCAGGCTCAGCACACCGTTTTCATACTTCGCCTTGATGTCTTCCTCCGTCAAATTATCACCGACATAGAAGCTGCGCTGCATTGTGCCGGAGTACCGCTCCTGACGCAGGACTTTACCTTTCTTATTTTCCTGCTTCTTTTCCAGTGCTTTCTCTGTCGCAATGGTCAGATAACCATTTTCCAGATTCAGCTTGATTTCTTCTTTCTTGAATCCGGGCAGATCCACATCGACTTCGTATCCTTCATCCGTTTCCTTTACATCCGTCTTCATCATGTGCTGTGCATTTCTGCCGTAAAGAACATGCTCAGGACGGGTAAATTCACGGAAGAAGTTCCGGTCAAGGTCATCAAAGGCATCCATCAGGTTCTCACCAAATACGCTGGGAAGATAAGTACTCATAATAACAACCTCCATTCATGGCCTTCATCGCCGGGCTTCTCACCCGTCATGCCGGGTCGCAATCTGGCCTTTATGCAGGTCGTGCACTTTGTGGTCTCCGGCCACCCCGTTCTCCCGAACGCTGATTATATTATACTCAAAGATCAAAGATAGTCAAACTATGGATTGGCTGATTTGCTCCGCTATCCGGCGGCTGTATGCTTCTTATCCCTCCTGGTCCGTTTTCCTGCAAATTTCTGGATAATTCATTGTTTTTCTAAGGTTTTTCATTTGTAGATAGATATTCTCAATCCTGCCAATATGCCGGATGAGGTTTGCAATCGCCTTGTTCTGCCATTCCATCCATCTTCACAAACTGTATTCATCACAATCCGATCATGCCGACCGGACAGTAATATGCGTCCCTGTTCAGCGGGAAAATACCATCCCCGGTATCAATGATCAGGCCGATCGAAACAGGCATCCTGTATTGCTCAAGAATCCTGAAATTCTTATCCGCTTTATCACGGCCGATTCCCTTTTTCACTTCAATCGGGTAAATCGTCTGATCCCTGATATACAGAATATCCACTTCTTTCTGATCCCTGTCCCTGTAATAATACAGTGTATATTCAATTCTTTTCCCGCTGTTCCGGATGCTTTTTACGATCTCGCTGACAACATACGTTTCAAAAAAAGCTCCGGCCATTGCTGATGCTTCCAGTATTTTGGGATCAGACCAGCCGCAGAGATAAGTACACAATCCGGTATCCAGGAAATACAGTTTGGGTGATTTGATGATACGTTTAGACAGGTTGGTAGCATAAGGATGCAGGAGCATGATGATCCCTGACGATTCCAGAACGGAAACCCAGCTTTTCGCTGTTCTTGAGTCAATTCCTACTGCATTGCCGATTTCGGTATAATCAAGCTGCTGTGCGGTACGAAGTGCAGCGATCATCAAAAACTTTCTGAAATCATTCAGTCTTCCCACATTGATCATACGGCTGACATCTTTTTCCAGATAAGTGGAGATATAGCTTTCAAAGAACGTATTCCTGTCCGGCTCGTTGATCCAATATTCAGGCATGCCTCCTTTATAAATCTCTGTAAATATCTCGAACCTGTTTTTCGCCGCAAGTTTTCCTTTTTTGCTCATGAGAACATGAACATCCGGGAAAAAATCATTTCCCTCGACCTGTCTTTTCTCGCTTTCCGACAGAGAGGTTACTTCAATGATCGCAGTTCTTCCAGCCAGCGTTTCTGAGGCCTTTTCTCTGATTTCATGCGTATTTGAACCGGTCAGAATATACATGAGCCCTGTTTTTGTTCCGGTCCTGACACTGCTCATTTTGGCCTCATCGATCCGTATCTTGACAGCTTCCATCAACTCTGGGACTCTCTGTATTTCATCGATCACAAGAGGCACAGCGTGCGACTGGAGAAACAGCTCAGGATCTTCCGAGGCAAGCAGACGTTCCCTGCTTTGGTCCAGTGTCACATATTCAATACCGTCAAACAACATTCTGACCATCGTGGACTTTCCTGTCTGCCTGGCCCCATAAAGCGTGATGCACGCGAACTCTTCCGCTGCCTTGATGAGGATCTTTTCCAGCTGTCTGTGATAATACATTGGGAAATCCTCCTGCTGTTCAATGCAACTATATGTTAACATAACTTTTCGGCAAAATCAACATCGCAATGCTGTTTTTGCCGAAAGCGGACATCGTTAAAGACCATAATGCCTCATCATAATCCAGCGTCTTTTCCCAAAGCAGGTATTAAAACGCTTTTTGCTTGCCGCGTTTTTCCCCCGGAAGTGCTCATCCGGGCGCATTGCGCCTTACGTTTAGTCACTGTTGCCGTGGCACACGAAAAGTACTTTCACAATAGATGAACCGCCCCTTAATATAAATATATCCTTCCCTATCACCATCAATGCTGCCTGGCCCGTTCATCCTACATTTGCGCATACCGGTAATCGCCTGTTTCACCCGTGATTTTGATGCTGTCCGCCTCCACGTGGCAGCTGTAGTAAACAACACCCACGCCTGCCTTCGCGGCCCGGATCAGCGCCTGTCCGAATTCCGGCTGCGTCGCGTTGTTGGGGTGGACCAGGTGAATACCGTTCATCTGAATCACAAAGCATATGGAGCAATAAAACCCGTTCCTTGCTGCCTCCGCCAGTTCATTCAGATGCTTAACGCCCCTTTCTGTCGGCGCATCCGGGAAAAGGCCGATCTTCGTCTTTGGATCGTTTGTGAGCGTGCATCCCTTCACTTCTCTCAGACACTTCCGCCCCGCGCTCTTCATATAAAAGTCGAACCGCGAATCCCCATAGCTGTACTCCGGCTTCACAACCTCGAAGGTACCGCTGTTTTCCAGCATCTGTTTCATCAGCACATTCGGGGCAAGGCTGTCTATGTTCACCCATTTCAGGCCCGGCTTGTATACTGAAATCAGATCATACGCCGTTTTCCGCTCCGGGTTGTCAAATCTCTGAAGTGTCACTTTGGCATTCGGCACCAACAGTTCCTGCAGCCGTCCGGTATTCTTCACATGAACCTGTTCCTGTTTCCCGTCAATGAGAACCGCAGCCGTGAAACGGTTAATCCGCTTCACAAAGATTCCGGGAACCGTATTCTCGTATTGAATGATCGGCTTATATTTCAAACTTCTTTTCCTCCTTGATTCTGCGGATTTCTTTGATCACCAGTTTCATGTCGACCGGTTTGGCAATATGTCCGTTCATGCCCGCCTCCAAGCATTCCGCCACGTTCTCGGAAAACGCGTCGGCGGTCATGGCGATGATGGGAATGGATGCGGCCCATTTGTTCTCCAGTTTGCGAATGTTCCGCGTCGCGTCCAGGCCGTTCATCCCCGGCATCCTCCAGTCCAGGATCACCACGCCGTAATCCTTTCTCTCCGCGTGCCGGCGGCGGATCATCTCCAGCGCTTCCGGCCCGCTCCTCGCGCGTTCCGTGCAGATGCCCAGCGATTCCAGCGCGTCCGCCGCCGTGTCCAACAGTACCGGGTCGTCGTCCGCAATCAGGGCGTCCACATTTTCAAACCGCATCTCCTCCAGCTGCCTTTCCGCAACCGGAATATCCAGCGTAATGGTGAAAGTCGTACCCTTCCCGACTTCGCTTTCGCATTCGATGGTCCCCTCCATCAGTTCGACCATCTGCTTTGTAATCGCAAGCCCAAGCCCGGTTCCCTTAGTCCTCCTCCAGAATCACCGCCCAGGCTTCAATCAGCTTTTCCAGTGACCACTGGGCGTTGGCCGGGCTGGTGGATGGCAGGCACACCGCTTCCCGGCCCGTGGCGGGCCGGATTCGTTTTTCATACATCTGCCAGGAAGTTTTCCCGTTGCAGAATATTTTCCGGATCGGGGTGTGATCCAGAATGATGCTCAGGTCGTTGGCCCGGACCTCTCGGATGCTGGCGTCGGAAGACCCCGTAATCACACAGCTCCCGATGGAGTCCCAAAGGGCCAGGCCGTTGGCAAGAATCAGTTCCTTTTTCTGTTCAACTGTGGCCGGAATCTCCTGATGATACAGCGCCGCCAGCACCTTCCAGAACCGGTTCTGCGGGTGTCCGTAGAAAAACTGCTGCTCCCTGGATTTGACCGACGGAAAGGAGCCGAGAATCAGCACCCGGCTGTTCCCGCTGAAAAGCGGCCCGAATGGATGATCGATTCTCTCCATAGAATGCGCCCTCCCGTTCTTATTGAAAAATGCACTCCGCGGATGTCCGCGTCGTGCATAAGGATACCGTCTCTTTATTTCAGGATCTTTTCCATCCCGATTTTATAGGGAACCATCCCCAGTTTTTCATAAAAAGCCATCGCCCCCGGGTTGCAGCTCCAGACGTTCAGCGTCACGTTGTAGCATCCCGCCTCCCGGGCATAGTCCAGAATATGGTCGTAAAGCGCCCGCCCGACGCCCTGTCCCCGGGCGTTTTCGTCCACGCAGATGTCGTCGATGTAAAGCGTCGTCCGTTCCGTCATCAGCTGCCCGCCGTATTGCTCCATGATGCAGAACCCGTGCCCCAGCACCCGGTCGTCCTCATCCGTGCATACGAAAACCGGCGTTTCCTCCTTTGAAAAAATCGCCTTCAGTTCCTCCGCGGTGTATTTGGTCGTGGGCCCTTTGAAAAGGTCCGGACGCCCGTTGTGATGCACCATGTTCACCTGCACCAGCAGGTTCAGAACCGCGGGAATGTCCCGTTCCTCCGCGCGCCGGACGCTGTTCATGGCTGCCTCCCCCGCCCCGTCAGTTCGCGGGGCTGTAGAATTCCGTTTTCGTTGGGTTCGTCTGAATCAGGATGGAGCTCTGCCGGAAGGTCTCCACCAGTTCGTCCGCCGCGGCGTGCACCGCGTCCAACGTCGTGTCGCTCAGGTAGATCACCAGCGTATATTCCTGATATTCGGTGTCCTGGTCCATCCATCCGCCCCAGGCCTGCTGAATGGTGTATCCGCCGAAGTGCTTCATCAGAATTTCCCGAACCTTCTGCCGGCTCATTTCCTCCGTGAAAACCGGTTTGTTCGTGTCCTTGTCGTTGGTCCCCAGGAACAGTACGTACTGGATGTCAAATTCTTCTCCGCCGATCACCAGTTTTTCCGCCGGTTTTTCCTCCGCTCCGGCGCAGGTCGTCATCATACCCGCCGCCAGCAGCACAGCCATCACCAAAGCAACCAGTTTCTTCATAAGTCTTTTCCTCCTTTTTCCTTTGGGGTCGTTATGCTTTCCCGTCCGGTTTCTCCGGCGGGGTTGTAACCGTCACGTAGTTGTACGGAATCTCAATGTTGTTCGCGTCCAGCGCCCGCTTCACCCGGCAGTTCACGTCGTCCTTCACGACTTCCGTGGGGCTGTCCGGCGTGTAGTACACCGTCGTCGCCATCTGCAGCCCGTTGTCCATGTAGGCAAGGAAGTACACCGGGGAATACTCCTCCCCTTCCCGCGGAACGGTATGCTCGCTCTCCCGGATCTCGTCCTGAATAATCTGTTTCACCTTTTCCAGATCGGAATTCAGCCCCACCGTGAATTTGAAGTGAATGCTCCGGGTCTTTGGCTTATGGCTCAGGTTGGTAATGGTCCGCGCGTTGATTTCGCTGTTGGGAATGTTGATCTTCAGCGTATCGATTCCCTGCAGCACCACGTGCCGGATCGTAATGTCCTTCACGATCCCGACGAGGCCGTTGTCCAGTTCAATCCGGTCGCCGATGTTGAAGGGCCGCGTCGTGCTGATCATAAATCCGCATAGCATGTCCGAAAGCACAGGCTTCGCGGCAAAGCCGGCGATGGCGGCAATCACCGCGGTTCCCTGGAAAATCGTCTGGCCGAAGGCCCGCGTCGCGTCGCTGGTCAGCAGCACCAGCAGCGCCGCGATAAAAATGATCAGGAACCGCAGAAACTTTTCAAGGAAACGCTTGTTGATATCTTCGCTTTTGCTGAACCACTTTCTCGCGAACTTTTTCTCCAGTTTCAGTAAAATCAGCACGACCACCGTCGCGATCGCGATGGAAATCGCCAGGTTCACCCAGTTGGCGCCCGTCGTTTTGCTTTTAAGAAATTCCGTAATCTCTTCCATAACCGCCTTCCTTTCCGGTCATTTCGCCTTCTCATCCTAAACGCACCCGGCGCAATCGGCAGATTCAAACATGAACGAGTATAGCATGAAATGCCCCGTTCGCAAAGAGTCAATAAGCCCGCTCCCGGTCCGGAGCCGCAAAAACGGAAAACCCAAGCCGTGAAGCCCCTTCCGAAATTCCCGAAATCCAGGCCGCGTCCATCCCCGGAGCCCAAACAACAATCTTCCCTGAAGCCACAAAAACCTCCTGAAAAAGATCCAGGATTTACTATCCACTATTCACTATCCACTAACCCCTGGACCCTAAATCCTATATCCTAAACCCTCATCAAACCCCGGACTTCCGCGTCAGCGTAATCTTCGTGATCACCGGCGGATTGTAAATCCGTCCCGGCATGTTTTTATAGTGCGGATCCGATCCAAGCCCCGGGCTGATGTACTGCGGAATGTCTCCCAGGTAACTCAGGCCCATAATCTGTTCGTCCTTCGGGAACCATCCGAACTCCGGCACATAGATCGCGCCCTTCCAGGGAATCCGCCATTGCCCGCCGTTGTAATGCCCGGCCAGGATCAGGTTGGCATACCGGATCGAATACACCATTTCCTTCTCCGACCAGCTCATCAGGCTCCGCACGTATTCTTCCGTCAGCGGCTCGTGCGTCAGCACGATCTGGATGTCCTCCGGCTGAAATTCCTTTTTCAGCTGTCGGATCTCCTCCATCCGTTCCAGTTCAAATTCCAGCGCCCGCACCCGCGCCGCTTCATCCGCCGTCAGCGAATCCTTATGTTCGTTCAGCGTCGCCAGCTGCTTTTGAAAAACCTTTTCCGTCGTGTCCAGGTCCAGCGTGTAAACCTCCTCCGGCACAAACCGGATGGTGCCCTTGCCCCGGGTTTCCGACATCGGCCGGTCCAGCAGCTTCACGCCCTTCGCCTGAACCTGAAGCGCCCAGTCCGCGTAGGGGGAAAGGCTTCCGTGGGCCGTGGTCTGAATGAAGGTGCCGTCCATGTCTCCCGGAATCAGATATTTCGGCGTGTCCGCCGGCAGCAGGTCAATCAGTTCCAGCAGCGGCTCAACGTCTCCGTCCTCCCCCAGCATGTCCCCCGTCATCACAACGCAGGAAAACCGGGTCTTCCCCAGCGCGTTCGCAATGGCTTTCTGCTTCTCCCCGTACCGCTCCCCGTGCAGGTCGCTGATGTGCAGGATGGAGTATTCCTCCAGGTCCGGCGGAAGGTTCAGGATCGTCAGCTTCATCTCCTCCAGCCGGATCCGCCGGGAAACCGTAATGTTTGAAATCACAAAAGTCAGAATCAGCAGGGGAATCAGAATCAGGAAGGTGTTGCGAATCCGGTGGGACCGCTTGAACCGCCCCGCGTCCGCCGCGAATACATACTTGTTCTTTTCCTTTCGCAAGGTGCTCCTCCTCTCCTGCCCCGTTTATCGCATTGTATCATACTTTCCCGTTCGATTCCACGAAAAAACTCCGCCGAAAAGCGGAGTTTCGTTATTGGAATCCGGCGGCGACCTACTCTCCCGGACCGTTACCAGTCAAGTACCATCGGCACTGAAGGGCTTAACTTCTGTGTTCGGTATGGGAACAGGTGTGA
>CACWXP010000046.1 GCA_902764875.1 uncultured Eubacteriales bacterium
CTGTTCGTAGGCTCCTCGGCTTTGCTACACCGCTTCCTCCCCTCCTGCCATTACTGGTAGCAGCTTGCGGTTCGCTACACTTGGCGGTAAATACCCGTGACGGGACTTTCACCCGCAAGAATTGTGCCATGCCCGGCACACACAAAAATCCCTGCAGTCAGCAGGGATCCAACAAATAGCGTCAGAAGCTCAGGCAATATACCGGATTTCTTCAAACCAGTACAGCCATTTTTCCTTCGTGGTCTGAATATTCTCTTCAAGCCTCATAAAGTTCAGAATCCTTCGAAGATCCTTTTCCGGAATTCTGTCATTGTTATTGGCCAGCGACAATTCCCCGGATGATGTGATCCAGACCTTGGTTGCGTTCTTGTTCTACCGTCCTCTCGTTCTCTTTTTCCTGGACATACTCAATAATGTCGGCGGACAGCTTTTTGTACCTTTCCACCAAAATGTTCAGATCTGCTTCTGAATATCCGTTTTGCGAAAGCACAATACCGTCCGGAATCACAATTTCCGCATTCACAAACATGTCCCGGTCATTGTCCCATCTTTCTGTGAAAACACGAACCTTTCCATCCTTCACAGAAGAGGCTGTTACTTCCGTTCCGTCGTTATACGTATACAATGGATGTTTCATTCCGAGACACCTCCATCGTCATCTTTTCAATCCGTTGCTCATCCGTATATTTCATGCAGCAATGCTCACCCCTTCCCGAAGGATGGTCTGATAAAAAACACTGTTCTGGTTAATCTCACACTGTTCGTATACATCCACACTTTTTCCGGTTCGCCGATGCAAATCTTCAGCAATGGAAAAAACATCCGTCGGATCAAAAGCGGGGCCGCCAACGATCATAAGATCAATATCTGACTTCTCATCCGCCTCTTTTCGCGCATAAGAGCCAAACAGGATGGCCTTTTCGGAATGATACTTTTTCAGCAAAGAAAGGATAATCGATTCAAGGTCCGTACGTGTATACACTCCCTGCATTCTGGTCTCCCCCCTCAATAATAAAAATAAAAGACATAGTAATAAGAAACTCCTTCATGGAATCCTACTTCCCTTTCAGCGAAATAAACAGTATCCAAAAAACTTTTTTGTTTATAAACCGGCAATCTTCCGGTTAACGGTATGAGTATACCACATCCCTGGCAAATTGAAAACAAAATTATTCCGTCGGATACACGTTCTTCTTCCCAAGTCCATACCGCTGGGCCATTTCGATCAGCTGCTTTCTCATTACCGACGGGGTTCTCGGATCTTCCAGCATCATCTTGAGTTGTTCGGCGGCGAGCGGAACCAGTTCGCGGACTTCCTGAAGAATCTGATATTTGGATACTGACATTCTCAATACACTCCTTTTTGACAAAACAAAAATCCCTGCCAGCATGGCAAGGAAAAAGAAAAAGCGGAACAATGAACCTGACCGAAACTCAGTCAAAAGTGTAGCTGATACCTTCCCGGATCATCTTCTGCCAGTTTCTCTCATGGCGAAGAACACGGATAATATAGACCGTTTCCATCTCTTCATCCACGAAGTAGAAAATGATGGAGGGGTCAAAAACCTTTTTCAGGATCAGTTTCTTTCGGTAATAAATCCCCGTACCGGTATACAGCCTGAAATCTTTACCAAGGGCTTCGCCTTCGAGATCAATTTCATTATTAAACTGATCTGCCCGTTCCTGACCGAACCGAAACTCAATATAGTCCGCAATGTCCGCAACATCGTAGATAGATTCGCGTGACCATACCACAGCGTAATCAGGCATTCGCGGCAACTCCCATTTCGGCTCTTGCCTGGCGGCGTTCCGCCCGGATCCTTCTTACTTCCTCCATGGCTTCTTTATGAGGCAGCGTCCTTCCGGCTTCGATATCCTCCAGTCCCCGGTTCAGCATGCGAAGCAGATTCGGATCGACTTCAGAAGCATCCTGAATCATAATCTTTTCATCCATCTTCATTTCAGCCTCCCTTCCGGAACATTATACCAAATCCATTCGGAAATCACAACGTCATAACAAGATAAGTCCCTCATCAATGGACGCAGAAACGGGATTCATCTTCCTGCATACACTATAGCACCCATTCAGGGAGCTTGCAACTGCTAATGGAGTGCCAGGCGAGTGCCAATTTCCTTCGGTGCGCGCCTGGCTCCTGTATCCATCAGAAACGGAGAGCAGAACCGTCACCCAGATCAGAGTCCCCCGGTTCTGACTCCCTGTCGGATTCCATCCCATTCAGAATCTCCTGTACCTCCGCCACTCCTCTCTCCACCGCCAGGCGGCCCCAGCTGTAGGAATAACCGACCTCATTGGCGGCGGCTTCGATCGTCATGAAATCCAGGTAGCGGCTGACCATAAAATCATACAGCTTTTCGTCAGACAGCTTTGCCAGCACTGCTCCGACCTTCAGCTCCACAGCGGCCAGTTCCTCCTGCCGACGCTGCTCTTCCTCTTTTGCCTCCGTCAGCAGGATAATCGTATCCTGCATGGCGGACATGTTCCGTGAATGGGATACCGGTTCGCTGTCCAAACCAAATTTCGTGGTGACCCTTTCCGTCAGGGACTTCAGGGACGCCACTTTTTCCTGCGCTCTCCGCAGACGGTTGCTCGTCTGCATCGGCAGGGTGAGGAATTCCATTGCATCCATAGGTTATACCTCCTTTTTTTCGGGAATATGTGCCTTCACGGCGGCGATCAGCGCCGCCTGGGTTTTATCCTTGTTCTTCAGTACCGCAAGCACGTCTTCATCGATCGTGTCCTTCGTCACCAGGTGATGAATCGTAACGGTTTCCTTCTGCCCCTGCCGCCACAGGCGGGCGTTGGTCTGCTGATACATTTCCAGCGACCAGATCAGGGAGAACCAGATCAGGATATGTCCGCCTTTCTGGATATTCAGGCCGTGGCCGGCGGACGCCGGGGAGATCAGCGCCAGCTGAATCTTCCCTTCGTTCCAGTCGGCGATGTCCTGCTCGGTCTTCAGATCCCGGGCTTCGGGGAACCGCTGCCGGATTCTGCTCCGGTCATGCTGGAACCAGTAGGCCACCAGCACGTTCTGGCCGTTGGCTTCCTCGATCAGCTCCTCCAGGAGATCCAGTTTCCGGTCGTGGATGTGGACGACTTCGTGGTCTTCGGTGTAGATCGCGCCGTTGGACAGCTGCAGCAGCTTGCCGCATAGGACGGCGGCGTTCTTGGCGTCAATAACGTTCTCCTCCACAGTGATAGGGTCTTCGCCCTCTGCGGGATTGCGTTTCTGCTTTGCTGAAAAGATGCTGACCACCAGCTCTTCCTTCATTTTGTCGTAGATCTCCTTGTCTTCTTCATCCATTTCGGCGTAGTGGTTCACCATCACGCACTCCGGCATGTCGAGGTAATCCAGCGCCTTCATGGAAACGGAGATATCGGAAATCTTCCGGTAGATGGCTTCCTCTGCTCCGGGGCGGATCCCATAGCTGTACACCATGCCGGTGAAGGGATTCGTCCGGACCGGCCGGAAATAGGCTTCCCGGTACGCACCGATGAACTTTCCCAGTCTTGTGCCGCCGTCGATCAGATACGTTTCCGCCCAGAGATCCATCAGGCCGTTGCCCGCCGGTGTTCCCGTCAGGCCGAAGCAGTACTTCACGTACGGCCGGATTTTCCGGATCGCTTTCCATCGCTGGCTGGCGTGGTTTTTGAAGCTGCTCAGCTCGTCCAGCACCAGCAGGTCAAAGGGCCAGGGCTTTTTGTGCTTTTCAAACCACCCGACCAGCCAGCCGACGTTTTCGCGGTTGATGACGTAAACATCAGCGGGCTTCATCAGCGCCGCTTCCCGCTGCTTCGCCGTTCCGGTCATGACGGAAATGTTCAGGAACCGGGCGTGCTCCCAGTTCTCCCCCTCCGCTGGCCAGACGGTTTTGGCCACCCGCAGCGGAGCGACGACCAGCGTCTTCGACACCTCAAACCGGTCAAACATCAGATCCAGGATCGCCGTCAGCGTAATCACGCTCTTGCCCAGCCCCATCTCCAGGATCAGCATGGCCTGCGGGTGGGTTTTCAGAAACTCCACGCAGTAGGTCTGGTATTTATGTAAGTCGGTTCGTTTCATTGGATTCTCCTTCATTGCAATCAGATGTAGCGTGGATCGGTGGGACCCGGTCCGTGTGATCCAGGATCACCGGGACCCGCGCCGGATCGTCCAGCACAAAAACCGAAAACCCAAGCGCCCGCAGCTGCGCGTGCCGGTGCAACTGTAGCGCCCGCGGCTTTTCGCCGGGGGCCTTCACCTCAACAAAAGCGAATCGGCCGCCTGGGAGCAGGATCAGGCGATCCGGCATACCCGCAAGCCCCGGCGAAACGAACTTCGGACAAAGCCCGCCGGCGGCCCGAACTGCCCGAACCAGTTTCTGTTCAATTTGCTTTTCACGCATGGTTTCACCTCATAGAATCAGGATAATGTGCCGGTCTCGAAAGTCTGTTTCAAAACTCTCCTATAGAGGATTTTGATAAAAAAACTGCCCTAAAGGGGTTTTTGGATGAGACTGTCGAGACCGGCACAAATCAGAATTCAGAATCCGGGTCGTTCAGCCGCAGACCACGGACAATGCGACCGTTCCGGAGTTTCACACGGGTAAACCCCCGCTGCTCCAGATCCGTATAGAACTCCGTCGTGCTCCGGCAGAATTCGTTGCTCCGCATCGCGTAAGCCCGGTACGCCGAATAAAGCTCCCCGGACTTTTCCTCAAGATCAGTGCCCACCTCGCAGCAGGCGTCCAGAAAATGCGCCATCCAGTCGTTCTCCGCCTTGTAGGCGGCAATCGCTGCTTCAACGCACTTCGGCAACTGCAGTTTGAAGTTGTCCCGGATCGCCTTCTCCGCTCCTTCGATGATCCACTTCATGATGGCCGGCCCGGCGTTGGCAACCAGGTACTTCGCATAGTTTTTGATGTCCCCGCTGCCGGTGATCTTCGCGCCGAATGGAATCACGATCAGCCGCCGCCAGATGCCGTCGTCCGTGGCTCCCACCTTCGGCAGGTGATTCGTGTAGAGCACCAGCGTATGCGTCGGCCGGAATTTGAAGGGATCCTTGTACTTTTTTTCGGCCTCGATCAGGTCCGTGCTGCACAGCTGCTTCACAATGGAGGTCGAAAGCCGCTGTCCTTCCTCCAGTTCCGAGGCGATCACAAGCCGCTGTCCGCGCACCTCCGCCAGTTCCGGTTTCACGTTCCGTTTGCAGCCCACCGTCAGGGTATCCGCGGAAATCTTTCCCGAATAGCTGCCCATCACTTCCGCAATCGTGTTCCAGAAGGTGGATTTGCCGTTGGATCCCTTGCCATAGGCAATGATCATGGCTTCCTGATAAACCTCCCCGACGGCCGCCAGGCCCACCGTCCGCTGAACATAGTCAATCAGTTCCGCGTCTCCCCGGAAGATCTTTTCCAGCGCGTCCTTCCACAGGGCTTCGCCTTCGTCTCCGGGCGTCGCCGCGGTCATCTTGGTGATGAAGTCGCCGGCGTCGTGATCCTGCCGCCCGTTCATGCCCTTTGAAAGGTCATAGGTGCCGTCCGGGCAGTTCAGCAGGTTTTCCCGGCGGTCCAGTTCGTCCTGGTCCACCTCCACCATGGGCCGGGCGCTCTGCATGGCGGCCTGAATATACTTCATGTCCCGCCGCTTCATCACGAAGGCAAAATAAGCCTTGGCGCTCAGATACTGGGCATAGGCGTCCATGGCCCCGCGCGGAATCATCTTCTCAAGCGTCTTGCCCCCGGCCGCGATGGCCGCCTCCCCAACGCCCAGATCCGTCAGCCGTTTCGTCGCCAGTTCCAGGCAAAGCTCCGCGTCCGCCAGCTGACGGTCCAGGAAGTCAATCACCAGGCCCAGGGCCTTCGTCTTCGATTCCTCCCAGCGCTTGCCGGTGAAGCGCAGATAATCCGTCGCCGGTGTAAACGCCAGTTCCGCCCCGCAGTCCGTGGCGATCATCTTCGCCTGGCCCACGTCGCTGTAGTCGTCCGGTTTCAGGCCCCCGATGGCGTTGAATTCCTTCGGCGGAATGTAGCCCGGCTGCTTCTGTGCCCAGTCCGCCACCCGCGCGGCGCTGCGCCAGATTTTCTGCAGCTCGTCGTCTTCCAGCGGCGGTACGCATTTTGCCGCCTCCTTCAGAAAGATCTCATGGGCTTCTTCGGTGTAGCCAAACCGTTTCACGATCTTCGCGGCCCGGCGGGAGAGCGTGCCGTTCCGGCTTCCTTCTAGAATCAGGCGTTCCCCATAGGTTCCTGCCGGCATGTTGGCGTCAAAGTCCGGCTCTTCTTCCGTCAGCAGTTCGTTCAGGGTGCGTTCCCCGGGATAGAATTCCACCAGCGGATCATCCGTGCCGAAGAAGAACCGGGCCGCGTCCAGCGCGTTCGGATCCGCAAAGGGCAGCATCTCCGCCAGCTTCCGTTTCATGGCGGCATAGGCCGCAGCATCCGTCACCTCGTCAATGGCGATCATCGCGTGGAACTTCGGCCGCGCCGGCTTCCCTTTCTTGATGCGCATATGGTTCCGGCTGTAGTGGATCGCGACGGTCACGCCCGGAAGCGCGTCGACAATCTGCCGCGGATGAATCCAGTCCGCCGGGTTTTCGCTGTGGTCGTTGTCAAAATCCGCCGCCAGGCAGTTGCTGGAAAGAAAGTTGTCCTTGCTGCGGTAGCCGTCCCGGTACTCCGCGCAGACATAGTCGTATTTCACCGCTTCCATTAAGGAAGCTTCATCGGTGATTTCCACCCGGTGGCGGTAGAGGCAGTTGGTTTCCTGGCCGACGCAGTCGGCGTGGTACACGAACATAGGCATATTGAAATCCTCCAAAAAATGAATCGGCAGGCCGGGCGCTGCCGGTCTGCCGCCATGCATTCCTGCAGGCAGAGTGTATCAGTCCGTGACGGGCCAATCGACCTTCATCGGAGCCTCTTTTTCTTCTCGGGTCAGGCACCGCTCCGCAATCTCGATGGTAGCAAAAGTCAGCGCTTCCAGCAGGGCCATCACCGCTTCGTCGCCGCAGCAGCAGACCCCGAAGCCGACCACCCTGCCGTCTTTGTCCTCCACCGGGTTGAAGAAGAAGTTGCCCTTCAGGCCGTCCAGCACCAGGAACGCCCGGGAACTCCGCTCCCGCGGAACGTCTCCCCGCAGGCCGGTGCATCCGGCTTCCACCGCCAGGTTCGTGTTCTTTAATTCGCAAAACCGGGTTCGTGTTGTAACCTTGACATCATTGATGTCAATGGTGTCATTGATGAGATCTTTCATTTTCGTTTCCTCCGATTACATAAAAAGTGTTGATGGAAAAAGGAAAACCGCCGCAATCGCGACGGTCTGGCGGGGATCTGGTGGTCATTCGGGTTGCTCCTCCTCTCAGGTGGTTTCACCCCTATAAGCACCCAAAGAGACGATTTTTTTAGTATGAATGAAAAAAAGTTAAACCAAATACAGCGATAGATTCTAAAACCGTCTTTATATGTGTTCCTCCGCCATCTGTGCGATCCGGTCAAAGGTACGTCCGTTTCGGATTGTAATATGCGGGTAGAAGGATTCTTTCAGCAGCAGCCGGTGGT
>CACWXP010000047.1 GCA_902764875.1 uncultured Eubacteriales bacterium
CAGCCAATCCGGATGGCAGGGAACGCTGACCTTCACGCAGTATGCGCCGGCGGTTGGCGTGAAGATGAACGACAACAGCTCCTCGACGACGCACGTTGGAAGTGTCGGCTCCAGCATGTACCTGAGCGGGGAGGCTTTACTGGATGAACTGCGAAGGGCGGGGGTTTTGTGAGTGGATAGTGATTAGTGGATAGTGGATAGCGGAACGAGAGACGGACGGGGGTTTAGGAGCTAGAGGGGTGATGAACAATGACTGAATACATTTTGCCTTTGACGAACGATCCGCGCCAGGTGATGACGTTGGATCTGACCATCGACAGCGAAGGCTTTCACGCACGAATTGAAGTGCACTGGCTTCCGGCACCGGCCGTATGGGTGATTTCCATTTGGGATGATTCCACCGGAGAACTACTGATCAACCAGATCCCGCTGATCTGCTCTTATGGCTTCGTCAATGACCTCGCCGCGCCTTTTCGTCATCTTCGTGATGGAAAAGGTATCGGCTCACTGTTCGTGATCCGTGCCGTGGATGATCCTTCGACAACAGATCCGGGGGAGAACAACCTCGCAGAATTCAAGGTTCTGTTCGGAGACACGTATGGCTGACCGGTCCGGAGTGACGCTTCTTCCGGTCCATTTTGTCGGTCCGGAGGGACGGTTCTTCCGGTCCATTTTGGAGAGACATATGTCGGATAAACGAGATTTTCATGTATTCCTTGATGGCGAGCCCTTCACTCAGGGAACAGGCTTCCGCCTGACCGGCCGGGTGGATCTGAACCTGTATCCGGATCTCTTCGTGCTGCAGTGCAGGAACCTTCCGAAGGAAGCAATCTTTCAGCTGCAGAACGCCCGGCAGATTTCGGTTCTGTCTAACGGATCTCGCCTGGCATCCCGGCAGATTTCGAGCCTGTCCAATGGCTCCTGCCTGGCCTCCGGCCAGATTTCGGATGTCTATACCCAAACAGTTCCGGAGGGAACCGTAACCGTCGCCGTCTTCTCTCTTGGCCTGAATCTGTGGAACGCAGAGGTTTCCGTTTCCTGCCCGGCTGGAACTTCAATTTCAGAAGATGTCCGCGCCATCCTGGAAGCCTCCGGTACCGGGATTCAGCTGTTGTCCTTTCCCGGTGAAAACCCGCTGCCGCTGCGCGGTCGGGCGTACGCCGGCAAAGCCTCGGAGGCGGTTGCATCCGCTCTTTCACAAGCTAGCGCCAGAGGTTTCCTGACACCCGCAGGCCTGCAGGTGATACCGAAGGATCCGCTGTCGGCTTCGCTACACCTTACCGAAGCTGATCTGACCGACCGTCCTGTCTTTGCCGATTCCGGTCGGAAGATGATCCTTTCCACCAACGTCGTTGGCTTCCAACCCGGCGATGAGATGACGCTGTCCTTTGAAGGCACGACCACAAAGGGTCTGATCACCTCCCGCCTGGTGGACGCTGATTCCTATGCCGGCCTCTGGAGAACGCAGCTCCTGGTGGAGCTGCGTTAGTGGGATAGTGGATAGTGATTAGTGGATAGTAACGAGGAGGTGTAGCCGTGATGAACAACACCCTGTCCCATGAAGAGCGCGACGCTTTCAAGCAGGAAATCTTCCATTCTCTGCACTGCGCCCTGCCGGGTAACATTATCAGCTTTGATCCGGACAGGCAGACCGCCAGTATCCAGCCGGCGGTGAAACTGGGCTCCGTGTCGTATCCTGTTCTGACCGACGTCCCGGTCTTCATGCCGATGTCTTTTGAGATCAACCCCGGCGATGCCTGCCTGGTGATCTTCTCCGACATGGATATCGACAACTGGTTCGAAACAGGAGAAACCTCCGCGCCAAATTCGTCGCGGAGGCATTCACTGTCAGATGGTTTTGCGTTTGTGGGATTCAAAGTTGGAGGTGCTTCTTCATGATTCTTCGTCCTGTGGATGCTGCCGGAGATATCTGCCCGGTGAGTTCTTCTGCTGATCTGCTTTCCGGCGCGGAAGCCGTGGCACAGTTGGCGGCGTATAAACTCTCGCTGTTGAAAGGCGACTGGTGGGAATACCCGGACGACGGGTTCTTCGTGCTGGAGTTTATGAAGGAGGAGCGCTTCTCCGAAGCCAATGCCGGGATGTTTGCCTCCCGGGTGACGGAATTCATCCGCGGGGTGGAAGGCGTGTTTGAGGTGGTTGATGTGCAGTTTCAGATGGACGACCGGGTGTTCCGCTATTCCTGTCTGCTCTTGACGGAAGAAGGCCCGGCGGCGCTGGAATATGCATTTGATTGATAGCAAAGAAAAGTGGGGCTAAAAGAACCGTCCCGATAGGCCCACTGGTTCCTGCGCCCCATAGGCCCACTTTTTGCAAGGAGGTTTCGGATTATGGCATATTTCGCTCCCTACATTGATGAAACCGGTATTCACATGCCGACGTATGAAGATCGTCTGCAGGATCTTTGCGACAAGTATCGGGCGATCTTTGGCCAGAACGCCGTACTTGATCCGGCTGTGCCGGATTATCAGCTGCTTTCGGTTTTCGCGAAGGCTTTGGACGATACTTCGGCCTATGTGCTCTCTGCTTATAATTCGCGGAATCCAGGGTATGCCTCCGGGCAGGCTTTGGATCTGCTGCTCCCTTTATACGGGATAGCGCGGGAGGCGGGGGAGAGCGATGCCTCGGTGCGGCAGCGCATGAACGCGGCCATGGCCTCCCGGGGGATTTTCACCTTTGACGCCCTGGAGGCGGCTCTGCGGGGCATTGCCGGGGTGTCCCATTTTCTGATCCGGGCCAATGACGAGGATTCTGCTGTCGACGGGATTCCGGCGCATACTTTAGCCGTGCTGGTGCAGGGAGGGAACGCCAACCGGATTGCGGAGGCGATCTGGCGGAAAAAGCCGCCAGGCATCGGAACCGACGGGTCGCTGAGCCGAGTTGTAACGGATGAAAAAGGCCAGGAGCACACGGTGAAGTTCTCCCGGCCGGGGATGTTGACGGTGCATTTCAACATTACGATCAAGACCTACGACGGGTTTTTACTGGACGCCGTGCAGCCTCTTATTCGGGCGGCGCTGATGGATCTGATGAACAACAAGTTTGAGATCGGGCAGGAGCTGATTGTTCCGCAGGTTTACGGGCTGCTTTACCAGGCGGCGGGGAGCTATGCTTCGACCTTCGCGATTACGGATATCGTTGTCAGCGGAAACTATGGGGTCTCCCGCGACAAGGTGACGCCGGCTTGGAACCAGATCTTCACAATGGTGAGTTCGACCGAAGCTGTGATCGTAATTGACAACGGGTGAAAGTGGAGCGGAGGTGATTCTTTTGGACTATATGACTTTGTTCCCAGGATATATCCGGGACAAGCCGCGGTTTGCGGCTTTGGCAGGCGCTGTTTTGCAGCAGGTATACGATTTAATGGCTCTGGTTCCTTCACTGGCATCGGGGTTTTCTGTTGGGCGCGCTGTCGGGGTGCAGCTGGATGCCCTTGGCGCGTCCGTAGAAATTCCGCGCCAGAGCGGCTGGAACGACGAAACTTACCGGAGTATTCTCCTGCGGAAGCTCCGCCGGAATCAGTGGAATGGGCTGAACGAGAGCGCTTTTGAATATGTCGATGAGGGCGAAACTTTCACCGACAACTGCAACGGAACGATAACCACCACGACAGTGGAGGCGCTTCCAGCAAAAGAAGTTATGCCGGTTCCGATGGGCTTCAAGGCTGTTTGATGGATGTTACCAGGTTGTTCTTACCGGCGAAGAAATACCGGTTCCACTATTATGTCTCAATAGGGGGTGTTTTTCTTGAAGAAGGTTCTTCTGGTTATTCTGCTGATCGCCGTTACGGCGACCCTTTGTGTTCTTCCTTTTGTCGTTCATCCTGCTTCCCGGAATCTGATTGCGAAGATTCGGTACTTTGACGGCAGCATGGACACGATCCGGATCACCGGCTATTCGCCGGCAGGAGGGAGCATTTGGCTGAAGGCGGAGGACGGGCGCATTGCGGTAATTGGGGCGAACAATGTGATCATTGTTGAAGACGAAGAATATTGGAATGAATGAATATGAACAATGCGGCTCATGTTTGTAACGAAAATATTGGGAGGTTGATGAATGATGAATAGCGCGGCCCATGTCGACAACGACATCAACAACTGGAAAACCATGGGAATGACCAAAGCGGAACTGGTCGTCCGGATCGCCGAGGACTGCCTCGGGTGGCCTTATGTTTACGGGGAGCGCGGGGCTTACGATACGCCGGCGAAGCGCCGGAGCCGGGCGGACGGCCTGGACGGGAGTATGCCGGCGGAAGCTGCCGTGATCCGGAATGGGTGCCAGGTGTTGAAGGGTTCCCGGGGCGATTGCAATGGCTGCAAGTATTATCCCGGCGGAGCGAAGACCCGCTGCTTCGACTGCAGGGGCTTCACTTACTGGGTACTGCTGCAGGTGGGCATCACGATCAACGGTGCCGGGGCTACCAGCCAGTGGAATACGGATGCAAACTGGAAGGCGAAGGGCCGGATTGAGGATATGCCCTCCGGTCAGGTCTGCTGTGTGTTCATGCACAACAGCAAAACCGGGAAGATGGATCACACCGGACTTCATGTCGGCGGCGGGCGGATTATCCACTGCTCCGGCGAGGTGAAGATCGGGAAGACGACGGACAGGGGTTGGACGCACTTTGCCATCCCGAGCGGAATGGAGGGGGAAATCAACGCAGGACCCACCGGGGCCGGCGCTGCGGTTGTTACGAAGCTCACTTTGCGGAAGGGGGCAAGCGGTTCTTATGTCGTGGAATGTCAGGAAGATCTGCTGCGATTGGGATATGATCTGGCTCACTACGGGGCGGACGGGAAATACGGGAACGTTACGATCCGGGAAGTGAAGAAGTTTCAGAGGGATAATGGGCTGGTTGTTGATGGGATTTGCGGGCCGAAGACCTGGGCGGCTTTGGATGCGGCGATAGGGGCTAAGGGATAACGGCGAGACGGGGGTGGACCGAAAAGAACCGTCCCCTTAGGACCAAAGGATAACGGCGAGACGGGGGTGGACCGGGAAGAACCGTCCCCTTAGGATGGGTGGACCGGGAAGGGAATTATATATATGAAGAAAAAGGAAAACAAGACGGCGGGGAGCTATGTGAGCCGGGAGCGGATGCAGCAATACAAGGCGGATGCGGCTTTTGCACGGCGTATGCTGCAGATGAACGTTATGAGACGGATCTGCGGCGGTGACGGGTTTTCGAACGCGGCGGTTTCCATTGGGGCGGCTTCGCCGCTTTTTTCCACAGGTACATTTGTACGGTCCGGGATTGGAGCTGATTTTCAGAAACTGACGACGGTTTACCGGGAATCTTCTTTGGCGATGCGGATTATCGATATGCCGGCGGAAGACATGACGCGGGCGGGCTATACGCTGACGGGGGACTTTGAGGCGGAAGACCTGGAGGAACTGAAACGGGTGGAAGCACGGCACAACATTACGGGAGAGCTGACGGACGCGATCCGGTGGGCGCGGCTTTACGGCGGGGCTGTTGCTGTGATCGACATTTTCGGGGATCCGAAGAAAATGGATACGCCGCTGGAACTTTCGGAGGTTCTGCCGGGAAGCTTTCAGGGGCTTCTGGTGCGGGATCGGACGCAGGTGAACCCCTCTTTGGAACTGGAGGACAACGTTGACGATCCGGACTACGGGCTGCCGATGTATTACGACGTGGAGCTGGACGGGGATGGGAGGATCCGGGTACATCATTCGCGGGTGCTGCGGTTTACCGGGAGGGAACTGCCCCAGCGGGAACTGGTTCGGGAAAACTACTGGGGTGCTTCAGAGCTCGAGCACATCTGGGACGAAATACAGCGGTACACCTCTGTTTCCGCTAACGCGGCGGAACTGGTTTTCAGGGCGAATCTGTCGACGCTGAAAATGGACGGGCTTGGGGAGATGATGGCCCTGGGGACGGACGACGCAAAGCGGAAAACGGAATGCATGATCGGGGAGATGACGCACATGATGAGCAGCTTCGGCATGCTGCTGCTGAATCCGGATGAATCCCTGGAGACGCATTCCTATTCTTTCGGGGGCCTGAAGGAGATGCATGAAGCCTTCATGACGGAGGTGGCCGGGGCGGCGGAAATCCCGCTGACGAAACTTTTCGGGCGGTCGCCGGATGGCATGAACGCCACCTGGGAAGCGGATATGCGGAACTACTACGAGCGGATTGCCAGCCTTCAGGAAAGAATGCTGCGACCGGCGCTGGAGCGGCTGCTGCCTGTGCTGATGATGAGCTGCCTTTGGTACATACCGGAAAAGATGAACTTTGTATTCAATCCTCTGGCGCCGATGGCACCGGAGGAAACGGAAGAGCTGGCCGGGAAACTGAGTACCCGGGTTCGGGAGCTGTTTGAGGCAGGGATTATTTCGCGGGAAGAGGCGCGGGCGGAACTGCAGAGCTGCGGGGAGAAGTACGCGGCATGGCGGGGGATTTAGAGTGGATAGTGGATAGTGAATAGTGGATAGGAGACGGGGGTGAGTTTTATGGAGCAGAACGTCAATACCATTGACGAGATTAAGAAGAAACTGGAGAAGACCGCGCCGAGGGTCATTGTGGACATGGTTCAAACCCTTCAAAATCCGGGGACTCCGGCGGCTGTGCGGGTGCGGATTTATGAAATTGTGCTGGACCGGCTGATGGGCAAACCGGAGGCGACAATCCGCCTGGAGGACAACATGGGCGAGATGGAAGAAGCGGAGCAGTTCGTGGCCCGGCTTGCGGAGGAGATCCGGAATGGAGAACATAAAGAATGAAAACGTGTGGCCGTTGCTGGAACACGCGGAGAACATCGGGCGGAGCGTTGGGTTTGCGGATTTGACGGAACTGCACGGCGAATGGATCCAGGAGATGGTTTTCGGGGAAGAGGACTATACTTTGCAGGCGCACCGGGGGAGCTTCAAGAGCAGCTGTCTGGCGGTGGCGATCGCTTTGCTGATGGTGCTTTATCCAAGGCGGAACATCATCTTTCTGCGGAAGACGGACAGCAACGTGGCCGAGATGATGACGATGGTTTCGAAGAGTTTGGGCAGCCAGGTGATGAAGGGTATCTGCAGCCGGGTTCACCGGAAAAAGCCGTTGAAAATCGTATCGGAATCGCTGGATCACATTTCGACGAACCTTTGGCATTCGCCGATGGGAAGCTATCAGCTGCAGGGGTTCGGCATGCGGACATCCATTACGGGGAAGCACGCCTACTACGTGATTACGGACGACATCTGCAACATTGACGACAGGATCTCCCGGGCGGAGCGGCAGCACACGATTGCGCAGTACGACGAGCTTCAGAACATCCGGAACCGGGGCGGGCGGATCATCAACCTGGGAACGCCATGGCACAAAGACGACGTTTTTTGCCGAATGCCGAACATTCACAGGTACGACTGCTATACG
>CACWXP010000048.1 GCA_902764875.1 uncultured Eubacteriales bacterium
AGCCTTTTTGTACCGGCTGAAGGCGATACGCCCGTTTGCGTCACCTACTTCATGGTTCATCCTGAAACCTGAATGCTTTAAGGCATACCCACCAGAAGAAAAACCGCATGCCGCGGTTTTTCTTTTATCACAGGGGTTGCTTTGCCGGAAGATTGCAGTATCCGCGAAAACGCTTCTCCACTTTCTACAGTGGCCTGCTTGCTTTCAAGCAGTGGCTCCTTGACAATGATTGCAAGGATGTCTGTAAGGAACAGGCCGGCGCCTGAGCCGGGCAACACCCCGCAGAGTTTATATTTTGGGCTCTGCGGGTTTTTTTTGGGAAATATGGTATCATAGGCAGATGATGATCGGAAGATCATCACTCCCAACTTTTGAAATATACGATGATACCAAATATGGAGAAACGGGGACGGCTTTCAAAAGACTGTCCCCGTTTCTCCATATTGCTTCTGTGAAATGCCCCGATATCAGTGGGCGGAAAAGGCATCCAATCCATTGAGATCGAGCTTTCCGTCGAGTCTGTCGTGCATCCGGTGGCGATAATAATCGGTACCATAATCCATAAAACGGTATGGGCTTTCACCGGCATAGGCGTTCAGCTCTTTCGCCGACAAAAAGGCGACATCCATGCCGTGAGCTTGTTTTATAGCTTCAATGGCGTCCCAAATCTTATCAATGTCCTCATGCGTTTCCGGAACGACATACGTGCAGTAACCTCCTCCTCCTGAAACATTCTCCATTTCATCCATGCTCAACTCTTTGCCCATGCTCATGTTCGCCTTATGGAGTTCCTCATCTATGACTGCCTTGATCTCTTCCCGGGTGTATTTCTTTTCATTGCTCATGGTTTGTAACCTTCCTTTTCATTCGTTCTACGGTCCGGTATTTCCCGAACACATATATTGATACGCCGCAAAATTCCGGATGGCAGTAAACGTTTGCAAAAAAGTTTCGTCACGCTGACTCCCGTTCCGGCTGCGATGCTACTATATCATATTTTCCCCCTTGATACAATCCCAAAGGAAGCTGTTCCTCTGCGATCGTCGTTACCCATTATTGCTTCGCTTTCATCTCGCTTATAAGGAATCGCGCGCACCGCGGATGGATTCCCATCTCGCGCACCGCGCACGGTATGGGCGAACCGTATTGTCACTTTTACTTTTCCCATAGTAGTCCCGTAAGCGGTTTAGTTCAACGGTAATTATATGCACTCCGCCGTTGACAGCAGGTCTCGTACCTGCTATTTTTGTTCCGGCGGACTGCGTATAATTCGCTACTCATTTGTCGGGATACCCCTTGGAAAGAAAACTCGGAAGATAGAACTTCATGGCCGGGCCGCATTCCTGCCGCGTGCGGTGCGCGGGAGCTGTGACTACAGCTCCGCGGTGCGCGTGCGAATCAATGCCACCCGAGCTTCATTTTCATACCTCACCTGGATCAGTTCCGCCGCGTCCAGCAGATCGTCCAGGGTATAGGTCCCGTCCCAGAGCTCATGCTGCTTCCACATCCCCGCCGCTACCGGGAGGAAGAGGAACCCGTCGATGTTCGGGCACTCGGCCGGGACGTATTCGCATCGGCGGGCCGGGAATCCGCCAGCGTCCGGTTCTCCGCCAGGATCTTCTGCAGGCGGGAAACGCCGGACTCGTCGATATCCACCCCGAAGGACGCCAGGAATTGCTGATCAGCCACGCAGTCACCCCCTTTCAGCTATGGACACAGAAGAATGATAAATGCTATCATGAAGCGGATAGAAGAAGCCACTTATACCGACAACTGACAACTGAGCAACTGAATTGGGTTTTGGTGTCTTGGATAGAAAAATACAAACACAAACAGCTTGCCATTACACCTGAAATAAATATATAATGTTTCAACGCATCCGGATCATAACCGGGTACTAAGGAGGAGACTGAGAAACATGAAAAAAAGAACCTTTATTCTTTTCGTCACGACGGCGGTCCTGCTGGCCGTCTCTCTCCTCGGCGGCGCCTGCGCGGCAGACGCCGGGAAGGAACCCGCAGTGCGGACAATCCTGCTCTGGGCCAACGGCGCCAGAAGCGAAGACCCATTCTCCCACAAGATCGCGAACCGGTTGATGAAGATGATGGACGCGGAGATTCCGGATTCCGTGAACATCATCGTCCTGACCGGCGGCATCAAGGACGGCGTGGATCCGGATATGCCGCCGGAACTGGCTGATGCCCCGAAAGGCTGGACGCCGGATCTGCCGCTGGAAGGCGCCGATTCCGTCCGGCTTGACTGCAACCAGATCTGGAAGATGAAAGGCGCGCATGACGGGCAGCGGGGCGCGCTGGTCCTGCTGGAGGAGAACGGACTGCCGGGGGCGGAAAAAGGTTCCCTGATGCATCCGGATACCCTGAAAGCCTTTATCGATTATGGCGCCGCGAATTATCCGGCGGAGAAATACGACCTGATTCTGATCAACCATGGCGCCGGGCCGTCCCTCGGCTGGAGCATGGATGAAGTCTTTGCGCGGGAAGACGGGATACAGATGATGAGCATGCCGGAAACCTGCAGGGCGCTGAAGGAAAGCACCGTGGAGCGTTTCGACTTCGTCTGCTTCTATGCCTGCCTGATGGGCAGCGTGGAGGACGCCGTGATGCTCTCACCCTATGTGGACACGCTGATCTTTTCAGAGGAAAACCTTCCGGGTCCCGGGGCCGAATTCAACGGCATGCTGGAAATGCTCCGGGAGGATCCCCGGACAGACAGTTTCCTGCTTGGCAAGCGGATCGTCGACGATACCATCGGCAATTTCAGCAGCGACGACGTGTCAAAGAACCTGGTTGCCACCTATTCCGTTGTCGACACGAAGAACCTGGTGAAAAGGCTTGTGCCGGAAATGAAAGCCCTTTCGGAGATCCTGTACCGGGAAGCCTCGGAACCGGACAAACGCGGGGAATACTGCTTTTATGACGAATTCCGGAGCGCCGGGAACAGCATTGAATTCGGAAGGTCCACGCGCGGTTACCAGCTGTACGATCTGGGCAATTTTGTGACAGCGCTGGGCATCGCGGACGCGGAATATGACAGCGCGGCAGACGTGGCGGAGCTGACCAACGTCTATACGGATGTGTCTGTCCGGATCATGAGCATTCTGAACGACCGGGACGGCAGCAGGGACGATGTCCTCTACAGCCGGGATACGAACAACGTCCACAAGGCAACCGGATCCTTCTACACCCGTGACGCGGAGGGAAAGCTGGTCCGCAATGATTCCGGCTTCCTGAAGAGCACCGGCCTGAGCATTTTCTTTGACATGGGGCTGTCCTGGCTTTCCCCGTATTACAGCAGCGCCATCGATGGATGCCTCGCGCTGGGAGACCTGGATGAGGATTCCGCGCGTTTCCTGAAGACCTACCGGGACGCGGAGCTGCTCTACACCCTGATCCAGGGAACCGGCCGGGCGGTTTTTGAGCTGGAAGGGCGGCAGGACATCACCGCCGCTGATATCATGTCTGCCTGGGGAAAGCTGGGCATCGCTTCCTGGGACAACAGCGCTATCGGCATTCCGTCCAAAGGACTGACGGATACCTGTGAGATCGTCAGGGCAACGGGTTTTGACGTGGATCCCTGGCTGGAAAAAATCGCCGCGCAGCAGGTAGCGGAGATAATGAAGAAGGAGACAATCGCTGTCCGGCGCAGGGAATCCGAACAGGACCGCGGCACAGCCGGGAGTTACCGCCTGTTATCCGACAAGCTTTCCGCCCGGCAGCTGGACAACCTGTATATGCGCGTGAAGCTGAAGGCGGATTATCCTTATAACACTTCCAGATTCGCTGATTACTCCGGCGAGTATGTGCCCTTCGGGGACCGGTACCTGACCGGGGAACTGTCCGCCGACCTGCTGATGCCCGCACTTTTTTACAGTGAGAACGGCGGTGACTTCTACCGCCTGATTTACGGCGGCAGCGCGGCGCTGGAAATCGGTCTGTATGACGGAAAATGGTATGCCCTGAAAGACGCCGGGGACAACAGCGCCCCTGTGCAGGTTTATACGGATATCAACAACCCGAAGCATATCCAGGTACCGGCAGCGGCTGAAAGCGGCGAGGGGGATGATCACTACGTCAGCAAAGGCCTGCTTGAATTCTTCCTTGACGGGGGAGAAGAAGCGCCTGCTGCCGGCTTTGCGCCTAAGCCTGAACATCTGGAGATTACGGACGGAAGTCTGCCGCTGAACGGGGAGATGTTTACCGGTACCCGTTTCTACGCGATCGGAGCGCTGAAGACCGGGGCGCCTGCCGTCCGACTCGGCCCGGCTATGATACCGGATGGTTCGGAAAACGGCGGGTTTACGCTGGTCAGGCTTCCCACGGCAGAAATCAGGGAAATCAGAGACGTCCGGGTGGAATACTACCTCCGGGATATCTACGGCAACGAGCTGGACCTCACCGACGCGGCCACCGCGGCAGATCAGGAGCCGCTGCTGAAGAACCTGGCCTTCGCGGAGGCGAAGGCGGAGAACGGCGAAGTCACCGTGACCTATGGCGGTGAAACGCTGGATCCCGACCTGGACTACATGGTTTACACCAAGGACGGGGAAACCCTGATCCAGGGCGTCGGCGAATACGCCGGCAGCATCGTCCTGGGTGACGGAGAGTGAGGAGAATGATCATGATCCGCAGAATCCTGATCCTGCTGGCCGCGCTGGCGCTGGGCCTGTCCGGGCTATCCGCTTCCGCGGAAGACGCCTTTGAGGCCGGGGAACTCCATGTCTACCGGGTCAGCATGGACGAAAACGAAACTGTTCCGGTTCGCTGGTACAAAGATATCCCCTCCTTCCCCTTTATGGGCATCCGGGCATATTACCGGATGATGTTCGGGGAAGAGCTGGGCTTTGCCCGGGAGGGCGGCCTGGTGACCCTGACCGCCCCGGACGGCAGCACTGCCGTGTGGGACGCGGAGAAAGGCACCCTGGCGTCGGACGACCTGACGAAATTCATCTTTCCCCCGAAGCTGAAGGGAGAAGGCCACGGCAACCTGGCCAGCGGCCTCCCGCCCTATCTGGCCGTGAAGGAAGAGGCAAAGGAACGGGAACCCTCGCCGGCGGTGCTTGACCTGGCCGCTTTCGGCATTCCCTTTTACACGGTGGAGGACGAGCTCTGGCTTCCCGTGGTGACACTGAGCGACCTGTTTGAAACCCAGAAAAACTACCGGGCCATCTGGAACGAGCAGAACATCTATGTGCGTGACTCGTTCCGGACCTATCAGAACGGGGACGCGATCCGGCAGGACGAGCACTTCCGCGACGTGATGAAATCCGCCGATCCGCGTCCTGCCGACCTGATCGACATGGCGTATCGGGAACTGTGCTTCAACCTGGCGTCCTTCTACGGCTATCCTTCCGCCACCGGCTTCAGCCGCGTGATGAAGGAAAAAGGCCTGGACGCCGCGCTGGCGGAGCAGGACCCGGAAACCCGGAAGCTGCTCCTTTCCGCCGACCGGGCGGAGTACCTGACAGGCCTGAACCGCCTTTTCACCTTCCTGCTGGACGACGGCGGGCATACGGGCTTTACCGAATACGAACTGGCGGCCTGGGATCCGGAGGGAGGCGTCTTTGCGGACGCCCTGGAGGCGCTCAAGGAGCAGTATGACCTTGGCGAAGGGCCGCGGACTGCCATGAAGATGGCGGCCATGAACGGCGTCAAGGCAGCCCGGAAGGAGAAGTTCGGCGACGCGTCCTACGCGGAGCTGGGCGACACGGCGATCTTCATGTTCGATGCATTCCGGCTTGACCTGGACGGGTGGGAGAACTACTACCATCAGGGCGGGGATCTGCCCGTGGAAACCGATACCTACGCCGCCTTCCACGCGGCACTGGACAAAGCGGCCGCCAATCCGGAAATCAAAAACTTCGTGATCGACCTTTCCCTGAACAGCGGCGGGGAGTCCTTCGCCATGTCGGCGATGGTGGCGCTGGTCTGCGGGGAGAGCGACATCCGCTTTGAGGATACGGTGAATGGGGAACGGACCCGCGTTTCCTACCTGACGGATACCAACCTGGACGGGGCCATCGACGAAAAGGACCTGGAAGTCCGCTATGACCTGAACTTTGCGGTGCTGACCTCCCGGGAGACCTTCTCCAGCGGCAACGCCATGGCGTCTGTTCTGTCGGACAGGGGAATCCCCGTCCTGGGAGAACGCTCCGGCGGCGGGTCATGCTCTGTCCAGGGCAACGGCACGGCCGAGGGCTGGAGCTATACCATCTCCAACAACATCCACCTGATTAACGCCGCCGGGGTGGATATCGACGCCGGCGTGCCGGTCGCCGCGGAGCTTGTGACTGTATCAGAAGACGGAACCCGGGATTATTCCGCGTTCTACGACATCGACCGCATCCGGGAACAGATCCACTGAGCACCGGCGAAAAAGAAACCCTTGGGTAAATCTGGCCCCAAGGGTTTTTCTGCGGAAATACAAGTGCAGCGAAATCCTCCTAAAAAACCCGAAGATCAGCTGGCCAGTGGAGCCGGGAAGCATACAGAGATTTGCCGCAATGATGGTCAGGAATCTGGTAAGAGAGTTTAACGCACTCCGGCAACCAAAAAGCAGCAGGTACGAGACCTGCTGAATTGCCGGAGTGCGTTAAACTACCAATGGACTAAACCGC
>CACWXP010000049.1 GCA_902764875.1 uncultured Eubacteriales bacterium
GTTCGGCAGCAATGAAGCCGTTTTCAACGACGGCGATCCCGTGGAGATCCTGACCCGCGGGGCCATCGTGCTGCAGTTTGCCCACGGGGTGGATCCGGGTGCTACCGTTTACATCCGCAAGGCCGACGGAGCCTTCGTGACGAACCCCGGCGCTGAGGGAACCACGCTGGCGCTGACCAACGTCCACGTGAAGACCGCCTCTGACAGCGACAACCGCGCTGAAGTTGTCGTGCTGGAACGGAACCTGCTGTAAGAAAGGAGAAAAATCCATGATCAAAGCCCCCACAATTCGCCGGCTGGCGGCGAATGACTCCTACACGTTCCTGATGCAGGAACTGGAGAAGATCGACAGCGAAATCCTCGAGCCGCTGAGCGGGACCGACTGGCCCCGGGACATGCCGGTGATCACCGGCGGCGGCCTCATCGAATCCATTTCCTCCATTGACGTAACCTATGCCTCCACCGGCAAGGACGACGACAACCTGTTCTTCGACGCCGCCAACGAGATCCCCGTGATCCAGGCGGACCTGAGCAAGCAGGTGGCGCGCACCTTCAATTGGGCGGAGTACATGTCGTTCACCGTGACCGAGAAGGAGAAGATGATGAGCGTCGGCCGTGATCCGGAGACCTTCCTCAATAAGGGCATCCGCCTCCACTGCGACAAGACCATCGACCGGAACGTCTATCGTGGTTTCAGCAAGGTGAACTCCACCGGCCTTTGCAACAGTCCGCAGATCACGCGGACTTCCGCGTGGCCCGGCGCGGGCGGCACTTCCACCTGGCGGAGCAAAACGCCGGACGAGATCCTGGACGATATCAACCGGGCGTTGAGCGCTGTCTGGAGGGACAACGACTGCAGCAGCGATGCGCTGCCGAACCACATCCTGATTCCGGTGGAGCAGTTCGGCATGCTGGTGACCCGTAAGGTCGCTGACGACTCCGAGCGGTCGATCCTGACCTACGTGCTGGAGAACAACATCGCGACCAAACAGGGCAAGGAACTCGTTATTTCCCCCTGCAAGTGGTGCGCGGGCATCGGCAGCGGCTCCACGGATCGCATGGTGGTCTACATGAACCAGGTGGATCGCGTCTGCTTCAACCTGACGCAGCCACTGCGCCGGATGGAAACCGAATATGCTGAGATGCGGATTAAGATTCCGTATATCGCGCAGTTCAGCGAGGTGCGGTTTTTGTATCCGTCGACCGTGAGGTATGTAGACGGAATTTAAGGCATCGGGGTACTCGCAGGGCCTATCGGGACGGTTCCGTATGACCAGTGCTGGTCACATCGGAACCGGATCCTTTTATTTTGTCCAACGCAGGCCCCACCGGGGCCTGCGCCCGTCTAGCCCGCGGAGACCAGTTCGGTTTTGTTAGAAAGGAGATGTTTTTTATGTTGGTAGTACCTTTTGCATGTGCCGAGTTTCATGACAAATCCGGCAATGTGATTCATCGGATTCATGCCCACGAGCTTCGGAACATCACCGAAGTTCCGGACGCAATTGTACAGGACCCTCTCTACGCCCTGATGGTCGAAGAAGGCAGCCTCAAGGCTCCCGAAAGCAAGCTCGACCTGAAGGCTTTGGAGAACGATCCGGACGCTGTCATTGCGAAAGCTGAAAAGCGAGCGAAGACCGCAAAGACGGCAAAGGCCGCGAAGGCTGAAAAAACGGAAAAAACCGAGAAGACTGAGAAGAGCGTGATGGAACCGGCCAAACCGGAAAGGACGACTGCGACGGGGGAAGCGAAAGCTGGCGCCGGGCAGAACGATACGAAGTAATGGCGCTGACTTCAGAAGCCTTCCTGGCTTTTTATCCGCAATTTTCCACATTTGCGGAGGGCCTGGTCCTGCCGGAATATCTCCGGCAGGCCAACGCCCGCTTTTCGGATTTCGGTTCTGACGCGGAGGAAGCGCGGAGACTTTTTACGGCGCATAAGCTGACGCTGTATGCGGCTTCGTGTTTGCCGGAAGGTGTTAGCGACGCGACGGCGGCGCAGATCGCCAGCGCCGGCAAGGGCAGTATGCAGGAAATCGCGTCAAAAAAAGTAGGAGACGTTTCCATCTCCTACGCGACGTCGACCTCGACGTCCAACGGAAGCTCCACCGGCCTCAACGATCTGAACCAGACCGTCTACGGATTGCAGCTCCTTAGCCTGCTCCGCCTGTACGGCTTCGCACGGTATATTCCATGAAACTTACCATCCATGACGACCCGGAGGTGCTGACCGAGCGGACCCGGGCTCTGAAAAAACTGAAAACCATCAAAGTGAAAGTCGGCCTTCCGCCCTCCGCAGGCGACCGGCTTCATTTTATCCTCGCTGTGCAGGAGCACGGCTCGCCGATCATGCACATCCCTTCGCGGCCGGTAATTCACCCGGCCCTGACCAAAGACGAAACCCGCGCCGAAATGGCCAAAGCCATGAAGGCAGCGATTGCATCCGCCTGGGAAGGGAAGAACCCCCGGCCGGATCTGGAAGCCGCCGGGCAGGCCGGAGCCGATGGCATCCGGGCCTACATTGATTCCCACATCCCGCCGCCCAACAGTCCGGCCACCGTAAACGGCGGGTGGATCTGGAACCGGGCGGCGAAGAAAGCCGTCTATGTGAAAGGCAAGGGATTCAATAAGCCCCTGTTCGATACCGGCAATCTGTACAACGCCTTCGGCTATGAAATCGAGGATTAACAGTTACCGATCAGACAGGGAAGACAGATGCCATATCCGGCAGCCGAAAGGAAGAATCTGATTGAACGTTTCCGACGCCATCTTTGATCCGGAGCTGGGCTACACCGGCTTTACCGTTCAGCGCACAACCTATCGCCGCCAGAACGGATCCTCCGTTCCGTCGAATCAGACGTTTTCCGCCGCCGGAACGATCCACCCAGGAATGCCTGAAATGCTGCAATTACTACCGGAGGAAGAGCGCCACGAGGAGTTCATCGCGATCTATACCGACTTTCCCCTGAGCCTCGGAGAAAACGTCGGCGGCGAAACCTACACCACCCCGGATCGGATCACCTGGCAGGGCAAAACCTGGCGGGTCGTAAGAGTCCGTGATTGGTCGGCTTTCAACTATTATCAGTGCCTCGCTGTAAGGGTCACGGAGTAGGGAAAGGAGCCCAAATGACCACCACAATTTATCAGGCCCTCTGCGCCTGCTTCGGGCTGCAGCCTTCCTCGACTGACGCATCCATCCTGATCCGTGAAGCGTACCAGGATCCGGAGAACGCGCCGCGCCCGCCCCGGAATACCGACGTGATCTATTTCTCCGTCGAACCGGATAGCGCAGCCAGCGAAGCCCCACCGGAATACTCCGCCGAAACCGCGGCGGATGCCTCTTTTGCGTCCGCCGTTGCAACCTTCGCCGCCTGGCGGCTGCAGATTATTTGCTATGGCCCACACGCCCTGACCAATGCCCGACAGATCCGGGCCTTCCTCTACGTCGACGGAACGAACATGCCCCGCTGCATCCTGCGCAAAGCCGGCATTCGCCCGATTCCGGATCCGCCGGCGCCGCTCCTGCTCCATGAGCCGGAAGGCTCCCTCTGGCGGCTCCGCTGCGATCTCACGATCCAGCTCCGCCGCGAGGAAAAACAAACGCACCCCGTCAGACAGGGTGCGGTGTCCATCGCTCCGGCGGTTCAGATTCACGAAAGGGGATAGACGCCCATGCTTTCCATTAACACCATTGCCCGTGTGATTGTCAACGTCGTGCGCCCGGCGGCGCAGCCCACATCCTGGGATACCGGGCTGCTTCTCGTGAAGGACGCCTCCTTCACCTCCGAAAAGCGACTGCGGACTTACGCCAATTCCACCGAAGCTGCCACCGGCATGACCGCGGATGGTTTCGACAACACGACCGAGGCCTACAAAGCCGCGCAGAAATACTTCGCGTCTTCGCCGAGCCCGGGACGGCTGCTGGTCTCCTGCTATCCGGCATCGGAATCGCCGGTGGAGGCTCTGGACGCTGTGCTGCAGCTGACTTCCGATTTCTACGGCGTAGCCCTAGCGGACAGCCGCACCGATGTGGAGCTTCTTGCCCTGAATACGCACCTGGCCGGACTGGATAAACCGGCGATGCTGTTCCTGGCCCTGATCGGTACCGCAACGGAAGTGGTGGCGACAGACTCCCTGCTGGACAAGCTCCACGCCGCCGATTCCCGGCGCGTGATCGCGACCTACGCTACCGCTGTCTCTGACGCTTCCGCCGTCATGGGCGCGGCCATGGGACAGCAGTCCGCGCATGCTGCTTCCGCGTTCTCCCTGTGCTATAAATCCGTCGGCGGCATGCAGCCGTCCTCCCTGACACAGGCGCAGGTGGAAGCGATCGAAGCCCTGGGCGGCAACGTCTACGTCACCCGGGGCTACACTCACACTCTCCTTGAAAAAGGAAGCACCCCGTCGGGCTATCGCTTCGACGAGGTGCTGTATCTGGATATGATCGCGGAGGATCTGCAGAACGCGGCTGTCAGCCTCCTGGCTGACAATCCGGACAAGCTGCCGCAGACGGACGACGCTTCGGCTCAGTTTATGAACGCCTTCAGTGCCGCGCTGATCGGCTACACCAACCGGGGGATTCTTGCTACCGCCAAATGGCGGGGGACTGCCGTCGGCCGGATTTCCTCCGGGGACTACATTGAGAACGGCTTCGCTCTCTGGGCGGATAGCTACGACAATCAGTCCGAAGCCGACAGAGCGGCCCACAAAGCCGTCCCAATCCAGTGCGCGCTGACCCTGGCCGGATCTTTGGAATCCGTGGTCTTCACTGTGAATGTGCGGGTATAAAAAGAATCATGGGAGGCAATTTCCTCTGATTCCTAACTTCCGGTTTTCTGAATCATCATGAAACTGACAAACAGGAATTCATTCAGTCTTCGGATGACCGCAGCAGCAACTCATATTGTTCTTCTGAAACGACTTTCCTGAGTTCCGCTATAGCTTTCGCGTATTCGTTTTCATAATTCGAAAATGTATCTGTCTTCTGGAGCCTGAATCCCAGCGAACGGTACAGGAGGATGGCTTTCCAGCTCCAGGGCTGTGTGTGGATATAGACAGGAAGGCCCCGGCGCTTTACATAGATGTTCATAACAGCAGTGCAAAGGGCTCTCCCAAGGCCTTTTCCCTGGTATTGATCATCAACCACGAGCCAGTGCAGGGACGAAACACTGTTTATCCCGCGCATATCCTGCCATGCGATGCAGGAGCCCGCAACATCACCATCTTTGTTTAGTGCAAAAAGTATGTTTGGGAGCAGTTCGGGATTCTGTAGATATGTTTCGATGAAATACTGCTCCGCTTCCGTTACTGAATCAAAGTCGCCGATAGCATATTCCAGTTTTGCCCATTCTTTTTCATACCCGGACTGATATGAAACGATAGAAAAACCATCCGGCAATTCTACATTCCTGTATTCATAATTAGAGCATTTCATAATCGTATTGCAAAATGGAATGGTTCTGTCGAGCATTGTTTCCTCCGAATTCCGATTATTGGTCAGTTAACTTTAAATGTTTCCGGACAAAGTATACTCCAAATTTCTTCATTTTACCATACCGGAGGTGCCCCAAATGGCCTACAACGTTTATTCTCTCCCGGACTGTCGGACGGTGCTGTACCATCCGGACGTCGGCACCGCGAACCTGCACCAGTGCGGACACGGGAAGATTACGATCTCTTCGGCCGGGGATCTGACCAGCCACACCGCTACCGCTGACGGCTATGTCGTGGTGAACAAGCTGAAAAGCACCAACGGGACGATCACGCTGGAGCTTCCGCAGAATTCGCTGGGCGACTGGTTCCTGCGCCGGTGGGCAAACTGGCAGAAAAACAGTCAGGATCCCGCGCGAATTGCGCTGGGGACCCTGACGATTTCGGACGCGGCCGGGAACTTTTCCATTGTCTGCACCGGCGTCACCCTCCAGAAGGTGCCGGATCGGGTCTTCGACCGGACAGCCACCAATCTGGTGTATACGCTGCTGGCGACGACAATCACGGAGCAGTGAGGTAAATAATCATGCGCGAAATCACGAAAACACTGACGATCCCGGTGGACGGGAAGAAGATGGATTTCCGGCTGACGAAACTGGACGCATTCTCAGGCGCTTCGCTGCTGCGGATGCTGTCACATTTGCCCGCAGGGGATGATTTCCTGTCTTTCTTCTCAACGCTTCAGGATGACGACATGCGCCGACTGATGACCGTGTGCCTGGAGCATTGCGAAGTGCTGCTGCCCGCCGGATGGAACCCGGTGATGACCCGGGGCGAATGGAGCTGGATCGAATTGGAACACGATGTGGCCACCTGCTTGAAGCTGACGATTGAGGAAGTGCTCTGGACGCTGGAAGGTTTTTTCGGCGGCGGGGCCTCGGGCTCCCAGCCCGCGACCCCGGATTCATGATTGCCGAATGCCCGAATGTGGATGAGTTCGCCTTCCTGCCGGTGATGGCCGGCATGTGGCGGCAGCATGAGCTTTGGGACGGAACGTATACGCTGGATGATCTGCTGGACGCGGTGGAAGTGATCCGGGTGCGGCGGGAGAATGAACAAAGAGCATTGGAGACGATGAACCATGGCTGATCATTGGAGACGATGAACCATGGCTGATCAGGAATTCCTTGCGTCCTTCGGTGTCGAGATCGACGAAACGGGCCTCCTGCGGCTGCAGGAGGCGCTGACGAAAAACCGGGCGTTTGCGGACGACCTGGCCGCGGCGTTTGGCCGCGCCCAGGAAGCCATGACTTCGTTTTTCGAGTCCATGACCAAAATCTCCATGCCGACGCTGGACTTCGGTTCCGGCGGGATCGCCGGGGAGGCGACCTCCGGCCTGAGTATTCCATTCTCCCTGGACATGACGAAAGCCAACCGGGAGCTGAACGCTTTCTTCAAGGAAGCCGGGAAGAACCTGAAGCTGACAGCGGATGCTTCCGGCGTTGTGTCTGCTGGTCAGGGTGCCCTGAATCGCCTGCGGTCTTTGTACAGCTCTACAACCTTGAACGTGAGAGCAAACGTGCAAACCTCTTCGGCGTCCGGCGGCGGGATCAATCTCAACACCATGCTGAAGGCGGCCACGGGCGGCCGCTTTACCCGGCCGCAGCAGGTCGAGATCGCCGAAGATGGGGATCCGGAATATGTGATCCCAGTGAAGAAGGAAGGCATCGCCGTGCCGCTGCTGCGGCAGCTGATCGGGGAGCTTTCCGCTTCTGCCAGGGAAAGCCTACAGGGCAGTTCCCTCGGCGGCCTGTCAGGCCTGCTTTCTTCTGCTTCCGGAGCGAATGCTCCAACTGTGAATCAGACCAATAACAATTCCGTGCAGGCCCTTCCGGTTCGGATGCGGAGGCTGTCGGCAGATCGGTTTATGATGTCGCGGAGCAGTATTTGCTCCGAACCCTGAAAGGCGCGATTTGATGGCTTCCTCTGTTTCGATTTACCTTCCGGACTACGGGTATACCTATCGCTTTTCCGGCGTACTATCCGTGAAGCACGAGATGAGCTTGCATATCCAGAAGGACGGGGAATCCCTGTACCATACCGATTATGTCAACGGCGCAAGGAACGAACCGAACAAGGTGATCCTGGAAGTGCTGGAAAGCGACATCGGTCATGCCGCCGGATGGGCCACCCGCATGATGCAGGCGATGGAGAGCATC
>CACWXP010000050.1 GCA_902764875.1 uncultured Eubacteriales bacterium
AAATACTTGAAACCATGTTTCGATGTAGCGCCGTATACCAGACCGGTACGTACGGTGCAATGGGAGGGGCGAGGGTTAACGCCCTCCCTCTACCCTATCCATGAAGAGAAAAGGGGGAAAAGTCTTGTGCACTCGTGCACTCTATTGCTCCGCGGTGGCGAAGTAGATCATATCCCAAAGGGGACGCTTCTTGCCGGTGGAGGCGTTGTAGCTTCCGATTCCGCTGAAATAGATGATGGAGGACTGGCCGCCGTCGAGATTATAGGCGAACTGCACGCCCTGGGCAGCGAGAAAATCGGCGAACTGTGGCAGGGTGAGGGCATAGTTTTTGCCGGACTTGCGGACGGCGGAGGCCACGAGGAGATAATGCAGGGGCCCGAGCTGGCAGAAGGCGATGCGCTGGGCATCCTCGTCCGAACGCATATACATCCAGGTCCCACCCTGCGCACGGTCCGCACCCTGATAGTCATGGATTGCCTGACCGTTTTCCACGAGGATCGGCCCGAAGGTGAAGATATCCATGACTTTCTTTCCGTCCACGGTATAGGGATCCGGCAGATCCTCCTCGGCGGCGGAATGGATGCCGTGGAAATCACCGTTTTCATCCACGATCAGGAGATCCATACGCTTTTTGCCAGCGGGATCGAGCTTTGACTTGCAGTCGATAAGATTGCCCTGGCGGAAGACGATACCGTAGTTGTGCTTTTCATTGCGGCCGTTGGCGCCCCAGGAATCCCCGTTGATCGCGACGACGGCATTGTAGACCGCGGCGAGCTTGGCAACGTCTTCTGTTTTTGAACTGTCCGAAAAATCGCCGAGGGGATGATCGCCGCCCTTTTTCAGGGCGTCGGTGGAGGCCGTCCGCAACTGGGACGGATCGGCGATGGTCACATCCGCCATCCAGATCTGGGTGCCGGTTTTATCCTTCGGCTCGTCCGGAACGAACCAGCGGGTTTCGGACGCGACAACGCGGATGGTGCTGTCCTCATAAATATAGACAGTATTTCCGTTTTCATCGGTAGTTTCGGAGAAGCCTTCCTCCTTCGGCGCGGGACCGGGCGTGAAATCAATGGGGAGGGCTTGATCGGAAGATTCCAGCATCTTGACATCTTCCACATCAACGGCCTCGCCGAGTACCGAAACCGGGAACAGCAGCAGAACCAGCAGAAGGGCGGAAAGACGGAGAATCGATTTCTTCATTACAGACTCCTTGACATGATTTTTACGGGGCATTTTTTAGCCCTCATGATGATAAACGAACCGGAGAGGCTTTTCCATGCATCAGCTTTCCAGATTCTTTTTTTTCAGGATGGCCGCGGTACCGAAGACGATCGCAGCGCCCAGGGCGGAGAGACCCAGCAGGAACGGCCAGGCACGGACCGGGAGGGGAACCAGCTCGAACTTGGAACCGAGGAGAAGCACCACGCCCACAAAGGCGCCGGCCATTGCAGCCAGCAGCACGGTGCGGTTGCGGTTGAGGGGGAGGCAGGTGCGCAGGAGCACCAGCCAGCCGACGAACCAGGCGACGATGGTCGCGACGGTGGAACACTCATCCGTGGTCCAGCCGGCATGGACCAGATTCATCGCCAGGGCAGCACACAGGGTGACCGCCACGCCACCGGGCAGGGCCCGGAACAGCACCGTTCGCAGGAACTTACCGCGGATACGCTCGTTGCAGGGCTCCAGGGCCAGGAAGAAGCCGGGGATGCCGACCGTGAGCGAGGAGATGAGGGTCAGGTGGATCGGATGGAACGGATAGGCAGAGGGGAGGAAGAGCGTCAGGATACTGAGGAAGAAGCTGAAGAGCGTCTTGGTGAGGAAAAGGCTCGCGGCTCGGGTGATGTTATTGATGACGCGGCGGCCCTCGAGCACAATTTCCGGCATGACGCTGAAATCGGAATCCAGGAGGGTGAGCTGGGCAGCATGGCGCGCGGCATCGGCGCCGCCGGCCATGGCGATGGAGCAATCCGCCGTTTTCAGGGCGGGAATATCGTTGACGCCGTCGCCGGTCATGGCGACGTTATGACCCTTTTCCTTGAGGGCGATGACCAGGGCCTTCTTCTGCTCGGGCGCCACGCGGCCGAAGACAGTATAGCGCTCGCAGGCATCGGCAATATCTTCCGGGGTTTCCAGGGTGCGGGCATCGACCCAGCTGTCCCAGCCTTCGAGGCCGGCCTGGCGCGCGATGCGGGAGACGGTTTGCGGATTATCACCGGAGATGACCTTCAAGGTGACGCCCTGATCGCGGAAATACTGCATGGTCTGCTGCGCACCGGGACGGATTTCATCCGTGAGGGCCAGGAGGGCGATGACTTCCGACACAGGGGGCACGTTTTCCGGGGAGACGATGCCGCGAGCGCCGGCCAGCACCATGACGCGTTTTCCTTCGGAGGCGAGGGCCTCGATGCGGCTCTTCACGTTCGGCGGGCAGGCGTCACCGAGGACATACTCCGGAGCGCCGAGGATCAGGGCAACGCCGTCGTTGAAGGTGGCAGCGGATTTTTTCCTTTCAGAGGAGAAGGGAAGCACGGCCTTCGGCTTTTCCGAACCGGGCGCGACCTTGGTCCGGAGGGCATCGAGGGTCGCGCTGCGCTCATCAAAGGCGCCGAGGAAGCGGGAAAGGGCTTTCTCGGCCTCCGCATCGGTGCAGTCCACACCTTCCAGCAGGATAAGCTCCATATTACCGGAAGTGATGGTACCGGTTTTATCGAGACAGAGCACATCCGCGCGGGCAAGGGTTTCGATGCCGGCCAGCTCCTGGACGAGGGTTTTCCGGCGGCCGAGACGGATAACGCCGACGGCCATGGCGATGCTGGTCAGGAGAATCAGCCCCTCCGGGATCATGCCGATCATGGCGGCGACAGAAGAGGGAACAGCCTCCTTCGCGACCTCGACAAAAGGCATCGGATCCGCCGCGGTCCAGCACTTGAGGATGATCTGCTTCAGGAAGAGCAGGACGCCCAGGGGCACCAGGATCATGGTATCGAACCGGATCAGGCGGTTCAGCTCCTCCATCAGCTGGGACCCGGGACGGGCGGTTTTCTTGGCTTCCTTATTCAGGCGGCCGAGATAGCTTTTGTTGGCGACATAGACCAGCTGGGCCGTCATTTTTCCTTCTACCACATAGCTTCCGGAATAGAGCCAGCTGTTGGTCTGTTTCGGGACGGGATCGCTTTCGCCGGTGAGCAGGGACTCCATGGCAGCGCCGGAACCGTCTACCACGACGGCGTCGGCAATGATCTGGTCGCCGGCACGGAAGATGCACAGATCACCCTTGACGGTTTCCTCCGGCTTCAGGACAACCTCCTGACCGCCTCGAAGCACATGCACATCCGGGGCGTTCAGGAGCTGGAGCTCCCGGATGGTTTTCTGGGCGCGGTATTCCTGAACGGTTCCGATCAGAATATTCGCGATGATGATCGTGATGAAGAGCATGTTCCGGTAGCTGCCGACGAGGAAAAGGCAGGCCGCCAGCGCGAAGTTCAGAAAATTGAAGAAGGTGAAAACATTGTCAAAGAGAATTTTTTTCAGGGATTTGCCCTGGTCATCGTCCAGCACGTTGCCGAGGCCGGCCTGCCTGCGCTCCTGCGCCTGCTCCGGGGTGAGACCGCCTTCATCGGTATAGGAGAAATCTTCCGGCCAGCTGCTTGGCAGCTTCAGTTCGTTATCCATTACTCAACCTCCCGGCTTTTCAGGTTGCACCTATAAAATATAGCCTTTTATGACGGTTTGGTCAAGTTTCGGTTACAAAAAGGGATGCACCTCTTGTGATTTGTATTCCGCGGGAAAGCGTGGTATTCTTTGAAGGAGAAGAACGCAAAGAAAACGGAGAAAAGGGAGCATCGGACGAATGACGATGAGAGGAAACCGCGAAACGCGGGAAGAAGGCGAAAAGCGCAGCAGCAAGCAGACCGCGGGGCTGATCCGGCGGTTTATCCAGTATTACAAGCCGCACAAAAAGCTGTTCTTCATGGATATGGGCGCTTCCGTGCTGGTTTCGCTGATCGGCATTGTTTACCCCATCATTACCCGTACGATGCTCAACACGCTGATTCCGGACCGGAACTACCGGATGATCCTGATTCTCGGGATGACGCTGCTGGCACTGTATCTGGCCAAGATGATGCTGAACTATTTCATTCAGTATCAGGGGCATATGATGGGCGTTTACATGCAGGCGCAGATGCGCAGCGATATGTTTGACCACCTGGAAAAACTGCCCTACAGCTTTTACGACCACCACGAGACGGGCAAGATCATGAGCCGGATGACGAACGACCTGTTCGACATCAGCGAGCTTGCGCACCACGGGCCGGAAAACCTGATCATTTCGGTGCTGAGCATCGTGATTTCCTTCGTTTACCTGATGTCGATCAACGTTTGGCTGACGCTGATCATTTTCGCGTGCGTGCCTTTCCTGATCGTGATTTCCTGGTCACTGCGCAAGAAAATGCGCAAGGCCTTTCGGGACACCCGTACGGCCATGGCGGAAATCAACGCCAGCCTTGAAAACAGCATCAGCGGTATCCGGGTGACCAAGGCCTTCACCAACGCGGACAAGGAGAAGGAAAAGTTTGAGGAAGGGAACCGGAAATTCAAGGCTGCCCGCAGGGATTCCTACAGCGCCATGGGCCGGTTCCACAGCGGGAATACGTTTGTGACAGACATTTTCAACGTAGTGGTGCTGATTGCCGGCGGTTTCTTCCTTTATAACGGGCAGATTCAGTTCGGCGACTATTCCGCGTTCATTGTTTCCATTAATATGTTCATCAGCCCGGTGATGACGCTGATCAACTTTATGGAACAGTTTGAAAACGGCGTGACGGGGTTTGAACGCTTCTGCGAGATTATGGACGCGGAACCGGAAAGGGACGCGGAAGGCGCGGAACCCGCCGGGAAGCTGGAGGGGCACATTGAGTTCCGAAACGTGAGCTATGCCTACGACGAGGACAAGCACGTGCTGCGGCACGTGGATCTGGACATTCCGAAGGGAACCAAGTTTGCCCTGGTCGGACCCAGCGGCGGCGGAAAGACAACGATCTGCCACCTGATTCCTCATTTCTACGACGTGGAAAGCGGCGAGATCCTGCTGGACGGGAAGGAAATTCACACCCTGACGCTGGAAAGCCTGCGGCGGAACATCGGCATTGTTCAGCAGGATATCTACCTTTTCAACGACAGCATGCGGGAGAACATCCGCTACGGCAAGCCGGACGCCACGGAGGAGGATATCATTGAGGCCGCGAAGCGGGCCAACATTCACGACTACATTATGACCCTGCCGGACGGATACGACACAAACATCGGCGAGCGGGGCGTGCGCCTGAGCGGCGGGCAGAAGCAGCGCCTGAGTATTGCACGGGTGTTCCTGAAGAATCCGCCGATTCTGATCCTGGACGAAGCCACCAGCGCCCTGGACAATACCACGGAGATCCTGATTCAGAACGCGCTGGACGAGCTGTGCGTCGGGAGAACGACGCTGGTGGTTGCCCACCGGCTGAGCACGATCAAGAACGCGGACGAGATTGCCGTCGTGGACGACGGAAGAATTATAGAACAGGGCAGCCACGAAGAACTGATGAAGAAGGAAGGGGTTTACAGCCACCTGTATTCGCTTCAGTTTCGGGATCAGGAGGAATGATGCATATGGTTCTGCGACGCTTTGTGCGTTTATTCGCTTTTCTGTGCGCCGCTTTTCTGATGGCATGCGACGCGGGCGCCGGGGAAACGGTGTTCCGCTCCCGGGAAGACCGGCTGGAAGCTGCGCGGCTTGTGTATAATGAGGAAACGGTCAATATCTACACGAAAGGCCGCGGGAAAAAGGTCAGCGGGAAATTCAACATACAGTACTATATCGACAGAAAGAAGAATCCGTCTTTCCTGATTCCGGATTCCCTGCAGATCACCGACGAAGCCGAAATGACAGCCATACTTGAAGTGCTTGCCGGCGGCGAATACTACGACCCTGAACTTTTCGGCCCGGTTTCCTTTATGACAGCGGAATGGATCGCGCATAATCTTGCCTTCTCCATGGCCACGGGCAGCGAAGAGGAGAAAAACATGATTCAAACCTTTTTCGGGAAAGACCTCCGGATGTTCATCAAGCGGGCAAAGGAGCTTGATCTGAGCACCGTCAGCTCCATGCCGGAAAGCGAACAAATGGTTTATCACCTGATTGAAACGGTGTACGGACTGAACAGCTCTCCCTGAATTCGCTGTTAAAAAATTTCCTCTTGCTTTTTTATTTTCAATGTGATAATATACATTCGTTGTCGAAAGACAACGTGCTGATATAGCTCAGTCGGTAGAGCGCATCCTTGGTAAGGATGAGGTCGCCAGTTCGAATCTGGCTATCAGCTCTGAACCTGGAGCACGTTGTATCAATGGGTTCCGGGTTTTTTTGTACCCTTTCTAAAGTGTACCCCGTGTCAAGGACAAAATGAGTTTTAGGACTTTACCATCAGCTGGGCATTCCCGTATAATGAAGTTGCTTTACCGGCAGGGAGGAT
>CACWXP010000051.1 GCA_902764875.1 uncultured Eubacteriales bacterium
AATCGAGTAGGAAGGGGTGATTAACCCCCGTCCTCTCACCGCACCGTGCGTACCGTTCGGTACACGGCGCGTGTAATGCAATCAGGTTATCAGCTTACATAGTATGGGCTACTGTCCGTAAAATGCAGGCTTCATGGATCGACTCGTACGCTTTGGATATGTTGAAATATCCTGCGCGTTCGAGTCTTTCTTCTGTTATGGCTCTTTTCACAGCCGGAAAATCAGAAGCCGCCCAGTACGATTGCCTGCTCCCTGCCGTCATCCTCGCATGCTTTTCCGGCACGCCCAGTTTTCGGAGGTTGTGGTATTTCGTTCGGGACTTCTTCCATTGCTTCCAGATGTACATTCTGTACCGTCGCCTGAGCCACTGATCAAGTTTCTCTGCCGTTGACTTCATGTCTGCCAATCCATAGTAATTCAGCCAGCCTTGCATGAAAAGCTTCTGCTTTTCCATGACCTGCCTGACATTCCTGCCCTGGTTTCTCCGCGTAAGTTCGTGCAGTTTTGCTTTTGCCTTCTTCAGGGATTTCGGATGTACCCGTATCAGGACATCCTCCTTGTACTTTCTGAATGCAAATCCCAGAAACTTGAATTTCTCCCGGGATGTTATCCGGGTGACTCGGCTCTTTTCCCGGTTCACTTTTAGCTTCAGTTTCCCTTCGAGGTAACGTGTGCTGCTTTCCAGCAGTCGTTCCGCTGCCCGCTTGCTTTTGCAAAGAAGGACGATATCGTCAGCGTACCGGATGACCGGCACTCTTCTTTTCTCGTATTCCTTGTCAAACTCATGAAGGTAAATATTCGCTAGCAGTGGGGATAGTGGGCCGCCCTGCGGGCTTCCCTCTTCCGTAGCAATCCTGATTCCGTTCTCCATGACTCCGCTTTTCAGAAATTTCTTAATCAGCTGGATCACTCGTTCATCTGTTACTTCTTTCCGCAACAGATTCAGCAGCTTTTCATGGTTCAGCGTATCGAAATACTTGCTTAAATCCAGTTCTACCGCCCATTCGTAGCCGTCGAATACGTATCCCCTGATTTTGAGGATCGCGTCCTGCGCGCTTCGTCCGGGCCTGTATCCGTAGCTTCCTTCTGAGAAGATCGGTTCCCATATCGGTGCAAGTATCTGTGAGATTGCCTGCTGTACAATCCGGTCAATGACCGACGGTATTCCGAGCTTCCGTACCCCGCCGTCCGGTTTCGGTATCTCTTTCCGCCGTACCGGTTGGGGTTTGTACTTCCCGCTTCGGATACTCTCCGTCAGTTCCTTCCCGTGTTCCTTGAGCCAGGGGAGCGCCTCCTCTACGGTCATGCCGTCTACTCCCGGTGCTCCTTTGTTCGCCTTGACCCTCTTGTAGGCCCTGTTCATGTTGTCCCTGAACAGCATCTTTTCCAAGAGTTTCGGCTCCCTGACTTCCGTTTCTCCAGTTTCCGGTCGGGCAGCACTCTGCGCTCCTGCATACTCTTTGCATTCCGTGCTATCCCTTTGCAGGCAGCCGCCGCTTTCGGCGTTTTCTGCTCTCTCCATGCTGTCCTCCTTTCTCCGGTTACTCCGGACTGCATTACTTCGGCCCTTCCCAGTACCACACGTTTCTTTCCCTCCATCTACCTGCCACATTTACCCCGCATGATTCCGTGTAGCTATTGGGCTTCGACTTGCTTCGGAGCCTTACCCTCATGCAGACCCTTATATGTGATTCCTGTTCGTCAGGCCAGAGGTTTGCCCGTGGTTAGTCTGCTCCCACATCCGGCTTCCTTCAGATTCCATCTCACGATGGACACCCTTGCCTTCGGCTGTAACTTTCACCCGTTAGAAACGTGCGCCGCCGGGCGCACGAGGCGGAGGGGCGGAGGCCCTTTGCGGGCCTCCATCCCCTTCCCTTTCTTAGCTGAGGAAGTCTTCTTCATCGCCGGTCGCCTCCGCAAACGCCGCGAACTCCGTCTCGGCGCTGATGGTACCGCCGAGGGACTCGCCGTCTTTCAGCTTCTGGATGTTGTTCAGGCCGCAGGCGATACCGCGGTTGCCATTGGAGTTGAAAGCGAAGAAGGTGACGGACACCCGGCCGTAACAGCCGGAATAGACTTCGGAGTGATCCAGGATCGGATTACAGGCCGCGTCCACGATGCCCGGGGCCTTGTCGCTGTTGGCGTTCAGGAACCAGCAGCCCGCGTAGGCCGGATCGTCCGGACGTTCCAGGTCGCCGTCCCGCAGCGGGGTCTTCAGCGCGGCGAGCGGCGGCAGGGCGCCCTTGCCCTTCAGCTTCGCTTCGCCGTCGCGATAGGCGCTCTCGATAGCGGCATTGACCGCGTTGACCGTCTGGAGATCATCCTTCGGGATGATGGCCGACATGGAATACTTGGGATTGCCGCCGTTGATGGAACGGGGCTCCCAGATATTGCAGTAGGAAAACCGCGTGCGAGGGCCGAGGACGACCCGGGTGGACGCGGCGGGCTTGGTGGGGGTAGCAGAAACGGGTTTGTTCATATTGGATACCTTCCTTTCGAAAATTGAAGCCAATGGTGCCAGGCACCAGTGTCAGGCGAATTCTTTATCCGCCGTGATCAGTTCGGGACGTTTGTCCGAATCGGGAACCAGGGTAGGTTTGCCTTCCGGGCGGGTGACGAGATCGGAGAGCAGTTCAGCGAAGGCCTTCTTGCCCAGCAGATCCTCCATGGCTTTCACGCCAAGAAGCTTCGTTTCATAGGGTTCCTTCCCGGCTTTCTTCACACGGGCTGCCACGGCTTCATCATCAGTGAAGAGGCGTTTCGTCCGGCTTTCCACCACCTTGAAGCCGGGATAGCTGTGGCCTTTCAGGGCTTCGGCCAGGGCATATTCCTTCACATCTTCGGCCCATGAAGCCAGGGCATCCACGCGGGAGAGCACGTCCGCGATTTCCTCGTCGGAGAGCGTTGCGGGGGACGCGAATTCGTACTTCGCGATTTCCAGCTGATAGTCCGCCAGTGCCCGGCAGTTCCGCCGAGCCCGGCAGCAGCGGCACCAGTCGCCGCAGGCAAACTCTCCGACGCCGTCAAAGGCCTGGCGCGCCCGGGGAGAGAGTTCATTCACCGCCCAGGCATAAAGGTCGGCCACCGTCATTTCCGTTTCATCCACAGAATGGAGCCGGGGCTGATACACCGCCATGCGCACACGGGTAAAATCATACAGATGGCTGAAAACCTCGCATGCGCCCAGGGCGTAAATCCGTAGCTGCATCGACGTCGCGGGGACCGGATGCATACCATACTTGAAATCGATGATCTCCGCCGTGTCCCCCGCGATGATGACACAGTCGGCGGTACCCATTGACTGCGGAATATATTCCCGCAGATCCAAGCCCTGCTCCACAAACACGGAAGGCTCGGCGCCGGGTGATTCGGCTTTATACCGTTCCACCTTTTCGAGGATATACTGGACGTAACCCTCGGCGGCTTCCTCCATTTCCGGCGAATAATACTGCAGCGACGGCCGGGGATCCACACAGGGCATCCCCAGCGCGCTTTTCAGCAGAACCTCGCACAGGCTATGCGCCTCCGTGCCTTCCGAGGCATAGACGCTTCCCTGATCCGGGAACTGTTCGCACAGCCTTGCCGACGGCGGACAGAAGTACCACCGGACAGAGGAGCTAGGAGAGAGAAACGCGTGATTACCCGGCATTCTCTTCACCCTCTCCAAGGAGCTGCGCCGCTTCCATCAGGGCGGCAAGGGATTCCGCCGGCACGCCGCTCAGAGACGAAGCCCCGAAGGATGCAATCAGCGCCTTCACCTGAGCCGAATACCCGGCAGCGCATTTTTTCGTGAGGAACGCCTTCACCTCATCGAGCTTCGGCGGCGTCTTCGGAGTCAGCGCTTCCTTCACGGTTTCGGCCGATTTCGAAGCCTGAGCCTCCTTCACGGTTTCGACCGGTTTTCCATGATCAGAACCACCGCCAGCAGGAGCAGCCACAGCAGGAATGGCAGGACCGTCTGCATTTTCAGGTTCCTCCTCGTTTTTGCCGGCCTTCTCCAGATCATCGGCCCAGGCCAGGAGCCGTTTGGCCACAGAACGCATTTCCTTTACGCCGGCAGCCAGGTTTTTCTTGTCGAACGAATGACCCATACGTTTAAACCTCCGTCAAAGATTGTCCCGCTTCCCGGGACTCATGGATTTCCACGCTGTCCACGTTCATGCCGACCGGCGTGAGCACCAATACCGCGTACTGATCCCCCACAAGCCGCCTGAGCTTACGACTGCGCAGTTTAGCCCGCGCCGTTTCCAGAATGGCTTCCTTGCCGCCGTCCGGCCTGGATACATTCACGCAGACCCGTTGTCTGAACCGCATATGCTTTCACCCCTCCCGCAGGATCAGAATCGGAACCCTTTCGGGGCTCCCTCCCGCGGTCTATACAAGAAGGAAAATCGCGAAATATGCAGCAGGGCGAAAAAATTTCGAAATCGATTCCCGTTTCAGTCTTTCCGCCACAACACGCCCGCCGACACCAGGCTTCACCTGATTCTTCCGACCGTTCATTTCACTGTACCTCCTTCAGATACTTGATCAGTTTGAGACCAATCCGGGTCTTCATCCGGGAGACCTTGTACTGTTCAAGCCCCCATTTATCCGCCAGGAAATTGATCATCCCGCACATGTTGCACCCATCCGCCTTCATCTGCAGCATTTCAAACATCTCTTTTTCCCGGTCATCCAGTGTTTCCGCAAAAGCATCCAGCGGATCAATCCCACCATTTTCCGCTTTCCGAAAACTCGCCACCGTCTTCCGGTCTTCAAAGAGCATCGAACGATCTTTATTAGGCTTCCCATGGTCCATCTTCAGAGCATCAAGTTCCAGCCGGTACGACCGCGAACATTCTTTGAACATGAGATCATCCAACACCTTTTTGCTCGGTGGATACCCGAATTCGCTTTCGTAATCCTCCGCCAGCTTCTTCCGGATTTCTTTACGCACCGCTTTATCATGATCCGTCAGCGGCACACTGCGAGCCTTTTTGTTCAAGTAAACTTCGTGGTTGTGCAGTTCGCGACTTTCCCGGAAGAAAGTCAAATCTGTAATCAGTTCGCCGGTTTTCGGATCCATGTCCCCAAGGGAGACCGTTGCGTGAAGTGGTATCTCCAGCGGCTTCTTTGTATCGCCGGATACAAAGTCGTACCTGATCGTTTTTTCGTTTTTCTGACCGATCTCGTAGTAAACAAAGCATGGAATCCCTTTACGATTATTCATAGTGCCCTCTTTCCGCTCATCAGGCGGACGGGGAGCGAGGGCACTTCCAGCGGCACGGCAAACAGCGGTGAACACTTTTTCAGTCAGAGGGATCTTCGTTTTCTTCTACCCTTGACTGTGAAGCACCCATCGCTCCTTACGGCCGCTCAGAGCTAAATACTTATTTTTCGGCCCCACCCAGGGCCAGGAATTCCGGGAAGTACGTCCCGGGGCGTTACAGGGTTTTCAGCCTCCTGTCCGGCTTACTTGGACCGGCTCCTTTCGATCCGGCCTTGTATCTTCACGCCGTTTCCGGCGGGAAAATAAAAAGCCCGGCAGACTTCCTCCGGGCAGACAGACTTACGCCTGTCGCCTTTCAGAAATCTGCCGGGTTCCTCTCTACTTCACAATTTCTTCCACGTGCCGCCTTCCATGGCGATCGCCGCTCGGCCATATTGGCCAGGAAGAAATCCGGTGAGTACAACTCCTGGGTCAGATCTTCCATTCCGGACCATCCTCCTAACGCTCTCAGCCCTCTCCACGTGCCGCCTTCCATGGCGATCTCCGCTTGATCCTAACGGATCCGGAGAGAACCCGACGAGTCCAGGACAGCAAATTCCGGAACAGGTTCAAATATTCATTTCAGTGCATACCCGGGGATTATTCCTGAGGGACGATTTTAGGACTGGTTCCTCTCCTTCTCCGTACAATCACCTCTTCAGTATTCGCCCAAACCTCAATGGGTTCTTTGCATTTCGAGCAGGATACCGAACAGTCACAGACCATTCCGAACTCGCCCACAACACTTCCGCACTTCGGGCAGCGGAGCATTTCACGTTTTTTCTTCTCAAACAGCACACCGGACACGAGTCATACCTCCCCATATTCTTTCTGTACCCTCAACCCAGCTTCCGGATGACCGTGATGGCCACTCCCTGGATCCTGCATTCCGTTTCCTTCACGCGGATATCTTCCATATCAGGATTCTCCGGATGCAGGACGATGTACTCTCCATCCCGCTGAAAACGCTTCAGCGTGTTTCCGATCCCCTCGACCCAGGCCACGACGATATCCCCGGTATTTGCCGTATCCTGCCGATGAACCACCACCAGGTCCCCGGTCAGGATGCCGGCGCCGATCATGGAATCACCGTATGCGTACAGACCGAAGACATCCCCGTCTGCAACGAATTCCTCCGGAAGTTCAATGTACTCGTCGTACACCAGGTCTGCCTCGCACGGCTGGCCGCAGGGAACGTTGCCGAGCACACCGACATTGTACTTCCCGGTGAGAATTCCCCGGGTTTTCGGCGTCAGGATCGTTTTACCGTCATACTCGATCCGGCCGGCGTCGTTCAGGGCCACAAGATAGTTATAAACCGCGGTACGCCCCAGCGGAATACGCTCCGAAATATCCTTGGTGGTCGGAGACTTCCTGTGCTTCTGCACATAAAAATCCACAAAATCCACGATCGTATTCATCAGCTTTGGATCCTTGCTGCGCATTTTTCATCCCTTCCTTTCCCTGATCTCCTTCACTTGCCACTAGAATACTATATTTTTGATTCGTGAACAGCTTTTTCTTTAGCTGCAAGGGCATTATAACGCATCCGAAAAATAATGCAAGAAGGAAAATGATACCCCCTGCGACTTTTCGAAGGGGGTCCGACTGGACAAAAGCGTGAACCTGTTGTAAAATAAGGCGAAAGATCGAAAAACGGCTTAGCCAAAAGCAGACTCCGGAAGGAGAATAAACCATGGATGTAAAAAAGCGGATCCTTTTACTGAAAGATTTTCTGCAGGAAAACTCCGATGAGAATCACCCGGTTACCACGGCCGAGATTATCAGCTACCTCAATGGGCAGGGCTGTCCGGTCAGCACGGTGACCCTTCGAAATGATATTCAGACGATACTTGATGCTGACCCGGACGACGAACTGGAAATAACAGAAAAGGAAGGCTTCGCGACGACCTATGGATGGTTGTCCAGACCATTTGAAACGCCGGAACTGGAGATCCTTGTGGACGCCGTTTCATCGGCCCAGTTCATCTCGCAAAAAAAGAGCAATGAGCTGATCGGGAAACTGGTCAAAATGGCCGGGCCTTCCGTTCGGGAGCATCTGCAGCCGCAGATCATTGTTTCAGAAAAAATAAAAGCGCCAAATGAACAAATTTATTATGTTGTTCAGGAGATAAAGAAAGCCATTCGGGAAAACAGAATGATTTCTTTCCGGTATTATTCATATAACACAGAGAAAAAGCCCGTACCAAGGCGAAAGGACGGAAAGATCCGGACTTATCACGTTTCGCCCTATGACGCCATATGGAACAACGACCGCTATTACCTGGTCTGCAAATGCGAACCGCACACCGACGATTACACCACCTTCCGGATTGACAGAATGGACACACCGAACATTCTGGCCGAAAAACGCAAGCCGGTGACGAACGATTACAATCCGCAGGATTATGCAGATAAAGTATTTGGAATGTATAAAGGGCGGCAGGAAAACGTAACGCTCCGCTGCCTGCATTCCCTGATGGACCAGGTCATTGACAAATTCGGCAAGGACGTGATCGTTCGCAACGTGAAAACGAACACTTTCGACATCACCGTGCCGGTTTCTGTATCCAGAACCTTTTACGGATGGGTCGCCACATTTGCCGGGGAAATGCATATCGTGGGGCCGGCGCACGTGGCCAACACCTTCGTTGAATTCCTGAACCAGGCCATAGACGACACGCTGGGAGCGATAGAATACGAAGAATTGCTTGAAAAGACAGGAAATGAATAGAGAGACTATGAGCTCTGATAACCCGGTCAATCTTCCGATTCCCGTCAGTTCATTTCAGCACCAGTACCGGATTCCCTTTCATCTGATCAATCAGCATGTGCATCTGCCGGATAATATCCACAGAGGTCAGTTCCGAGATCGCCGTTGTCAGTTTCACCGCCGCGTCCTTGGAGGA
>CACWXP010000052.1 GCA_902764875.1 uncultured Eubacteriales bacterium
CTCCCGGCCCGGGATGCTGACGGTGCACTTCAATATCACGATCAAGACCTATGACGGGTTTAGCCTGGACGCGGTGCAGCCGCTTATTCGGGCGGCGCTAATGGATTTGATGAACAACAAATTCGAGATCGGGCAGGAGCTGATTGTTCCGCAGGTTTACGGGCTGCTCTATCAGGCGGTGGGGGCATATGCTTCGACCTTCGCCATTACGGACATCGTTGTCAGTGGAAATTTCGGGGTCTCCCGCGACAAGGTAACACCGGCATGGAATCAGATCTTTACGATGGTGAGCAGCACTGAGACCGTGATTGTGATTGATAATGGGTGATGAGGTGATCCTTTGGACTATATGACATTGTTCCCTGGTTACACCCGGGACAAGCCGCGGTTCGCGGCTTTGGCTGCTGCCGTGCTGCAGCAGGTTTACGACCTGATCGCCCTGGTTCCGGAAATGGAATCAGGGTTTTCTGTTGCCCAAGCGGTCGGGGAACAGCTCGAAGCCCTCGGCGTCTCCCTGTCCATTCCACGCCAGAGCGGCTGGAACGACGAGACCTACCGGAGCATCCTGCTGCGGAAGCTCCGGAGGAGTCAGTGGAACGGGCTGAACAGCTGCGCTTTTGAATACGTCGATGAAGGCGAGACCTTCATCGACAACTGCAACGGAACGGTTACTGCCACGACAGTGGAGGCGGTTCCCGCCGGTGAGGTCATGCCGGTTCCGATGGGTTTCAAGGCCGTATAGGGAACGGAGAAATCTGGATGGTCGTGATAGCGTTCATCTCAGGCCTTTTGATTCCTGCACCCGACGAGTTGTTGCCGGGCCTCAATCGATACCAAGTGATTTATGGAGGTGTTTTTCTTGAAAAAGATTCTTCTGGTGATCCTTGTGGTCGCCGTTACGGCGGCCATTTGTTTGCTGCCGATTATCCTGAACCCTGCGCCGCGGCACCTGATCGCGAAGATCCGGTACTTTGACGGCAGCATGGATACGATCCGGATCACCGGCTATTCGCCGGTGGGCGGGAGCATCTGGCTGAAGGCGGACGATGGGCACATTGCCCTCATCGGCGCAAACAACGTGATGATTATCGAAGACGAAGAATACTGGGAGGGATGCAAATGAACAGCGCGGCTCATGTCGACAACGACATCAACAACTGGAAAACCATGGGGATGACCAGGGCGGAACTGGTCGTCCTGATCGCCGAAGACTGCCTCGGATGGCCTTATGTTTACGGAGAGCGCGGGGCGTATTGCACGCCGGCGAAACGCCGGAGCCGGGCAGATGCCCTGGACGCGAGTATGCCCGGCGAGGCTGCGGCAATCCGGAAGGGATGTCAGGTGCTGAACGGTTCCCGCGGCGACTGCAGCGGCTGTAAGTACTATCCCGGCGGAGCGAAAACCCGGTGCTTCGACTGCAGGGGATTTACCTACTGGGTGCTGCTGCAGGTGGGGATCACGATCAACGGCGCGGGGGCCACCAGCCAGTGGAACACCGACGCGAACTGGAAGGCGAAGGGCAATATCTCTGATATGCCCTCCGGGCAGGTTTGCTGCGTTTTTATGTATAACAGCAAGACCGGGAAGATGGATCACACCGGGCTTCACGTCGGCGGCGGGCGAATCATCCATTGCTCCGGCGAGGTGAAGGTTGGAAAGACAACGGACAGGGGATGGACGCACTTTGCCATCCCGAACGGAATGGAAGGAGATGTACCCATGTCAACGACCAAACCGACTCTGCGCAAGGGCGCCAGCGGCCCTTATGTGGTGGAATGCCAGGAAGATCTGCTGAAACTGGGCTACGACCTCAGCCCCTACGGGGCGGACGGGAAGTATGGGAACACGACCATCCGGGAAGTGAAGAAGTTCCAGACGGCCAGCGGCCTGACGGCCGATGGCATCTGCGGGCCTATGACCTGGGCCGCGCTGGACGCGGCGGTGGCGGCGGCCTCCAGCTCTTCCAGCGGCTCGACCGGCGGAACGGCCTCCGGCTCTGCCTCCAGCCAGGACTCCGCTTCCACCTCGGGAACCCCAACCCCGGAACCCCAGCGTTTCACCGTCCATATCCCAAACCTCCAGCGCTACGAGGCCGAAGCCTACGTTGCGTCGATTCCCGGCGCCTGGATGACCGAGGAAGGGGGTGAAACCACATGACGATCTATCAGTGGATGTGCGTTCTTGGGATCCCGAGCCTTCTGGCCGGGCTTGTGACGTTCATCAAGCTGCAGGTTCACCAGAACAGGGCCATGAAACTGGCCGTCAAGGCGATGCTCCAGGATCGCCTCCTGCAGGGGTACAAGCATTATCTGGAAAAAGGGTACGCTGATCTCGAAGATCGGAAGAACCTGGAAAACGTCTGGGTGCAATACCATGCCCTGGGCGGAAACGGAGATATGAATGATCTCCGCTTCACCTTCCGGCATCTGCCCATGACACCCGGCGGAACGCCGGTGGTCCCAAGTGAAGAGGAAAACTGATCACCATGGCTGCATGAAGCTGCTCTTCTGTGGCCGCTATATCATTAGAAGGGAGACGTTTCATTATGAAAACCACCAACTGGAAAACCTGGGCCAAGGCGGCCATGATCCGCGCCATCCGTACCTTTGCCGAGGCCATGCTGGCCTACATCGGTACAGGGGCGCTTGTCCTCGGCGACGTGAACTGGCTTGCCGCCCTCAGCGCGGGAGGCTTCGGTTTCATCACTGCTGTCTTGCTGGCGCTCACCGGCCTGCCCGAAGTCGAGCAGGAATGAAACTGAATACGGCTTGCCCTATGCCCAGGCCTGGAAGTGATTCCAGCACCGGGGCTTTTTCCTGTTTTTGGGGAAATACTACTTTCGGGTAATGGACTGGAATTTTAATAGATTATATATTATAATGGTACAAACGGGATGAAAGTAACATGTGACATCGGGTTCATGTTTGTGGAGGAGTGCAGAGGATGAGAAAAGGATTGATAGTGGTATTCTTGCTGGCTATTGTTTTCGTTATTTTGTTTTCGATCAATATCGGTACTGCCGAAACAATTGATGTTAATTCGACATTTTATACAATAACGGCAGTATCCGATGGAAACGGATCCGCCTCTGCGAATCCTGAAACAGGGAAATCGGGGGACAGTATTACTTTAAGCGCGACTCCGAATGATGGCTATCATTTTGTTGAATGGGAAGTTACGGGAGGAGGCACTATTGATAATAATCAGAGTGCTTCTGCAACATTGACAATGCCAGCAGCGGACGTGACTGTAAAAGCCATCTTTGCGCAGCACCAGTTTGAACTAAAATCTGTAGATGCATCAGCGCATCAGCTGACGTGTACTGGATGCGGCGTGACTTCAGGAGACAAAGAGGCACATAGCTTTGAATATCATTCCACTGCCGATGAAAAACATTCTGTTTGGTGCACTAAGCGCTGTGGCCTCGAAATACTGGAATCCCATACCTGGACGGCGAAGTCCGACGCGAATTACCACTGGGAAGAGTGTATCTGCAAGGACATCCGAAACAAAGCCGCACATACGCCCGGGGATGCCGTGAAGGAAAAAGAGGTGGCAGCCAAGGTCGGCGAAGCAGGCAGCTACGATGAAGTCGTGTACTGCACGGTGTGCAAGGCGGAGATCAGCCGGAAGACCGTGAAGACCGATCCGCTGCCGGAACCGGTGAAGGAGTATACGGTCACCTATAAGAACATCGATGGCACCGTGCTGCAGTCTGACAAATGGAAAGCCGGCCAAATTCCGCTCTATATGGGTATGGAGCCGACCGAGAAGGAAAATGTTTACTACAAATCCTTTTTCATTGGCTGGAATCCGGACGTTACAGCCGTGACCGGAGATGCGGAATACACAGCTGTGTACAAGCAGGATTACAAGTATTATGAAGTAACATTTGTCAGATCAGAGTTTAGCGGGGCTGGACAGAGTTGTTCCTATGAAAAAGTTCGGGCCGGTCGTCCGGTGAATCGGCCCGCAAACCCGTCTGATGTTGAGAAATCCGAAAGTATGCACGTTACCACTACGTTTTATTTTAGCCACTGGACGCTTGCAGAGAACGAGGATATCAGCATACCATACGATTTTTCGTTGCCGATTACCCATAATATAACCCTGTCCGCGGTTTACAAGGATGATTATGAACGTCTCTATTCGATGGAAGACCTTAGCAAAACCCATGGGATAGGTTGCTTCATCGCTACCTGTGTCTACGGTTCTTATGATTGCCCGGAAGTGTGGGTGCTGCGGCGGTTCCGGGACAACGTGCTGGCGAAGAGCGAACCTGGCAGGCTGTTCATCGAGCTGTATTACAGGTGGAGTCCTGAGATCGTGGAAAAATACGGCGATGAGCCGTGGTTCAAACCGTTGGTCAAGCCGGTTCTGGACAAATTCGTCGCCTATTTGAAGAGCATCGGCTTTGAGGACACGCCGTACGAGGATCCGGAGTATGGCTCAGACCTCGAAGCCTTGGAAGCCCTGCAAGCGCCCTGATTCTTAAGAAACGACAGCATTATCGGGCGGCTGGTCGCAATATAACGGTCGGCCGCTTTTCCTTCGCCCGGAATTGTGATATCATGCAATCCGGGAAAAAGTGAGAAAGGGAAGTCTGGTTCCGTGATGAAAGATAAAACCCTTGTCCGGAGGATCCTGATGGCCCTGGTCGGTATGGCCGTGGCCGGCATTGCCGTCGGATTCTTCAAACGGGCGTTCTTCGGGGTGGATCCGTTCCAGTGCCTCTGCAATGGGATCAACCGCGTGATTCCGATCGGCTTCGGAACGCTGTATATGATCATCAACGCGGTGCTGCTGGTGATCGACCTCTTCCTGGATCGGCATTATATCGGGATTTCCACGTTCATTAATCTGTTCCTGGTCGGATATGCCGCGGAGTTTTCGGAGAACCTGCTGGCGCGCCTGCTGGGGGATCAGGGGATTCCCGGCCGGATCCTCCTCCTGGTGATCGGCATCGTGGTCAGCTGCATCGCGGCAGCCTTCTACTATACGGCGGATCTCGGCGTTTCCACCTATGACGCCATTCCGCTGCATATCGCGGACAGAAAGCCGAAGCTCTTTGGCCGGGTTCTTCCGTTCCGGGTGATCCGGATCATATCAGACCTTATCTGTGTGGCCGTCGGCTTCGCTTTGGGCTTCATGCCGGGGATCGGCACGGTCATCACGGCGCTGTTCATGGGCCCGCTGATCACGTTCTTCAAGAAGAAACTGTCCGATCCGCTGCTGGGGAAGGCAGGTGCTGAGGGATGAATAACGTGATGCAAACTTCAAAAGAGTGACAGGGGAGTGTTCCCCCCGTGCTCATTGCGTACACCTTTATAAAGTGATATTATTACGCTGACAGAATCGAGTATCCGCCGCACGCGGGTACTCTTTTTCTTTTTCTATTTTACAGAGGAGATGAATACCGTATGGGACACTATGTTCTGCAGCCGGGAGAAGAGGCGGAGAAGCCTACGCCGGAAGCGGCGGCGCGGGACGCGCTGAAGACACTGCAGGGGCTGGCGGAAGACGCGGCGGACCGGATGAAAGAGATCCTGGACAACGCGGAGATTCCGGCAACATGGTGCTGGAGCGGGTTTACGGACGGCCGGAGGAGATGCTGCGGATTGAGAGCGGGGAGCGGAACGTTGCGGCGGCTGAGGCGCGGCTGCAGCGCTACAGGGTTTAGGGTTCGGGTTTCAGGGTTCAGGGACAGGGCAAAGTCAATCCCACTCTACCACTCTACCACTAAAACGGGAGGGCGTGAGATTATGATTTTGAAGGACTATGCAGTTGATATCCCATACGACAAAGGCGGCATCGTCATCAAAAAAGAAAAATGGGTCGAGATGGAAGTTGAACGCCTGTATTCTTCCGAGAACAAAAATACACGGGTTCAGCGGAAAGTGATCGGGCAGGTAGTTCCGCTTTTTCCCGGGAAGATGTATCCGAACGAAAACTATTTCAGCCTGGTGGTTCCCAACAGCGTTCCGGAAGAGATCCGGGACGATTTTTTGCGCCGGTGCGAACGGAAGCGGGAGCTGGCGGAGCTGAAGAAGGATCCGGAGCGGATGATGCGGCAGGTGGAGGCGGGGATCCGGTTTTTGAAGGAAGAGGGGAGGAAAATCAAAATGGAGCAGAAGCAGCAGGACCTCGGGCCGGAGGGTATGGATGTTTCCGGAACGGTTCAGACGGAAGAAAGCGAAAAGTTCTGGTTCATTACGGACGCGCATGAACTTGAATATGTGATGAAGGTTTTCGGAGATCTTTACAACCTGATGGAGGTTTATGCCTCGAGGAACCCGAAGGATGTGCTGGACGGATACAAGGCGGCGATGTTCAACCGGATATTGGAAGAGCTGAAACTGACGATGCCGGAGCACCGGATTCTGCAGGGGCTGGAGACGATTGCGGCGCCCGGGGAGGACGGGAAGGGCATGACTTACAGCGACGCTTTGATGCTTTTAACGTGGTACAAGAATTGCCTTAGAGGGTAGTACCGAGGTTGGGCTGCCATAGACTGCGGGGAGCATCAGCGAGTTTTTTACTTGGAGGTTTAGGATGAGCGCACTGGAGAAGATTATGGAACTGGCTCCGAAGGCTGTGGAAGAGGCGGAGCGGATTCTGAACCGGTCGGCGAGCATGAACGCGCGGATTCAGATGATTGAGATTGTGCTGAACCGGGCTTTCGGGAAGCCGGATGCGGCTTTGCGGATTGAAACCGGGGGCCGGTCGATTGCGGAATCGGCCGCGGCACTGCAGGCGGAGATTCGGGCTGTAATGCAGCAGGATCCGGAGAAATGCGAAGAGAGTGACGAAAACGAAGATGTTGAATGAAAATGAACCCAAAAGAACCGTCCCTCTAGGACCATTTTGGGTTGCGCGACCGGAGATTGTGGGGCGGGCTGTCGGGTTTGCGGATATGACTTCCCTGCACGGGGAGTGGATTCGGACGATGGCCTTTGGGGACGGGGATTTTACCCT
>CACWXP010000053.1 GCA_902764875.1 uncultured Eubacteriales bacterium
CTCCCGGCCCGGGATGCTGACGGTGCACTTCAATATCACGATCAAGACCTATGACGGGTTTAGCCTGGACGCGGTGCAGCCGCTTATTCGGGCGGCGCTGATGGACCTGATGAACAACAAGTTCGAGATTGGCCAGGAGTTGATTGTTCCGCAGATTTACGGCTTGCTCTATCAGGCGGCGGGGGCATATGCCTCGACCTTCGCCATTACGGACATCGTTGTCAGCGGAAACTTCGGGGTCTCCCGCGACAAGGTGACGCCGGCGTGGAACCAGATTTTCACGATGGTGAGTTCGAGCGAAGCTGTGATTGTGATTGATAACGGGTGATGAGGTGATCCTTTGGATTATATGACTTTGTTCCCGGGTTACACCCGGGACAAGCCGCACTTTGCGGCTTTGGCCGCTGCCGTGCTGCAGCAGGTGAATGATCTGATTGCCCTGGTTCCGGAAATGGAAGCAGGGTTTTCTGTTGCTCACGCGGTGGGCGCGCAGCTCGACGCCCTCGGCGTCTCCCTTTCTATTCCGCGGCAGAGCGGCTGGAACGATGAAACCTACCGGAGCATCCTGCTGCGGAAGCTCCGGCGAAATCAGTGGAACGGGCTGAACGACAGCGCATTTGAATACGTCGATGAAGGCGAGACCTTCACCGACAACTGCAACGGAACAGTCACCGCCACGACAGTGGAGGCGGTTCCTGCCAAGGACGTTATGCCGGTTCCGATGGGAGTTAGGGCTATATAGGAGGTGTTTTGCATGAAAAAGGTTCTTCTGGTTATTCTGCTGGTCGCCATCACGGCGACCATTTGTTTGCTGCCGATTATCCTGAAACCTGCGCCGCGGAACCTGATCGCGAAGATTCGGTACTTTGACGGCAGCATGGACACGATCCGGATCACCGGCTATTCGCCGGTGGGCGGGAGCATCTGGCTGAAGGCGGATGACGGGCATATAGCCGTGATCGGCGCCAACAACGTGATCATTGTTGAAGACGACGAATATTGGGAGGAGGATTGAAGATGAACAGTGCGGCTCATGTTGACAACGACATCAACAACTGGAAAACCATGGGAATGACCAAAGCGGAACTGGTTATCCGGATCGCCGAGGACTGCCTCGGCTGGCCGTATGTATACGGGGAGCGCGGGGCGTATTGCACGCCGGCGAAATGCCGGAGCCGGGCGGACGCCCTGGACGCAGGTATGCCGGCCGAAGCTGCCGTGATCCGGAAGGGTTGCCAGGTGCAGAACGGCTCTCGTGGCGACTGCTGCGGCTGTAAGTACTATCCCGGCGGAGCGAAGACCCGGTGTTTCGACTGCAGGGGCTTTACCTACTGGGTGCTGCTGCAGGTGGGGATCACGATCAATGGCGCCGGGGCCACCAGCCAGTGGAATACTGATGCCAACTGGAAGGCGAAGGGCAGTATTTCCGATATGCCCTCCGGTCAAGTCTGCTGTGTATTCATGCACAACAGCAAAACCGGAAAGATGGATCATACCGGACTCCACGTCGGGGGCGGGCGGATTATCCACTGCTCTGGCGAGGTGAAGATCGGGAAGTCAACGGACAGGGGATGGACGCATTTTGCCATCCCGAACGGAATGGAGGGGAATATACCCGTGCCAACAACCAAACCGACCCTGCGCAAGGGTGCCAGCGGCCCAACCGTGACCGAATGCCAGGAAGACCTGCTGAAACTGGGATATGATCTGGCCCATTACGGGGCGGACGGGAAGTATGGGAACATCACCATGCGGGAAGTCAAGAAGTTTCAGAAAGTCCAAGGGCTGGCGGTTGACGGGATTTGCGGTCCGAAGACCTGGGCGGCCCTGGATGCGGCGGTGGGAGGTGAATGAGATGACGGTTTATCAATGGGTATGCGTCCTGGGGATTCCCGGGATGCTGGCGGGACTTGTGACTTTCATTAAGCTGCAGGTTCACCAGAACAGGGCCATGAAGCTGGCCGTGCAGGCGATCCTGCGGGACCGCCTGCTGCAAAGCTTCCAGTTCTGCAAGCGTCAGGGGTTTGCCACTTCGGACGACCGGCAGAACTTTGAAAACATGTATGTCCAATATCACTTGCTGGGTGGGAACGGCGTGATGGACGACGTGCGGCAGAAATTCTTTGCGCTGCCGCTGGACTGAGAAAGGAGAGAAGCTCTATGAAAACCACCAACTGGAAGAACTGGGCCAAAGCGGCCCTTGTCCGCGCCATCCGCACCTTTGCCGAGGCCATGCTGGCCTACATCGGCACCGGCGCCCTGGTGCTTGGAGACGTGAACTGGGTCGCGGCGCTGAGCGCCGGCGGGTTTGGGTTCATCACAGCCGTCCTTCTGGCGATGACCGGCCTGCCGGAAGCTGAACAGTAATAAAACTGAATAACGATCTGGCTGTCCCAGGCGGCGAGGCCCGGGAAAAGGATTTCAGGGCGGCCGCAGCGAAGAATGATAGGATCACTTACTGAGGTGAGCTATGACTTACGCAACTTCTGATCTTCACGGTTATCCCCTCGATTCCTTCCTGCGGCTGCTGGAAAAGGCGGGTTTCTCCGATTCGGACGTTCTGTATGTCCTGGGAGACGTCATCGACCGGAACGGCGATGGCGGCATTGCCATGCTTCGGTGGATGATGAGCCGGCCGAATGTGGAGTTCATCCTTGGAAACCACGAGGCCATGATGCTCTCCTGCACCTTCCTGTTGGAGGAAATCACGGATGAGAACGTGGATCGCCTGACTTCGGAGCAGCTGCAATCGCTGATGGTATGGATGCGAAACGGCTGCAGCTGCACGATGAATTCCCTCCGGACCCTAAAGGCCCGGAATCCTGAGGCATACAATGACCTGACGGAGTATGTGCGGAACGCGCCGCTGTATGCGGTGACCGGCGCCTGCGGGCGGGATTTCCTGCTGGTGCATTCCGGCCTCGGAAACTTCTCCCCGGAACGGAAACTGTCCGACTATTTGCCGGACGAGCTTCTTTGGCACCGGCCTTCGCCGGATGAACGCTATTATCCGGACAGGATGACGATCCTCGGACATACGCCGACCGGATACAGGTTTGGGGAGAAGGGAAAGGTGTTCCGGACAGATACCTGGATTGACATTGACACCGGCGCGGCCGGCGGAGGGTCTCCGATGCTGCTTCGTCTGGAGGATCTGAAGGCGTTTTACGCGGAGAAAGACCGGACGCAAACCTGAAAAGGAGAAAGAAAGCCCGGGTGTTTAAGCCCGGGCCGGACGGAATGATATTCCTTTTGCTGAGTCAATCAGGCGTTGATGTAGGCAGCGGCGGGATCCAGGAAGGTGACGTCCACATCGCCGTCCTTGTCCTGCTCGAGAATGATCGTCAGGCCTTCGCGTTCGATCATTTCCTTGCAGTCCTTGAGATCGCCGTCATCGTCGATGGCAAACTTGCCGTTGCCGATCTTCGCCGCGTCAAAGGCAACCGCTTCGCTGGCGTCTTTGACAAGAGTCGCCTTGACCTTTTCATAATCGGTGCCGTCCGCCATGTCGAGATGAACAGCGACCAGACCGTTGCCGACGAAGAGGTACTTAATATCGGCGGTAAAGCCATCCGCATCGACGACATCCTCATACTCGAGCTCATAGAACTCGGTGGTTCCGCGCATCTTCGGGCCTTCGATCTCTTTCTTCGTTGTGGTCAGCAGGCTTTCCACCTGCTGCATGACCTGATCCATGTCCATGTCGAACTGCACGTTTCCGACGATGGTCTGTTTGGTTTCTTCTTCCGCCAGGGCGCAGGCCGCGACGCCGAGCACCATCATCAGGGCTACCAGGGTTGCAATCAGTTTCTTCATTTTCGTTTCCTCTCTTCCTGTCTTTTCGGCTGTCTCCATTTGAAATTTCTTTTCTGCCGGACTTTATCGTCCTGACACCTTTTTATACGCTTCATCCTGCGGATGTGTCAACAAAGATGCGTCCTCTTGTCTTTTTTATGTAAGCATCGCGTCGCGCAATCCTTTGGCCTTTGTGCTCCTGCTCATTTTATGAAGGGCTTTATGCTCAATCTGCCGGATGCGTTCGCGGGTTACGCCGAATACCTTGCCGACTTCTTCCAGGGTATGCTCCTCTCCGTCAACCATGCCGAAGCGCATCGCAAGCACCTGCTTTTCTTTTTCCGTTAACAGTTCGTCCATGACCCTTTCGAGTTCTTCATAGAGCATCTTTTCCGTTACCGCGCCTTCGGGGTTCGGGGTATCTTCATCGGGAATGAAATCACTCAGATGGGTATCTTCTTCGTCGCCGACAGGCATGTCCATGGATACGGTAACCGGGTTCACACTCATATAATGGAGGATTTTCTCCACCGGAACGCCCATTCTTTCCGCGATTTCTTCGGGGGTCGGCTCCCGGTTCAGTTCCTGAAACAGTGCTCGCTGGGTCCGGGTCATTCGGTTAATTCCTTCCACCATATGCACCGGAAGCCGAATGGTTTTCCCGCTGTCGGCGATCGATCTGGTAATCGACTGGCGAATCCACCATGTCGCATAGGTGGAAAACTTATATCCTTTATCGTATTCAAACTTCTCCACAGCCTTCATCAGTCCGAGATTTCCGTACTGAATCAGATCCAGGAAGGGGATTCCGCGGCCAAGATAATGCTTTGCAAGGGAAACAACAAGCCGGAGATTGCTGCAAATCAGCTTATCTTTTGCCTCTGCATCGCCCTCCCGGGCTTTTTTTGCAATTTCATATTCTTCTTCGGCAGTCAAAAGCGGATATGCCGACGCCTCTCTCAGATACAATCTGACTGCATCCTGCATATACTCCTGCTCCGCAACCGTATAGTTTTCTTCGGGATCTTCATCAGTGTCTTCCAGAAGAATGTCCGGAATCACTTCCTCTTCATTGCCTGAAGCGGCCTTTTCCTGCAGGGTGACGGTCACACCCATTTCTTCCAGCTTTCCAAGCAGGCTTTCCAGCTGATCCGAATCCAGATGCAGACTTTCCAGCTCGTCAGCAATCTGCGCATAGGAGAGTACTCCCTTTTTCCGCCCCTTCTCATAGAGGCTCTTCAGTTTCTGCTCATAAGCTTTCTTTTCTTCTGAATTCAAGCACATTCTCCTTTTCAAACCTGACTTTTTCGGGTAATGCCAAAAAAGTGACGATATATTTTCTTCGCCACATTTCTCACTTTTCCTTTTCCTGCGAGATATTTTTTTCACATCCCTCCGCGTCATGCTTTATTTTGACCCGCGGTTCGGGTATAATAGGGAGGAAAGATAGTCTGAGGAAAATTGAAGAACATTGAAAATTGGCGCTCCACTGACAGTGCGTTAGCTGTTGTATGCTGCGCGGTTCTGTGATAAGATTATGATGCGCAAGATGAAAGCTCCTTCGGGAGCTTTTTTTGTGACGTTTTTGGCAGGAAGGGATACAGCATGGGTCATTTTGTTCTGCAACCGGGGGATGTGCCAGAGAAGCCGACGGCGGAAGCGGCGGCGCGGGACGCGCTGAAGACACTGCAGGGGCTGGCGGAAGACGCGGCGGACCGGATGAAAGAGATCCTGGACAACGCGGAGATTCCGGAACGCGTTTACGGGCGGCCGGAGGAGATGCTGCGGATTGAGAGCGGAGAGCGGAACGTTGCGGCGGCTGAGGCGCGGCTGCGGCGCTACAGGGTTTAGGAGAGTGAACGGTATGTATTTGAAAGATTACCCGGTTGAGATTCCGTTTGATCAATACAGAATTGTGATTCGGAAAGAAAAATGGGTTTCAATGGAAGTTGAACGAAAATACAACAAGGAGACGGGAAATTCCCAGGTGCAGCGAAAGGTGATCGGGCAGGTAGTGCCGCTTTTTCCCGGGAAGATGTATCCGAACGAGAATTACTTTTCCCTGGTGGTTCCCAACAGCGTTCCGGAAGAGATCCGGGACGCTTTTTTACGCCGGTGCGAACGGAAGCGGGAGCTGGCGGAGCTGAAGAAGGATCCGGAGCGGATGATGCGGCAGGTGGAAGCAGGGATCCGGTTTTTGAAGGAAGAGGGGAGGAGAATCAAAATGGAACAGAAGCAGCAGGACGGCGGGCCGGAGGGTATGGATGTTTCCGGAACGGTTCAGACGGAAGAAAGCGAGAAGTTCTGGTTCATTACGGACGCGCATGAGCTTGAATACGTGATGAAGGTTTTCGGGGATCTTTACAACCTGATGGAGATTTATGCGTCGAGGAACCCGAAGGACACGCTGGACGGGTACAAGGCGGCGATGTTCAACAGGATATTGGAAGAGCTGAAACTGACGATGCCGGAGCACCGGATTCTGCAGGGGCTGGAGACGATTGCGGCACCCGGGGAGGACGGGAAGGGCATGACTTACAGCGATGCCTTGATGCTTTTGACGTGGTATAAGAATTGTTTGAGAGGGTGAGCAAATGAGCGCACTGGAGAAGATTATGGAACTGGCTCCCAAGGCTGTGGAAGAGGCGGAGCGGATTCTGAACCGGTCGGCGAGCATGAACGCGCGGATTCAGATGATAGAGATTGTGCTGAACCGGGCTTTCGGGAAACCGGAAGCGGCTTTGCGGATTGAGACCGGAGGCCGGTCGATTGCGGAATCGGCCGCGGCACTGCAGGCGGAGATCCGGGCGGTGATGGGGGCTGACCAAACAAATGTCATGGAAAGCACTGAAGATAAAACTGGTGAATAAAAATAGCCGTAAAGGAACCTTCCATCTACGGCTACGGCTACTGGCTCCTGGGCCCGCTTACGGCTGATACTCCTGGGGGTCGGTTTCTTTGAGCATCAGAGCATACTTAGGCTGATCTTCTGCGGGGATATCCATAAAATCCATGGCTTTTTCAACAGAGAGATTGAGCTTTTTCATTGCGTTCCGGATGTTGAACAGACGCTCTTCATCTTTGCCTTTTGTGAAGCCTTCTTCGCGACCTTCCAGGCGACCTTCTTGGCGACCTTCTTCAAGGGCTTCTTCTCTGATCTCCATATCATGCATTGCCAGCGTCATATATTCCAATCTCCTTTCCTCATTCGATTTAACGGCAGTAACGGCGGTGTCCAGCTCCTGACTGTATTGACCGGAAACTGTTCCGTCATTCAAATAACGAATGACTTCCTTCAGTTCTTCGCTGATTTCACCAATTTCTCCACGGGTATTTACAATCACCTTAACCGTTTCATCCCCGAAGAGCAGGTCGGGCTCCTCCCGGCAGATGTTTTCAAAGGTATAGACGTAACGGTTTCTTCCAAAGGGATCATAATTGCAGATGAAGATCACAAAAGTCTTTCTCAGTTCCTTGTAATCAACGCCGGGCCTGAGAATGCTGATATCAATGGTTGACTGGTAATACCGCATACGCTTGGGCAGATGCTTCTTGGAAGTCGTCTGCACTTCCACGTTGTAAACGGTTCCCTGTTCATCCGTTACATACAAATCCAGCCGGATGCCTTTGGAATCATAACCTTCCTTCTCTGTTTTCTGCGGTTCAATCAGCTCGATTTTCGCGATGGGAACCTGCAGAACAAACTGAAGAAGCGGTTTCAGATGACGGGTATCCCGCATCACCTGAGCAAACATATAATCATCCATCAGGGTAAGTTCATCAATGGTTTTGATTCTGTGCTCCAAAGGAATTCACCTCCCCGTCAATGATATTTTACAGAAAGCATGGGGGAAAATCAAGCGCAAAGAGGGTGTTGAAGATCAAGATATTGAATGAAAATGAACCCAAAAGAACCGTCCCTCCAGGACCATTTTGGGTGGAACAACCGGAGATTGTGGGGCGGGCTGTCGGGTTTGCGGATATGACTTCCCTGCACGGGGAGTGGATTCGGACGATGGCCTTTGGGGACGGGGATTTTACCCT
>CACWXP010000054.1 GCA_902764875.1 uncultured Eubacteriales bacterium
CGACGAGGATACTGCTGTCGACGGGATTCCGGCGCATACGCTGGCCGTGCTGGTGCAGGGCGGGAACGCCAACCGGATTGCGGAGGCGATCTGGAACAAAAAGCCGCCGGGCATCGGAACCGACGGTTCGCTGAGCCGGGTTGTGACGGATGAGAAGGGGCAGGAGCACACGGTGAAGTTCTCCCGGCCCGGGATGCTGACGGTTCACTTCAATATCACGATCAAGACGTATGACGGATTTTCGCTGGACGCGGTGCAGCCGCTTATTCGGGCGGCGTTGATGGACCTGATGAACAACAAGTTCGAGATCGGGCAGGAGCTGATTGTTCCGCAGGTTTACGGGCTGCTCTATCAGGCGGCGGGGGCATATGCCTCGACCTTCGCCATCACCGACATCGTTGTCAGCGGAAACTACGGAGTCTCCCGCGACAAGGTGACGCCGGCATGGAATCAGATCTTCACGATGGTGAGTTCGACCGAAGCTGTGATCGTAATTGACAACGGCTTAAAACGGACCGGAAGAACCGGACCCAAAGCAGGCGGCACTGTGGCCAGCGCCCCGTGGACCAAAAACGGATCGTGGGAAAGTGAACCCAAAAGAACCGTCCCTGTAGGCCCAGGGTTTAGGGTATAGGGGTTAGGAGGATGATTATTTGGACTATATGACTTTGTTCCCGGGGTATATCCGGGACAAGCCGCACTTTGCGGCTCTGGCTGCTGCCGTGCTGCAGCAGGTAAACGACCTGATCGCCCTGGTTCCGGAGCTGGAATCAGGGTTTTCTGCTGCCCATGCGGTGGGCGCGCAGCTCGACGCCCTCGGCGTCTCGCTGGCTATTTCGCGCCGGAACGGCTGGACTGATGAAACCTACCGGAGCATCCTGCTGCGGAAGCTCCGGCGCAACCAATGGAATGGGCTGAATGACAGCGCTTTTGAATACGTCGATGAAGGCGAAACCTTCACCGACAATTGCAACGGAACAGTCACCGCCACGACGGTGGAGGCGGTTCCCGCCGGTGAGGTCATGCCGGTTCCGATAGGCTTCAAGGCTGTTTGAGGATGCTTCCGGATTGTTCTTGCAAGTGTAGAAATGCCGGTTCCCATCGATATCAGTTTGATGGGACGTATTTAAAGATTCGCCTGCGGGGGAAGCTTTGTCGGTTCCGACGTACATCAAATTCATTTGGGAGGTATTTCCATGAAAAAGATACTTGTGGTTATTCTGCTGGTCGCCGTTACGGCGGCCCTTTGTCTGCTCCCGGTTCTCCTGAACCCCGCTCCGCGGCACCTGATCGCGAAGATCCGGTACTTTGACGGCAGCATGGACACGATCCGGATCACCGGGTATTCGCCGGTGGGTGGGAGCATTTGGCTGAAGACGGAGGACGGGCATATTGCTCTTATTGGGGCCAACAATGTGATCATTGTTGAAGACGAAGACTATTAATGGAGGTGGATATTATGAACAGCGCGGCTCATGTCGACAACAACATCAACAACTGGAAAACCATGGGGATGACCAAAGCAGAACTGGTCGTCCTGATCGCCGAAGACTGCCTCGGATGGCCTTATGTTTACGGAGAGCGCGGGGCGTATTGTACGCCGACGAAACGCCGGAGCCGGGCGGACGCCCTGGGCGCAGGTATGCCGGCCGAAGCTGCCGCGATCCGGAAGGGGTGTCATGTGCTGAACGGGAGCAGGGGAGACTGTTCCGGCTGCAAGTGTTATCCCGGCGGGGCGAAAACCAGGTGCTTCGACTGTCGGGGATTTACGTACTGGGTGCTGCTGCAGGCGGGGATCACGATCAACGGCGTGGGGGCGACCAGCCAGTGGAATACGATTGCTAACTGGAAGGTGAAGGGCCGGATTGAGGACATGCCGGTTGGGCAGGTCTGCTGCGTGTTCATGCATAACAGCAAGACCGGGAAGATGGATCACACCGGGCTTCACGTCGGCGGCGGGCGGATCATCCACTGCTCCGGCGAGGTGAAGGTTGGGAAAATCAGTGATAAAGGGTGGACACATTTCGCTGTTCCGGTGGGTATCGAAGGAGAATTCAACACGGGCCATACCGGAGCCAACGCTGCGGTTGTTACGAAGCCTACCCTGCGGAAGGGAGCTTCCGGCGCGTTTGTGGTTGAGTGTCAGGAGAACTTGCTGAAGCTTGGGTATGATTTGGCCCATTATGGGGCGGATGGGAAATACGGGAACGTTACGATCCGGGAGGTGAAGAAGTTTCAGAAGGTTTGCGGGCTGGTGGTTGACGGGATTTGTGGGCCTATGACCTGGGCAGCTTTGGATGCTGCGATAGGGGCTAACGGGTAACGGCGAGACTTGGGTGGTCGCGAAAGGGATTCAACGCAGGAACCACTGGCTCCTGTGCCCTCCGGTCCACGCAGCGCTTGGAGGAACTTGGATATGAGACAAAGCGGAAACGACGAAAAGGCGAATGAAAAGTTTGTGCGACGGATGATGCAGATGGCGCTGATCCGGCGGATGTTTGGGGAAGATGGGTTTTCGAACGCGGCGGTTTCCATCGGGGCGGCTTCGCCGCTTTTTTCGGCGGGGACTTTTGTGCGGTCCGGACTGAGCGCGGACTTTCAGAAGCTGACAACGGTGTACCGGGAGTCATCGCTGGCGATGAGGGTTATCGACATGCCGGCGGAGGACATGACACGGGCGGGCTACACGCTGACGGGGGACTTTGAGGCGGAGGAACTGGAAGAGCTGAAGCGGGTTGAGGCCTGGCATAACATTACGGGAGAACTGACAGACGCGATTCGGTGGGCCCGGCTTTACGGCGGAGCAGTGGCCGTGATCGACCTTTACGGGGATTCGAAGAGGATGGACACACCGCTGGTGCTTTCGGAGGTTCTGCCGGGGAGCTTTCAGGGACTTTTGGTTCGGGACCGGACACTGGTGACACCTTCATTGGAGCTTGAAGACGACGTGGATGATCCGGACTACGGGCTGCCGATGTATTACGACGTGGACCTGGACGGGGACGGGGTGATCCGGGTGCATCATTCGCGGGTGCTGCGGTTTACCGGGAGAGAACTGCCTCAGCGGGAACTGGTGCGGGAGAACTACTGGGGCGCATCGGAACTGGAACATATCTGGGACGAGATTCAGCGGTATACTTCTGTTTCCGCCAACGCGGCGGAACTTGTTTTCAAGGCGAACCTGGCGACGCTGAAGATGGACGGGCTTGGGGAAATGATGTCCATCGGGACGGACGACGCGAAGCGGAAGACGGAGAGCATGATGGCGGAGATGACGCACATGATGAGCAGCTTCGGGTTGCTGCTTCTGAATCCGGAGGAAGCGCTGGAGACGCATCCTTATTCCTTTGACGGGATCAAGGACATGCATGAAGCCTTCATGACGGAGGTGGCCGGGGCGGCGGAAATCCCGGTGACGAAGCTGTTCGGGCGTTCGCCGGACGGCATGAACGCCACAGGAGAGGCGGACATGCGGAACTACTACGAACGGATCGCAAGCCTTCAGGAACGCATGCTGCGGCCGGCGCTGGAGCGGCTGCTGCCGGTTGTGATGATGAGCTGTTTCCTTACGGTTCCGGAAAATATGGGGTTTGTTTTCAATCCCCTGGCGCCGATGGCACCGGAGGAAACGGAGGAACTGGCCGGAAAGCTGAGCAGCCGGGTGCGGGAGCTTTTTGAGGCCGGGATTATTTCGCGGGAAGAGGCGCGGGCGGAACTGCGGGGGTGCGGGGAGAAGTATGCGGCATGGCGGGGGATATAGTTGATTTTTTACTCTATTCGTGTATAATAAAGTAAGAAAATCCTACAAGGAGGTTTCAGGCATGACACAATATATGACAGATGTTACAGCTGTTTCCTCAAAAGGCCAGGTTGTGCTTCCCAAACAGATCCGGGAAAGCCTGATGATTGAAGCGGGAACAAAGATGCTTGTGATCAGCGATGGGCAAAGCATTATTCTAAAACCGCTTGTTATGCCTGATATCTCCGAATTTCAGACACTCATGGAAGAGGCGGCTTCCTGGGCAGATGAAGTAGGGATGACTGAAGAGGATATTTCTTCCGCGATAACAACCGTGCGCAAACGGAAGAAGGTGCACGGGTGAGGATTGTCATTAAAAATGCTTGGCGCAACATCACAGTTTTCAGGAGATTACCTATTGGAAGGGCCGGTTTTACGCCAGGCTCTTTCTTTTTGCGGATCTTCAGGTTCGAAGGGAGGAAATTTCATGAATCAGGAAGTGAATGAGAATAAGGGGAAGAATACGATTGACGAGATTAAGAAGAAACTGGAACGGTTTTCGCCTGAGGTGCTTGTCAGCATGGTTCAGGCACTTCACAGCCCGGCGACCCCGCCGGCGGCGAAGGTGCGTATTTATGAAATTGTGTTTGATCGGCTGATGGGCAAACCGGAGGCGACGATCCGCCTGGAGGACAACATGGGCGAGATGGAAGAAGCGGAGCAGTTCGTGGCCAGGCTTGCGGAGGAGATTCGGGCGGAGATGGGGGACGGGGAGTGATTAGTGGATAGTGGATAGTGAATAGTGGATAGGGGACGGGAACAGGGAGGATATAGGATTTAGGGGTTAGAGATTGGGAGACGGGGACGGGGGTGATTTGGGATGTCGGAGCGATCGGACGTAACGGAACTTTTACGGCATCCGGAGCGGATCGGGTGGGGCGTCGGATTTAAGGAGCTGACGCCGATGCACGGGGAATGGATTCAGGCGATGGTCTGGGGGATTAAAGACTACACTTTGCAGGCGCACCGGGGGAGTTTCAAAAGCAGCTGCCTGGCGGTGGCGATTGCTTTGCTGATGGTGCTTTATCCGAAGCGGAACATCATCTTTCTTCGGAAGACGGACAGCAACGTGGCCGAGATGATGACGATGGTTTCGAAGATTCTGGGGACGCAGGTGATGAAGGGCATCTGCAGTTGGGTTCACCGGAAGAAGCCGCTGAAGATTGTTTCGGAATCGCTGGACCACATTTCGACGAACCTTTGGCATTCGCCGATGGGAAGCTATCAGCTGCAGGGGTTCGGCATGCGGACATCCATTACGGGGAAGCACGCTTTCTACGTGATTACGGACGACATCTGCAACATTGACGACAGGATCTCCCGGGCGGAGCGGCAGCACACGATTGCGCAGTACGACGAGCTTCAGAACATACGGAACCGGGGCGGGCGGATCATCAACCTGGGAACGCCATGGCACAAAGACGACGTTTTTTGCCGAATGCCGAACATTCACAGGTACGACTGCTATACG
>CACWXP010000055.1 GCA_902764875.1 uncultured Eubacteriales bacterium
TTTGCTATACCCAGGATTTTCATACTATTACTGATTTTGGGGCAAATGAAGAGGGGCTGCCTCTTATGATCCTCTCAGATCATTTTGAGACAGCCCCACTGTATCTTATAGTTTCCAGTGCAGTGAATTGGAGTTCGCAGGAGGAAACGGATGAATTATTCCAGTGCGGCCTTAATGGCCCTGTTAGTCCATATTATCATCCACTTCAATGTGATCCGCAACACGCATTACCGGAAGGAGCAGCCGTCGGCAAAAGCCTACCGGTGGATGATTCTGAGCGTTGGTGCGTTTTATGTCTTTGATGCGCTGTGGGGTGTCTTGTACTCGGCGCGCCTGACACAGGCGGTGGCTTTTGACACGATGCTCTATTTCCTGTCAATGGGTGCTACAATGTTTTTCTGGACGCGGTTTGTCGTCCTTTATCTGGGAGAAAAAAATCGATTCACGAAGGCAATTTCCATCATCGGCTGCCTGCTGATCAGTATGATTGCTGTCCTCCTGATCATTAACCTGTTCACTCCGGTGATGTTCTGGTTTGACGAATCCGGCGTGTATCATGCCGGTAACCTGCGGTATGCAATCTTGTTGATCCAGATCCTGCTGTTTATACTTGCTTCCGTCTATCTTATGGCAACGCTCCCCAAAACCGAGTCGAAAGACCGCAAGCACCATATCGCCATCGCAATCTCCGGAATTACTGTTGCGGCGATGGATATTCTCCAGGTCATTTTTCCGCTGCAGCCTTTCTATTCCATTGGCTGTTTGCTTGGCACCTGCATCATCCACACCTTCGTTGTCGGCGATATGGAGTATGACCGGCGGATTGAACTGGAAGAAATGCTCCGTAGAGAAGCACAGCAGGAAAAGGAACTCGGATCGGCAAAGCAGCTGGCTTATACGGATTCCCTCACCGGAGTCAAAAGCTCTCACGCCTATGTGGAAATTGAAAAACAGGTGGACCAGCGGATCACTGATGACGATATCAGGGAATTCGGTGTAGTGGTCTTTGATTTGAACGGGCTGAAGGAGATCAACGATACGAAAGGCCATGATGCGGGGAACCAATATATCCAAGGCGGTTGTCGTATTATCTGTGAGCATTTCAAACACAGCCCTGTATTCCGGATTGGCGGGGATGAGTTTGTTGCGTTCCTGGAAGGTGAAGATTTCCGAAACCGGAAAATTATTCTGGCAGCTTTTGAAACGCAGATTGATGAGAACGTGCGGTCTGGTGGGCCTGTCGTTGCCAGCGGGATGGCGGTTTTCCGCCATGGGAAAGACAACAGTTACCGGCGGGTGTTCGAGCGGGCCGACCAACGGATGTATGACCGAAAAGGTGTACTGAAAGCCATGGATTAACACTTGTTTCAAGAAGGCACCTAAGCCATACGATTCCGGCACAAAAGCCAGACCGATTGCAAGCAAAAAAGCCATACCGAATCCACCACAAAAGCTACTATATAATATGGCACTTTTGTGAGTGAGCAACCCGGGTTTTTTTTGCTCATTTTTGCAGCCCCCAGGGGCTGCATTTTTTGAGCATTAAAATTCAAAATACGGTAAATAATATTACCATATAACACAAAAACAACATTTTCAGAAGAAACGACTAAAGGGCAAAATGCCTGAAAAGCCTTTGTTTTCAACGCACAGAGGGTTTTTGGAAGAACCGGCCAAAAATGCAGCCCCCGTGGGCTGCCGAAATGTGCCGGGAAAACCGGTATAAAGATCATGAGCCGCTAAGCGGCGAGGAAACCCCATGACGCCGGTTGAAGGACCCTGCGACGCGCGACTTTCCGCAGGGACTTGTCTTCCAGAAACCGGCCGACATAACACGCACAACCAGGACAAGGGTTGCTGCAGACCACACGAATGGAGAATTCGCTATGGTTGGCAGCGTTGTTCAATGCACCCTTCTTTGGCCTGTTCCTCCATTCGGGAAAAACGAACGGAGGAACAGGAAGCATGAAATCCCAGGAAAAGAAAAACAGGATCAAAATCGATGGAACCGAAATCGAAGTCACCGAGGAAACGAAAAAAGCTGGTATAAGATGATCAATGATACCCGTAATGAAGCGCGCAAAAACAGCACATGCGGACAGACAAGCTATTGGCGTTGCAATGGTGACTGCGCAATCTGCCCCTGGCACTTTTCAGGCATTTTTGTCAGCTATGAAGAAACTTTTATGACCGATGAACCGGAGCGCGGCGTTGCTTACGGAGAACATTTGGCTGTGGATTCTGAACCCGGCCCCGCGGAGATCGCCGAACAAACAGACACCATCGAACGCATGCTCGCACAGGTTCGGCTCATTTGTGAGGATGGGGATCTTATTCTGACAATGTGTATGGAGAAGCTCAGCAGTTATGAGATTGGAAACCGTCTTGGGATTTCTCAGACAAAAGCATATCGCCGAATTCAAAAGCTGATGAATGAGCTGCGCGGTTATTACATCAGGAATTTTGAGTGATCTGTAAGGCTGTGAGCGATGAAAACAAGGATGAAATTATCTTTAAAAAATTTTCCGGGAGTGACTTAAGACCGCGATTTTTTACCACATCAAGTGAGGGGGTAAAAATTCCCCGGAAAAAAAGCAAGGAGGAAACGGAACATGAAAAACGGCATCAAGGCAGTGGCACGGATGGTGAAGCAGCTGGCGGAGGCGCTGGACGGCGTGAAGGACCTGGAGAAGCTGAGCAGCGAGGAAATCGCGAAGCTGCTGGATCGGTCGAATGTGCTTGTGAACTGGACGAAAGAGATGAAGGAAGCGGCGCTGGGGCTGATTCTGCAGGGGCGGAAGATTCCCGGATACAAGGCGGCGACGTCGACCACGCAGCGGAAGTTCAGCGACGATAAAGTGGCGGCAAAGCTGATCGAGGAGGCGGGATTCGACCCGTGGGAGCGGAAGATGAAGGGCATTCCGGCGCTGGAGTCGCTCATGGGTACAGAGAAGTTCAACGAAGTCTGCAAGGCTGTGGTTGTGAAGCCGGAGGGGAAGCCGAAGCTGGAGCGCGGGGATGAGGAAGGTTTATGAAAGATTGGTTTAAGTTTCGGATTGCCTGGCTTCAGGCCATCGGTATGTTCGAGCACGAAGCAATTGGCCGGCTCTTTCTGGCGGTTATCACTTATGCCGCAACCGGAGAGGAGCCGGCCCTCTCCGGGCCGGAAAAGGCTGTCTTTACCGTGATTGCGCAGGTGCTTCGGGAGGACGCGGAGCTGTCCGAAAAACGGGCTGTTTGCGGAGCCCTGGGCGGGCGTCCGAAGAGAATAAAAGAATGTAATGAAAAGCAAAGCTTTTCGGAAAATAAGCAAAGCTTTCCGGAAAATAAGCAAAGCTTTTTCGGAGAAAACGGAAACGAAAAGCAAAGCTTTCAGATGGTTTCCGAAGTTCCGGAAGGCCCGAGAATCAAGGCTTTGGACAGCATGCCGGCAGCGACGGGGGAAGAGGAGGACGCAGAAGCTCCTACAGATACCTATATTGATACTACAATAGATACTAATAATACTAATAACTACAGAGAGAATAGGAACGATAGTAAGAAGAGGTTTGTGGTGCCCACGGCAGAAGAGGTAGCTGCCTACTGCCGGGAGCGAGGGAACAAGGTTGACGCCCAGCGGTTTGTGGACTTCTACACATCGAAGGGATGGCAGATCGGAAAGGAACCGATGCGGGACTGGCGGGCATGCGTACGGACCTGGGAGAGGAACGGAAGGGACCGGGTTGAGGTTTCCGGATCCACCGGGGCAACCCGCCCGGCGAGACGGTGGCCGCGCAGCAGTACAGCCAGCGGGATTACAGCGACGAGGACGAGGAGGCCTTTGCGCGGATGCTCGCTACGGCGAAGAATTGGGGAATTGAGGTTTAGGGAAGCCGCGCTGCGGCGCGGCAGTGGATAGTGAATAGTGGATAATGGTTAGTGGCCGGGAAAGCTAACGGAAAGAAGGGATATTTTGATTTATCGAAACGCGGAATATTATCCGGATCCGACGGCCGGGAAGGCTATTCGGAACGTGATGCTTGAGCAGGCCGGGATACGGGGAAAGAACGGCGAGTACAGGAAAATCATGGAAAAAGAATACAACATCCTGTGCGGATGGGGCGAGAAGACGGAGAGCCTGGTTCTGCTGGCGGTGGAGGACTACCGGAAGGCGCTGAAAAAGCTGCTGAAGAAGCCGGACGACACGAAGGCCCGGGAGATGAAGGAGGAGATTGAAGACTTCTTCCGGCACGGATGGTTTCGGAAGGCGTATCACATTGAACCGGACTACATGATCCGGAAACTGAAGGAGGAGAGCGGATGGACAGAATGACGGCGAAGGAATTTCTTTTGCAGCCGGCGAGGGCGCGGGTGCACCTGGAGATGGCGCTGCTGCGGCGGGACGCGATGAAGTCGCTGACAGAGAGGGTGACGCAGACGTTCGGGATCCAGACAACGGGGGGTCATTCGCAGAACTGCAACGCGATGGAGGACGCCGTGATCCGGCTGACGGAGGCGGAGAAGATGGTGGAGCGGCGGATGGAAGAATTGGCCAAAGCGGAGCTGGAGGTCGGGATGGTGCTGGCCATGATTCCGGACAAGACGATTAACGAATATATGGTGAAGCGGTATCTGGACTGCGGAGTCAGCAGGGTAATCGCTGTGAGCATGGGATTTTCATCCGCCTGGGGGGAGTTCGCGGAGAAAAGGGGATTGGCAGAGGTTCAGAAGATACTGGATGCCAAGGAGAGACGGGATGATGAATCATAAAAGTGATCAGGGCTTTCGTGAACAAACTATACTCAGATTATACCTGGATTATACACAGATTATACACGGATTATACCCGGAATATGCACCATTATGTATTAAAATACTCCCCGTAGAATGGACACATGAATTTAACACGATCCCGGTTTGTGGACATTCGAAATAGCCTGAATCCCATAATATGGACGTTGGAAAAA
>CACWXP010000056.1 GCA_902764875.1 uncultured Eubacteriales bacterium
GCTTTCCAGCACTTCCAGGATCACCTTGTTCGGTTCGTTCCTCGCTCCGTTAACGTAATCGGTATGATACAGCGATTCCCCGTCCTTCTGGATGTTCAGCGACATCTCATGCTTCACGGACAGCACGCCGGAAAAGCGGTACGTATACCCATAATCCGGAAGATATACGGAAACGGAAGATGACATTACAAACTCCTTTCGGGACGCGGATTAGGGCCCGCCGAATCAGCTGTTATGGTCCTAAAGGGACGGTTCTTTTCGCCCCACTTTTGAATGAATTAACCACTGATCGTTCCCCTGATTGCCCGCAGTAGATACTGCTCCGCGACATCATAAACCGATCTGCCGACAGCCTCCGGATCACTTTCGGAGGCTGTTACATTAATGCTCACCGGGGCCTGCACGGAATTGTTATTGGTCTGATTCACAGTTGGGGCTGTTGCGCCAGCAACGGAAGAAAGCATGCCGGACAGGCCGCCGAGGGAACCGCCCTGCAGGCTTTCCCGAGCAGAAGCAGACAGCTCCCCGATCAGCTGCCGCAGCAGCGGCACGGCGATGCCTTCCTTCTTCACCGGGATCACATATTCAGGGTCGCCGTCTTCGGCGATCTCAACCTGCTGCGGCCGGGTGAACCGCCCGCCGGTGGCCGCCTTCAGCATGGTGTTGAGATTGATCCCGCCGCCGGACGCCGAAGAGGTTTGCACGTTTGCCCTAACGCTCAGGGTTGTGGAACTGTACAGCGACCGCAGGCGGTTCAATGCTCCCTGCCCGGCGGACAAAACGCCGGAAGCGTCCGCCGTCAGCTTCAGATTCTTTCCTGTCTCTTTGAAGAAAGCGTTCAGTTCCCGGTTGGCCTTCGTCATGTCCAATGAAAAAGGAATACTCAGGCCGCGAGAAGCTTCTCCCGTGATTCCGTCGGAGCCGAAATCCAACGTCGGCATGGAAATCTCAGCCATGGAATCAAAAAAGGATGTCATGGCTTCCTGAGCGCGGTTGAAAGCCGCGGCCAGGTCGTCCGCCAATGCCCGGTTCTTCGTCAGCGCCTCCTGCAGCCGCAGGAGGCCCGTTTCGTCAATCTCCACCCCGAAGGATGCGAGGAATTCCTGATCAGCCATGGTTCATCGCCTCCAATGCCCTTCTTTCATTCTCCCGCCGCACCCGGATCACTTCCACCGCGTCCAGCAGATCATCCAGGGTATACGTCCCGTCCCAAAGTTCATGCTGCCGCCACATCCCGGCGCAAACCGGAAGGAAAGCAAACTCATCCACGTTCGGGCATTCGGCGATCACGAATCCGGGGTCGCGGGTTTGGAACCCGAGGCCCCGCCGCCGAAAAAACCTTCCAGCGTCCAGAGCACTTCCTCGATCGTCAGCTTCAGGCAGGTGGCCACGTCGTGTTCCAATTCGCTGTAGCTCCACTCGCTCCGGGTCATCACCGGGTTCCATCCGGCGGGCAGCAACACTTCGTAGTGTTCCAGGCACACGGTCATCAACCGGCGCATGTCCTCATCCGGAAGCGTTGAGAAGAGGGACAAGAAGTCGTCGCCCGCGGGCAGATGCGACAGCATCCGCAGGAGCGACGCTCCGGAGAATGCGTCCAGCTTTGTCAGCCGGAAGTCCGTCTTCTTCCCGTCCACCGGGATCGTCAGGTTTTTCGTGATTTCGCGCATATCAGGATTCCTTTCTGATTTATTTTGCATCGAATCTGTGATACAATTTCCCGGACAGTAATTCTTTTGGAGATGACTCATGAGAATAAAGGCAATATCCGCCGAATCCCGTGATCTGAAAACACTGGAAGCAATCAACGAAGAAGCGATCCCGGCAAACGAGCGGTGTGCTCTGTCCGATATGATTGCCACCGGCGCGGATGTTCTTTCAATCGAGGAAGGCAATGAACCAGTCGGCTTTATTGCAATTCGGCACTATCAAAATCTGGTTTATCTCGCATATTTCGCCGTCAGAAAAGATCTGCGCTCAAAAGGAATCGGTGGCCGTGCGCTCATGAGCCTGATCAAACTGTACCCGGAAAAGCAAATTGTGGCTGAGCACGAATCTCCGGATATTCACTGCAGCAACTATGCGACGCAAATCCGAAGGAAAGAGTTCTATTTGAGAAACGGTTTCTTTGAAACCAAATGGCATACCCATTATGACGGAACAGAATTTGAAATCATCTGTTCACGTCCCGATTTCGATGCCGACGAATTTAAAGCGTTTTCAGACTATATCGCAACAATCGTTTCAGACCATATCCCCAATCCTTTTTCTGTCATTGCTCCGTGATCGTCGTCGCCAGCAGCGTATACACCAGATTCGTCGCCGTCCGGTCGAAGACCCGGTCCGGCACCTTCTGCAGCGTGACGCCGGTGCAGACAATCGAAAAGTTCCCGGCCGCGTCCGAAATCGTCAGGGTCCCGAGCGCCACGCGCGCAGGATCCTGACTGTTTTTCTGCCAGTTCGCCCACCGGCGCAGGAACCAGTCGCCGAGAGAATTCTGCGGGAGCTCCAGCGTGATCGTCCCGTTGCTGCTTTTCAGCTTGTTCACCACGACATAGCCGTCGGCGGTGGCCGTATGCGAAGTCAGATCGCCGGCCGAAGAAATAGTGATCTTCCCGTGGCCGCACTGGTGCAGGTTCGCCGTGCCGACGTCTGGGTGATAAAGCACTGTCCGGCAGTCCGGAAGAGAATAAACGTTGTAGGCCATTTGGGGCACCTCCGGTATGGTAAAATGAAGGAATTTGGAGTATACTTTGTCCGGGAAACTTTGAATTTATCTGGCTATCCAGCATTGTGCTGAGGAGGTATTAGAGTACAACCGATAAATTCCTGTTTATCGATCAGAGGATACCCCGAAAAATCGGAATCTTCCAATACAGAATGATCAACACTTGACTTAAAGTGAACTGCAAGTTTTATCATGTACAGGAATATTTACAGCAGAGGAGGGCCGGCTGACGGATGAAAAAGACCTATATCACAACGATGCCGGATCATATCGGCGCTTTCCTGAAAGCCAGTGAATGCTTTGCTTCCCTTGGAATCAATATTACCCGGGTGAGCTATAATAAAATTCACATACACTGTTTATCGATGCGGATGGTGACGAGACGCAGTTGGAGAAGGCGGACAGTGAGCTGAAGAAAATCGGATACCTGCAGACAGACAGAAGCGAAAACAGCATTGTTCTCCTGGAATTCATGCTGCGGGACATTCCCGGAAGCGTAACGGAAGTTCTGAAGTTGATCCATCGTTTCAATCTGAATATCTCCTATATCAGTTCTCAGGAAAACGGATCTGATTACCAGGCTTTTAAAATGGGCCTGTTTATGGAAAATGAAAGTACACTCAGGGAATTCCTTCATGAAGCGCAGCAACTGTGCCCGGTACGCGTTCTCGACTACAATCATTCAGAACGTGTGTATGACAACAGTATCTTCTACCAGTCCTTTGTTTCCGGATTGATGCAGCTGACAAACATTCCGGAGGAAAGACGGGACGATCTGCTGGTCAATTCCAATCTGGTGATGCAGATGCTGGATGAAAAAGGCCTTTCACCGTTTAAAACGTTTGAAAGCATCAGCCGGTTCGCGGAACTTCTTTCCGCATGTCGCGGTGATGCTTTTCTTCCCCGGATTACCAGACACCAGATCACAGAAAGCACGGAAATCATTCTGATTGAGCCGCCCTGCGGAAGCAACACCGCAATCTTGCGGAGTAGCGGCAACACCCTGTTTATTGACAGTGGATACGCGCTTTACCGTGAGGAAATGCAGAAACTGTTCCGTAGCCTGATCCCGGAATATGACCGGATGAAAAAGCAGATCTTTATTACCCATGCAGATGTGGATCACTGCGGCTTGCTGCCGTTGTTTGATGAAATCCTTTCCAGCCGGAAAACAAAAGAATGTCTGGAACTGGAATTTAAGGGTGAAAACGGATACAGGGAACAGAATCCGCTGCATAAACCCTATGTCTGCATCTGCAAAGCCCTGACCTTTTACCAGCCGCCGGAACCGGAAAAAATACAGGCTTTGTGGGATACGCAGGAAGAACAGGTCAACCCTCTGGAGCAGGTCGGCTTTCTCGATTTCGGGGAAATGCATTTCGAGGTTTATCAGGGAAAAGGCGGCCATCTGACCGGGGAAACGGTCCTGATAGATTACCGGCATCACGTGGCGTTCACCGGGGATATCTATGTGAACATGCACGGCATGACACGGGAGCAAGCTGCTTACAACCAGTACGCGCCGGTTTTGATGACTTCCGTAGATACAGATCCTGTTCTGTGCGCAGAAGAACGAAAAGCTGTTCTGCAGCGCCTCGGTGCGGGAGAATGGAAAATCTTTGGTGCCCATGGCATGGCGAAGGAATACAATCTCCATGTTGAACAGGAATAAATTCACGACAATCAGGGAAAGTGACAATATGTTTTGAAAGGCAAAACCGGAAGTTAGGAATCAGAGGAAATTGCCTCCCATGATTCTTTTTATACCCGCACATTCACAGTGATGACCACGGATTCCAAAGATCCGGCCAGCGTCAGTGCGCACTGGATCGGGACGGCCTTATGGGCGGCCCGGTCAGCTTCACTCTGATTGTCGTAGCTGTCCGCCCAGAGGGCAAAGCCATTTTCGATGTAGTCTCCGGAGGAGATCCGGCCGACGGCAGTACCCCGCCATTTGGCGGTGGCGAGAATGCCGCGGTTGGTGTAGCCGATCAGGACGGAGCTGAAGGCGTTCATGAACTGCGCCGAAGCGTCGTCCGTCTGCGGCAGTTTGTCCGGGTTATCTGCAAGAAGGGAGACTGCAGCGTTCTGCAAATCCTCCGCAATCATGTCCAGATACATGGTCCTAAGGGGACGGTTCTTTTCGCCCCACTTTTGAATGAATTAACCACTTATCGTTCCCCTGATTGTCCGCAGTAGATACTGCTCCGCAACGTCATATACTGATCGTCCGACAGCCTCCGGATCAACCCCGGAGGCTGTAACATTGATGCTCACCGGGGCCTGCACGGTATTGTTATTGGTCTGGTTTACGGTTGGGGCCGTTGCACCTGAAGTCGAAGACAACATGCCACTCAGACTGTTAAGGGATCCGCCAAGCGTTCCGCCCTGCAGGCTTTCCCGAGCAGAAGCAGACAGCTCCCCAATCAGCTGCCGCAGCAGCGGTACGGCGATGCCTTCCTTCTTCACCGGGATCACGTATTCCGGATCCCCGTCTTCCGCGATCTCGACTTGCTGGGGTCGCGTGAACCGCCCGCCGGTGGCGGCCTTCAGCATGGTGTTGAGATTGATCCCACCGCCGGAAGTCGAAGAGGTTTGCACATTGGCCCTCACGCTCAGCGTCGTGGAACTGTACAGCGACCGCAGGGTGTTCAGCGCACCGCGCCCGGCAGACACAACGCCGGAAGCGTCCGCGGAAAGCTTCAGATTCTTCCCTGCTTCCTTAAAGAAAGCGTTCAGTTCCCGGTTGGCCTTCGTCATGTCCAGCGAAAACGGAATACTCAGGCCGGAGGCCGCCTCCCCGGTGATCCCGCCAGAGCCGAAATCCAGCGTCGGCATGGACACCGACGCCATGGAATCAAAAAAGGAAGTCATCGCTTCCTGGGCGCGGTTGAAAGCCGCGGCCAGGTCGTCCGCCAGGGCCCGGTTCTTCGTCAGGGCTTCCTGCAATCGCAGGAGGCCCGTTTCGTCAATCTCCACCCCGAAGGATGCAAGAAACTCCTGATCCGCCATAGAACCCCTCCAAAACGATTCACTATCCACTAATCACTATTCACTGAATGAAGCGCCCTCGCTTCATTCTCCCGTCGCACCCGGATCACTTCCACCGCGTCCAGCAAATCATCCAGTGTATATGTCCCGTCCCAAAGCTCATGCTGCCGCCACATCCCGGCAGTTACCGGCAGGAAGGCAAACTCATCCACGTTCGGGCAGTTTGCGATCAGGAATCCGGGGTCCCGGGTTGGTAGCCCGAGGCCCCGCCGCCGAAAAAACCTTCCAGCGTCCAGAGCACTTCCTCGATCGTCAGCTTCAGGCAGGTGGCCACATCGTGCTCCAGCTCAATCCAGCTCCACTCGCCCCGGGTCATCACCGGGTTCCATCCGGCGGGCAGCAGCACTTCGCAATGCTCCAGGCACACGGTCATCAGCCGGCGCATGTCGTCATCCGGAAGCACAGAGAAAAACGACAGAAAGTCGTCGCCCGCGGGCAGATGCGACAGCATCCGCAGGAGCGAAGCTCCGGAGAATGCATCCAGCTTCGTCAGCCGGAAGTCCATCTTCTTCCCGTTCACCGGGATGGTCAATGTTTTCTTGATTTCGCGCATAAAATCGCCTCCACTTATGATCTATATTGATTGACACGTAAACTTACTGAATGGTATACTTCACTTAATCTCCGCTCGACATGCAACCAAGACCGAAAAAGCTTTGTACAATAACACGATGTACGGCAGGTACTGATATGGAGGTGATCACATGGAAATTCGCTATCAATTAAAAGAAGAAGCTCAGCTCACAGAAGAACAGATCAGAGAAATTGAAGCCGCCAGGAATCACACTTACATTGAAGATGAGGATTCTCCTGAGATTGATCCGGAAAAGAATCCTGATCTGTATGAAGGCTTCCTGAAAAGTCTTGGCGAGCGCAATCGCAGATTAGCAAAGCAAATTGTGTAATACACTCCTGCTATTGCTCCGTGATCGTCGTTGCCAGCAGCGTATACACCAGATTCGTCGCCGTCCGGTCGAAGACCCGATCCGGCACCTTCTGGAGCGTGACCCCGGTGCAAACAATCGAAAAGTTCCCGGCCGCGTCCGAAATCGTCAGGGTTCCCAGCGCAATCCGCGAGGGATCCTGACTGTTTTTCTGCCAGTTCGCCCACCGGCGCAGGAACCAGTCGCCCAAAGAATTCTGCGGAAGCTCCAGCGTGATCGTCCCGTTGGTGCTTTTCAGCTTGCTCACCACAACGTACCCGTCGGCGGTGGCGGTGTGGCTGGTCAGATCCCCGGCCGAAGAGATCGTGATCTTCCCGTGGCCGCACTGATGCAGGTTCGCCGTGCCGACGTCGGGATGGTAAAGCACCGTCCGGCAGTCCGGTAGAGAATAAACATTATAAGCCATGAGAGTATGCTTCCTTTCATGAAAAAAAGTATTGAAATAGAAGGGAATCCATGATAAAGTAAAAGCAGATGTGTTGGAGCTTTATGGACCGAACCGAATAGAAAGCGAGTGATACCCATGGGATTCGCCAAAAAGTTCCGTGAATTGCGCGAAACGCGCGGTCTGTCCACTGCGGCTGCGGATGAGGTTTTCGGCCTGATGCGCGGAACGGTTGTCAACTGGGAAAACGGGTTCAGCGAGCCCGAAGAAGAGCTGCTTGAAGACATTGCGCGATTCTTTGGTGTGCGGATTTCTGAACTGACCCGGGAGGCCTGACGGCCTCCTTTTTTACACCCGCACATTCACAGTGATGACCACGGATTCCAAAGATCCGGTCAGCGTCAGCGCGCACTGGATCGGGACGGCCCTGTGGGCGGCCCGGTCGGCTTCGCTTTGATTGTCATAGCTGTCCGCCCAGAGGGCAAACCCGTTCTCAATGTAATCCCCTGTTGAAATCCTGCCGACGGCAGTGCCCCGCCATTTGGCGGTAGCCAGGATGCCTCGGTTGGTATAGCCGATCAGGACGGAGCTGAAAGCGTTCATGAACTGGGCAGAAGCGTCGTCCGTTTGCGGCAGTTTGTCCGGGTTATCTGCAAGAAGGGAGACTGCAGCGTTCTGCAAATCCTCCGCGATCATGTCCAAATACAGCACCTCGTCGAAGCGATAGCCCGACGGGGTGCTTCCCTTTTCGAGCAAAGTATGGGTGTAACCCCGTGTGACGTATACATTC
>CACWXP010000057.1 GCA_902764875.1 uncultured Eubacteriales bacterium
CCTTCTGTAACATTTGCATATTTAACTTCCATCACTTCATATGTCTCCTTTGATCCAGTTCTCCCCCGTGCTGGAACTTAGTTTTTCAATTCACGAAGGGTTCTTATTGGTCTTATGGTTCTTATCCCGGAAGGGAGCTGCCCTTACGGAACAACGACGGTGCTGACATCGCCGTATTCGCCGTATTCGATCCGCTTGTAATACTCCGGCGCATCGGCGGCAGCGCTGGTGTTATCCACAAAAGCGCGCGCCTGCACTTCATATTCGCCGGCAGCTAAGCTGCCGATCACCAGATCGGTCCGGCCGGCCTCAAAGGGGGCGGCGGTCCAATCATCGGTTCCCTTCAGCCGATAATGGGCCTCATAGCCATCCGCGCCCGTATCGGACAGATCCTTCACGGACAGACGGATTTCCCCGCTTTGGGCCGAGAGGGAGAAGATTTCCGGGCTGCAGGGAACAATAGAGAAATACTCCACAACAGGCGCTGCATCGGGATCCGCGCACGGGCCGATCCCCGTGATCACAGCCCGGCCAAGTCCGCACAGGATATTGTTGTCAAACGCCACCTGATAATGCTCGCCTTCTTTCAGCTGAGTATCGGCGTCGCTGTACGCCAGGACCAGGGGGATGACTGCCTGCCCGGTGTATGCCGGTTCCATCGCAATGACGATTGCGTGATCGAGACGGCCTTGTCTGACCGTGACCGGGAAAACCGTGGTCCCGATCCCTTCTGTCGTCACGGACAGCATGGCTGTCCCGGACTTTTTCGCGGTCACGTCAAGGGTTGCGCCTTCATCTCTCGGCGCCAGCTCCAGGATGTCTTCCGAGCCGGGCAGCGGCTGCCATACAATGGACGGACGCCCGATGTCGAAGCCACTGTTCACAACAAACTGCACAGAATACCGGCCCTGATCGAAACCTTCCAGCAGGGAAAGCTGCTCACTTCCAGGCTTCAGTTTCATCCTGACGTCGTTTGCCGCCCGGTCGCTGAAAACCTTGATGGGAAAATTGTCATAGGAATAACCGAATGATATTTCCTCACCCGCGGCCTCTGTCGCCCGGGCATCCAGGACCGCCTTGTAATCCTGCCATTGCCCGTCCTGATACAGATAGCTTTCCCGTTCATTCACAATGGCTGCCTGGACGTCTTCACCGAGTCCGTATGTGCTGAACGTGACGACGTCATGGGTCCCCTCCTGATTGGTCAGCGTCACAACGGCAGAGAAATACTGGCCCTTCTGCACACGAACCTCGCTGACTGGGATGCGGTGGAAACCGGCATCGATGAAGGAGATGTCGCCTTCCGCCACCATCAGCCCGTCTTCAGGCGTCTCAAAGGCATCCCGGAGAAGATAAACCTGATAATGCACGGAGGTGTTTGCCGAGACGGTCAGGCAGGAAATGGCGCGGAGCGTTTTGGAATGATCTGCCCGGAACACATTGGCCATGGAGGCCGTCTGGATATAGGCATGGCTGCTCAGTTCGATCGGCAGGAAGTAATCGTGCTGATCTACGCTCTGCGGCGCTGTTGCAGCCTTCAGCTCCAGGGACACCGGATCACCGATCGAATGATCATAATACGAGATCCAGAAATACCCGGTATGCTGGCTTTGCTCGTTTTCAATGCCCCAGTTCCCCCTGGAATAGAAGGGAAAGGCCTCTTCCGCCGAGCCCCAGCTGTTTTTGGCCAGCCAGGCGCCGTCTGCCGGGGGCTGATGCTCCGCAAGGAAGTTTTCTTTGGGATAATTGTCGTCCCAGCCGACGATGGTCACCGTGTGGTTGGATGCGCCAAAGTCCCAGGTGTAATGCGCCCATTTGTCGCTGATGTATTTCGCCTCGTTCACATTCGTTGACGACGGATTGCTGAGATCCGCCAAGATGTTGATCATCACACCGCGCTTTTCCAGCAGCTGCTGTTTGATGGCCCTCGTGCCGGCTTCGTTATAAGCATACTGTTCTGGGGCAGGCAGTTCAGCGGGGCAAGGAAGCAAGTGGGTATCCATCAGGACATAATCCTGGTGAAACCTGAATTCATCCGGAATGGTCCAGTCGTCTTCATCGCTGTAGTGAAAGCCGCAGAAAGCGCCGTCGATATAATCCAGGACGGTAGTGCGCTCTTTGCCGTGGTATTCGAAGGCTTCTCCGATATTGGGCAGGTCCGGATGCTCATCGGAGGGGCCGATGCCCTGGGCAAAGGCCTCCAGGGCCATCAGTGTCGATCCCCCGCCGTACACTTCAAACATATCCGTGGGATCGGCCGCCGTCGTGCCTTCCCCGTTCTGCGGGCTGGTCGGATCGTTCAGCAGCATATGGGAAAAATAGCCCAGCTGCTTTTCAGACAGGTCCAGGGTTTTCCAGGCCTCCGGGTCATCGGCGTACACAGACCCCAAAAGGCTGATTTCCGCGGCGGATATCCCCGCAAAGACCCAGCAGGTGGCGAAGGGATTCTGAAACCTGACCGGGGTCACATAGCAGCGGTCGCCGACGCCGTCTCCGTCCGTATCGACGCTCCTCAGATCAAAGGACGCGGGGAGTTCCCCTTTCTGGGGCCCTTCAGCCTGCGCATCCAATGGGTCTGCAGGAAAGCATACCGTCAGGAGCATGCTCATGATCATCAGCAGCAGGATCGCTTTTTTCATCATCGTCCCATCCTTCTTTAACAGCATCTGCGGACCGCAATGACCGGATTGATTATATAGCAGGCCGGAAAGCAAGTCAACGATTGCGACCGCAACCAAACGGTTTCCCCGGGATGCGCTGTTCAAAGGGCGGGATACGCGAGGAAGCAAAAAACGATCCTTTGCGCTTGAAACGCAAAAGTGCTTGCATTCGCAGGCGCCCAGACTCTCTCTCCTCGCGTGCTTCTGTTTGACTGGGAACATATGCTTTGGTATGATCATGTCTGGCATGAAATAGTACATTTTCTGAACTTAGCGTGGGCTGAATCATAAGGAGGTTTTTACTTTGCGCAAATTGTTCGAGGCTAAAGACGGGACTATCAGGTGTTCAGCGATTAGCGTTTTTTCTCCATGATGATTTCCTGCTGTTCATCATTTTTTCAACCAGCCACATCATTTTCGATATCCTTGATTTTTCGAGCAGGCACTCCACCCACCACACAATTATCCGGTACATCCTTCGTGACAACAGCTCCTGCAGCTATTATCACATTGTTTCCGATCTTCACGCCGGGAAGAATCGTCACATTGCCGCCGATCCAGACATCATTTCCGATCGTAACCGGCTTTGCGATCCCCAGGTGCTTTCTTCTGCCCATGGGTGAAAGCGGATGTCCGACTGTCGTGATCAGTGTGTTCGGACCGATCATCACATGGTCACCAATGTAAATCTCGCGGATATCCAGCATCGTGATATTATAATTGCCCGTGAAGTTGTTTCCAATATGGATGTTCTTCCCGTTATCGCAATTGAAGACTTTGGCGATCCAGACATGTTCCCCGATGCTCCCAAGATGTTCCTGGAGTACGGCACGCTGCAAAGCAAAGTCCAACGGATCAAGTGCGTTGAACTGCTGGCACCAGATTATGGCCTGTTCCTTCAGCGCATCAACTTCTTCATCGTCATAGCAGTATTCCAGCCCTGCCCTCAGCCTTTCCAGTTCGGTCATTTCATAACCCCCCAGCACGTGTTTTTTTGCAAGCAAAGCGTATTATTTCCTGGCCGTCAGTCTTTTGAAGAAGTGGGTAAACATGCTCTTTCGGTTCCTGCTCATCCCGCTGAGCTTCGGATTCCTCAATTCCGGAGTGCCGGTGTCCTCGGCCAGAATGACGGACAGGTTGGCAGTATATGCGGTATTGATCAGGTTCATCATAATTACTCCTCCTTCAGCGCTTGCTGGTCGTTCAATTCCTGCTGACATGCATATCATAGCAGAAATGCCAGAGCGTTCTTACATATTTATTGTAAATTTTATAGATTTATGTTGCGTTTTTGCTTAATCGCAATATAATAGCTCCGTGGAGCACTCCAAAGCTGATGCAGGAGAAATGATTAAACTGTACCCTGTAAATCGGACAGTTCGGGTTTTGAAAAAATCCGGCTGACTGATCGGTGATTACCCCGAAGTTCGGACAACGATTTCAAGGGAAG
>CACWXP010000058.1 GCA_902764875.1 uncultured Eubacteriales bacterium
GGCTATCGCTTTGATTCTGATTTCGTTTCCGGAGCGGAACATCATCTTTATCCGGAAGACGGACAACGACGTGAGCGAGATGATGGGCATGGTGGTGAAAATCCTGCGGTCGGACATTATGCGGGACATCGTTACGGTGAAATACGGAACGGACCTTCGCATCGAGTCGGAGGGGATGGATCACCTTTCCACGAACCTTTGGCAGTCGCCGATGGGGGCCCAGCAGCTGCTGGGCCTTGGGATCCGGACCAGCATTACCGGCAAACATGCTTACTACGTGATTACGGACGACATCTGCAACCTTTCGGACCGCATCAGCCGGGCGGAGCGGGAGCGGACGAAACTGCAGTACGACGAGCTGCAGAACATCCGGAACCGGGGCGGACGGATCATCAACCTGGGGACGCCCTGGCACAAGGACGACGTGTTCAGCAAGATGCCGAATATCCGCCGGTACGACTGTTACCAAACGGGACTGATTTCCACCGAAAAGCTGGACGAGATCCGGCAGTCCATGTCGCCTTCACTTTTCGCAGCGAACTATGAGCTGAAGCACATCGCTTCGGAAGAAGCTTTCTTCGAGACGCCGCCAGTTTTCACAGAGGACGTGACGATTTTCCGCGACGGGATCTCTCACATCGACGCAGCCTACGGCGGCAGCGACTACACCGCATTTACCTGCGCGGCGAAGCGGGACGGAAAGATTTACCTTTACGGACGCCTCTGGCATGCTCATGTGAACAAGGTGATTGACGAATGCATCGCGGAGGCAGACCGGCTGCAGTGCTGGCCGATGTACTGTGAAAACAACGGCGACAAAGGATACCTGTGCAAGGAAATCCGTGCACGGGACCGCTGGGCATCAGAATACACAGAGCATCAGAACAAGACGATCAAGATTTCCACCTATCTGCGGAAATGGTGGCCGAACATTGTGTTCCTGCGCGGCACTGATCCGGACTACATTAATCAGATCATGGACTATACCGAGCAGGCAGAGCACGACGACGCCCCGGACAGCGCAGCCTGCTGCTGCCGTCACTGGGACGAACGATGGTGGATGTAACAAAAAAGGAGGGTTTTCAGGGATGTCCCGTAAATACCGCAAACGCAAAGCTGGTCGCAACCGGGCGGTCTCTTTTTCCGATGCGAAAAACCGGAAACTTCCGGATCCCGCGAAACAGGCGGCCATTTTGGCCGGCGTCCGCGGCGAGGCGCTGGACGGCTATAACAATGCAGCGGCGTTTCTTGGACAAAGCTCGCCGCTGATTTCTGCCGGAACGTTTCTGCGCAGCGGACTCACATCCAATATCCGGCTGCTGACAACCACCTACCGGGAGTGCTGGCTGGCCACGCGGATCATCGATACACCGGCGGATGATATGACCCGTTCCTGGTATTCCCTGACCGGAAGGTTTAATCCCGATGATCTGGCGGATCTGAAGCGTCTGGAGGCAAAGCACAGCGTGAAGCAGGAAATGACCGACGCGATCCGGTGGGCGCGGCTGTATGGAGGTTCTCTTGCCCTGATGGTGATTGACGGGGAAGGCGACCGGCTCGACCAGCCGCTGGATCTGAGCCTCCTGCCGCCGGACTGTTTCAAGGGCCTGCTGGTGCTGGATCAGTCCATGGGGATTTCACCGTCTCTGGAACTGGTCACCGATCTGAATGATCCGGACTACGGCCTGCCTATGAACTATACGATTAACGTGGACGACGGGGAGTGCGATACGCTTACGATCCACCATTCCCGGATTCTGCGCTTTATCGGCCGTCCGCTGCCGCGCAACGAGGAGATTGGTGAAAACTTCTGGGGAGCTTCGGAACTGGAACACATCTGGGATGAACTGCAGAAGCGGAGCGCAACATCTGCGAATATCGCGCAGCTGGTATTCCAGGCGAATATTACCACCCTGAAAATGTCGAACTTTGGCGAGTCGGTGGGCATGGGAACCGATAAGGGCCAGCAGAATATCCGAAACCTGATTGCTGAGGAAAACCGCTTCAGGACGTCCTTCGGTATTCAGCTTCTGTCGAAAGATGATGCTTTCGAGAATCACCCGTATTCCTTCTCCGGGCTGAACGATATCTACGAGTCCTTTATGATGGATATTGCCGGCGCTGCGGAGATCCCTGCGACGAAACTCTTTGGCAGGAGTCCGCAGGGGTTCCAGAGCACCGGCGAAGCGGAGATGCGGAATTATTATGAGATGATTGCGGGGTTGCAGGAACGTTATCTACGGCCTGCATTGGAGAGGCTTCTGCCTGTGATGGCGATCTCCTGCTTCGGCTATCTCCCGGAGGATCTTGACTTCGTCTTCAACCCTCTGGCAACGGTGACGGCTGAAGAATCCGAAGAGCTTGCCGGGAAGCTGACGGATCGGGTGGAGAAGCTGTACAGAGCAGGACTCCTGACTTTTGAAGAAGCACGCAATGAGCTGAAAACCGTAGGGGAAAAGTACGCGGCGTACAGCGGGATTGATCCGGACGCGGGTCAGCGAAGAGATGACTGAATGAGTTCGTTTATTTAACCAGACTGTCGATGATTGCCATCTCGTTGATCTGCAGCTGTTTCATCATCTCCGCATTGACCAGACGGAACAGATCGCTCAGGATTCCGAAAGCTTCACCGGCAACGTCCTCAGAAATCTGATACTTTTCCGGGGCGGTATTTCTTTACATTATATGAAAAATCGGCGACGGAGTCAATCCATTTCAGACCGCCACCGGGTGGTTCAGGAGGGGGTCGGGCATTTGGCAGTGCGCGATAATGCAAAATTGGCGATCCACTGCTGTAAATTTGGCACCGCGTTAACTATTGTATACTGTCGAAACCTGTGATATCATTATCCTGTTCGAAGTAAGCTCCTGATCCCGGGGGCTTTTTCTTATGTCTGTTTCGAGGTGAATATTGAGTGCAGTACTACGGAAACCGCCTTTCCGAAAACATCTCCCGAAGGGAGCCGGAGGGTTATCTTCTCTGTCTGAATGTCCCGGTGGCAAGAACCGGCACGCAGGATTACCTGCCAGAAGAGCTGGGCATAACGCCCGGCTCTTCTTCTTTTCCCTCCGGGCCGGGCGGCCTGGTATCCGTTTACCGGCCGGAAGAGGAAGTGTTCGCGCCGGAGACTATAGCTTCTTTTGAAGGCATGCCGGTCACCAACGATCACCCACCGGACGGCGTGGACGTGGATAACATCCGCCGCCTCCAGATGGGCCATGCCCATAACATCCGCCGCGGCACCGGAGAAGAATCGGATCTGCTCCTGGCGGATCTGATCATCACCGACGAGCGGCTGATCGAAGCGATCCTGAACGGTAAGCGGGAGATCAGCTGCGGTTATACCTATGAACTGGCCGAAGAAAACGGCCGCTATATCCAAAGGAAGATTCGCGGGAACCACATTGCCGTCGTAGACGCCGGCCGTGCGGGCCCGCGTGTCTCTATAAAAGACCACAAATGTGAAAGGAGCTCTGCTTCAATGAAGAAATCCCTTACCAAACTGCTGGCCAGGATGGCCAAGGACGGCGACGTCGAAGCTGTTGCCGAGTTCATCGAGGAGATGATTGAGGGCGAGCCGGAAACAAAGGCGGAAGCCGCGGCGGAGGCTGTCGAGGAAGTCACGGAAGCGGTCGCCGGCGCAGTTGCCGAAGCCGTCTCCGGAGCCAACAATGGCTCCACCGGAGCCATTGCGCCGGAGGGCACCGAAGTCACCGTCGATGAGGATACCATCTCCTGCATCATCGAACGCCTGGACCGCCTGATCGAGCTGCTGACGCCCGTGCCTGCGGCCGATGAAGATCCCGAGGAACTCCCCGCAGAAGAGGTGGCGGAGGTCATCGAGGAAGTCATCGAGGCCGTGGAAGAGGCGGAAAGCGCCGAAGTGATCCCGGAAGAGAATGCCGCTGAGGAGGTCGCCGAGATCGTCGAAGCGATCCTGGAGCCCGACGTGTCCACCACCCTGGAGGAAGCTGTCGAAGGCGACGAGGATCCCGAAGATCCCGAGGAGACCTGCGGCGCTGACGCGCTGCGTGCCGCGCTGAACGCTGCCGCTCCGCGCCTGGCGAAGATGTCCCGCAAGCAGCGTCGGAAGGCCGCCGCGGATA
>CACWXP010000059.1 GCA_902764875.1 uncultured Eubacteriales bacterium
AGGTCCATAATGCTTCTGTTCAGGTCAGCCCTTTCCTGCAATGCTTCTGCCAGTTTCATGTTGAATTTCCTCCTATCAGTGCTTATTCCGCCGCTTTTTCTCCCATCACCCAGGCAAATCCTCGCGCCGTCCGTATGTCCGCGTCCCTGAAATGATTCCCCTGGTTCCATTCAAGAATCGTGTTTACGCCCTGCTCTTTCAGCAGATCGTGCGCTTCCCGGATTCTGTCCCCCACGGTTGCCATCACGGGATTCCTTGTCTTTTCTTCCCGGTCCCCAAGGCTCAGATACACTTTACCGGTCCGGATCCGGTTCTCCTTCATGTAATCCGCAAACCCCGGAAACCACACGGAGGGTGACGCGGCAGCCGCGCCCATGAACACATCCGTCTGATAAACAGCCCAAATGGCAAACAGCGCTGCAAGGGAATATCCGCCGATATAATACGTTTTCGCCGGATCCTCCGTGTATTTCAGAACCTCTTTCAGCGTTCTGTCCGCTCCGCCGCCGAAGTCCTCTTTGCCGAAAACAGCCGGCGCTTTCCAGGGGGAAAGATCTGTGTTCCAGTCACCGACCCTGATCGCAATCAGGCAAAAATCCTGATTGGTCAGTCTCTGAATCTCCGCAACTTCGTTTTCAATCCCCGCAAGGTCATGGTCGTCCACCGGTTGAATCAGCACGATATCTGCATCCAGATTCCCGTATCTGCTAATGTTCACACCGTCACCCTCACCAGCATTCGTGCTTCACGCTGCCGTCCCGGTATGTCTCCTCGTCCGTTTCCGGACGTTCCCGGTATGTCTCCTCGTCCGTTTCCGGACGTTCCGTGGTTTCGTCGTCCGGAATCGCGTCCGAATATGCTTTCTCTTCGTAATCCGTTTTCCGCTCTGACATAGTCATCCATCCCCTTTGTTTTTCTGTACCGTGTCGTCATTTTTCTACGACATTCCGCCTTGCCTCATTTCTCAAACCACACCGGATCCCAGATCCTGGGGTCCGCTTCCGACATATCCTGTATTTCCGTACCGTTCAGCACAGTCAGCGGCTGGTCCGGCGTTCCCTGCCATTTCGTTTTGATGTCATCCATGAACGAACTGTACTTCACCTTATAATAGTCCACGTTTCCTTCCGTGTCAAAAAACACTCGCAGATCCAGCCCCGCGCCTTCAAACACCATATAATAGCCCACGCCTGTCGGATTCATGTTTTCGTCATACTCGTAATAATGGTATCGCGAAGTGTAGCCGCCATCAGCGTAGAGTCCCGCCTTATCCGGAACCACGTATCGATAGCAGGCCCGGGCCTGTTTCCCGTCAACATAATCCAGCAGAATCCATTGACTGGTTTTATTCGAAACCGGGAAGTCCGGATCCGTTCTCAGCTCAACCTGGAAACTTTCCGGATGCAGCATGCTTCTGGTAAACTTCTTTTCGACCGGCGTTTTTCTTTCCCAGTCGGCCGTCGGCGAGCCGTCATTTCCGACATCGTTGAAGATAATTCTGCACCTGGTTGAAAGCGTCAGCGTCAGGTTGTCTTCCTCCAGCGCCACATCTGCCTGTATAAACTGCGGCACCTTCTCCGGAAAACCGTAATCCTCTATTCGCCTGGGCAGAAACCGAAGCCGTGCCGGAATGGCTTTCAGCGTTTTATGATCCTCTTCCAGCTGATCCGCAAGATAATCCATCGCGCTTCCGAAGTAAATCTGGTCCAATACCGGATCAAGCGCCGCTTCCTGGTCTTTCGGCATTTTTTCCGCCGCCCAGCAGAAGCGGTCCTTTGTAGCGTCTGTATAGGACCAAACGCCGTCCAGTCGGTTGAGATTCCACTCATGTCCGTTATAATCGGGCAGCATAAATCCGAGAATACGAAAATCCCTGATCCCGGCCTGACGCAGCAGGCAGTGATAAATGGAGGCATACCCACCGCACACGACTTTCCCGTAGATCAGCCCTCCGATCGCGTCCCATGCCGTGCATACGTCCCGCTCTGTCACGCCTTTCGTCTCGGATTCAAATAACCACTTTTTCGCGGCATAATTGTATTTCACCCTTCTGCGAATCCATTGGAACAGCATTTTGGCGGCTTCCTTCTCTGTGGCGGCGCCTTTGGCCTTTTCAACCGCCGCGTCCATTTCCGCCGCCATCGCGGCCGCTTCCGTCTGTTCCGGGCTGATCAGATAGATGCATGTGTTGGAAAAACCGTCGCCAAGCTCATAGCAGCCCGGCTCATGAAAGGTCAGCGTGAAAACGGAATAGTCCTCCTCCATATTCTCAATGGTCGTCACTTCGCTCGCAGGGGGAATCTCATAGTCATCTGCTTCCGGCTCAAGGATGCTGATATTCCCGCTGTAATAATACGGCTTATCCCCGCCTCCCATCCAGGGATAATAGTATATAAGGGAGCTTAGAAACTCCTCCGTTGTCATCCCTTTCATCTCTTCCAGCTTGTTTCCGTACAGACGGAAGGTAACAGTGGCGCTGTCCCCGACCGTCCATACAGGCCCGTCGGATTCCACAAACAGAAAGTTTATTCCGTTCTTTGGATAGTACTTGATCTGATCGTTCGTCAGCGTTCCATTAAACAGGTTGTCCATCACGCTTCCGCGGATCATCTGATCCGTAAACAGCTGGTCCTCCGCCCGAAGGATGTGATCCTTCGCCATCGTCTTGTCGTCTTTTTCCAGATACTTGTTGCCCTTTTTATCGTTCAGGTCGTCCATCGCCGCGTCCGTCCAGCACCATTCGCCGTCCAGCCGCGCCAGACTCCAGACAGCCTCCGTTTCGTTCACCGTCCCGCAAACCGTCACGCACCGCAGTCCCGAGGCGCTCAGCAGCAGGTTCAGCAGCGGAGCGTAAGCCTCTGCGCAGGCATATCCGGTGATCAGCGCGTTCATAGGGTCCGTGCAGGCAACCGCCAGCCGCTCCGCGTCTTCTTCCGGAAAAACAGGGCTTACGCGCTTACACACCCAGTCGTGCAGCTTCTGAGCCATTTTTTTCTCTTTTGTGTCTGTGCTGTCCGCAACAACGCCGTCCAGTTCCGCCCGCAGTCCCGCCAGAACAGGATGATTCGGATCCAGCAGATAATAGGCCGCATCCGCGAAAACATACTTCCCGGGCTCCTTCAGCCGCGCGGTATAGTTAATCCGGTTCTCGGAAAGGAACTGGATCTCAACCCGGTCCCCGGCGGCTTCGCCTTCTCCCGTGGCATACAGCCCCGTTTCCGCCGAAAAAGGATAAAAGCGTATTTCCGCCTTGATGTCCTCTTCGGTTTTCACATCCTGCCCCGGATCGTTCGTCATCACCAGCGCGGCAATGGTGTCCCTGTATCCATATCCCGGGTTGCTCAGCCATGTTTTCTGATAGTACACACCTGCCTCGGCTGTATTTTCACCTGTTGCCACCAAAGGCATAACAGCCAGTATAACTCCCAAAAGCAAAGACACGATTCTCTTCACTGACACTTCCCCCTTGCTTTCTTCTGCCTTTTCCCCGTTCCCGCCCTCGTCTCATCATCCATATCCGGTATTGCGCAATCACTTATCATTACAGTGCATTTGTGCCCGATGCACAGTTACAATCCATGCAATAAGTTCTTTTTGCAACTTGGGCAGTTGCCGCCTGATATGCGCCTGATGAAACTACCGTCATCATTCATTCAACCAGTTCTTTTGTCCAGTTGGTCTCCTGCAGCAGATTGTCCAGCTGTCGTATTTCCTTGGCAATCCGGTCCGCTTCCTTTTGCAGGTCGGCTGCTTTGATCGTGGGCAGCACGCGGATTTCCGTTCCCCGCGCGCGGCTGGTATTGCTGCCAGCCTCTCCGGCCAGATCCTTATATGCCGCCAGTTTCAGCTTCAGCGCATCCTTCCTGGCAATGATCTGTGTCAGCGTCATTCCGCCGGCTTCCGTCACGTCGTTGCTGTGGTTGATGGCCGCCATCAGATACTCCAGCCGGTCAATGGATTCATCCAGGCTCTTCATCAGCGTCTTTGGATCCTCCACCGGTTTCATTCCTTCCTGAACCAGCATCACCTGTTCCAGTCTGCTGCGCAGGTCCATAATGCTTCTGTTCAGGTCAGCCCTTTCCTGCAATGCTTCTGCCAGTTTCATGTTGAATTTCCTCCTATCAGTGCTTATTCCGCCGC
>CACWXP010000060.1 GCA_902764875.1 uncultured Eubacteriales bacterium
CGGAGCGAGGAACGAACCGAACAAGGTGATCCTGGAAGTGCTGGAAAGCGACATCGGTCATGCCGCCGGATGGGCCACCCGCATGATGCAGGCGATGGAAAGCATCAAGCGGAACCGCTGCGTCTGCGTCGTGACCACTCCCGCCTTTGTATATGCCGGGATGCTGCTTTCGGGTTTCTCCGCCACGGTGGACGAAACCAGCCAATCCGGATGGCAGGGAACGCTGACCTTCACGCAGTATGCGCCGGCGGTCGGGGTAAAGATGAACGACAACAGTTCGAGCACAACCCATGTAGGAAGCATCGGCTCCAGTATGTACCTGAGTGGAGAAGCGCTGTTGGATGAACTGAGAAGGGCAGGTGTCCTCTGATGACTGAATACATTCTGCCGCTGACAAACGATCCGCGCCAGGTGATGACGCTGGATCTGACCATCGACGGGGAAGGTTTTCACGCTCGGATCGAAGTCCGCTGGCTTCCGGCACCGGCCGTCTGGGTGATTTCCGTCTGGGATGACTCCACCGGGGAGCTTCTGATCAACCAGATCCCGCTGATCTGCTCCTACGGTTTCGTCAACGATCTTGCCGTGCCTTTCCGTCATCTCCGTGCCGGAAAAGGCATCGGCTCCCTGTTCGTGATCCGGGCTGTGGATGATCCTTCGACAACAGATCCGGGGGAGAACAACCTCACAGAATTCAAGGTTCTGTTCGGAGACACGTATGGCTGACCGGTCCGGAGTGACGCTTCTTCCGGTCCATTTTGGAGAGACATATGTCGGATAAACGAGATTTTCATGTCCTGCTCGACGGTGAACCCTTCACCCAGGGTACAGGTTTTCGCCTGACCGGCCGGGTGGATCTGAACCTGTTTCCGGATCTGTTTATGCTGCAGTGCAGGAATCTTCCGAAGGAGGGAATCTTTCAGATGCAGAACACCCGGCAGATTTCGGTCCAGTCCAATGGATCCCACCTTGCATCCCGGCAGATTTCGAGCTTCTCCAATGCTTCCTGCCTGGCCTCCGGCCGGATTTCGGATGTCTATACCCAAACAGTTCCGAAGGGAACCGTCACTGTTGCCGTCTTCTCCCTTGGCCTTGATCTATGGAACGCAGAAGTCTCCGTTTCCTGCTCTGCCGGAAATTCCATATCCGACGACGTCCGCGCCCTTCTGGAAGCCTCCGGCACTGGTATCCAATTGTTGTCGTTTCCAGGCGAAGACCCGCAGCCGCTGCGCGGCCGGGCCTACGTCGGCAAAGCTGCGGATGCGATTGCATCCGAGCTGTCGCAGGCCGGAACCCGCGGCTTCCTGACACCCGCAGGCCTGCAGGTGATTCCGAAGGATCCGCTGCCGGCCAGTCTCCATCTGACCGAGGCCGATCTGACCGACCGCCCCGTCTTCGCTGATGCTGGCAGGAAGATGATCCTGTCCACCAACGTCGTAGGCTTCCAGCCCGGTGACGAAATGACGCTGTCCTTTGAAGGCACCACCACAAAAGGCCTGATCACCTCACGGCTGGTGGACGCGGATTCCTACTCCGGCCCATGGCGGACGCAGCTCCTGGTGGAGCTGCGATAGTGGATAGTGAATAGTGGATAGGAGCCGCGCTGCGGCGCGGCAGTGGATAGTGGATAGTGATTAGTGGATAGTAACGAGGAGGTGTAGCCGTGATGAACAACACCCTGTCCCACGAAGAGCGCGACGCTTTCAAGCAGGAAATCTTCCATTCCCTGCATTGCGCCCTGCCCGGCAACATCCTCAGTTTCACCCCCGAGACCCAGACTGCCAGTATCCAACCAGCGTTGAAACTCGGCTCCCTGCCGTATCCCGTCCTGACCGACGTCCCGGTCTTCATGCCAATCCCATTTGAAGTGAATCCCGGGGATGCCTGCCTGGTGATTTTCTCCGATGTCGACATCGACAACTGGTTTGAAACAGGAGAAGCCTCCGCGCCAAATTCGCCGCGGCGGCATTCACTGTCAGATGGTTTTGCGTTTGTGGGATGGAGGGTTGGCGAGAATCGAGAAAGTGGAGGATAACTGTGTATTTATCGGCGTATCAAAATGCCTTTCATATACTGCGTTTCATTATGTGTTCGATATATTTCCATTTTCTCTTCTTCCGTACATCCGATCAGTATTTTGATTTCTGAATCTCTCTTCATCAAATCAACAATGCACATAATGGCATCAATCTTTTTATCGCTGCTTCCGACCCACACATCAATTCCTGCACCATCCATAGAGGCAGTGTTTTTCAAGTATCCGTAGTCAACACGGTACATGAAATCCGGAAATCTTGGATGGCGAGATCCTTTCGGTCTGTCGATCACGATTTCGGAAGTGTTCATCAATTCATCCAGTGTATTCCAGAAATCTTCATGGTAATCATTCATTTTATTGCCTCCGTAAATCTCGATTATCATTGGCTCGATAATTGTTAGGAAGTCTGATCTTAATGATTATACACGAAACGGAAGTGTTTGTCCCATGATTCTTCGTCCTGTCGATGTTGCCGGCGATATGCTGCCGGTGAGTTCTTCTTCCGATCTGCTTTCCGGCCCGGAGGCTGTGGCCAGGCTGGCCGCGTATAAGCTTTCGCTGCTGAAGGGTGACTGGTGGGAGTATCCAGAGGACGGGTTCTTCGTGCTGGAGTTCATGCAGGAAGAACGGTATTCGGAAGCCAACGCCGGGATGTTTGCCTCCCGGGTGACGGAGTTCATCCGTGGGGTAGAAGGCGTTTTTGAGGTGGACGACGTGCAGTTTCAGATTGATGGCCGGGTGTTCCGGTATTCCTCTCAACTGCTGACGGAAGAAGGCCCGGCTGTGCTGGAATATACGTTTGATTAACAGGAGGTTTCGGCTCATGGCTTATTTTGCTCCCTACATTGATGAAACCGGCATTCACATGCCGACTTATGAAGACCGCCTACAGGATCTGTGCGACAAGTACCGCTCGATCTTTGGGCAGGACGCCACGCTGGACCCGGCAGTGCCGGATTATCAGCTGCTGAGCGTGTTTGCCAAGGCGCTGGACGATACGTCCGCTTATGTGCTTTCCGCGTACAACAGCCGCAATCCCGCCTACGCCACCGGCCAGGCGCTGGATCTGCTGCTGCCGCTGTATGGTATCAGCCGGGAAACCGGCGAATCGGACGCTTCCGTTCGCGGGCGGATGAACGCTGCGATTGCTTCCCGGGGAATCTTCACCTTTGATGCCCTGGCGGCGGCCTTGCGGGAGATTGCCGGGGTCTCCCATTTCCTGATCCGGGCGAACGACGAGGATACTGCTGTCGACGGGATTCCGGCGCATACGCTGGCCGTGCTGGTGCAGGGCGGGAACGCCAACCGGATTGCGGAG
>CACWXP010000061.1 GCA_902764875.1 uncultured Eubacteriales bacterium
TGAATGCTGCATAATAAAAATGTAGGAAGTTGCAGAACAAAAATGTAGGAAATTGCAACTACATTTTGTAGGTAATTGCAGGAGCCGTGCAAGAGGCTTCCCGGGGGCCCCGGCCGGGGCCCCCGGGAAGCGGCGCGATCCATTGCGGACAACCCCCTTAACAATTATCCTTGTGTGTGAGCCCAATCACATTGCAAGGAGGAAGGAGAATGTTCACAATGGATCAGGTTCATACTATCAGAGACCTTTATTTCAATCAAGGCCTCAACCTCGCTGAAGTCGCTGAAAAAGTGCGCTGCGATTGGCGAACGGTCAGGAAATACGTTGACCAGAAGGACTTCAGTCCGCCGGTACCGATTCCGGAGAGCGAGATTCATCACGAATCAAAGCTCGATCCCTTTAAGCCTCTAATTGACAGCTGGCTGATCGGAGACAAAGACAAAAAGGTTCCCAGGAAACAACGGCACACTGCACGGAGAATTCATGACCGCCTGACGAAGGAAGTGCCGGAATACAATTGCAGCTACCGCCTGACCGCGGAATATGTTTCCGCCAGAAAAAAGGAGTTGAAGCTGAAGAAAGCAGAAAACTACATTCCGCTGATACACCGTCCCGGTGAAGCGCAGGCGGACTTCGGTTTCACCGCCTTTTACGAGAATGGTCGCTACCATGCGAATGGAAAGCATCTGGTGCTGAGTTTTCCTTACAGCAACGGCGGTTTTCTCCAGCTGAATTATGGAGAGAACACAGAATGCCTTCTGGAAGGACTGCAGGCTATGTTCGAATATATCGGCGGTGTTCCGCAGGAAATCTGGTTTGACAATACCAGCACCATTGTCACCCAGATCATTAAGGGCGGCGGAAGGCAGATGACAGATCGCTTCTCCCGTTTTTGTGAGCATTACCGCTTCAAGCCGGTCTTTATGAATCCCGAATCTGGCTGGGAGAAAGGCAATGTTGAGAACAAGGTCGGCTACCTGCGCCGCAACCAGTTCGTTCCAGTTCCTCAGTTCCCTGACCTGACGGAAAAGAATTCGGAATTACTCAAGGCCTGTGACGAGGATATGCAGCGGGAACATTACGACAAAAGCCGGATGATCTGCGACCTGTTTCAGGAGGACAAAGCCGCATTGCTGCCTCTCCCGTCCATTCGGTTTGACACTTCCGGGTATGGCAGCGCGACGACCGACAAGTACGGGAGGTTTACCCTGGATAACGGAAAGCACCGGTATTCCGCTTCCCCGGCGTTCTGTGAGGCAGTTGTCCAGTACCAGCTGACATCACGGGAAGTGATTGTCATGGACCAGGATATGCATGAGATCGTCCGTCACCGGAGGCTGTACGGCGAAGAGGAAACGGAGAGCATGGACTGGCTTCCTTACCTGAAGTACATCGCCAGGAAACCCCGTTCCCTGCGGAACAGCGGCATCTACGAGATGATGCCGGAGAACATGCGCCATTTCATGGACACCTGCGCGAATGAGGATCGCGGCCAAATCCTGAAAACTTTGTCGGAACTGACAGACAGAACCGGCTTTGACAGCGCTCTGCGTACGGTGGACGAGGCCATTCATCTGCAGGTAAAAGATCCGGACAGCTTGAAGAACCTGTACCGGCGTCTGTTCTCTGACGTACCTTCTCTTCCACCGCTTGAAGCTGCCATGGACACCCCGTTGGGAAAGATTATTCCCATCCGCAACGATCTCTCCTCCTACGACGCTGCGTTGAAGGGAGGCGTACAGCATGGATGAAATGAGAGAACATTTGGCGGCGAGCTGTAAAAAGCTCAGACTGTCTGCCTCATTAGCCGGCCGGGCAATGACCATGGAAGGCGAAACCCACCAGGTTTACCTGCAGAATCTGCTGGACAGCGAGATTGCCAACAGGGATGCTGCCAGACTCAGCCGCAATCTGAATGCTGCTGGTTTCCCATGCAGGTATAACCGAACGCAGTACCGGACAGATGAGATTGAATTCCCAGATGGCGTATCCTTTGACAGCCTCCTGAACCTGGATTTCTTCCACAGCGGAAAGAACGTCATTATGTACGGCGGCACAGGTACCGGAAAAACCATGTTGTCTATTCTGATTGGCATAGCCGCCTGCCAGGAAAATGTTCCGGTTCGTTTCTTCCGTGCAGCCGCGCTGGTCAACCTTCTGGCAGAACACAAAAAGGCCGGATCACTTTCCTGGTTCAAGCAGAAGAAGCTGAACCCTGCCAAGATCCTGATTCTTGACGAGTTCGGCTATGTGCCGTATGACCGAGTCGGCTCGGAACTGCTCTTCGATTATCTGTCGGAAATTCATGAGCAGAAATCTGTAATCCTCAACACCAACCTTGAGTTCTCACAGTGGGTGAACGTACTGTACGACAAACGGATGACCACCGCACTGATTGGCCGGCTGATTCAGCATGTGGAGCTCATCCTCTTCCCCGGCGAAAACAACCGTCTGCGGGAATCCAGCATTAACCAGGCGTTTGCCCGGACCAACAGTCGTCAGGGGGTGAGCGTATGAGCAAGGAGCAGCAGGCCGTCCCCTGGGAAACCGAGTACAACGATTTCGATTACAATTACGTTGATCCCGAGACGTTGAAGAAGTGGACAGCGGAATTCCGTCGGAAAAACTGGCGCGATATGCGGATCTATCTGAGACATTTTCCTGATGCCACTACGGAGGAGAAAAACGCTCTGCTTAATTGGGTACGAAGCGGTCACAGCCCTTATGAGAATGGTGATTACATCGCCAATGATTCCGGCAGTCCTATGGATTTCATTAATGCACTGCGCTTTCGAGAAGAGCAGTACCAGACGTATCTGAATGATCCGGAAGCTTTTTGGGGGCATCCCGATTCGGATACCGGAAAGGAACTTCCTTTCTGATCTGACCCCGGGGTACCGGGTATTCATCTCCGGTGCCCCATCTTCCTAAGTCCGCGATGGACCTTCTGCAATTACCTACATTTTGTAGGTGCAGAAACCTGCATTTTTGTTCTGCAAAAACCTACACGAGGGGCTTGCAAAAAACA
>CACWXP010000062.1 GCA_902764875.1 uncultured Eubacteriales bacterium
ACGACGTCCGCGCCCTTCTGGAAGCCTCTGGCACCGGCATCCAGTTACTGTCCTTTCCGGGAGAGGACTCGCAACCGCTGCGCGGCAGGGCGTATGTCGACAAAGCATCGGATGCGATTGCATCCGCTCTGTCGCAGGCCGGAGCCAGGGGTTTCCTGACACCGGCAGGCCTGCAGGTGATTCCGAAGGAACCGCTGCCGGCTTCGCTGCACCTGACTGAAGCCGATCTGACCGATCGCCCCGTTTTCGCCGATGCCGGCCGGAAGATGATCCTCTCCACCAACGTCGTAGGATTCCAACCGGGCGACGAGATGACACTGTCCTTTGAAGGCACGACCATAAAGGGTCTGATCGTCTCCCGCATGGTGGACGCCGATTCCTATGCAGGCCCCTGGAAAACAGAACTGCTGATCGAAATCCATTCATGAAGCCTGAACCCGAACGGAGATCATACTATATGAACAACACCCTTTCCAACGAAGAGCGCGAAGCCCTGAAGCAGGAGATCTTCCACTCCCTGCATTGCGCCCTGCCCGGCAACATCGTCAGCTTCGACCCGGACACCCAGACCGCCAGCATTCAGCCGGCGGTGAAACTCGGCTCCCTCCCGTATCCTGTCCTGATCGATGTTCCGGTTTTCATGCCGGTTCCCTTTGAGATCAATCCCGGCGACGCCTGTCTGGTGGTTTTCTCCGACGTTGATATTGACAGATGGTTCGAAACAGGAGAAGCCTCCGCGCCTAATTCGCCGCGGAGGCATTCACTGTCGGATGGTTTTGCGTTTGTGGGGTTTCGGGTGGCCGGGTCTCCAGAGAGCAACGGATAACTTCCAGTTTTCGGGGCATCAGGATTATGATCAATGGAATTTGTCAGCAGGTTCCGCTTTCCATATCTGCTTTTGCGATATTCATAATGCTGTCAATGTCTGCCCCGTCAACATCGAGTCCAATGGCTTTAATCAATTTGAATTCAGGGATGCCGTAGAAATTCTGTGCCAGGGATCTGACGTATCCTGGCCCGTATTCTTCAGGGACAAAGTATCCGCCGGCTGTCATAATATACGTAAGGCTTCGGGCTTTGCATAAACCGGCCGGTATCCCTTCAGATGTATAAACAAATGTGATCCCCACGACATTGATCTGCTCAAAATACTGTTTTAGTGTTGCCGGAAAAGACAGATCCCAATACGGTGCGGCAATGATGATATCTTCTGCTGCGGCAAATTGCCTTGCAAGATCGAACAAAGGGTTATTGAAATCCTGGTCTTGAATAAGCTTGTCGCGTTTTTCCAGAAAGTTTTCGTTTACGAACGGAAAATCAATTGTATCCAGGCGCACTTCCTCATACGGATGGTCTGATTTTGACAACAGGCAGTCTGCAAGCTCTTTTGTCCGGGACTTCTGCCGCACACATGCGTTGATAAACAGTGTCATGATGCCCTCCTGAATTCCGATAGAACATTAATATACTCCCTGGAACGATAACTTTAAAGCTAAGAAGTCACCCCCTTCCTGATTATACACGAAAGTGAGGCGTTTGTCCCGTGATTCTTCGTCCTGTCGATGCTGCCGGCGATATTCTGCCGGTGAGCTCTTCTTCTGATCTGCTTTCCGGGCCGGAAGCGGTGGCCCGGTTGGTGGCTTATGAACTCTCGCTGTTGAAAGGCGACTGGTGGGAATATCCGGAGGATGGGTTCTTCGTGCTGGGTGGACGACGTGCAGTTTCAGATTGACGGCCGGGTGTTCCGGTATTCCTCTCAACTGCTGACGGAAGAAGGCCCGGCAGCGCTGGAGTATACGTTTGATTGATTCCAATACAGCTATCAAAGTCGCTTGGCAACTTTGGTAACAGCAATCGCAGGAGGTTTATCTCATGGCCTACTTTGCACCCTACATTGACGAGTGACGAGACAGGTATTCATATGCCGACGTATGAAGACCGGCTGCAGGATCTTTGCGACAAGTACCGCTCGATCTTCGGACAGGACGCTGTGCTGGATCCGGCAGTGCCGGATTATCAGCTGCTCAGCGTGTTTGCCAAGGCGCTGGACGATACGTCCGCTTATGTGCTTTCCGCGTACAACAGCCGCAACCCCGCCTACGCCACCGGCCAGGCGCTGGATCTGCTGCTGCCGCTGTATGGTATCAGCCGGGAAACCGGCGAATCGGACGCTTCCGTTCGCGGGCGCATGAACGCCGCGGTTGCTTCCCGGGGGATCTTCACCTTTGACGCGCTGGCGGCAGCTCTGCGGGAGATTGCCGGCGCGTCTCATTTTCTGATCCGGGCGAACGACGAGGATAATGCTGTCGACGGGATTCCGGCGCATACGCTGGCCGTGCTGGTGCAGGGCGGGAACGCCAACCGGATCGCGGAGGCGATCTGGAACAAAAAGCCGCCGGGTATTGGAACCGACGGTTCGCTGAGCCGGGTTGTGACGGATGAGAAGGGCCAGGAGCACACGGTGAAGTTCTCCCGGCCGGGGATGCTGACGGTTCACTTCAATATCACAATCAAGACGTATGAGGGGTTTTCGCTGGATGCGGTGCAGCCGTTGATTCGAGCGGCTTTGATGGATCTGATGAACAACAAGTTCGAGATCGGGCAGGAGCTGATTGTGCCGCAACTGTATGGGCTGCTCTATCAGGCGGTGGGGAGTTATGCTTCGACTTTCGCGATTACGGACATCGTTGTCAGCGGAAACTACGGGGTTTCCCGCGACAAGGTGACGCCGGCGTGGAACCAGATCTTCACGATGGTGAGCAGCACTGAGGCGGTGATTGTGATTGATAACGGGTGAAACGAAACGGAACCAGATTTTCACGATGGTGAGTTCTTCAGAGGCGGTGATTGTGATTGACAACGGATAAAAACGGATCGGAAGAACCGTCCCGGTGGACCAAAAGTGAACCCAAAAGAACCGTCCCCATAGGCCCATATACTTTGGATCGGAATGTGCCTGCGCCTGTTCGGAACAACGCGGAAGCGGCGGAACGGACGAGGCGGCTTGTTCGGCTGCTTTCGCCGAAGGTGCCCATGCTGCTGAAAAAGATCCTGACGAGCCGGAAAGTTTCTGACGAGATCAAGGCGAAGGCCATATTGATGATCCTGGACTGGGTACTGGGGCTGCCGGAAGACGACATTGAAGTTCAGGCGGCAGTATTCGGGCCGGACGGTGATGAGCAGGCATGACGGGAAACGGGCTTTGGGATTTGTCAGGCGGCAGTATTCGGGCCGGATGGCGATGAGCTGGTATGACGGAAAGCGAGTTTTTTAGTGTGTAAAATCTGAAAACGAAAAATGAAAACACTACACACTCGAGAAAAAACACTAAACGCGGCTTTGGGGCCGGGGAGGAACTATGTTTCTGAAAGAGGTTACAGTGCCGGTTCCGGAGATTGAGGGCAAGATTGTTATTCGAAACGGACAGACCGTTGAATTCGAGACAGAGCGGGTTTATCAGAAGAAGACACAGAACACGCGCGTGAAGCGGAAGGTGATCGGGAAGATTCACCCCTATCGGGCGGGAATCATGTATCCCAACGAGGCGTATTTTCAGCTGATTGCGAACGACGTGCCGGCGGAGATTCGGGACCGGTTTCTGGCGAAATGTGCCCGGCGGCGGGAAATCAACCGGCTGAAACGGAATCCGGAGGAAATGATGAAAAAAGTGCAGGAGGGGCTGGAAAAAATGACGAAGATCGGCGCGGCGATCGCAGGGGAGAACGGCGAGGAAGGCGGGGAGAAGGAAACAAGATGGTACGTACGGAGCCGGCAGGACGTGGATTATCTGATTGACCTGTTCGGGACGCTGTACGACCAGATGGAGGTTTACGCCCAGAAAGATCCGAACGGCGTTGTTCAGCCGTTCAAGGTTGCGACGCTGAACAGGATTCTGCAGGAACTGAAGGATGTATTGCCGGATCTTGAGATTTTGCAGTACCTGAGCCTGATTGAGATGCCGGAGGTTTCGGACGGCGAGGACGGGGAAGGGAACGGCGGGAAAAGGGAACTGCGCGGACTGAGCAACAGCGATGTGCTGATGCATCTGAGCTGGTACCGGGAAGCTTTGCCGTAAGAAAAAGCCGTCCGCCCCGCTTAAGACGGGCGGTTTGCGCCTTGCCGCGAAAAAAGGTCTTGCCTTTTCCGGCAGGCTGTGCTATACTTCCTTTCGCGGCTGAAAAGCCGGCGGATATTCGGGGCATTAGCACAGTTGGTAGCGCGCGACATTCGCATTGTCGAGGTCAGGAGTTCGACTCTCCTATGCTCCACAAAAAACCTTGCAGATCAACGTCTGCAAGGTTTTTTCATGCCCGTTTTCACCGAAATCAGAATGACGATATCCGCGTCCATGCCGACCGCAACCGCTCCTTTCTGACCGCAGCCGAATATCTTCGCCGGATTGGCGGAGCACAGGGCCACCGCCCGCTCAAATCAGAACAGCCCGTTGATAAACTCTGTCAGAGCTTCCCGGTTGTAGAAATTCGCATAGTCGTTGATGAAGTAATCCGGCTCGACCCCCTGGTCCACATCATAGAAG
>CACWXP010000063.1 GCA_902764875.1 uncultured Eubacteriales bacterium
CGGAAAATACGGCTGCCGCGGCGGAAGCGAAGGCTGACGCCGGGCAGAACGATACGAAGTAATGGCGCTTACCCCCGAAGCCTTCCTGGCTTTTTATCCCCAGTTTTCCTCCTTCGCACAGGGCGTTGTCCTCCCGGAATACCTCCGGCAGGCCAACGCCCGCTTTTCTGATTTCGGCTCAGACGCGGACGAAGCCCGCCGCCTCTACACGGCCCATAAGCTGACCCTGTACAGCGCCAGCTGCCTGCCGGAGGGCGTCACCACCCCGACCAAATCCCAGATCGCGTCAGCGGGCAAGGGCTCCATGCAGGAAATTGCGTCAAAAAAAGTAGGAGACGTTTCCATCTCCTACGCAACGTCGACCTCGACGTCCGGCGCCAATTCCACCGGCCTCAACGATCTGAACCAGACTGTCTACGGCCTGCAGCTACTCAGCCTGCTCCGCCTCTACGGCTTCGCGCGGTATATACCATGAAACTTACGATCAACGACGACCCGGACCTGCTCACCGAGCGCCACCGGGCTCTGAAAAAACTGAAAACCACTGAAGTGAAAGTCGGCCTTCCGTCCTCCGCGGGAGGCCGGCTTCATTTCATCCTCGCCGTGCAGGAGCACGGCTCGCCGATTATGCACATTCCGTCCCGCCCGGTAATCCACCCGGCCCTGGCGAAAGACGAAACCCGCGCCGAGATGGCCCAAGCCATGAAGGCGGCAATCCAATCCGCCTGGGAAGGGAAGAACCCGCGGGAGGATCTGGAAGCCGCAGGCCAGGCCGGTGCCGATGGCATCCGCGCCTACATCGACTCCCATATCCCGCCGCCCAACAGCCCGGCCACCGTAAACGGCGGCTGGATCTGGAACCGGGCAGCGAAAAAAGCCGCCTATGTCAAAGGCAAGGGATTCAATAAGCCCCTGTTCGACACAGGGGCTTTGTATGACGCATTCGGGTATGAAATCGAGGAGTAATTGCCATTGAACGTTTCCGACGCCATCTTTGATCCGGAGCTGGGATACACCGGCTTCACTGTGCAGCGCACAACTTACAGCCGGCAGAACGGAGCCTCCGTTCCGTCGAATGAGACGATGAGCGCCGCAGGCACGATCCACCCGGGAACGCCTGAAATGATTCAATTGCTTCCGGAGGAAGAACGCCATGAAGAATTCATCGCGATCTATACCGACTTCCCGTTGAGCCTGGGTGAAAACGATGGGGGAGAAACCTACACAACTCCCGACCGGATCACCTGGCAGGACAAAACCTGGCGGGTTGTGAAGGTTCGCGACTGGTCGGCTTTCAACTATTATCAGTGCCTCGCTGTAAGGGTCACCGACTAACCACGGCGATGGCTGCTATCAAAGCCATGTGTGATAGTGGTACCGAGCAATGACTATCCAATCGTCACTATTCACTATACACTTAAAAGGAGTCAGCATGACCACCACCATCTACCAGGCCCTCTGCGCCTGCTTCGGGCTGTCGCCCTCATCGGCTGATGCCTCGATCCTGATCCGCGAAGCCTATCAGGATCCGGAGAACGCACCGCGGCCGCCCCGGAATACCGACGTGATCTATTTCTCCGTCGAGCCGGACAGCACTGCCAGCGAAGCCCCGCCGGAATACTCTGCTGAAACCGCGGCGGATGCCTCTTTTGCACCCGTCGTTGCATCCTTCGCTGCCTGGCGGCTGCAGGTCATCTGTTACGGTCCCCATGCCCTGACCAACGCGCGCCAGATCCGCGCCTTCCTATACGTCGACGGCACGAACATGCCCCGCTGCATCCTGCGAAAAGCCGGCATCCGGCCGATCCCGGATCCGCCGGAACCCCTCCTGCTCCATGAACCGGAAGGCTCCCTCTGGCGGCTCCGCTGTGATCTGACGATCCAGCTCCGCCGTGAGGAAAAACAAACGCACCCTGCGAGACAGGGTGCGGTGACCATCGCTCCGGCGGTTCAGATTCACGAAAGGGGATAGACGCCCATGCTTTCCATTAATACCATTGCCCACGTCATCGTCAACGTGGTTCGCCCGGCGGCTTCGCCTACATCCTGGGATACGGGGCTGCTCCTCGTGAAGGACGCCTCCTTCGCCGACGCGAAACGTCTGCGGACTGCCTGATCGCGGACGGCTTCGATAACACGACCGAAGCCTACAAAGCCGCGCAGAAATACTTTGCCTCTTCGCCCTCGCCGGGACGGCTGCTCGTCTCCTGCTATCCAGCGTCGGAAACACCGGTTGAGGCGATGGACGCCGTGCTGCAGCTGACTTCCGATTTCTACGGCATTGCCCTGGCGGATACCCGCACCGATGAGGAGCTCCTTGCCCTGAATACCCACCTGTCCGGGCTGGACAAGCCGGCGATGCTGTTTCTGGCCCTGATCGGCACCGCAACGGAAGTGGTGGCGACAGACTCCCTGCTGGACAAGCTCCACGCCGCCGGTTCCCGGCGGGCGATCGCGACCTACGCGGCCGCCGTCTCCGATGCTGCTGCCGTGATGGGCGCGGCCATGGGCCAGCAGTCGGCGCATGCTTCTTCCGCTTTTTCGCTTTG
>CACWXP010000064.1 GCA_902764875.1 uncultured Eubacteriales bacterium
AATAAGCGGCTGCACCGCGTCCAGGCTAAACCCGTCATAGGTCTTGATCGTGATATTGAAGTGCACCGTCAGCATCCCGGGCCGGGAGAACTTCACCGTGTGCTCCTGGCCCTTCTCATCCGTCACAACCCGACTCAGCGACCCGTCGGTCCCAATGCCCGGCGGCTTTTTGTTCCAGATCGCCTCCGCAATCCGGTTGGCGTTTCCGCCCTGCACCAGCACTGCCAGCGTATGCGCCGGTATCCCGTCCACGGCAGTATCCTCGTCGTTCGCCCGGATCAGGAAATGCGACACCCCGGCAATCTCCCGCAGGGCTGCCGCCAGGGCGTCAAAAGTGAAGATTCCCCGGGAAGCAATCGCAGCGTTCATCCGCCCGCGAACGGAAGCGTCCGTCTCCCCTGCTTCCCGGCTGATGCCGTACAAAGGCAGCAGCAGATCCAGCGCCTGGCCGGTGGCATACCCCGGATTCCGCGAATTATAGGCAGAGAGCACATAGGCAGAAGTGTCGTCCAAAGCCTTCGCGAAAACCGAAAGCAGCTGGTAATCCGGCACAGCAGGATCCAGGGCTGCCTCCTGGCCGAAGATCGCCCGATACTTGTCACAAAGATCCGAAAGCCGGTCTTCATAGGTCGGCATATGAATACCTGTCTCGTCAATGTAGGGTGCAAAGTAGGCCATGAGATAAACCTCCTGCGATTGCTGTTACCAAAGTTGCCAAGCGACTTTGATAGCTGTATTGGAATCAATAAAACGTATACTCCAGCGCTGCCGGGCCCTCTTCCGTCAACAGCTGACAGGAATAGTGGAACGTCCGGCCGTCCACCTGGAACTGCACGTCATCCACTTCGAATACGCCTTCCACCCCTCGGATGAATTCCGTCACCCGGGAAGCAAACATCCCGGCGTTGGCTTCGGAGAAGCGCTCCTCCCGCATAAATTCCAGCACGAAGAACCCATCCTCCGGATATTCCCACCAGTCGCCTTTCAACAGAATCACGGGACAAACGCCTCACTTTCGTGTATAATCAGGAAGGGGTGACTTCTTAACTTTGAATTTTTCTGTCTATTAACAGTTTTGAAACATTTTTATATTTCATATCAGACCATTGCATTTGTAATGAATCAGCATTATAATGATATGCACAGGAAAGGAGGACGATCAGATGTCCAGTACAATCCAGGTCCGTGTAGATGACGAACTAAAGCAGAAATCAGATATGCTGTTCCGCGAGCTCGGAACAGACACAACATCAGCGGTAAGAATCTTTTTGACACAGGCGGTCGCATATAACGGATTCCCTTTCGAAATCAAGAGAGCTGTGGAAAATCCTTATACTGCGATGTCTGAAGAAGAAATTCTTCGGAAGCTCGAGCAATCCAGGCTTCACGCAAGTCAGGGGAAGTACAGAGATGCGGGCGAAGTTGTTTCTGACATGAGGGCGAAATATGGAATATAAAGTAGTGATCACTGCGGATGCGGAGGAGGACCTGGACAGATTCGTCCGATATCTTCTGTTTGTAAAACAGAACCCGCAGGCTGCAACCAATGTACTGAATGACTTTGAGGAAACAAAACAAAGCCTGTCCCATATTGCAGGCAGTCTGCAGCCGTGTGAAAATCCGCATCTGAACGCTCTCGGATACAGAAAGATTCATTTTCAGACGCACCGGTATTTTATGCTCTACCGGATCGAGGGTAATCTTGCTATCGTGGATAGCATTTTTCATGAATTGCAGGATTACGAGAACAAAATCCGGTAAGGATTATCCGAAAATTGCCCCAGGTTGGGGCATAATTGGGAGGAAAAAAATGGGAAATATTGAAAGGTACGAAGTACATGAAGAATGGAAAATATCCTGCCCGAAAATCCATCCAGACTAATTTTGCCCATGTTGGTGGACCGGATGGCCTGCAGTTCCAGGCAGATGCAATCGCATACTGTGGTAAATGATATCCCGGAAAACGGAAGTTATCCGTTGCTCTCTGGAGACCCGGCCACCCGAAACCCCACAAACACAAAACCATCTGACAGTGAGTGCCTCCGTGGCGAATTCGGCGCGGAGGCTTCTCCTGTTTCGAACCATCTGTCAATATCAACGTCGGAGAAAACCACCAGACAGGCGTCGCCGGGATTGATCTCATAGGGTATCGGCATGAAAACCGGGACGTCGGTGAGAACAGGATACGGCTGAGCGCCGAGCCTGACCCCCGGCTGAATGCTGGCGGTCTGCGTCTCCGGATCGAAGCTGATGATATTGCCGGGCAGGGCGCAATGCAGGGAATGAAAGATTTCCTGCTTGAAAGCGTCGCGCTCTTCATGGGACAGGGTGTTGGACATCACGGCTGCACCTCCTCGTTACTATCCGCTATTCACTATTCACTATCCACTGCCGCGCCGCAGCGCGGCTCCTATCCGCTATCCACTATTCACTATCCACTATCGCAGCTCCACCAGGAGCTGCGTCCGCCATGGGCCTGCATAGGAATCGGCGTCCACCAGGCGGGAAACGATCAGGCCCTTTGCAATGGTTCCCTCAAAGGACAGCGTCATTTCGTCCCCCGGCTGAAAACCAATGACATTGGTGGAGAGAATCATCTTCCGGCCGGAATCGGCGAAGAAAGGACGGTCGGTCAGATCGACTTCGGTCAGATGGAGACTGGCCGGCAAAGGATCCATTGGAATCACCTGCAGGCCTGCAAGCGTCAGGAAACCCCTGGCTCCGGCCTGCGACAGAGCGGATGCAATCGCATCCGATGCTTTGCCGACATACGCCCTGCCGCGCAGCGGTTGCGAGTCCTCTCCCGGAAAGGACAGTAACTGGATGCCGGTGCCAGAGGCTTCCAGAAGGGCGCGGACGTCGT
>CACWXP010000065.1 GCA_902764875.1 uncultured Eubacteriales bacterium
TTGCAATGAAAAAGAAGGAAAGATTTTCATTGGTTATACTCCGAATCTGTATCTGCACTTACACATTGGCGCAAAAGTGTAATCACAGATGAGAAATCTAGGATCTGCACTTACCGGCACCTCAAAAAAAGTAAGTGTATTTGACAGAATTTGAGTTATACAATTAAAAATGTCAGTGCTTTTGGCAGAATATGATTTTTACAGTTAAAGAGGCAAGCCGAATCAAGGGTGGAGGCAAGCCGGCCTGCGTGAGAAGGCAAGCCTGACTTCCAGACCTCGGCAAATTCCAGTATGTCGACCAGCTTCTAACCCACTACACCCCAGGTCGCCTAAAGTCACGCAAGGGCACCAGTAGTAAAACACCCCAATTTCTACTACGTTTTTACTACGAATGACGTCCGCGATTTGCCTCGATTTGCCGCATTTCCGAATTTTTGCCCGATTTTTTGGATAGTATGTACCCGCGCGGAGCGGTGCGCAAAGTGCGGCATTGTGCGGCAAATCGTGCCCTTACAGGAAGGATTTTTGAAATGATTAGAGTTTTGTTTATCTGCCACGGCATGTTTATCTGCCACGGCAGCATCTGACTAAATGGTCAAAAACCCAGTATTTATGCGGGGTTCAGACCACCGGGGCAGGACTTTTATCAACGTTTTATCAACATTAGGAAAAGAGCTTTTCGATGCGACAAACAACAGAATATATCTTAGTGAAGGCAGGCGCTTACCGATGAATTCAGTGCGAATGAGAGGTAAGCGCCTTTTTTGCTTTAAAACAGACCCCGTGCATCAGGCGTCCCTCCCTTGCTGTGCAGTTTTGTCAAAAATTATAAAAAGTGACAAAACTGCACTTGAATCTTGCGGAAACTACAAGGATGCTCGAAGGTGTTTAATATTCATTATTTTATTTCCAAATCACGCAAAGGAGGACGTCAGATGAATTATGAGCAGTTTCTGGAACAGATGAAAGAGGATCTGCAGGCCCGGTTTGCCGAAGATCTCCCGCCGGAGCTTGCCGATGTGAGGATCGGGATCCGGGATGTGGAGAAGCTCCAGGGAGAATCCTACCGCGGGCTTTCTTTCCGCAGCGGGGACTCCCCAGTCGAGGCAAATCTCAATATGACCGGTGCCTTTCAGGCCTATGAAGCGGGCCGTCCCTATGAGGACATTTTGGAGGAGGTGGAAGCACAGCTTATGAAGGTAGTGGATCATACACCCCAGTTTAATATTGGGGAGCTGACAGACTATGAAGCCATGAAACCGAAGCTGATGATGGAGGTCATTCCTCAGAAGGGAAATGAGGACAGGCTGGAGAATATCCCCCATCAGAAGGTTGAGGATATGGCTCTGATCTATCGAGTTGATATGGGTGACAGCTCCGGCGGTAAGATGACTTCCGTGATTACTAATCAGCAGCTGAAAGCCTTCGGTATCACAGCAGAGCAGCTTCATCAGGACGCCCTTGAGAATGCACCGCTCACCCATCCGGCCTCCCTTCGCTCCATGCAGGAAGTGATGGCGGATATGATGGGAATGAAGCCGGAAGAGATTGCAACAGGGGAACCTATGATGCTGGTGGCTACAGTGGAAGGCTCCTTCATGGGAGCGTCTGTTATTCAGTATCCGGGTTTCATGGATCAGGCGGCTGAGAAGATCGGCGGTGATTTCTTCGTCCTTCCTTCATCCATTCATGAGGTACTCCTGATTCCGGATGACGGAACTCAGGATTATCACGACCTGGCGGAGATGGTACAGACCATCAATGAGACGCAGGTAGCACCGGCAGAGCGGCTTTCGGATAATGTCTATCATTACGACAAAGCTGACCGGGTATTCGAGCTGGCCGATAAGACAGCATCGAGGAAGCTGGCACAGGAAATGGAAAAGAAGGCAGCTGCAAGAGGCGGAGCAGAAAAGAAACCTTCTGTCCTTGAGCAGCTCGGAGAAAAAAAGAAAGAGGCGATGGATCATGCACCGAAAGCAAAAGCATCGGGAAGGACTGCACCGGAAGCAGCCTTATAATTTCACAGGAGCATACCGGAACAAGGGAGCGTTAGAAGCTTATTACAAAAAGCGGATATCGCTCCCTTTTCTTATGCACCGGAGAGGACGGATCACATGAAGAATGGAGAAACAACCTTCCGGAGACAAGAAACGGAGGGATCGGCATGAGTTTTACTGATGGAAGTATGTGTGCCATAGAAGCACTGATGCGGGAGACACCGGGACACAACCACTATGATGACGGCTGTGACGGCCGGTATCCGGAATGCAGGAACTGCCGATATCACACGCCATATTCCCTTCGCGGCGACTGTGTGTTTGATGAGTGCCCATACCTGGTTCCGACAGCATCTTCCGGCGGGAGGAAAGGCGGTGGTGGCCGTGGCTGTATTCCGCGTTGAGAAGAATGCCAACTACACGACCATGTGCAATTACCATCTGCGGGA
>CACWXP010000066.1 GCA_902764875.1 uncultured Eubacteriales bacterium
ACAGCCAGCAGCAACGGTTCAAATGTATCATCATCGATATAGCGATAACTGCCGCAATTCGATATATCGGTTTCTGAATATGTTTCAAAGTCTGTTTGCATGTACTTCGGTTTTCCTCCGCCTGGCCAGTAAGGAGTCGAATCATTCCATATGTTATCTGACAGGTTGCTTTTAATCCTCTGTGCCTGTTCGCTGTAATCCCGCATAACGTTCCCTCCGATCACGAAAAAATCCCCGCCCAGCACAACTGCCAAGCGGGGATCGTTATGGTTCCTGTGGTTCTTACTTCAGGTAGTCCGGTACATCGCCGCCGAGAACACTTTCGCCGTCATCCTCAGCATCGCCGAGCTCCTCAAAGTCGGCAGTGGCAGCCGTGCGACCGGACAGGCGTTCACCGTCGCGTACCTTCTGGATGTTCCCGAGGCCCGCAGCAATACCGCGATTGCCGTTCGCGTTGAAACCATAGAAGTTTACGCTCACGTTGGCATAATCGCCGGAACCACAATCCATAGGATCCAGGATCGGCTTGACCTTCCGGTCCACGATCTGCGGCGCATCCTTGCTGGTCGCGTTCAGGAACATGCATTCCGCATAGTTCTCATCGTCCGGACGATCGATGTCACCATCCCGCAGCGGAAGCTTCAGGTTCGGGGGAATCTTGCCGCCCCACTTCTTGCCCTTGGCTTCTTCCTTCGCTGCCTCGATCGCGTTGTGGATCTTGGTCAGCGTCGCCTTGTCACTCTTCGGGATGATACAGGAAACGGAAAACTTTTCGTCGCCGCCATTGATGCTCTTGGGCTCCCAGATATTGGCAAAGCTCAGACGGCAGGGAATGACCACCTTGGTCAGGGAAACAGATTTGTTAGCCATAGTACAAAACCCTCCATAAAAAAGAGCGCCCGCATCTCTTCATCCTGGGCAGGGAGAACCGAAAACTCCTGCTCTGGGGACTCTGTCCTCTCAACGGGCGGACGCGGATCGGAATCTGGAACCAGAGATAGCTTGCCCGGTGGCTTCGCCACATACGGACCCAGCAACTCTGTAAACCGCTTCTTCCCCATCAGCTTCTCGAATTCCGTCAGAGAGATGAGTTCCTTCTTATACAAATCGGTATAACCGTTTTGCATCGCAGTATCCACAACCACTTTCAGATCAGTAAACACACGTTTGGATCTGCCTTCAACAACCTTGTACCCTTTCACAGACACATTGTTGTTGATGGCTTCCCCGGAAACAAAGGAGAAGACGGCATCAATCCACGCACCGATCCGGTTCAAGGTCGGCAGGATCTCCTCTAGTTCATGGAATGGAATCAGACCCGGCTGCTTGAAAACCGGTGCAGAGGGTTCTTCCGAATTCTCCTGTTCAGGTGCAAGAGCACCACCGTCCAGGTCTAAGAATTCCTCTTTTGCCAGAGCCAGTGCTTCATCTGCACAGGCACGGCACATTGGCTTTGCCCGGCAGAAGCGGCACCAGTCACCGCATTTTTGTTCGCCGCCGCCTTCATAGGCCAATTGGGCAATCGGACGGATGGATTCTCCCCATGCTTCCAGCTCAGCCCGGCTGCATTCAAAGGTGCTTATATTGTCCAGTCTCGGCTGCACGATCGTCATCCGGATCGTTTCAATCGGATAAATATATCCGTAGGCATTGAGGGCGCCAAGGGCGTAAAGCATCAGTTGGCTGTTGTGTTCAGCGTCCACGAAGACGCCTTTTCCGGTTTTGAAATCAGCAATATGAAGCAAGCCCTTCCCGTTCTCATCCTGTCCGATTACAATCATGTCCGCCGTACCGAATCCGGATGGAACCAGGTGACTATAATCCACTTTTTCCTCTACAAGAGTCAGCGGTTCACAGCCGTTTCGCTTCATTTCTTCGATCGTACTGATCACAAATTCCGCATAGACGTCCGTGATCTGTTCGATTTCCTCGCTGTCGTATTCCTCAGATTGCGGTCGTTTCACCCGTTCGTGAAGGTACTTCCGAACCTTGTATTCACAAACGGAGTGGGCGTAGGTGCCCTCTTCCGCGTAAACGCTGCTCTCGTTCGGGATCTTCTCCTGCAGACGAGCCGACGGCGGGCAGTTGAGCCACTGCTTGGAAATCTGGGAAATATCGGTCAGGAAGGCTTCATACTTTGCTGCAGGCAGGTCGCTCACCTTGGAAACCCCATAAGTCTTCAGGATCGCACCAATCTTTTCATTGTTCGACCGATCCTGTTTGATCTTCCGAACAATGATCTTCGTGATATCGTCCTGTGTGACTGTGAATACCGCAGGAGGCGTTTTCGCAGGTGATTCTTCCTGTTTCTTTTCTTCCGGCGCTTCCACGACAGGCGGTTCGTCTGTAGGCACTTCCACGATGGGGGCTTCTTCCGGCACTTCCTCCACAGAAGTAAACACCGGTTCTTCTACAGGGCTGCTCTGCGCAGGCTTTTCTTCCGCTTCTGCGACAGGTTCGCCCACGGGAACGTTCAGCCCAATACAGTCGAACAGCATCGTTACACCCTCGAAAGTGTGTTTCAGCGCTTCCCTCAGCTTGTTTGCGTCAACCGTTACCAGGCTGGCTGCCTCCCCAGCTATCTTCCGGGGTTTCTTTCTTGCTTCAGCCATGTCGCTGTCCTCCTTAATCAAATGTTCTCTTGTCCACTACGCTGTACATCTCCACGAAGCACTCACCGATCAGATCGTTCAGGAGACGTTCCTCGGGCCGCAAAGAAATCACAAAGTGTTTCTCCTGCATACCACGTTTCCGCGCCACAGCGATCTCGCGCCTCATCCCTTCGGTGACTCGCCGCTCAATGACCCAGATCTCCTCGCAGTCCTCCAGCCATTTCAGTCCATACCGGATACCGTCTTCCCGATCCTGAGGATCAGCATCATCCATGAACTGCGTGAAGTAGATGTGCGGGGCCAGCGGCATGTAGCCGTGTTCTGTTGCATACCGGCATGCAAAGCGTGCCAGCTGCTGGTTCCTGTGCAGGTCTTTCTTCCTTTCCTCTTCTGTCTCGCCACGAGGCCGGAGCGGAGAACAGATGTAGACCTTCTTTGGTGTTTCCGAATAGCGTTTCATGCTTTTTCCTTTCCGGGAGCATCGTCCCTGCTATGTTGCTCAGTGTGCTACAGCGTTTATCCGGATAATGATCATCCGCTGTCGCACTGAAAAAGGACGCTTCTGAAACGTCCCTTCACCCATATGATTTTTCAGAGGCTGTTTTGCAAGTATTCCGAAAACATAATTTTCAGAAATCGTTCAGCACCTGGTGTTCATGTGGGAAGTCGCCATCCACAGTCCTTTCACCTATATGGTTTTTCGGAAGCCGTGCTGCAAGGTGTCTGAAAAAGAAATTTCAGAAGCTTACAGCACGGTACTCTTCCATATATGGTAGAAGAAGGGGCCGTTTCCAGCCCCTCCCTGTATTGCCTCTTTTGCAGATGTATCAATGATTGTTCTCGTAATATTCTGCGATCTTCTTCCTCACGCTTTCCAACCGTTCACAGACAGCCTGGTGCGAAATCCCCAGCATGTCCGC
>CACWXP010000067.1 GCA_902764875.1 uncultured Eubacteriales bacterium
CGTCGACGAAATCATTATGTCCATGCGAAACGGCTCCGACGGGAAGATTCCCTTCGGGGCTGCAGTGTTCTTCGTCGCGGGACAGAATGCCTGCGAGCCTTTTGATCCCGACTACGCCTCCAGCTATTCGATGGACAACTTCATTGGCATCACCGTGCGCAGCGGCGACAAGACGCCGAACCTGTTCGGCAGCAACGAGGCCGTTTTCAACGACAGCGATCCCGTTGAGATCCTGACCCGCGGGGCCATCGTGCTGCAGTTTGACCACGGCGTGGATCCGGGCGCGACGGTTTACATCCGGAAGGCCGACGGAGCCTTCGTCACAAACCCCGGCGCGGAGGGAACCACGCTGGCGCTGACCAACGTCCACGTCAAGACCTCTTCTGATTCTGACAATCGGGCTGAGGTCGTCGTGCTGGAACGGAATCTGCTGTAAAGCGGAAGCTGCCTTTGGCGCTTCCGCTGAGTGAATAGTGGATAGTGGTTAGTGAATAGTTTATTTGCTTTTCCTATCCGCTATCAAAAAAAAACGAATGAAGGGAGAATTTTCTAATGATCAAAGCCCCCACGATTCGCCGGCTGGCGGCGAATGACTCCTATACGTTCCTGATGCAGGAACTGGAGCGGATCGACAATCAGATTCTCGATCCGCTCTCCGGAACCGACTGGCCCCGGGACATGCCGGTGATCGCCGGCGGCGGACTTATTGAGTCCATTTCCTCCATCGACGTCACTTATGCCTCTACCGGCAAGGATGACGACAACCTGTTTTTCGACGCCGCCAACGAGATTCCCGTGATCCAGGCGGATCTGAGCAAGCAGGTGGCCCGGACCTTCAACTGGGCGGAGTACATGAGCTTCACGGTGACGGAGAAGGAGAAGATGATGAGCGTCGGGCGGGATCCGGAGACGTTCCTGAACAAGGGCATCCGGCTGCACTGCGATAAAACCATCGACCGGAACGTCTATCGCGGATTCAGCAAGGTGAACTCTACCGGCCTTTGCAACAGCCCGCTGATTACGCGGACCTCCGCGTGGCCGGGCGCCGGCGGCACTTCCACCTGGCAGAGCAAGACGCCGGACGAGATCCTGAACGACATCAACCGGGCGCTGAGCGCTGTCTGGAAGGACAACGACTGCTCCGAGCGGTCGATCCTGACCTACGTGCTGGAGAACAACATCGCCACCAAACAGGGAAAGGAACTGGTCATTTCCCCCTGCAAGTGGTGCGCGGGAATCGGCAGCGGCTCCACCGACCGCATGGTGGTATACATGAACCAGGTGGACCGGGTTTGCTTCAACCTGACCCAGCCCCTGCGCCGGATGGAAACTGAGTACGCTGAGATGCGAATTAAGATCCCGTACATCGCGCAGTTCAGCGAAGTGCGTTTCCTGTATCCTTCTACCGTCCGCTACGTCGATGGGATTTGATTCGATGTTCCGCGTCTTCAATGGTCGCAGCGGCATTACATCTGCCGCTGCTTCCTTTCAGACGATCTCACCTCTGTTGAGATTCCCGCCACTGGCGGTCAACAGAGGTTCGTCCACCAGTGGCGGAAATATCATCGAATCAAATCTCAACCGAAACAAGCGAGCTCCCCAGTGGGGAGCTTGCGCCGATTGAGGTTGCGGATATTTGACCGAAGGTGACCCGGAGGACTATTTGTTCTCCGGGTCCTTCAGAAAGGAAATAAGTTATGTTGATTGTCCCCTTTGCCTGTGCCGAATTTCACGACAAATCCGGCAATGTGATTCATCGGATTCATGCCCACGAGCTTCGGAACATCACTGAAGTTCCGGACGCGATTGTACAGGATCCCCTCTATGCCCTGATGGTCGAGGAAGGCAGCCTCAAGGCTCCCGAAAGCAAGCTCGACCTGAGGGCTTTGGAGAACGATCCGGACGCTGTCATTGTGAAAGCTGAAAAGCGAGCGAAGACCCCAAAGACGGCAAAGGCCGTGAAGACTGAACTGTCCAAAGCGGCTGCTAAAACCGAAAAAACCAGGAAGGCCGAGGAGAGCGCGATGGAACCGGCCAAACCGGAAAATACGGCTGCCGCGGCGGAAGCGAAGGCTGACGCCGGGCAGAACGATACGAAGTAATGGCGCTTACCCCCGAAGCCTTCCTGGCTTTTTATCC